>NZ_JAAXPV010000020.1 GCF_012396615.1 Rothia terrae | reverse complement strand
CAGGTCAAGACGTGGCGGGTTTTGCATACAGGTTTCCGGCGGCCGCTGAGCGTGTATGGGCGGGTGTTTGCGGTGGTTCGGGGGTTGGTGTTTTATGCGGCTGGGAGGACTTTTGAATAAGCCTCAATATCTTGTGTAAATTATCATAGCGACCTAAACATGCAGCACGGGTATCGTTAATGCTTTTCCCACTAGTAGGAAAGATGTGGGCTAAGGTAATATTCGCGTGTTTTGCCTTGTTGCAGCAGTTAATATTTGGGGTGTAGACCTCAGGGGGATGAACAGGTGCTGAGAAGATAACGTCAAAACAGTATTCCGCTTCTTGTTCATTGACTGTGACGGAGCTATGGTTATCTACATAACAGTTTTTAACTGGCAATCCTAGGGTTGTTACTTAGGCGGTTGTTATCTCGCGCTGACGCGGGAGCAACTGTACTGGAGGCAAGACCTAAGCACTTCATGCATTGCATGTTGCGCTTGGGTCTTTTTTGTTTCTTTGGAGCTTTCACCCAGCACTGGTAGGAGCTATCGGCAACGAAAAAGACCCCGGCACCGGATTGATTTGAACCCGCACACGGACGCAACGTCAATGCATCCTGGCGGTAGTTCAGGTTAAGTTTCGGCCCCGGGCTTGCCGTGTATTCCAAGGAGAATGCTGTGGCCTCAACGAAGGTTGACTACGCCGCTCTAGGTACCAAGGTGCTGGAGCTTGTCGGCGGGGAGAAGAACATTAATTCCCTAGCGCACTGTGCAACGCGTCTACGTTTTAACCTGCGTGACCGCGATCTTGCTCAGACTGCTGAGATTGAGAAGTTGGATGGCGTCATTACGGTGATGAAGTCTGCTGGTCTCTACCAGGTAGTTATTGGCAATAACGTTGTCTCTGCGTATGACGCGATTATGGCTCGCACATCGTTGGGTGCAGGTGAGGGTAGTGTTGCCGCTGATGAAGAAGGCAATAAGGGTTCACCGCTTAACCGCTTTATCGCCATGATTTCTGGGGTATTTAGTCCGGTAGTTTGGACGCTCGCTGCAGTTGGTCTTATCAAGGCCTTTTTGGCGCTGTTCACTGTGGGCATTCCGCTACTTGACACTGAGTCGCAGACCTATTTAATTCTGGCTGCTCTCGGCGACGGCTTAATGTTCTTCTTGCCGATTGTGCTTTCAGTATCAGCTGCTAAGCACTTCAAGGTGAACTACGCGTCATCGATGGCTATTGCTGCTTTCTTGCAAACAACTACCATCTCGGGAATGTATGAGGCAGGAGACCCCGTCCATCTGTTCGGTATTCCCGTGGTTATGGCTCCTTATTCATACTCGGTGTTCCCCATTATTGTGGCGATTTGGGTTCAAAGCTTGATTGAGCCAAAACTGATGAAGGTTATTCCTTCGTGGATGCGTAACTTCACTGTGCCTTTCATCGTGATTATCGTGGTTGCTTTGCTCACCTTGTTGGCTATTGGTCCCATCATTACTTTGGCTACTAACCTCGTTGCTGGTGCTTTGACCTGGATTTGGGGTCCTGCGCCGTGGCTGGGCGGCTTCATCATGGGTATGTTCTGGCAGGTCTTCGTGATGTTCGGTCTGCACTGGGGTCTGTCACCGATCATGATTAACGAAATCGCTACCACCGGCCACTCACTGCTCTTTGCTGCATTGCCTTCAGCTGTTATCGCACAGTGTTCAGCGGCTCTTGCTGTTTCGCTTCGTACGAAGGATCAGAACTTGCGTCAGATGGCTTTGCCTACTTCAATCGCTGGTTACTTCTCAGGTGTTACTGACCCCATTGTTTACGGTGTGAACCTGCCTCTGAAGAAGCCCTTCTTCATCGGTATTACTGCCGGTGGTATCGGTGGTGCTATCGCAGCGTCCGGCGGATCTGGTGCTACCGCAAATGTCTTTGCATCTGTGCTGACCCTTCCCGCTTTCTTGGGCGTGGGTAACTTTGCCTTGCAGCTCATTGGTGTTGCTGCGGCAGGCATTTCGGCTTTTGTGGTGACCTTCCTCTTTGGGATGCCCAAGAAGGGTGAGGCTACTGCAGCGGCAGCTGCTGTGGCGCCTGATCTTGAGCCTGAGGCATCTATTATCGAAACTCGCCCTGCTGATACTAAGCTCGTCCCCGCTGACGCCCAGGTTGTCCCCGCGAACGCGACCGTTATTCTGCCTGCTGAGGATGCTCACACCACTGACTTGGTGGCGGCTGCCAGCGGTGAATCAATGGCGCTTTCGCAGGTCAATGATCCCGTGTTCTCTTCCGGTGCGATGGGGCAGGGCGTAGCAATCGAGCCTGTTGATGGCAATGTTTACGCACCCATCTCGGGCAAGGTTGTTACCGCGTTGGATTCCGGCCATGCCTACGGTATTAAGTCAGACACCGGTGTTGAAGTGCTGGTTCACGTGGGTATCGATACTGTTGCGATGAACGGTGAAGGCTTTACCATGCACGTTCATAAGGGCGACGCCGTTCAGGCTGGTCAGCCGCTGGTCACCTTTGACCGCAACGCGGTTGCTGCAGCAGGTTACCAAGATACCGTCATCACCATCATCACCCACTCCGGTAGCTTCACCACTATCGAACCAATGGTAGGTAAGCACCTGACCGCGGACGAGCTCGCTGTCATTGTTGAACGCTAAAGATAATTGATAAGGAAAAAGATTCATGTACCGTAAAGAACTCAAAGCTTTCCCCGAAGGATTCCTCTGGTCAGCGTCGACCTCTGCCTACCAGGTAGAAGGCGCGTGGAACGAGGACGGCCGCGGACCCATCGCCATTGACCTCAAGGAAGATTTGCCCGAGGGTACCAGCGACTTCAAGGACGGCGTCGACCACTACCATCGGTTCAAAGAAGACATCGCCCTCATGGCTGAGATGGGCTTCCGCGCCTACCGCTTCTCCATTGCTTGGTCACGCATCATTCCCGACGGCGACGGTGATATTAACCAGGCGGCGATTGATCACTACCACGAGGTCATCGATGAGTTGCGCAAGCACAACATCGAACCAATCGTGACTATGTTCCACTTCGACACTCCTGCCGCACTTGAAGCTAAGGGTGGCTGGGCACAGCGTGAAACCGCGGATGCGTTTGTGCGCTACTCCGAGATCCTTTTCAAGGAATACGGTGAGAAGGTCAAGTATTGGCTGACCATCAACGAGCAGAACATGATGATTCTGCACGGCCCGACCATTGGTGTCTTCCCCGCAGACACTACCGAGCAGCAACTGAACCAGTACAACCACAATATGTTCGTGGCTCAGGCTAAGACCATGGCGATGCTGCACGAAATGCACCCGCAGGCAAAGATTGGCCCCGCACCGAACATCGCTTACGTATACCCGGCATCCTCAAAGCCCGAGGATGTTATTGCGGCGGACAACTACAACGCTGTACGTAACTGGCTCTACCTCGATTTGGCGGTGCGCGGTGAATACAACTCACTGGCGTGGTCAATCATGGAAGAAAAGGGCACTACTCCCGAAATCGCTGACGGTGACATGGAGATTCTGAAGTCAGCGAAGCCCGACTTCATCGCCTTCAACTACTACAACACCGCAACCGTTGCGGACGCGCCTTTCGGTGGTGGCGCATCCGAACGTTCAGAAGCAGCTGACCAGCAGATTTCTGAAGGTGAAGAGGGCATCTACAAGGCAGTCTCAAACCCCAATTTGGGCATGACCGAGTTCGGTTGGGAAATCGACCCTGTGGGTATGCGCATGACCTACCGTGCTATCTGGGACCGCTACCACCTGCCGCTGATTGTCACCGAAAACGGACTGGGCGCTTTCGACAAGCTCACCGACGACGGACGCGTGCACGATGACTACCGCATCGACTACCTGCGTCAGCACCTTGAGCAGACCCAGGAAGCTATCAGCGATGGTGTAGACGTTCTGGGCTACTCACCGTGGAGCGCGATTGACCTGATTTCAACTCACCAGGGCATCGCTAAGCGCTACGGCTTTATCTATGTTGACCGCGATGAGTTCGACCTGAAGACTCTGGATCGTTACCGCAAGGATTCCTTCTTCTGGTATCAGGAACTTATCAAGACCAACAAGCTACCTGCTAAAGACTGGAAGCCTACCTACTCGCACAACTAACGCAGTGAGTTAGGTACCTCAACTCAAGGGGGTGTGGACTTTTGCAAAGTCCACACCCCCTTGTGATAACTATCGGTTGGCTATTTTATTCGGCGTTCTGCAAGGTGCTTGCACGCTGATGCTGCTTGTGCGAAACCGCGAAGCTTGAGGCGTCCGCGCGTTCCCACCAGCTCATCCAATCGTCGTGGGCGGTGCCGTCCAAGAACGACCCCGGTTCAAGCCAGTTGTAAATCTTTGCCAGCGACTGGCTATGGGTGACGCTGGTGCGGTGAATAACGTGCTCGGGGCTGAGCTCCTGGAACGAGTACAGGCCCATGGATGCGAGCAGGCGAGTTGCCGAGTTGATGACGCCCGCGTGGTAGTTGCGTACGCGCACGCCCTTGTCGTCAACATCCACACCGCGTGACAGCCAGGGGTTCTGGCTGGTCACACCGGTGGGGCAGGTGTTGAGGTTGCATTTTTGTGCCTGGATGCAGCCGGTTGCCATCATCATGCCGCGGGCGGAGTTGGTGAAGTCAGCACCGAGCGCAAGACGCTTGATGATGTCTGCGCCGCCAGCGATTTTGCCCGCTGCGCCGATGGAAATTTTGTCGCGCAGACCTGCTGCCACGAGGGCGTTTTGCACAATGTAGAGACCGTCGGTGAGGGTTGCACCTACGGTGTCTTCGAATTCGATGGGTGCTGCACCGGTGCCGCCTTCAGCGCCATCAACGGTGATCCAGTCGGGGGTGATGCCGGTTTCGAGCATTGCCTTGCAGAGAGAAAGAACTTCAATGGTTGAGCCCACGCAGAACTTGATGCCGATGGGCTTGCCGTTGGAGAGCTCGCGCAACTGCTTGATAAAGTGCATGAGCTCAATGGGGGTGCTGAACGCTGAGTGAGTAGCGGGGCTGATGCAGTCTTCTCCCTCGGGCACGCCGCGTGCCTCAGCAATTTCGGCGGTTACTTTGGAACCCGGCAGCACGCCGCCGAGACCCGGCTTTGCACCCTGCGACAGCTTAATCAAAATGCCTTTGACCTGCGGATAGTTTGCCTTCTTGGCAAAAATCTCGGGGTTGAACTTGCCGTTTTCAGTGCGGCATCCGAAGTAGCCAGAACCAAATTCCCAGATCAAATCTGCATTGTGCTCGAGGTGGTACTTGGTGAGGCCGCCCTCGCCGGTTTCTTGCGCGAACCCGCCCATAGCGGCGCCCTTGTTCATTGCCAAAACCGCGTTGGCTGAAAGCGCGCCAAAGCTCATGGACGAAATGTTAAACAGCGAAATATCGTAGGGCTGAGTGCAGTCGGGACCACCCAGGTGAATAGTGGGAGCAACCTTCATCTGCTCGACAGGCATCATTGCGTGACGAATAGACTCGTAGCCTTCGGTCTGTGGCTTACGTTCGGTGCCGAACGCTTTTTCGCCGCCCAAATCTTTAGCGTATTCATAGATCATTGAACGGGTGTCGCGGTCGAAGGGGCGGCCGTCGTAGTTGTTCTCGATGAAGTACTGGTGCAACTCGGGGCGGATTTTCTCCATGAAATAGCGCGCGTGACCAAGCACGGGATAGTTGCGGAGAACCGCATGCTTTTTCTGCAGAATATCGTGCGCTGCAACAGCGCCGATAGCTGAACCAGAAGCTAAGGCTACCTTGCCTAACGCTACGGAGAGTTTGCTGGACATAAGTAAAAACTTTCTGCTGTATGTTTTTGGTTCTCGGCGATGAGGTACATGTGTAGGTTACTCGTTCTTGCTGGGAATTCTTTTAATGACGGTGGATGCGCGACACTTTCAAAAATTGTTCGACTAAACGAACAATTTTGTTCTATGGTTAATCGCATCGGTTGAAAGACCGTGTTTACCCTCACCAAACGTCAGTAAAGAAAGCTCATGAAACACCGTTCACCTCGCCTTCTAGCCCTTACCAGTTTTCTTGCAGTCGGCGTCCTTGTTATGAGCGGATGCGGGCAAGCGGCGCCCTCTGAAGCCGAAAAACCGCGCGTGCTCACCACCTTCACCGTTTTAGAAGATATGGCGCAGAACGTTGCCGGTGACTACCTAGAGGTAGAGTCGCTGACTAAGCCCGGCGCCGAAATTCACGAATATGAGCCGACTCCCAGTGACATTCGCAAGGCGCACGATGCTGACTTGGTGCTCGATAACGGGCTGAATCTCGAGAGCTGGTTTGAGAAGTTCATTCAAGACTCCGATGCGCAGCACATCACGGTGAGCGACGGCGTTGAGCCCATCGCTATCGCTGAGGGGGACGCCGCATCTACCCCCAACCCGCACGCGTGGATGAGCCCCGTGAACGCGCAGATTTACGTAGATAACATGGCGAAAGCTTTTGCTGATCTTGATCCGGCACACGCCGACGAGTTCCGCGAAAATGCCCGAAGCTACAAGCAAGAGCTTGAAAACGTGCATCATGATCTGCTGAATGACCTCAAGCCACTGGAGAAGTCCCAACGCACACTGGTTACCTGTGAGGGTGCGTTTAGCTATCTCGCCAAGGACGCCGGACTCAACGAAGAGTACCTGTGGGCGGTGAACTCAGATGCGCAGGCAACACCGAGCCAGGTCAGCCACGTCATTGATGCGGTGAAGGCAGATAAAGTTCGCGCTGTCTTCTGCGAATCAACGGTTTCTGATCACGCCATGAAACAGGTAGTCGATGCGACTGATGCATCATTCGGGGGAGTGCTCTACGTGGACTCGCTGTCTGATCAGGGCGGCCCCGTTCCCACCTACGTTGACCTGCTCAAACACGATGCAGAAACTATCGCGCGCGGACTAACCGGCGGTGATGCGGCTGCTAAAACACCCGAAAAATAGAGCAGATGCCCCAGAACTTCCCGTGTGAGGTGCCGACAGATGCCGGATGCCATGAGGAGACTCTACCGGTACCTCACGCGGGGTCTTATCCCAAGGAGAACAGGTGAACCATCCCGCCCTTGATATACATGATGTGAGCGTGAGATATGGAAGCGTGCGAGCTCTCAACCACGCATCCCTACAACTCAACCCCGGCGTGGTCTGCGGCCTCGTAGGCATGAACGGCTCAGGGAAATCCAGCCTTTTCAAAGCCACCATGGGTGTTGTGCCCTGCGAAACGGGTGAAGTCCGCATCGCCGGGATGACGCCTGAAAAAGCGCGCTCAGCCGGTCTCGTCAGCTATGTGCCGCAAAGCGAAGAGATTGACTGGGGCTTTCCGATTTCCGTTCGCGAAGTTGTCGCAATGGGCTTGTACGGGCGGCTTGGGTTCACTCGAAAACTTACCCGACGATGCGGCCGCCATATCGATCACGCACTGGAACAGGTTGCGCTCACCGACTACGCCCATCGGCAAATCGGTGAGCTTTCCGGTGGCCAGCGCAAACGAGCGTTCGTCGCTCGCGCTATCGCCCAGCAGGCACGCGTCCTTCTGCTCGATGAACCCTTTGCAGGTGTGGATTATGCCAGCGAACAAATGCTCGGCCAGGTGCTGCGCGAACTAGCATCACACGGCGCCACCGTTTTGGTGTCATCACACGACCTTCCCTCACTCACCCAAATGATCGATGAAGCCGCGCTCATGCGCCGCACCATCCTCATGCACGGCACACCGGAGCACGTGCTCACCCCCGAAAACATCATGCGAGCATTTAGCGGACAGACGAAAGCGCAGGTCAACCGTGAATTTTCTGCTTGAACCGCTCACCTTCGAATTCATGCAACGAGCGCTAATCGCCACCGTCCTCATGGCTGTAACCTGCTCTTTACTCTCCTGCTGGCTAGTTCTCATGGGGTGGTCGCTCATGGGTGATGCGATTTCCCACGCCGTACTACCGGGAGTGGTAATTGCCTACATCGTGGGGGCACCCTTTGCCGTGGGGGCGCTAGTAGCAGCCCTCGTGGCAGTGATTCTCATGTGGGGCATCAGGCGAGGGACGCGGCGCATCGCCGAAGACACCGCCATCGGCATCGTCTTCACCACCCTCTTTGCGCTGGGGCTGGTGCTCATCTCCATTACGCCGTCGCACACCGACCTCAACCACATTCTCTTTGGCAACGTCCTAGGCATTTCAACGGCAGACGTTCTTCAGATTGCGGTTCTCGGGCTGGTGGTTTCAGCGGTTCTGCTGATCAAACGCAAAGACTTTGTTCTCGTTGCCTTCGACCCCAACTACGCGCAGGCTATCGGACTGCGCCCGCACATAATCAGCGGCGTCCTACTGGTGATGCTTGCACTTACTAACGTGCTCGCACTGCAAATTGTGGGCGTCGTCCTCGTGGTCGCCATGCTCATTATTCCCGGCGCAACCGCGCGTATGCTCACCAACAAGTTCTCACGAATGCTGATGATCGCGCCGGTAGTCTCTGCCATCGGATCGATTGTAGGGCTGTATCTGAGCTACTATATTGATGTTTCCCCTGGTGGCGCGGTGGTTTTGGTGCAGGGACTCATCTTCACCGCCGTTTATATAGCAAGTCCCCGCTACGGACTGGTGAGTGTCTGGATGCGCGGCAAGAAAGCTAGGATGCGAGTTGTAGAGAAGCCCGGAACCTAGCAGACGCGCAGTTGCCAGCTGTCCCTCTCGCAGTCTCGCGCGGGGCGTTCGCCTGCGGTTCACGCCAGCCCCGAGCCAGCAGACCGCCAACACCCTGCATTGGCGGTGTTGCGGTCGGAGAGTTTAGTCTTCGCATCCTGACACAAAGAGCGCTGCTGCGGCGTATCGGCCCAGTGTCATGAGCTGCCCGTCTGCTTCAACGGAGAGCGAATCTGAGAAGGGCTCTGGTTCTTTGACAGTGAGTACCGCGCCGGGCGCTACTTTGCGGTCGGCAAAGAAGCGCAACAGGCCAGCGTCATCGTCATCGATGCGTTCCACTTTCACCTTTGACCCCACGGGGCAGTGCAGGAGGGTGTGTGCGTCGGTGTCGCTAAATACGCCGGATGCGGTGGGGATAGGGTCGCCGTGAGGATCCTTGGTGGGGTTGCCCAATAGCTCATCAATGTGAGCAATGAATTTATCAGACACGGAGTGCTCTAGTACCTCCGCTTCGTCGTGCACCTGGTCCCAGCCGTACCCGAGAGTCTTTACAAGGAAGGTCTCAATCAAGCGGTGACGGCGCACCATTTCAACCGCGTAGGTGCGGCCCTCAGCCGTGAGCTCAATGGCGCTGTAGGGCTGGTGGATAACGAGCCCTGCCTTGCTCAGTCGCTTGAGCGCGTCCGAAACACTCGATAGGCGTAGGCCGGTTTTCTCGGCGATGCGCGAGGTGGTGACGGGCTCATCCGACCACTCGGTAAGACCCCAGATGGTCTTCAGGTAGTTCTGAGTGCTCTCGGAAAGATCTGATAAAGGCATGGGACTAACTTTAGCTTTTATAAAGACAGCCGAACGCACTTTCCGTGGATTTGCGCTGTAATTTGGACGTTTTTACAGCGCAAATCCACGGAAAGTTGCTTTTTGCGCGAGGTGCTCTGCGATTACGCCTGAGGAAAATTCACGTCGAATTTAGCCAGATTCCATCTGTAGACTAAAGAAAAAACTCACAATGAAACAGTGATACTTATGGAAAATCTGCGCGTACACCCGCCCGTTGAAGGCAACTGGCACAAAGAAGAAGACGCAACGTACCTGATCGCTCTCGACATCGACGGCACACTGGTTAAGCACGACGGAACCATGAACGACGCCGTCAAAGAAACCGTTCAACAGGTCATGAACGCTGGCCACCACGTTATTATCTCCACCGGACGCTCACGCCAGGCGGCGCATCCTATCGCCCAGATGCTAGGGCTAGATAAAGGCTTCATGGTCACCTCAAACGGCGCAGTCACCTATGTTTTGAGCCCTGCTTATGAAGACGGCTTGCGCGTCTTTGACTGCGTGCACTTCAACCCCACACGTGCCCTCAAACTGCTCTCCGAAAAAGTTCCCTACGCCCAAATGGCAGTAGAAGTTCCCAGCGGCGAAATCTACGCAACTGCAGATTTTGAAGACGGCAACTTCGGGTCCACCGCCATCCGCGTGAACAAAGAAGAACTGTTCACCATGAATGAGGCAACCCGCGTCGTCCTCTTTGCAGAGAATGTTGATCAGGACGAGTTTCAGCAGGCTATCTATCATGCCGGTCTGCACGGCGTGAACTACTCCGTAGGCTGGAGCGCTTGGCTGGACATCGCCGCGCACGGTGTTTCAAAGGCATCCGCGCTAGAACACCTGCGCCGCAAACTCGGAGTAGACCCCGCGCACACTATCGCCATTGGCGACGGTCACAATGACAAAGAGATGATTCACTGGGCGGCGCGCGGTGTTGCTATGGGCGAGGCGCCCGATGAAGTTATCAAGGTAGCTAAAGAAGTGACGCTCAGTGTTTATGAGGACGGGGTAGCGCACACCCTCCAATCTCTGCTGTAAACCTGCGACGCGCTGGAGCTGCTGGGCGGTATTCGCCCGTCAGGACGCCTGGTCTGTGAGAGCGGAGAGGCATCCTGTGCTCTCGCCCTGCCTAGAGTTCTTACGGTTGCAAAATACGCTCTCAGCATGGGCAAACGTCACATCATAAGAAACCTTGTTTTTGGCGTAGAATCAGTTTCATGACCCCACGTTTATATAACGGCATCGAAGAAGTTGCCGGCAACACCCCGCTCGTCCGCCTTCCCCGCTGGGAAGCTGCGCACGAGGTGAAGGGTGTAAAAATCTTCGCCAAGCTTGAGAGCTTTAACCCCGGCGGGAGCGCTAAAGATCGCACCGCAGCTGCACTGGTCAAGGACGCGAAAGCATCCGGACGCCTCAAGCCCGGCACCATGGTGATTGAGTCCAGTTCCGGCAACCTGGGCATAGCCCTAGCGCGTCAGGCAATTCTCGAAGATTTTGAATTTCACTGCGTGGTTGATCCGCGCACTAACCAGTCAACTCTCGGGCTGATCCAGGCGTACGGTGGCGTCCTCCACCCTGTCACCGAACCCGACCCTGAAACTAATGACTGGCTGACTGCGCGCAAGAATAAGGTGCGCGAGTTGCTGGAGGAGAACCCCGGTTCTATCAACCTGGACCAGTACTCGAACCAGGCTGCTTTCACAGCTCACAGCGAAGGTACGATGTCAGAAATTTTTGATGCTTTGGGGCATGCGCCGTCGCGCGTCTACGTGGCGGTCTCTACTACCGGTACCGTGGGCGGATGCATCGCTGAAGTCGCCAAACGCGGGGCAGATACCCAGGTCATTGCCGTGGACGCTGAAGGCTCAGTACTCTACGGCGGTGCCCGCGGTGAACGTCTGCTTCCCGGTTACGGCGCAGGCGTCGTCACCGAACTCTCCACTCGCCAAACCCCCACCGGTACGCGTCGTGTTGATGCTCTTGACGCGGTGAAAAGTGCCCGCGAGCTGGGGCAGACCGAAGCCATTGTGCCCGGTGCTTCCGGCGGTGCCGTCATGGCTGCCCTCGCTGCCGATGCGCCTTCCTTTGAGAAGGGCGAAGAAATCGTGGTGGTTTTGCACGACGGCGGTATGCCGTATGCCGGCACCATCTACAACGATGAGTGGGTTGAAGAAAACCTGCATTAAACGGGCGCTCTACTAAACTCAGTACAACTGCGATACATCTACACAGAGGAATCATTCGTGCCAATCTCAATCGCTATTATCGGTGCCGGTCCGCGCGGTCTGTGGGCTGTTGAAGAGCTGTCCCGTGTTGCCTACCTGCACCATCTGCCACTGAATATCACTGTTTTTGATGCGCGCGAGCCCGGAGTCGGCGGCGCGTATGGTGTTGACCAGCCTGAGCACGTGCGCGTGAACGTGTGGTCACCGGTGATTCGCACGGCGATGGGATCCCTGGACGATTACCGCAAAGATGTGCTTGGTGAGGCGCAGCCGCTAGAGGAATTTCCGCCGCGAGCTACGGTAGGACGCTTTCTGAAAGCGTCGTGGGAGCACGCAGTGGCGCATCTTCCCAGCACCTGCGCTATTAACTTTGTGCGTGAGGACGCCACCGAGCTCTCCCAGCTAGATAGCTTTGACCATGTACTGGTGGTGACCGGCCATGAGGTCGCGTCGCATCCGTCAGGCATGCTTGATCCTTTTACGCAGCTCAATCAGGTGGATGCTGGTAGCACCGTGCGCCTGCGCGGGGCAGCACTCACCGCGATTGACTCGATTCTGTCGCTGACACTCGGTCGCGGTGGACGCATCGAAAACGGCACCTACATTCCTTCGGGCAAAGAACCCGCACGCATTTACCCGACTTCCCGTAGCGGTCGTTTTATTCAGCTGAAAATCCTGCCTGCAACGGATGCCGAGAAGAAGCTTCTTAAGCCTTTTGTGCCGTGCATCGCTGCCCTGTCATCGGTGGACGAGCTTAAGAATCTGCTGGCTGAGGCGACCGAAGCAATAACAGGGGAGAAGTTCATCTGGGACGCATTGGAACCTGCACCGGATGCGCTCGCTGAGTTCCGCGAATCACTGGCTCACCTGCGTCGTCTCCAGCAAACCGTGGGGTTGGTGTGGCGTGAGCTTTACACGCCGATTATCGAGCGGTTCTCTTTTGATGAGCTTTCCTTAACCGATGATTTCGCTGAGCTTGCTCGCTTGCTGGAGACCTATGCTTACGGTGCGCCTGCCGAACAGGTGGAGCGTCTGATCGCGGTGGCAGAAGCTGGAATTTTAGATTTCTCATACCTTGCCGATGGCTCGGATTTCACCGCAGATTTCACGGTGGACGCGGTGTTGGCAGCCCCCGGCGCGCATCCTGAGACTTTCTGTGCCCGAGTGCTAGAGGCAGTCGCACCCGAGCAGGCACCCACTGATTCACCGGTGACTGTTTGTACCGAATCTAACGGCATGTTGCCGGGGCAGACTCGCTTTGCCTTTGCCGGTCGCATGACGGAGCCCTATGTGCTGGGGAATGACTCACTCTCCCGTAACTTGCACACCGTTATTCCACAGTGGGCGCAGACCATTGCCTCATTGCATGCGCCCTCAGATGCCTACGCTTTACCGCCGCTGACCGGCAGGCTGGAGCCGTGGATGCGCGAGGTTGCAGGTAGCGTGGACCTCTTGCAGCGCGCGGTGAAAGAGCACAATAGCCCGGTCAATCTGGTGCAGTCAGATGCTATGGAACGCAACTGCACAGAACTCACCGCGCAGGGCGAAAAACACGGTGTTGACGTGCGCGTCTTCTTTGCCCGTAAGGCTAACAAGGCACTCACTTTTGTGGAACGTGCTCGCGACGCCGGGCACGGCGTAGATGTTGCTAGCCACCGCGAGCTCAGCCAGACGCTGGCAGCGGGAATGCCGGGGGAGCGCATCATTCTCTCAGCAGCCATTAAGACCGATGAGCTCTTGCAGCTCGCTATTGATAACGGTGTGACAATTTCTGTTGATACCTGCGCGGAGTTCGACCGCATTACTGCTTTGGCAGGGGATAAGACGGTGCGCGTGGCACCGCGTATTGCTCCCGACCCGGAGCGTTTTATGCCCACTCGCTTTGGTGAGCTGACCGATGTGTGGGCGGGCTATTTGGCAGAACCGCATCAGCATGTGAAGGTTGCCGGTGTGCACCTGCATTTGCACGGCTACAGCGCGCAAGACCGCATTGATGCTCTGCTGGAGGCAACCGATCTGATTCAGCGTTTGAAAGCGGTAGGGCACCATCTAGAATTCATCGACATTGGTGGCGGCGTGCCCATGAGCTACCTTGATGATGCTGACCAGTGGACTAACTTCAAGCAGGCGCTGACCGCACAAAACAAGGGTGCTATTGCGCCCTTTACGTGGAAAGCAGACCCGCTGAAAAACTTCTATCCTTTCCACCAGGCACCCGTGCGCGGCGACTGGCTAGACCAGATTCTCACGTCGCCAGCAGGGGACGCCATTCGCGAACTCGGCGTGCGTCTACACCTTGAGCCGGGGCGCAGCATCCTTGATGGATGCGGCCTGATTGTCGCGCGGGTTGCTTTTATTAAAAAGCGTAGCGATGGTGTGCCGCTGGTTGGTCTTGCCATGAACCGTACCCAGTTGCGCACTACCTCCGACGACTACCTGGTGGATCCGCTGCACGTTCGCGCATCCGAACCCGCTGCTGATGCGCAACCCTACGAGGGCTATCTGGTGGGTGCCTACTGCATCGAGGATGAGGTGATCATGCGCCGCCCCATCCGTTTTCCGCAGGGCGTTCAGGTGGGCGATTTTATTGTCTTCCCCAATACCGCGGGCTACTTCATGCACATCTTGGAATCCGCGTCGCACCAGATTCCGCTGGCAAAAAACTTGGTCTATGCGGGTGGCAAGCTCGAGCTGGATGCGATAGACGGCTAAAGCTCAGAATGTCTACTGGGTGGGGAGCGTCCGGTTCAATTGGATAAGCTGTCTTGACCAGTGGTGTCTTTACCCGGGTCTTGTTCGGAAGAAGCCCGGGAAGCCAGTGCAACAGCGTGGCGCACTGGCTGGGGCTGGCATGAATTGCCTTGTAAGCGAAGCGCACCAGGCGAGAAGGTAAGTGCGCCACCGTTGCGCTGGTGAACGGGCGATACCTTGCGTAAGTTAACTCTTGTAGTGGAGCCAGACTGCCTCATCAACCTGGTGAGCCTGTGCACCATACTCAAACAGAAGTAACTCAGGAATACTCGCCCTACCTGCTGCGTTGTGTTCACTGAGTAAGAGGTAAGGAAGTTATGACGTATTCACTTGTTGTCGTGACCGGCGGGGCGACGCGTCATTCTGTCTCCGCCATGCTGGCAGAGAAGATGCGTCAGGCTGTCACTAATGAACTCAAGCAGCACGGGGAGGTGCGAGTTCACACCCTGCATATTGGCAAGTTCGCCTACGAAATTGCCGAGAAGCTCTCAGGGGATGATGAAGACCCTGAACTGCAGGAAACCTACGAGAAAATCTTTGCGGCGGACGGCATCATCACGGTCTCACCCGTTTTCAAAGCAAGCTACTCGGGGCTTTACAAACTGTTCTGGGATTTGACCGACGAAGACGACCTCACCGATACTCCCACCTTTATCGGTGCGACCGGCGGAACACAGCGCCATTCGCTGATGCTTGACCACACTATGCGCCCGCTCTTTGGGTTCATGGGCGCGCAGGTGGCACCGACCGCTATTTACGCTACCCCCGAAGAAGTGACGGGAACAGACCAAGCAACCCTAGAGCGTCGCATCGCCCGCGGTGCTCAGCAGTTTGCCGCCCTTGTTCGCAACTATAAGGACGCGCAATGAAACCTGCTTTCACAGGAGCTCTACTCTACGACCCAGACTGCGGGTTCTGTCAAAAATGTGCATCGTTCGCGCAGCGTCACTTCGACCTAATCGCAGAGATCGCCCCCGCCTACCCAGACGACCTCGTGGCATACCGCATTGATAGAGGACGCTTTGCCCGCGCTATCCCGTACGTGACCGAGGAGAGGCAACTCGCTTACGGGGCGCTCGCTGTCGGTCTAGCTCTGAAAACCAGTCGTCGCCGCCTGATTCGCGGACTGGGTGCGGTGCTGATTTCTACACCCGTGCGTCCAATCGCTGAGCGCGTCTACGACTGGATCAGCCGCAACAGGTACAGGATGCCCGGCGCATCGGATAGTTGCGCACTCTAAACTGCGGGGTATCTTTATGCCCTGATCTAATGGGGCATTGCCCACGCGCAGAACGCCTATAACTACGCTTCGCGTTACCAGCAGTCGATGATTCTAACGCGCGATATTATTCTGTTGACCACCTGCACATCGCTACCCGCGATGCTTGTAATTTCGTGGCTTTTGCGCATGTAAACCGGCTAGGTCAGGCCAAGAGACAACTTTCCGTGGATTCGCGCTGTAAAAACTCGAAAATTACAGCATAAATCCACGAAAAGTGCCGGCACGTGCCGGTGGCTACGCCTCTAACGCCTCAAAGAGAGCGAGCATAGCGGTGCGAGCAGCGTATTCTTCGTGCCAGTAGGAGCGGGTCAGCGTCTTACTTACTGCCTGCGATGTAATTCCCAGCGCGCGGCCGATAGCTCGCTGTTGACCGCGAACCCCCGGAATAATCAAATCAAGGACGCGGTTTTCTGTTTCTGTGCGTGCAGCGACCACGCGGTAGAGCAGGCGAAGAAGCCCGGTCAATGAATCAGCGCCGTAGTCGTTGGACGCGCGTACTACTACTGCGCGTGCGGGAGAACCTGACTGTGCTTTCTCGCTTGCCATGCGCGAATAATCAAGGGCGTCACCCTCGCATTCTGCCAAGCTAACCGCGCCTAAAGCCCCGGCAAGACGCGGGATTTTAAGCTCGCCCACTCCAACGCCAATCCAAAAACCGTTGTACCGGGCGGCTTTGCTGATAGCGTCTAGCACTGTGGAGGGTTGCGTGAAAGCGCCCTGGATTTCGTCTTTATAGGTTTTCTCAAATGGAACGGACGGGTTCATTTCGTTGAGGCTGGCCAGTAGCTCATCGAGCTGGGGAAGGGTGGCGGCGCGCTGAATAAGAGTTACAACAAACATAGTGGTGGGGAGTGAGCCTTTTCGTGCGTGTGGTTCGTGGTTCTGTGCAGGGGAATGCAACGATAAAAATATAGCTGACTTGGGGATTAAGTTCACTTCAAGGTTACTCCCAAAAGAGCGTTTCGGTATCAATTCCGGCGATATACAGTTCTTCTTCGAGCGGTTGCCTGCATTCTAGGGGCAGGGCAAGGGAGCTAAAGAGCAGATCATGGCCGAGGTAGGCGGTGGTTTGCTGAAAACCTGAGCGGATGCGCGCCATCTCTAGGCAGAGTTCGTGGACGCTGGCGAGGTCTTCGGGGGAGCCAAGAACCCAGAAGGATCGGGGGTCGGTGAGCTGGAAAAGTCCGACGGGGTATCCTGCGCCGGTGCGACCGCGGGTGCGCACCCATCCGCCGATATTTCCTGGTCCTTGTGCGGGTGCTACGGGGTCGAACTCCCAGGCGCGGGCGTTCTGCAACCATTCAGGAAGGCTCGGTAGGTAGAGCTCTTCGTCTTGTTTGGGCCATGACATTTGGGCAAAGATAGCGGCTTCGAACTTCTCCCACAGCTCGGGTTCGGTGAGAGGTGCACCTACGCTGTTGATCATGTCGCTGTTATCTTGGGCGCCGGCATCCAGGAGCGAGGGGCTGGTGAATTCACCGAATTGGTTTTCCATTTGCGCCAGGTACACCTGATCCCAGTAGGTGGTTTGGGTGGGCACATCTAAAGAACGTAGCAGGGTGTCAATGTACGCCAGAAAGTGCGCTTCGCCGAGAGCTACGCTTTGCTGGTCGAAGTGGAAGAGGTAGGGTGTGCGCGCCCGATGCGTGGGTGAAAGTTTCACAGCACGCCTCCTTTCAAAGTTTCGCCTAGCAAAGCGTGAAAAATGGTGTGGTTCATTATTCTATCTTTCTACTGGTGGTCAGGAATGTGGGGAAATTTTTGGGCGTTTCTGCTCAGCCGTACAAATCGTCCGAGCAGATTGAGTGACTGCGGACTGGTGGGTAGATAGTTGGTGAGCGTGGCGGAGCGCAGGATGATGGCGCACCACTGACCGCGCGAAATCGCCACGTTCAGGCGGTTGGGAGAGAGCAGGAACTCCGCACCGCGTGAGGAATCACCTGCGCTGGATGCCGCCATGGACACAATGACGACGGGCGCTTCTTGGCCTTGGAATTTGTCAACGGTGCCCACGCGTACTCCGCCGCCAATACCGTCGCTGAGGCCTGCCTGCACCAGATACTCGGTGATGAGATCAACCTGCGCGTTGTAGGCGGCGACCACCAAGATATCCTCTGGTTCGATGGGCCGGGCGGTGTCAGGTTTTCCGGTGTCAGGCGTCCATTCTTGCCCTATGAATTCGCGGGCGATGCGCACGGTTTCGCGCGCTTCTTCGGGCGAGTAAATGGTGTTTCCGGCGTGGCTGATTTCTTGAACGTAGACACCGGGGGCGCAATGCGAGAGTTCTCGATGCGCGGCGTGAGGCGCTGAGGTCAGCTTACCCTCGTATGAGAGCACTGAGACAGGTGCGCATAAGTCGGGGTGCATGCGCCAGGTAACGCCCAAAAAGTAACCGAGATTCTCTGGCAGGGTGGGGTGCTCAGCGCTGAGCCAGCCCAGTGCTGATTCATCAACGGGGTAGGGGTGCGAGCCCTGGGTTACCTGCGGTAGCTGCTGCGGGTCGCCCAAGAGCAACATGTTTTTGGATGCGCGTGCCACCGCCAGGGTATTGGCTAGTGAGTACTGTCCAGCCTCATCGATGACCAGTAGGTCGAGGGCCTGGCCGGGGATTTTCTTGCTGTTGGCAAAATCCCACGCTGTGCCGCCAAAGAGAGTGCCCGGCTGCGCCAGAAAGCCCGGAATGTCGGCGGTGTCAAGTTCTTGCCAGCCGTGGTCGTTAGGCTGAGTGCCCTTCTTTTTGGCTTTGGCAATGCGCGCCGGGTTGAGCTTGCCATTTTTGATGCAGCCGGCGAGCATATTCTCAACCACCGCGTGAGACTGCGCCACCACGCCGATGTTCCACCCATCGTCCAAAAGCTTGGCGATAACCTGCGACCCCACAAAGGTCTTGCCAGACCCGGGAGGGCCCTGCACTGCGATGTAAGAATGGTCCAGCTCTTTGACGGCGCGGTACATCGCCTCAACAGTGGCTAGCGAACCGTGGTCCTCAACGAACTCTTCGGGGCAGGGCAGCGAGAGACCACCCGTGAGGCGCGGTGCGCGCCTGCGCAAAATATCGAGCCCCGCCAGGTGAGGTAGAGTCGGCAGGGAATTACCCACCGTTAGTGCCAGCTCAGCCAAAGACTCCTCTTGGGCAGCCGTGCGAATGGGAGACGCCGGAGTCAGCGCAATAGGCAGATGCGAAAACGGCTCGACGGTCTTCGGCAAGGACTCTTCAATCACTACGCGCACACGAGTTTCTGCACTGGTTGCAGACGGCTTTTCAACCTCTACCAGCGTGGCTTTAAAATGCCCGGAACGGTCCTGAACGCGAGGCATCGCCCCGGTTCCGTTGGACGCTGCAAAACGCTGAGCATCAGCCATCAGCATCTCTTCAAAGTACTCGGGCAGCGGGTTCTCATACATCAAGAACAAACCGCTTTCGCCCTCTTTGAAGGACGACCCATCTGCCATACGCGCGGTACCCGAGAGCCTACGCACCTGGGAACGCTTACGCGGTGGCACGTGCCAATCGTCAACCACGTCAAGACGCTCAAAAATCAGCGTATTGCGGGTGTCTTCCCAGTCTTCAACAGAGGACGACAGACGGTCAAAATGATCCCACCAAAACTGCTTGCGTTCGCGCCGGTGGTAACCGGTTGCCGAGGCGACCATCGCAATGGCCTGATCATCTGCAGAGAGTTCTTCATCGGTATCCAGCGATTCAAGATATTCCTGAAGGGCGCGTTCAGCGGGCGTGGGTTCTTCTTCATCTTTGCCACTGGCCTCTAACAACTCTTGCACCGCCAGAACCTCGGGTTCGGTAGCAAGCTCACTGGCAACATCGCGGTGAACTAATGACAGCAACCAGTTTCGAAGTTCCAAAGTCGATACGCAGTCGTAGCGGTTGTAGTCGGCAATAGACTCAAGAATCTGAGCTGCCTCTTCAGCTCGACCAGCATCGTGCGCCTGGCAATAATTGGCGTAAGCTACTACGGACGCACCGGCGTCCTTGACCTCGCCACCGCGCAAATTTTCACCCATATACAGGGGCTCTAATTTCTTGATGCTGTACGAATTTTCGCTAATACGCAGTGAGTTACGCACCGTCTCATACAAATCAACCAGCACATTTTCGCGCAACAGCTGATCGACAGCGTCCTCGCCTACGCCATGCTTAGCCGCTAAATCGCGCAGCGCCCGCTTTTCGTAGTTGGCATAGTGGTAGATGCGCATGCTGGGGTACTGTGCACGACGCGCCTGAACATAATCCAGAAAATCAATCAGCGCCTGGCGCTCTTGTGCCCGGCTATGCGCCCAGAACGGACGAAAAACCGGCTCTTCGAACCCCAGCGGAGTTTCTACGACGCCAAAAAGATACTCGATACCCCATGAGCCATCGGTCCCTTGCCACAGCGGATCGCCCTCAAAATCAAAGAAGATATCGCCCTCATTTGCCAACGGCAGACGCTCAAGAGGAGCAGTATCGGTGACTTTATACGACACCTGGTGTGTAGAACCATCCTGGACGTATGAGCGCGTTCCATCAACCTCGCCAACACCGATCTGTACCGCCGCTTGCGCCTGCAACTTAGCTAAAGTTCCGGTGAGGTTGCCGCGCGAGCCGTTGTAGGTGGCTAGCTCGTTGATGGTTCGGATGCCGTAGCGTTCGGCAAGACGAGCGCGCTGACGAGTGCTCAACCCTGCAACTAGCAGTACATCCTGAAAACGTCGAGCCTGTTGCGTGCAGTAATCGCAGCGCCCGCACTGAGTAATGCTCGCTATCGCCTGAGAACCGTGCCACCAGTCAACAGGAGCTACACCGGGTGCACCGTGGGCCGCCACAAGAGTTTTAAAGCGTTCGCGACGCTCCCTGAAAACGTGGACAATATCGTCAATATCGAAGAGAACGTGTTCACCGGTTCCCAAGATGAGGCCTGCTTGAGGCGCAACGGGAATAGCGTTTACCTCTAACTGGTCTGCATAGGCGGCGAGCTGCAAAAGCGCGGTGACTTTAGCATGACGCGCCAGCTTGGTGTCGTAGACCGCGTAAGAACCATCTAGCTGTTTGAGAAGAAAGTCCGCGCGCCCATAAAACTCGCCATCAAAGAAGGACGCCTGAAAGACGACATCAGCCCCGCCCTTTAGCGCTGCAACGGTCTCGGCATTTTTCTCGCGAAGCTCTGCTGAGCTAAAACCGTGATCCATGGAGACTTCGTAAACACCGGTGCCGTTCTCAGCTTTATATTCACCGAATTGAGCGCGAAAGTCATCGAGCACAGCAAGCTCGTGGGCATCGCCGAGGCCGGCGGTGCGTTCGAGCATGGCATCATCCGTGATGGCTGTTTTGGGGGTTCTGCCGAGCTTTTCATCAAGAATCATCAGCGTGGCAAACTCGCAGGTGGATGCGTTGACGAGGTCACTCGCTGAGAACACCAGTGACTGGCCGGGTTTGCCGTCGAATGTTGCGGTGGTGAAACTGTCTGTAAAAAACACGGGGTACTCCTTTGCCGGTGAAATTAGCCTAGCAAGGGGGTCTGACAATATAAGGGCTGTTTCAGAAGTATTAAGCGAAAAGAGCGGGGGAGGGCGGCACGTAAATAAGAGATATGGCTGGTCAGAATTCTGGTCAATCTTCTGGTGAAAAATGCGCAGAGAGTCGGGCCCGATGGTTATTGAAGCGTTATAGAAATGGCAACCGTTAATCAATGGTTAATATTTGACCATGTCAGAGGGCTAAATGTAGCCAAAACTTAACCAAAAATCTATTGTTTAAAGTTTGAAATACTGATTAGTATAAATAGCGAAACTTCGGTTTCCGAAGCACGTAAAGGTGCGCGGGTTGGTTTCCTTGGAAAGGAGAAGACAGTGGATATTGCAGGCATCATCCAGGCCATTGGCGGTATTGGTGAGCTGATTCTTAAGATTCTTGGAATCTTTGGAATCGGAGCCTAAGTAGGTATCTAGGGTATTTGCCCTGTCTTGAATACGGTGACGCCCCGGTGAAAGCAAGGTAGTTTTCGCCGGGGAGTTGTTGTCTTCTTGCGTCCGCCGTGTGGGGTGGGATGCGTATTGCTCGCTGATGTGCTCGCGCTAACTTTTTTCGGTGCTAAGCGATATTAGGTTTTCGAATTTATATTCGATTAAATGCTGATTTTTAGTGAGTTAAGCTTACTAATAAACCCGATAAATTTTACGTTGGCTACTAATTAAGGGGACAAATTCAGTGAAATATATAACTCATTAATCGCTTCTGGTTTCGCCCAAAACTTTACTTGAAAAATAAAATTTCTCTCGATTTTGGCTCTAAATCATCAAAAAATGCTTGATATTTCAAGGTTTTTCATCGCCCGAGGGCTGGTGGAGGTAAGTGGTTCTGGGTGTGCGAAAAAAGTAATCGAACTTATTATATCGGTTTGATAACGAAAAATTGGTGCTCGCTTTAAAGATAACGATTCTATAAACTTCAGATGCAGAAAATATTAATGACCAGCTCACAATCTCCCCACACGTGGGTATGGCAGCAATATGGAGTATTACATGAATCTTTCACTCGCCGGCGGCACTTCAGCACATCTTAGCCGCCGCCAGGTTGGTATCTTCGCGCTTGCAGCAACCGCAACCGCAACGCTCGGCACAAGCGTTGCGAACGCATCAACCTCAGACTTGCGTTCGGTATCAAACGAACAGCGCGCAGCAGACACTCAGACCCTGCTCAACCTGATCAACCAGTTCCGCGCCGAAAACGGACTCGGCCCGCTTCGTCACTCAGCTACCCTAGCTGCTATCCAGGAACCCGAAGCTCGCCGCCAGTTCGCGCAGGGCTACGTTTCACACGGCACCGCCTTCCTTAACGATTCCCGCGCAGCCGGATACTCCTTCGCACGCGAAGTCATTGCGCTGTCATACAACGATGACCTCGGCCAGCTTCTTGCCTTCTGGAAGAGCTCACCTGCACACCGTGCAGCCGTCTTGGCTCCCGAGGCCAACGCGGCGGGCATCGGTCTTGCTTACGGCTACGGCAACGGCCTGCCCTGGCGCGTTCTCGGTAACGTAGGTATCTACCGTTACGAGAACGGACGCGGACCCGCCGACCTCACCTCACAGGTCTCAGCAGCATCCGCTCACGAGATTAAGGGTGCAATCGGTGAACTGTTCCGCGCAGAGGGCGGCACCGCTCGCTTTGGCGAGCCCATCACCGATGAAATTTCAGACGGTATCGGCGGCGTCCACCAGCGCTTTAGCAAAGACGGTACAGTAACCCGCTTTGTTTGGTCACAGTCAACCGGTGCGCACTACCTGCGCGAAAATAGCGGCATTGGTAGCTACTGGCTGGCTAACGGCGCCGAAAAAGAACTCGGCTACCCCACCATGAACGAATCAGGCGGACTCCTAGACGGTGGCGCATACCAGCTGTTCCGCAAGAACGACGGCGCCTCCAACAAAGTGCTGTGGTCACCGGCAACCGGCACTCACCACGTTCTCGAAACCGGTGGCATCGGCTGGCAGTGGAGCCACAACGGCTTTGAAAACGGCTACGGCTACCCCGTATCTGGCGAAGAATGGTCAGGTCAGGATGTTATTCAGCGCTTCTCTAAGGGCGTTACCGTTGTGTGGGATTCCACCGACGGTGATTTGAGCGTCGTTCGCTAAGAGACTTTATTCCACACTAAAAATCCCGCGTTGCATCACTGAGTAGGTGAGCACGCGGGATTTTTGGTGTGCTAGGGCATGCCCGTGTTATCAGCTAAAAGTAGTTATTCATAAGACGTAGGGAGGCTTTGCTACCAGAAATAGCATCAGCGAGCAGTCTCTCTCGCCGGTTCGCTGAAGCTATTTCTGGCTGCAACCAATCTCAGGTATAGATGCTGAGTGTTGTTCTTGAACATCTCAACTTTCAACGAGTCCACTAGCCTCAGCTAAGCGCGCCCGGCGATTGTGGTTGCTGATGAGTCCAGCAGGTTTTTAGCCGCATTGGTGTCTTTCACGTCGTTGGCGATAATCGAGAACACCAGTACCTCATCCTGCGGTGTGATTGCGTAGCCGGTGAGTGAAATGACGTTATTGAGCGTGCCTGTTTTGGCGTGAACGTACCCCTGTCCGCCTGCCTCGTTCGCGTCATCAAATCGTTGGGCGAGGGTGCCGGTGCCGCCAGCCACCGGAAGGCCGGGCAGTCCCTGGCTGAACGTGGGATCGCCGGTGACCATGGTTTTGATGATAGACGTGAGCGTCTGGTTAGTGACTTTGTTGTCGGGCGATAGACCGCATAGATCAACCATGGTGAGCTTGTCGGTGGAAATCCCGCCGTCTTGCAGGCTCTGCTTGACGTGGGCAATCGCGTCTTCGATAGTGCCCTGCTTGCCTGCTTTGATGGCGGCGTTGCGGGCAAGGGTTTCTGCTAGAAAGTTGTCGGAGCGCTGCATCATGGACGCGCTTTGCTCAGCGGCGGTGGCAGATTCGATAGATGCGAGTTTTTGGGCGTCGTCGGCTGCCTGATTTTCGTTGCCCATCTTAAAGGTGAGGGTGCCATCTGAGAGCTTGTTGAGGGAGTCAACGAAGGCCTGTTGGGTGGCGGCTGCGGCATTGTCGTATCGGTGTTCGGTGGGCTGGCCGTCTTGCGGAACGGAGTGCGAGTAGAGCGCCATGGGGTAGACGTCGCCCACGAATCCTGAGGCTTTATCTGCTGGATCCCATGCAGGGTTTGCTGAGGGGCCGGTGAAGATTGAGGTGTCGCGGTCAACGGTGATTGTGCCGTGCGCGTCCTGTTGTTTGAGGGAGTCCAAGGTTTGTTGCGCGAGCGTTTCAAGCCCTGCGTGCCCGACCACCGCGGTGGAGTCTGATTTTCCGGTGCTTAGCAGGGTATCGCCGCCAGCTACGAGCGTGAGGTTTGTGCCGTCGTAGACAGCGTCTGTGCTAAAGCGGTCTGAGCTATCGAATGTTCGCAATACCGTGTAATCGGTGAGAATCTTCAGGTTAGAGGCAGGCGTGCTCGCCCTGTCAGCATTGTGTTCGTAGAGGGTTTCACCGTTGGTGGGGTTGATGACGCTGGCAGAAACTGTGCCGCCGGTAAAGCCGTTCATGAGCTGATCAAGAGCTGTAGTGAGCTCTTGTGAATCTGTTGTTCCCTGCGGGCTCAAGGACGCGGGTGCTTGGGCGGCAGGAGCCGAGTAGGTGGAAGTCGCCCCGGCTGCCAGTTGGCGGGCGTCCACTGCGCGGGGGATAGCCCAGATGCCTGCACCAACGCACAGAACCGCCATGCCTGCGGCAATCAGGGGAGAAGTTTTAGAAGCCATGACCTAAACGCACCTGCCGTTACAAAGAACATTTACTGAAGTGGGATGTGCTTATAAACCTATCAAGTGCGCGTGCTTGGTGCGATGCGGTGCTGTAAATACGCTCTGGGCGCATCGGTAGAGCGTGCGATAGTGCCTCATCTTGTGCTTGCATAGAGACTATGACTTCTCATCGTTCACCCATCAAATGGAAGACCGCCGCTAAAATCGCTGGGGCGCTGGCAGGTGCTGGCCCCAAGATGAAAGGCAACGAAGCTGCTGAGGCTGTGGCGTCGATGCGCTCCGCCGCTGAGGCATCGGTGGAGCACGTTTACAACATCACTCGTTTAGAGGCCGCTAAGGATTTGCGTGACTCCGAGGTGCTGATTGTTGACCGCGCCGGGTGGGGTAAGGCGAATGCCCAATCGTTCGATACTATTTTGAAGCCCGTTGCCGGTTCTGTGATGGGGCAGAAGCTTGAGGCGATGAATACTCGTGATTTCGCTATTGCGCAGTACACGGGTTCTGCCGAGATGGGCGTGATTCTCGCTTTTCTGTCGTCTAAGGTGTTGGGCCAGTACGATCCTTACGCGGCACTGCATGACGGTGGCCCCGCGGGCGGTCGCCTGATGATTGTTGCGCCTAACCTCGTGGCGATGGAGCGTGAACTCAACCTGGATCCCGAGGATTTCCGCCTCTGGGTCTGCCTGCATGAGCAGACGCACCGCGTCCAGTTCGCGGCGGCTCCCTGGCTTAAGGATTACATGCTTGATCAGGTGCGTGCCTTGACCAACGAGATGGGTGAAGTGTCAGATAACCTGCTCAACCGTCTGGTGGTCTCATCTAAGGAGACCCGTGCTGAGGAGGCCGCGGTTACTCGTGCCAAGAAAAAGACTTTGGCGCCGCATCCTGCCACTCCTAACCGCGCAATGGACCGTATGCTCTCTGCCGACGGACGCAAGCGCCTGAGCCAGGTGACCGCCGTGATGAGCCTGCTTGAAGGTCACGCAAACGTTGTGATGGATAACGTGGATCGCACGATTGTTCCCACCGTTAAAACCATTCGTCAGCGCTTTGAGCGCCGTAGTTCAGTGCAGAAGATTCTGACCAAAATTATTTACAAGGCGCTGGGTATGGACGCGAAAAAGCGCCAGTACCGTGACGGCCAGAAGTTCGTGCAGTTTATTGTGGATGCTCGCGGCATGGACGCCTTCAACCGTATTTGGACCAGCCCTAACACGTTGCCCACCGAGACCGAGATTCACAATCCGCAACTGTGGATTGACCGCGTGCTTGGCGCCGAGCCGCAGCAGGGTTCCGGCAAAGCTGCTGAGAAGTCGGGGGAGTAAGTGGTTCAGCTTGCTCGTAAGGGACGCTTGCACCCGGCTGTTGGTGCGGCGCGAGTTTCTGTAGCTCGTGCTCTCAACGATGTGCTGGGGCAGGGCACGGTGCTTGCTTCGGGAAGGAAAGGTTCAGCGTCTTCGCCTCAAAAAATCGAAGACACTGGGAACACTGAGCAGAAACCGCTGGTGCTGGTGGGTTTGAGCGGCGGGTCGGATTCCCTCGCTCTGGCATCTGTAGCAGCTCATTTTGTCCGCCGCGGTGAAATTCAGGTGGGTGCTGTGGTGGTGGATCACCAGCTTCAAGAAGGTTCTGCTGAGGTGGCGCAGAAAGCTGCCGATCAGGCACGCGAGCTAGGCCTATCACCTGTGCTTGTTGAAACGGTCACCGTGGATGCGAGTAGTGGAGGCCCCGAAATGGCGGCGAGAATAGCCCGCTACGGTGCTTTTGAGCGGGCAGTTTCTGCCACCGACGCGCGAGCAGTCTTGCTGGCTCACACACTCGATGACCAAGCCGAGACGGTACTTCTGGGTCTCGCCCGCGGATCTGGCACGCGGTCGCTGGCGGGAATTCCCCGCATCCGCACCGAAGACGGCGTCACCTACCTGCGCCCCCTACTGGATCACACTCGCGCAGAGATTCAAGACATCTGCGCCGCTGAAGACCTAGAACCGTGGAACGACCCCACTAACACCGATGAGTCGCTCATGCGCGCCCGCGTGCGCCATCGCATCATGCCCTACCTCGAAGAAAACCTCGGGGGAGCCGTGGCAACCTCGCTGGCACGCACCGCCGCAATTATCGGGCCCGACAGTGAATTTCTAGAAGCCAGCGCGCGTAAAGCCTTGGCGCAGGTTTGTTTAGAAAAAACAACTCTGACCAGCGCAAACGGCCGCAACATTACGTCTGTTGAAGAACTGCTTCAGATACCCGAGAACGCTCGTGAAACCCACGAAATAGCCGTCATACTAGACCGTCAAGCGCTCGCTGAACTTCACCCCGCCATGCGACGCCGCGTCCTCGCGCTCGCCGTCACAGAAGCCGGGGGAGAAACGCCCGGCTTCGAACGCCTCAGTGCCCTCGACGATTTCGCCCTCACTTGCGCAAAGGGTGGTCCGGTGCAAATGGCAGGGCATGTGGTTGCTTACAAGACTCGCCCGCCCGTACAATCCGCGGGGTCCACCGGACGCGAAAAAGGCAAGGGCTTTTCTGCCACCGGCATCCTTGTGCTCATGTCGCGCACCGAACCAACAACTCACGGTGCGTCATAGGCGCCGCATGCCCTCATTTTGGCGTCAAAGTCACCCGTAAAATCCCGCGCGAAACCCCCCACGAGATTGCCAATAAACGTTAGACTTTAAACCTAATCCGTTCCCGACCTCGCACCAAGGAAGATAACTGTGGACGCAAACGACGTACAGGGCGACATCAAGCACGTACTCTTCTCCAAAGAAGAAATCGACGCGAAAATCAAAGAACTCGCAGCTCAGATCGACGCTGACTACGAAGGCAAGGACGTCCTCCTGGTAGGCGTTCTCAAGGGCGCAATCATGGTCATGGCAGACCTCTCACGCGCGCTCAAGGGTCACTACACCCAGGATTGGATGGCGGTTTCATCCTATGGTTCTGGCACCAAGTCATCCGGTGTTGTACGTATTCTCAAGGACCTCGACACCGACCTGTCAGGTCGCGACGTTCTGATTGTTGAAGACATCATTGACTCAGGCCTGACCTTGCAGTGGTTGCAGGGCAACCTCAAGTCACGCGGCGCTAACTCCGTTGAGATCTGTACCTTGCTGCGCAAGCCCAAGTCAGTCAAGACCGATGTTCAGGTTAAGTACGTGGGCTGGGACATCGAACCCGAGTTCGTCGTGGGTTACGGCCTGGACTTTGCAGAGCGTTACCGCAACCTCGATTGCATCGTAACCCTGGCACCGCACGTATACTCATAAACTTTCCGCACTCACAGTGCATAGAAGTTTTTGATGCGCCCGCGTCCCTTCGTTGATGAAAGGACGCGGGTGCTTTTATATAGCCCCCAATATTCTTTTTGCTTTGAGGTGAAGTCCTGAAACCAATGAGCAAATTGCCAGTTTTATTGGGTACATTGGATAGTTGCAGCTTTATATCTACGTGTAGCTCTTGCTATGGCAGGGTACGCGTTTTTACGAGATGGCGGGACGCCGCCACAAACGGAGGGTAAGAATTGGCTCAGAATTCTGAGAAGAACCCGGGTGGTAAGCCCAAAAAGGGCTTTTTCGCTAGGCTTTTTAGCGGTCCCTGGTTCTTCGTCATTGTTGCACTGGTGATTTTGGGTGGCATGTTTGCCGGCCCGCTGTTCTCTTCAACTAACCGCGTTGACACCAACGTGGGTATGAACCTGTTGAAGGATCACAAGGTTGTCAGCGCAAAAATTCACGATGGTGATCAGCGCGTAGACCTCGAATTGAAGGATGACTACACCAACCCCGAGGGCGATAATCTCGGTAAGTCACTGACCTTCTACTATGTTGAGCCGCGCGCCAACGAGGTCGTTGACACCATGAATAATGCTGACCTTGAGAGCTACACCGATCAGCCGGTGCAGAACAACTGGTTTACTTCGTTGCTCTCATTTATTGCGCCGATTCTTATTCTGATGCTGGTGTTCTGGTTCTTGATGTCCCGCATGGGTGGTGGCAGCTCCCAGATTATGAACTTTTCTAAGTCGAAGGCTAAGAAGTTCAATAAGGACAACCCCACCGTTCGCTTTGCTGATGTTGCGGGCGTCGATGAGGCTCTTGCCGAACTTGAAGAAGTTCGCGAGTTCTTGGCTGAGCCCGAGAAGTTCACCCGCCTGGGCGCAAAGATTCCTAAGGGCGTTTTGCTCTACGGCCCTCCGGGTACCGGTAAGACCCTGCTCGCTAAGGCAGTTGCAGGCGAGGCAGGCGTCCCCTTCTACTCAATTTCAGGTTCTGACTTTGTTGAAATGTTCGTTGGCGTGGGTGCATCTCGCGTCCGCGACTTGTTCAAAGAAGCTAAGCAGAACCCCGCAGCAATTATCTTTGTTGACGAGATTGACGCCGTCGGACGCCAGCGCGGCGTCGGCATGGGTGGCGGCAACGACGAGCGCGAACAGACCCTCAACCAGTTGCTCGTTGAAATGGATGGCTTCGACGGGACCTCCAACATCATCGTTATTGCTGCAACTAACCGTCCCGACGTTCTTGACCCGGCACTATTGCGTCCTGGCCGTTTTGACCGTCAGGTGGGTGTTGACGCGCCCGATCTTAAGGGTCGTCAGCGCATCCTTGAAGTTCACGCCACCGGCAAGCCGATTGACCGCCGCGTTGATCTGGCATCCGTTGCAAAGCGTACTCCCGGCTTTACCGGTGCGGACCTTGCAAACGTCATGAACGAATCAGCTCTGTTGACCGCTCGCGACGGCGGTAACGTCATTGATGAGCGCGCTATTGATGAGGCTATTGACCGTGTGATGGCTGGCCCGCAGCGTTCATCACGCATCATGAGTGAGCACGAGCGCAAGATTACCGCTTATCACGAAGGCGGTCACGCGCTGGTGGCTGCGGCGCTGCGCAACTCAGCACCCGTCACCAAGATTACGATTCTGCCTCGAGGTCGCGCCCTGGGCTACACCATGGTGATGCCTGAGGACGACAAGTACTCAACGACCCGCCACGAATTGCTCGACCAGATGGCGTATGCAATGGGCGGACGCGCGGCTGAAGAAATCGTCTTCCACGATCCTTCAACCGGCGCATCCAACGACATTCAGAAGGCGACCGATACCGCGCGCAAGATGGTAACCGAATACGGCATGAGCAGCCGTATTGGCTCGGTTCGCTTGACCGCGCAGGAATCTGATCCGTTCTTGGGCGGCGGTGCTGGCAACAGCAACAACTACTCCGACGAGCTGGCGTACATCGTTGACCAAGAAGTCTACGAGTTGCTCGCCGGTGCTCACGATGAGGCTCACGAGATTCTGACCGAAAACCGCGACGTTCTCGACCGCCTGGCTTTCGCGCTTCTTGAAAAAGAAACCCTGCTCGAAAAGGAACTGGCTGACATCTTCGCCGATGTGCGCAAGCGTCCTGAGCGCGTTCAGTGGCTGTCTAAAGACAACCGCACCGTCTCTGACTTGCCCCCGGTGAAGGCTCCCTCAGAGCTGGCAGCCGGTTCACGCAAGGCTGGCGACGGTGAAGAGTCTGACGACGTTATTGTTCAGCAGCCCGTGGTAGATCCGGACGCAACACCTAATGGCCCTGACACCACCATCGATCCCACTCCGGGGCACGGTGGCGCGCACCCGCATCCTGGTGCTGAGGGACCCCACGGTAACCCCGATATTAACAACCCCTTTGGCGGTGGACGCTAGTGGCTGAGCGCGACGACGTAACCGCTGTGGATCAGCCGCGTATCGAAGCTGCTGTTCGTGAGATTCTGCTGGCTATTGGTGAGAATCCGGACCGCGACGGTTTGCAAGAGACTCCGGCGCGTGTTGCACGCGCGTATGCCGAGTTTTTCTCGGGTTTGCACGAGGATGCTGCGGATATCCTGAGCACTACCTTCGACATCGGCCACTCCGAGCTCGTGCTGGTGAAGGATATTCCCTTCTACTCAACGTGCGAGCATCATCTGGTGCCTTTTCACGGTGTAGCGCACGTTGGCTACATTCCCGGTGATGAAGGTAAGGTCACCGGGTTGAGCAAGCTGGCTCGTACCGTTGATTTGTTTGCGCGTCGTCCGCAGGTGCAGGAGCGTCTAACCACTCAGGTAGCTGAGGCTCTGGTGGATCACCTGAACCCCTTGGGCGTGATTGTGGTGGTTGAAGCTGAGCACATGTGCATGAGTATGCGCGGCGTGAAGAAGCCCGGCGCAAAGACTGTCACCAGTGCGGTGCGCGGTGCCTTGCGTGACGGGGCAACTCGTGCCGAGGCAATGAGCCTGATCATGAGCAAGCACTAAATATTATGATGTCCGCGAGAGGGGAGTTATGTTGCAGGTTTTGGCCTATCAACGCAACATAACTCCCCTCTCGCGCTAAGCGAGGTTGTTATGTCTGATGTACGCGGCTGGGGTTCTGTCGAGAACCTGCCGACCGATCGCACCCTTGTCATGGGTATTTTGAATGTCACCCCTGACTCCTTTAGCGATGGCGGTCAACATTTTGAGGTGCAGGATGCGGTGGAGCACGCCCGCGCCATGCTCTTAGCCGGTGCTGACATTATTGACGTGGGCGGTGAATCAACCCGGCCCGGTGCTACCCGTGTGAGCATCGAGGAGGAACAACGCCGCGTCCTGCCCGTTATCCGTGAGCTGGCAAAAATTGGCGCGGTGATGAGCATTGATACCCTCAACTGGCAGACTGCTCGCGTGGCTATTGAGGCCGGCGCGCACATCATTAACGATGTTTCGGGTATGAGCTTGACGGACGGAATGGTTCAGGCTGCTGCTGAATTGCAGGTGCCTTATATTCTGACTCATGCGCGGGGGACCTCACAGACCATGGATGAGCATGCGACCTACAGCGACACTGTTCAAGAGGTGAAAGCTGAGCTTCTGATGCTACGTGAGCGTTTGTATAGTGCTGGCGTAAAGCCTGAGAACCTTATTCTTGATCCGGGGCTGGGGTTTGCAAAGGGCGGCGTTCAAGACTGGGAGCTTATCGCGGCAACGCACGAGCTGACTCTGCTGGGGAATAAGGTCTTGGTGGCGGGGTCTCGCAAGCGCTTTATCGGCACAATGTTGGCCGAAGCCGCGAGCCAGCGTCCGGGGGCTAACGGCGAATACGGAGCCCCGGCGGCAGAAGGACGCGACGGCGCAACGGCGGCTATCACCGCACTGGCAGCGGCTGAGGGGGCGTGGGCTGTGCGAGTGCACGATGTTGCATCTAGCGCCGACGCGGTGCAGGTTGCCAAAGCTTTTCTGCGCCATCGCCAAAGATAACTCAGGCCGATAATTAGGTAACCTAATCTGTTCTTGGGAAATATTGCACTTTATAACGCAAAAATAATGTGACCTTAACCTCTTGCCTGTGTTATCTTCCTCAGTCGGTTTTTGCGCTTATACTCGCCAAGCCTGTAAACACGCCGAACTTCCGCTGAAGTCCCCATTAATGTGCGTGCCACTACAAAATGACAATCATTTTAAAAAGCCATAATGACAGGTAAGCAGTTACTAGAGAACATCCACTAAGGGAAGGAACGCTGAATGCCCGAAATTTCAGTTTCTAATGAATCTTCGAGCACCGCTTCGCGCTATTCCTTCGCTGACCGCATCACCCTCACCGGCGTTGGATGCGTGGGCTGCCACGGCGTTCTTGATTCCGAGAAGAAAACCGGGCAGCCCTTCTTTGTGGACGTCACCATGTTCACCAGCTTTTGCGCGTCCTCAGCAAGCGATGACATCGCACAAACCGCTAACTACGCCGAAGTCGCTGAAACGATCCGCGAGGTCATTACCGGACAGTCAGTTGACCTTATTGAAACCCTCGCTGAAAAACTCGCATCCACTATTTTGAGCCGGTTTGCAATTGACGCTCTAGAACTGACTGTCCATAAACCAAACGCTCCAATCGAAGTAACGTTCTCCGATGTTTCGGTGACGATTTTTAGGGAGAAGCAGGCATGAGTGTAGAGGTTCTTTTAGCACTGGGATCTAACTTGGGTGAGAAGAAAGAAACCCTAATGCGCGCCATCGGTGATTTGTGCACGCATCCAAAAATTGAGGTTAAGAACGTTTCACCCGTCGCGGTAACTGCCCCTGTGGGCGGTCCCGCTGGTCAGCCTGACTTCGTCAACCTAGTGTTGCGCATCGAAACAACGCTCAGTCCTTTTGACCTGTTGCGTTTCACCCAGACCATTGAAGATAAGCACCATCGTACGCGCGAGGTTCATTGGGGTCCTCGTACGCTGGATATCGATATTATCCAGTACGCTTCCTTAGAAATGGATGAGCCCGACCTGACGTTGCCGCATCCGCGTGCAGCCGAGCGTGCTTTCGTGCTGGAACCTTGGGCTCGTATGGAACCTGAAGCTGAACTTGCTGGTAGCTCCGTGCGCAACCTCGCCGAGATAGCGGATGATGCAGACGGTATACGCGAATTCTTTCCCGCCCCGGTGGTGTGCGGATGAGCCAGCTCAGAGCGCGTGCCCTGATTCTGTGCCTCTCCCTGGCTTTGCTAGCGGGAGCAATTTTCAACGGTATTTCTGTCTCTGCTGGTGGCCCCGAGCTGGGTCTGCCGCCTGCCACGCTACTGATCGCTGTTATTGCGGGCGCTTTAGCTCTGTACTTCGGATCGCAGGTGGCTAAATTTCAAGACCGCGACCGCCGTTCTCAGGTGCCTAATATGACCCCGATTTTTGCTGCGCGCGTGGCAATTTTCGCTCAGGCGTGCGCTCTTTCCGGTGCCCTGATCGCGGGATGGCACGTTGCTATCACCGGTTTTCAGCTCACTCTTTTAAGTGCCCGAGGATCATGGGAACCCGTCCTTTTTGCCGTATTGGGTATCGTAACCGGCATTATTTTGCTGGTGTGCGGGTTGATCGCCGAGAACATGTGCAAGATCCCGCCACAGGACGGGGACGACGCGTCCGACCCAGGCACGCCTGCGCCGCGAACCGACACGGGGTACGCACGAAATGACTCATCTCGTCCGTAATGGCGATGAAAACAGCATCTATCTTTGAGAATATGGGGTAAAGCTATACCCGTTTCAAGGAAGATACGATGACTGAACCGCAATTGTCACCCATCGCAGAACCGGCGCACTCTGAACCCAGAATCGCTGGAAACGCACCGTGGGATTCTCACCGCGAGACGTCCCCTCAACCCATGCCGCGTACTTTTGCACCGACTTTACCACCGCTTGACCTCGACGGCCTGAAAACAGCCAGAATCGATCCTTCGGGCGTTGACTGGAAGCGCGTACAACCGCGCTACGCAAAAGCACGCCTTATCACGGGGCTAATCTGGGCACTAATTATTGTGGCACTTGCGGCTCTCCCTCTGATCTTCACGCAGTTTCTGCACTGGTGGAACTGGGCGCCCTGGGTCTGTTGGGGAATCCTTGGAATCGTCGCTGCCCTTCAAACCTGGTATCTGGCGATCATCCAACGGCAGGTAAGAGCACTTGGCTACAGCGAGCGTCAGGACCACCTGCTCACCTGTAGCGGCATTATGTTTCACGAAGTGCGGGCCATTCCCTACGGACGCATCCAGTACGTCGATGTGAAATCCGGGCCTATCGAATCCAAGCTGAACCTCGCATCCGTAGAAGTAAAAACAGCATCTTCGGCAAGCACGACCATTCCCGGTCTTGAAAAGGCTGATGCGCAGCGACTGCGCGAAACTCTGACAGAACTCAGCGATGCTAAAATGGTGGGGCTGTAAATGAGTGAAGAAAAGATCGATACTTTCAACGCAGCGTCAAGAGATAAAACGCGGCAAGAACTGCGCTGGCGCAGGGCGCACATTCTCTCGCCCTTTGTGAATGCCTGGCTGATTATCTTCGTTTTTATTTTTACTGTCGGACGCGAGTTCTTTGAAATCGGCACTCAAAATGACCGCGAAATTCCCGACTTTTCGCAGGCTCCGGAGTTGCCTGGCGTCCTTTCGATTTTTGAAAACTTTGGGATGCTGTGGCTACCGGCGCTACTACTGGTAGGTTTTGCGGTTCTGCTGATTCCCTACTTTGTCAGCTGGTACTCCTACTTTTTCGCAGTGGATGCCCACAACGTTTACGTGCGCAGCGGCATCCTGTCGAAAACCGAGCGTAAAGCCCGGTTAGACCGTGTGCAATCTATCGATATTAACCGGTCGCTGATGGCTCGTTTGCTAGGGCTGGCTGAGCTTAAGTTCGATGTTGCTGACGGCTCACATTCGGCGCTGGCGGTGAAGTTTCTCAAATATAAGGACGCTCGTGCGTTGCGCGCTCAACTGCTGAGCCAGGTGCGTGCGCTCAAAGAGGCGGACGCGGGAGAGAACTTGGCCCCGGTAACGGACGCGGTTTCCTCACTGGGTGATGGGAAGCCCGAGCACACGGAACCCACTAGGCGGGAGCGTCTTCGCGAACACGTTGCCACCAACCTCGGGCCGGGACTCAAAGATGCCGATGAAACACCGGTGCTCAAGATTCCGGTTGCGCGTCTTATCGCGTCCGTTCTGTTGAGTTTTACTACCTGCGTAACAGTGCTGGGAGTGGCGTTCTTTGTGGGGCTTTCCCTCTTTACCGGGGCGTCGCTGGTGAGTATTCTCTTTGCGAATTTTGCGCTGATTGCAGGTATGGGCTCGACACTGTGGAAGAAGTTCAACACCGGTTATAACTTCAGGCTTTCCACCAGCCCCGACGGGCTGAAAACCCGTTACGGGTTCACCGACACCACCACACAGACCGTGCCTGCGGGGCGCGTCCAATCTATTACTGTCAGCCAGCCGTTACTGTGGCGCTTCAAAGGCTGGTATCAGGTGAGGGTGGCACTTGCCGGTAAAGGCGGTACCGAGAACACTTTTACGGGGTACTTACTGCCCGTGGGCACTGCTGACGATTTAGCGCGCGTCCTGCCGCTGGTGGTTCCCGGCGCTGGTTCTGGTGGCGCGGACGCTGAGGCTTTGCGAGCTGGCTTGGTGGGCAGTGGATCTGCCGGTGGGTTTACGGTGTCGCCGCGGCGTGCCCGCGTCTTCAATTGGCTGACCTATAAACGCAATGGGTTTGCGATTCTGCCCGCACTGTTGATGGTTCGCGGTGGCTGGGCGGTGCGCCGTCTAGTTCTGGTACCGCACAGCAAGGTTCAGGGTATTCGTGTGAGTCAGGGACCATTTGCTCGACGCCGGTCGGTGGCGCACTTGAGCGTGGATGTTGCCGGGCATTCTGCCAGCTACCCTGCCACGGTGCAGAACGCGGACGCAACCGTGGCGCGTGCACTGTTTGTGCGGCAGGCGCAGCTGGGCGTGCGTCCGGCGTCCCCCTAACCCTTTACCCCGTGCGAAATCACCGTTTTGGGTGCGATATCCCACCCAAAACGGCGATTTCATCCCAAGCGGCGTCATAACTACGCCGGAAACCTTCGAAATGAGACCTTTTTGACCCCTGGGTTGAGAGTTTCGGGCGTAGTTATGCAACTCTGTTCCCCGTAAGACGTTCAGCCCACCCGTGTAAACTGGTGCCCCATGAGCAATTACCTCAAACCTGCCCGCCTCGGCATCGGAATTATTAGCGCTGGCAAAGTTGGCGCGGTGCTCGGTGCGGCTCTGCGAAGCGCCGGTCACGCCATCGTCGGCGTGTACGCAAAATCTGAGGCATCGCAGGAGCGCGCGCAGTCCCTTCTCGACGGTGTTCCGCTCATGGAGATTACGGAAATCGTCGAAAAATCAGAAGTAATTTTGCTCGCAGTTCCCGACGATTCTTTGCCGCCTTTGGTGTCGTGGATCGCTGAACACGCGCAGCTACAGTCGGGGCAGATTCTCATTCACACGTCAGGACGCTACGGTGTGGGCGTGCTTGAACCCGCGACAAATCGCGGCGCAATTGGGCTTGCTATTCACCCGGCGATGACCTTCACCGGGCTCTCACTTGACCTCGCCCGACTGCAAAACACGAGTTTTGGCGTGACGGGACCCGCCCCATTTTTGCCCATAGCGCAGGCACTGTCTGTGGAAATGGGCGGTGAACCCGTTATTATTGCTGAAGGTGATAGACCGCTTTACCATGCGGCTTTAGCCCACGCATCGAACCATCTCGTGACCATTACGGGACAGTCGATGCAAATTCTGGCATCGCTGGGAATCGAAGACCCAGCGCGCTACCTTGAGCCGCTGGTGCGTGCATCGTTAGATAACGCACTGGCGTCCGGTGAATCAGCACTCACTGGGCCGGTGGTGCGCGGTGATTCCCGCACGGTTGAGTCTCACACCGAGGTTTTGACCGGCTTTGCTATGGAAGAAAACGCGAAGGATATCTTGGACTCCTACCGTGCTTTAGCACGCGCAACTGCGCAACGCGCACACGCGAAGGGAGCTCTTAACGATGAGCAGTACTCGCGCATTGTTGAGGCCTTAGATAGCTAACGCACACTCATCTTTGAAAGGACCGTTCACATCGTGACGAGCCAACCCGTGATTACCCGGACCACGGAAGAATTTCAGACCGCTGTAACCCGCGCTTTGTCTGCGGCGCAGGACGCTTTTGATGCGTCTGCAACCGAGGAGGAGCCCGCGCAGGCTGCCCGTCTTGGTTTTATCCCCACTATGGGTGCGTTGCATGATGGGCACGCGACCTTGATGCGTCGCGCTCGCGAGCAGAACGCTGTGGTTGCGGTATCGATTTTTGTGAATCCGCTTCAGTTTGGTCCTAACGAAGATTTTGAGACCTACCCTCGTACGCTTGAGGCCGACGCAAAGGTGGCGGCTGAGGCTGGCGTTGATATCATTTTTGCGCCTTCTGTTGATGAGATGTACCCCGGTGGTTCTCCTCTGATTACTGTGTCGAGTGGCGAGTTGGGCAACCTGTTTGAAGGTAAGACCCGCCCCGGACATTTTGACGGCGCTCTGACCGTTGTGAATAAGTTCTTCAATATTCTTGAAGGATGCGTGGGCACCCACGAGATCCTTGCGTACTTTGGTCAGAAGGACGCTCAGCAGCTGTCTTTGATGCAGCGTATGGTGACTGATTTCAACCATCCTGTGACTATCAAGCCTGTGGCTATTGTTCGTGAGGATAACGGTCTTGCGCTGTCATCTCGCAATCAGTACCTTTCAGATGAAGACCGCGAAGCGGCGCTGGTGCTTTCACGCACGCTGGCATTGCTGCGTGAGCAGAGCATCTCTCGCGGCTTTGACCGTCTCGACCTCAAATCGGCGCGTGACTACATCAACGGTCAAGACAACGTGCGATTGGATTACCTTGAGGTCGTAGATCCCGAAAACTTTGCAGCCCCCACCGAGGACTCCAAGCGAGCTCTGGCACTGGTGGCAGCGTACGTCGGTGAAACCCGCCTCATCGACAACATGGAACTAAGCTAAAGATTCGTTACCCTACCGTTAGGTTCATAGGTGAGTACACAAGAAGAAATCACTGCAGCACCGCAGAATACTAAGACTTTCTCAGAAGTTTCAGAGCAGATGCAGATTCGCATGGAAAAGCGTGCGAAGCTCATTGAATCTGGCCGCGAGGCGTACCCCGTTGGTGTGCCTGTAACTCACAGCATCGATGAGATTCGTGCCAAGTATGAAGATAAGCTTGAGGCTGGCGATGAAACCGGTGAGATCGTTGGTATATCCGGTCGTATTGTGTTCGTTCGTAACACCGGTAAGCTCTGCTTTGCTACCGTGCAGGCTGGTAATGGTACTCGCATTCAGGCCATGATTTCTTTGGCTGCTGTTGGTGAGGACGCTTTGGCCGACTGGAAGGCACTCGTTGACTTGGGTGACTTCGTGTTTGTTCACGGTGAGGTTATTTCGTCACGACGCGGTGAGCTGTCGATTATGGCTGATAGCTGGCAGATGGCGTCTAAGTCTCTGCGTCCTTTGCCTACTTTGCATAAGGATTTGAACGAAGAGACCCGTGTACGCCAGCGTTACCTTGATTTGATGGTGCGCGATGAGGCTCGTGAGACTGTGCTACGTCGTGCGAAGATTACCCGCACCGTGCGTAAGGTTCTTGAGAATCGCGGTTACATTGAGGTTGAGACCCCGATTTTGCAGCTGATTCACGGTGGTGCGGCGGCGCGTCCGTTCGAGACTCACTTGAACGCTTTTGATCAGGACATGACGCTGCGTATTGCAACTGAGCTTTACCTCAAGCGTGCTGTTGTGGGCGGTATTGACCGCGTGTACGAGATTGGACGCGTGTTCCGCAACGAGGGCGTCGATTCAACTCACAGCCCCGAGTTCACCACTTTGGAAGCTTACGAGGCGTACGCTGATCAGTTCGTGATGGCAGAGCGCATCAAGGAAATTATCCTTGCCTGCGCTGATGAGCTGGGCATACACCAGATTGAAACTGACAAGGGCACTATCGACCTGTCAGGCGAATGGAAGTGGGTTGGCGTCTACCCCGGACTGTCTGAGGCTGTTGGTCAGGAGATCACTCCTGCTACTTCGCTGTCTGATTTGCAGGCTATTGCGAACAATCACGAGGTTGATTTTGATCCCAAGTGGGATGCGGAGAAGCTGGTTGTTGAGCTCTTTGGCGAAATCGTTGAACCGACCCTGATTAATCCCACCTTCGTGTACGATTACCCGCCGTCAGCGCAGCCGCTGGCCCGCCCGCATCGTGATGATGATTCAATCATCGAGGCGTGGGATCTCATCATTGGCGGTATGGAGCGCGGTACTGCGTTCTCCGAACTGATTGACCCCGTGATTCAGCGTGAGCGTCTCACCGAGCAGTCTAAGCTGGCTGCAGGTGGCGATGACGAAGCGATGCAGCTTGATGATGACTTCTTGCGCGCTCTTGAGCACGGTGCACCTCCCATGGGTGGTCTGGGCTTGGGCATCGACCGTTTGATTATGCTCTTTACCAACCTGGGTATTCGCGAGACTATTTTGTTCCCGCTGATGAAGCCCGAGGCTGAGTAAGGCTTTAGAGGAACGCCGCTATCCACTGTGTGGGTGGCGGCGTTTTTGTTTGCACTGGACGCGGGGCTATCGTAGATAAGAGCTATCTGATGTGAAGGAAGAATTTTCGTGGAGTACCTGATTGCACTGATTCCCTCGGTTTTTGCGGGCGTTATTCTTTATCTGATTCTGCGCTGGATTAGTAGCGCTGATCGTGCCGAGCGTAAGGCTCAGAAGGACGCACAGGACGATGCGGCGGCTTGGTATGAGTCGGTGAAGAATTCAAAAGGCACCCGCCGTCCTTTTGAAGAGTGGAAATCTAAATAAAATAATTTAATTCTTTCCTGCGTAATAGAATTGTAAATTGTGGATTTTCTAATTCTATTGTTACTATGGAATTACATTTTAAATGCGGTCTGTAGACTTTGAGCTAATTTGTTGTGACGTTGCTTGAAGAATCAGCACCTTGAAGCTTGTGTTGCCCTGTGCCAAACGATATGGATTTTATTACCAGGAGGAAGCTGTAATGGCTCAAAAGGTTAAGATCATTCTTGAAGATGATCTCGACGGCGGTCCCGCAGACGAAACTGTACGTTTTGGTCTTGACGGTGGTCAGTACGAAATCGATTTGTCGAGCGCGAACGCTGCTCGCTTGCGCGATGCTGTGCGTCCTTTCGCTGCAAAGGCACGTCGTGTGCAGGGTAACCGTGCACCCGGCCGTCCCGCAGGCTCACGCACCACTAACACCAGCGCTGCTAAGCGTAACCCTGATACTGCGGCTATCCGCACTTGGGCTAAGGAAAATGGCTACGATGTTTCTGATCGCGGTCGTATCCACCAGGATATTCAGGATGCGTACTACGCAGCTATGAAGGGTGAAAACTAAACTAGGTTAGTTTTTTAAAATCGGGGATGCTCGCTGAGTAGCCCCGATTTTTTATTTAATGTTTTGTTGCGCGGTAATCTAATTAATAACTACCAAATGGTGTACAAAACCTAACATATATGGGTACAGGAGAAAAAACTGGTTGGGTTCGTCGAGCTGATGCCTGACATGGGTTTTTAATGCTCATATTGAAGTGCCCCGAGTTTTGTTCCTAGGCATTTGCCTTGATTTCTATTATCACTTGCGGCGGGTTCTGCTTCCAAAAATCGGTTTCCACCTCGACCGGGGTTCGGTACCCCAGGCTTTGGTGGAGCC
>NZ_JAAXPV010000002.1 GCF_012396615.1 Rothia terrae | reverse complement strand
TAATTGGAGCCGTTCTTATGGACCTACATGATGAATGGATTTATTCTTCAAGAAAATACATCAATTTTGATAAGTAGAAATGGTAAAAACATTGTATAGCATTTTACACAGGAGTCTGGACTTGACTGATTATTTCTGGAAACTCTGAAAATTCAAAACTACTGTTTAATAATTCGACTGTAAAAGTAATGCCTTCAGCAGATTTCTTAATATCTCTGATTATACCTTTTTGATTGTTGTAAAAAACATTCTTAAAATCTGCATGATCAATAAAAATAATTGGGTCATTAACTTTATAAGTTTTATACTGATAGATAAATTCTGGCTGGGGATTTAATTTTTGATACAGTACATTCATATTATTAATCCCAAAAAGGCCGCCATATGTTAAGCAAAGAATTGCAGAACTGCTATTCTGAGAATAGTTGCTCAGAATATCTTGGTTGAGAGGTTGAGATATCCCAAGCGAAGACAATCTATCAATAATATTTGTGTCTTTATCTCTAACCGATCCCCAAAATAGTTTCAGTTCATCACTGGAAGTTCTATGGATTTCAGTAAGCTCGAACCTATTGGTGGGTAGTTTATTACTACGACAAATGTCGAACCAATTTCCGAAATCGATTGATTCAATTTGATAATTATCCCCAACAAACAGGAGGTATTTATAGTCAATTTTTTTCAGAATTTTTAAAATATGATTATTATCAATCGTGCTCGATTCATCAATTATCACTAATTCATATTTTTCAGAATTAATCTTTCTATTGCTGAGGAATTTTTGAACGGTTGAGAAAGTATTTGAATTTTCTTTATCTACTCGATCAATTAAATTATTGACAGCTGTATGTGTTTGAGCTAAAAATATTTTTTTCTTGCCTGAAAACAAATTCGAGAGAAAATTAATCATCGTAGATTTACCGGTACCTGCTGGTCCGTACACGAATGCAATAGAATTCTTATCAAATAATTTCGGTAGAATTTCTATTTTCTCCTCGTTAAAATTGCTAAGAAATTCTGAATTCTGGGTACTAATCCAGTCGGTAGCCCATCTTCTGTATCCAGATATTGGATTGTTCTGTTGAATGATATTAATTATTTCAGCAATATCATCCTCGTATTTCTTTATAGTTACATTTTTGCCATATTTGATAATTTTTTTATTTTCCGTATATTTATCCAGAGAGGAATTAAACTTTTCTATCAATATGTTTAGCTGACTATCATCAAGATGATCAGTCAATATATCTTTACGGCTTAAATATATTGAACCTGTGTTAATAATATTTGATTCAATTAACCGGTAAAGATATTTCTCTTGATTTGAATCAATATTTTCAAACTCTAATACATCTGAGAGCTTCGGATTATGTGCAATTAAACTTGATGTAAGCGGATCTTTTTCAAAGGGATAACAGCGAGATGAAAAATTGTGCACATATTTGGCTTGTAATTTTTTTTCGTAGGCAATCTGAGTTTTTATTATTTTATTCCGCGGTTTGAGTAGTAAGTAAGATAATGTGCGGTGCCCAGGCATAGAGTTTGATAGTATTTCTTTAGATTTAGTTAATATCTCAGAAATTTGTTTATTTCTTACCCTTAGATTAGACAGTTCCTCCATTAACTCATCAAATTTGTCATCTTCAGAATTAATTACATGATATAAATCGGTATTATGGAGTGTTAAATATTCTGAAAGCGCTTTATATTGAAGGTTATTTGAACCACCTGAATATTTTAAATTAACTAACTGGGCAATATTTCTTAATTCACTGGGTCTAATTGAAATAGTGAAATAATCGATGAATTGTATAGGAATCCGATTGCCTTCAATTTCAATTTCTTCAGTGTAAAAGTTAAATTGGATTGATGTATTTGCCGGAACCTGTTTATCAAAGTAACATACTTTACGATCTTGGGGTGAAGAAAAATCCGTAGCGTCATAGTAAGTAACTTCGTAAATAATTTTATTATCGTAGAAGACAGCGGTGCAGGAATGGATATAATATCGATATCCATATCTAATCGATGGTGCTGCAGATAATCTTAGCTCCGCCAATTTATCACTAATTTTTTTATAATATGGCTGGAGCCCTGGGTCTGAATTTAAGGGAAACTTATTCAGATTTTGAAGTGTGTCGATGTGTAATTTATTTAATAAATAATCTTTTGACCAACTTAAAAATTCAATGTATTTGAGGAGTAATCTTTCTGAGTTTTGTTCATCTCTTGTGTAGTGTGAAAATGATATTTGAAGATCTTCGTGTACTTTTTTTAGATATTTTATTTCTTTATTATTTTTACCTGTATTTGAGGAAGATTGAATGTTCTCCCAATTCATAGGCTCATTTATCCCGAGATCTGCTGCGACTAATATTCCTTCTGAGAGATTTCTTAGAAAGCTTGAAATGAGCTGGGACAAATTTCCCCTGGATAATCCTAAGTCTAGCAATAAATCAATCGATGAACAGGTGTCGATAATTTGATTTTTTGCAGTAATTTGTGTGACCATGTTTATGCAATCTACTAACGATATTGATTAATTAATGTTAAAGTGAAGGATTTTTGTTTCTGATTCAAATAAATTATTGATTTTCCAATTTCATTTTGTATTTTATTTATTTTCATCGCTGATTTGAAGTAGTAATCATTTTTTTGTAATTGTATATTTTTGGGTAGGGTAGGAATCATAAAATGTTTTAGTTCATCACAGGTCAATGCACCCTTGGTTCCACCATTGCCATCACTCAAAAGTCGTAGTTCTGGGTATGCAGCTGTGAGAGTGAGATTCGTAAAATCAACATCTAACTGGCTATTTTTTCTCGGAGTCAAAAAGGCCATGTGTTGATTGATAGTTGCATCGATTCCAGTTTTTGTAACCATTCCGCGGTTTTTGCCTTGACCAGTTAGACCAACTAGAAGGCTATCTTTAGAAACAAATGGAAGATGGCATTCCCGAATTGCCTTGTCAGTTACAAATCTTGCAGGTTCAAGAGCAACATCCGAATTGACGATGGAACTATTGAACCAAGGAAATCCTGTATCTTCATCAGTCCAAAAATCTGGATTTTCAGTTGAGGGAGTAGAGCCATTACCAATTCTGAAATGCCAGCCGAGTTTTTGGAGAGTCCACCCCTTAGGGAGAGTCTTCCAAAATAGGTGTCCAGTTTCGTATCTATCTGGATTTGAAGCGTCAGTAGCCAAATCAAAAGTCAAAGATACTAAGCGCTCTTGAAGTAAGTCTTGGAGCCTTCGTTGGTCAGCAATAAACTCATCAATCTCCGCCAGCTCACGGTCAAGCTCATCCGCAATTCGCTTTTGTTCTTCGAGTGGAGGGAGCGGTAACCACGTTAGATTGAATTCGTTAAAACGCATAGTTTGACCATCACGAAGCTGGTCAGTCACAGAAGCAATCTGAGAAACATAGCCAGGTGACTTCAAAACATGCTTGAAGAAGCCCGGATAAACTGCTTCGGTTGGGCGAAGCACCGTGTACGCAGGGCTAACTTTGCCGGGTATCGTTGCAAGCTCAAGACCACCCTGAAACGTACGAAGGTGACTAATAAAGTCACCAGGCTCGACATGTTGCATCTGAGTACCAGATAAATTTTGAACAACCCTAGCACCAGTAATCTTCATGTACTCTTCCTGCGGAAGGACACCGTATTTCTGGGAAGGAGTCAAATGTACATCGCCAGGGCGTTCAGGTTCTTTAACTAGCTTGAAGATTCTACGAGGCTCGACAATCTGCCAATGGTCCGGTACGCCACCTGAAAGCCAGCGAATTTTGAAAGGTACTTCACTCATTACGCCTGCACCTCTTCCAGTCGCTTCTTGATTCTGCCGAGCACTTCGTTGAGGTCGCGGTCAATCTCTTCCAGAGAGCGTGGCGGCACATACTCATAGAAGTGGCGGGTAAAGGGAATCTCTGCACCTTCCTTAGTCTTGGACTCATCAATCCAAGCATCCGGAACAAAAGGCTTTACCTCGCGCTCCAAATACTCGTGAATGTCTTCATCCCAGGGCACATTCTCTGTGTCTCGCAGAGTCGCATCAGCCACCGGTTTCTTCGACTTCATCACCACATCAGCAGACTCATCGCGCACCGCCAACTCATCCACCAACTTAGTCAATGCAGCAGGCTTAACCACCGTGCCGGCGTCCACAAATACCTTGAGTAATTCGTCCTTAACCTCAGCCTGACCGGTGCCCAAAACACCCGCCTTGCTCTCCACCAGCTCAGCAAGGCCAGCCCGCACAGCGGCGTCCTCAGAATCAGACAACTTCAACTTGCCAAACTCCTTTGAAGCCAACAAAGCCTCAACACGCTCAGCCGTAAAACCCCACGTCAAACGCAAAGGACGTTCCACCGTAATCGTGCGGTACATAAACTCCTCACGATCAAACACCTTCGAACGCTTATCATCCGCAGCATCAAACGCAGCATACAAACGAGTAATCTCAACAATCTGACTCTCACTTAGACGCTTACGCTTAGAACCCACCGACTTACGCATCTTCTCAAACATATTCGTCGCATCAATCAGCTGAACCTTACCCCTACGATCAGCCTTCTTCTGCTTATTCAAAACCCAGATATAGGTCGAAATACCCGTGTTATAAAACATGTCAGTCGGCAAACCAATAATCGCCTCAAGATAATCGTTATCCAAAACCCACTTACGGATATTCGACTCACCCGAACCAGCACCACCCGTAAACAGGGGAGAGCCATTCAAAACAATCGCACCACGGCCACCCACCTGAGCCACACCGTTCGCTGAAACTGTCGGTTCATTCAGCTTCGAAATCAGGTGCTGCAAGAAGAGCAAAGAACCATCAGAAACGCGGGGGAGTCCCGCACCAAAACGACCCGTAAAACCCTGGTTCTTATGCTCAGCCTCAACCACCGCCTTGGAGCCCTTCCAATCAACACCAAAGGGCGGGTTGCTCAAACCATAGTGGAAAGTACGGTTCTCAAACGCAGGATCGGTGAGGGTGTTGCCGAGCGCGATGTTATCGACGTCCTGGCCCTTTACCACCATGTCCGCCTTACAAATCGCATAAGACTCAGGATTCAATTCCTGACCAAGCAAGCTCACATCAGCCGTGGGATTGAGCTGGTGAATCTTATCGTCAGCTACCGAAAGCATGCCGCCTGTGCCCGCCGTCGGATCATATACGGAACGTGCAATGTAATCAGTGCGTAGATCTTCATCATCAGCCAGCAAGAGGTTCACCATGAGTTCTATGACCTCACGCGGAGTAAAGTGCTCACCGGCAGTCTCATTTGAAGCCTCAGCGAACTTACGAATCAGCTCCTCAAAGATGTTGCCCATCTGCTCATTGCTGACGTTATCAGGGTGCAAATTCACCTTGGCAAAATGCTGAATCACCTGAAAGAGCAGATTGTTCGCTGCTAGATCTGCGATAGTGTCTTCGAACTTATACTTCTCAAAAATATCGCGCACGTTCTCGCTGAACTTATTGATGTAAGAGCGCAAATTCTGCTCAAGAGTATCCGGATCATTCGCAACCGTCTTCAGGTTGTGCTGAGACAGGTTATAGAAGCTGTAATGGTGGTCAGCCCTTGCTGCGAGCATTGCCGTGGGGACGGCGTCCAGCTCGTAGCCCTCAGCTGCCTTGAGCACTGCCTGCTTGGTCGGCTCAAGCACCGCATCAATACGCGCCAACACCGTAAACGGCAAAATAATCTGCCCATACTGATGCTGCTTATACGTACCACGCAACACATCGGCCACGTTCCAAATGAACTGCGAATAATTAATGCCCAAGGCAGAACACTCCTGCTAGAAAAAACACTCAATACTCATCTTATGCGAGGAATCCCGCGCCAGAGTGCATAGAGTCCCACTCTGTCTTAAAAGTAAGAGGCCCCCATCACCAATGATGGGAGCCTCTCAACAAAAACCTATGCAGTTTTGGCTTTGGTAGACGAAGCTGAAGACTTCTTCAAAGCTTCACGTGCCTCGCGAACCGCAGAACTCGTTGCCGAACCAGTCCAAATTCTGAAAGTTGCTTTCGGCTGCGGAACAGACCTTGCACCGTTCTTTTTGGCTTCTTCAAGAGTAGGTAAACGCATCTTCAACTCCTTTCTATGGTTACAGTGTAACTTATACAGCGCTTAACAGCGAGAAAAATAGTGCTTTGTTCTAGATTGCTTTTCTTTCAAAACGACCCAATGCAAAATAGCTGCATAGATTGAAACTACAGCAGCAGCACAATAAATGGCATACCAAGAAAGTGTCCACAGCCAGCCACCGACGTGCAACACCAAAGTCGCAGAACTAAAATACAAAATCAAAGCTTGAAGTAGAAACACCAAGCGGAGTTGACTAAACGCAGCTGCCACGAATGGATGCTCATTTGAACGTGCCAACCAAGAAACCAACAAAGCAGGCAACAACAATACAACAGTTGCAGCTGATCTCAACGAAGCATCATCTAATCCAAAATTTTTGGTGGCACAAATCTGAATGAACAGACCAGCGGAATAACCCAACGCAAATAATATTGATAACCAAGCATTCCAACGCCGCAGAGATTGAACGGCTGGAACAACCTTAAAATAAAGCTTTTTTCCTAAAAACTGATCAACCAGTTCAGCAGGAACATTCGTATGGTATCTGTGCACTTGAGGACGTTCAACCACAAAGTTCTCAGATTCACTGCTAAGAACAACAGATGAAATCATGAGCTCAGTTGGGTAAGAAACATCTACATGGTGATTAGACTTATTCCACCATAAATCAAGTTCATAGTCAGCAACTAGAGGTGTAAACAATCGCTTGCGCGCAGGGTCAGTAACCTTATTAGAAGCATCGCCTGAAATTTTATATTTCAGAATCACTCTCTTCTTAACACAAGATTTGGGAACCAAAACAAACAACAGATAGTGCGTCTGTAACAGCAATATAAAGTCTGAAAGTGTACGACTTCGTTCCTCATCAATAATTTGAGAGCTCTCAATTATTTCTAAAATATTTTGGGTGGCATCCGCAGAACCTTGATCAACTGAACCCTCAGGTCTTTGCTCGTAAATACACGTTACATCTGCCATTGCTTGTTCAATCTGAGTGGCGTCCAAGCTCAAGCGACTTAACGAACTTCTAATAATTTCGAAAGTAAGTGATCTGTTCTGCGACGTCGTGAGAACTGAAAGACTCTTACCCTCAAAAGTCACGTCTAACTTGTTAATAATGCCTTTTTTCAACATAGCAACAGGAACAATCACCTGATCATCATCTTTTGTCCGTGAAGCAGCCCAAGTAAGTTCTGTTGAGCCATCACCGCTCAAACAAATATTAGTTGCTCTCCAAGACGGAAAATCGGGAACAGTGCAATCGAGCGAAATTGATTGAGAATTTTCAAGTTCGCCGGCATCGTACTTGATACTAACAACAACGCGGTGCACCCAGTCTCTCTGGAAAATTAGGGGCTTGATGAATTTTTGCATCAGTATTTCTTGGGGGCAGGTTGTTTCCTCAGTCTGAGCATGTGCATTACTCAATTTGTTGTGCTCCCTCGATAACTCGTTGAGGCGTTTTAGTGTGAATGAGAACCTTGTGGAGGTATAAGGTTATTGCAATCGGCAAAATCTGAAAGTAGCGATTAACTCAATTACACCATGAACAAAAATTTTTGATGAGCATCTGTGAGACTTTCCTGCCCTAACTCAAAATCAAATGTGAATCATCAAAGGGACCTGACTAGATAACAGCTCGAAAATTTAGGCTGAAACTCAACGCGTACAGTTCCCCAGGAACACAAAAAATTTCCCACCGCCTCAGTAAAAACTCTGAGCGGGTGGGAAATTTGTTACGTCAAAGAATCAGCCTACAAGTACGTTTAAGAAACTGTGACTCTCGCCTGCTCGCGTCCGAACAGGTAGAGGACGAGCTCGCCCGGCTCACCGGTAAGCACTGTTGCGCGCGTGCCCGGCTTGGGCGAGATAACAGTTACAGAATCTGGTGAATAGCCGGGGGCCGCAAGCACCAGCCCATCCTTGTACTTCTTGCCGGCCATCAAACGGGCACGCTTGGTGAGCGCCGCCCACATTTTCTGTTGAATCTCAGGCTGAAGCTTGCGAGGCTCCCACTGACCATCCGCACGGCGAATATCTTCAATGTGTACAAAATACTCAATGAGGTTCATATTGGCGTCGAGCTGCGGGCGGTTTTCGCGCATCTTGAAGTAGCCTAGAAGCTCAACAAAAGTGTTAATCGCATCTTCATACACATCTTCGTCCCGGAGCTTATCGGCATACTCGTTCGTCAGCCGATCCGTGCGGTCGGCGAGAAAAGGCAACGCGATACCAGCGACAGCATCGGGCTTTGACTCACGCAAAATCAGGTGAGCCAACAGGTGGCGGGTCTGCCAGCCTTCGCACAAGGTAGGTGCATCGGGGCCAGCGTTGAAAAGGGCGTCCGCAAGAACATGACGCTCGGCTGTCACCATTGAACCGGCGTCCATCGGTTGGGACTCAACCGGGGTATTAGTTTTACTCATACTTCTATTTTGTCACTTATATCCATTTATTTTCAGCCACACCCTGTCACACATAAAGCGGCGTTTCATGTAATAAAGTGCCGCTTCGTAATCGTTAAAGCTGACGCGTACAATGATTTTTGATGACTACTGCACAAACCCATTCTTTAGATCCCGCCCTTGCGGCTCGTTTAAAACGAGATGATAACGGTCTATTTGCCGCTATTATTCAGCAGTTCGACACCTGCGAAGTTTTGATGCTGGGGTGGATGAACGATGAAGCCCTACAGCGCACGCTAACTGAAGGACGTGTGACCTTTTGGTCGCGTTCACGGCAGGAGTTTTGGCGTAAGGGAGATACCAGCGGTCACCGTCAGTACGTTAAAAGTGTTGCGTTGGATTGTGATGGTGATGCCTTGCTGATTCAGATTGATCAGGTGGGTGCCGCCTGTCATACGGGTACAAGGACGTGTTTTGAGGCGGGTGGCGAGCTTGAGGCTGTTGCCGGCGTAAAGGAAGACGGGTAGTTACGTGAGCGTTGTACAAACCGAGAATTTGATTTCACCGTCGCTGGAGGAATTTCGTGAGTTGGCGCGTAGCCGTCGTGTGATTCCCGTGCGTGTGCGCGTGGTTGCTGATGCTTTGACTCCTATTGGCTTGTTTCGGGCGTTGGCTACTGAGAATGGCGTGGCGCAGCCGGGCACTTTTTTGCTGGAGTCTGCTCATGAGGGCGGTCGCTGGGATAGGTATTCATTTATTGGTGCGCATTCGAAATCAACGCTGACGACGCGTGATGGAAAAGTGCACTGGCAGGGTATTACTCCATCGGGTGCGCCTGTTGAGGGTGACCCTGTGGAAGCTATCGCTCAAACTTTGGAGATGTTGCACACCGAGCCGTTGGAGGGTTTGCCGCCGCTGACTTCTGGCCTGGTGGGTTATATGGGGTGGGACGTTGTGCGTCATTGGGAGAAGCTTCCCAACCGCCCTGCTGATGATGTGAAGCTACCGGAATTTGCTCTGAATCTGGTCTCTGATATGGCGATTCATGACAGTAAAGACGGCTCGGTGCTTTTGGTGGCGAACGCTATTAACTTCAATGGCACCGATGAGAACGTTGATGAGGCTTACGAGGATGCTGTTGCTCGCATCCAGCAGATGCTCAATAAACTTGCTTCGCCGCCGCAGGCATCAACAGTGTCTTTCATGAACGGTACTCGCGATGTTGAACAGGTTATTTCCCGAGAGGTAACCCATACGTGGGAAGAGCAAGGATTCTTGGATGCTATCGATAAGTCGAAGAAGAATATCCTTGATGGTGATGTTTTCCAGATTGTTATCTCGCGACGTTTCGAAGTAGAAAATCATGCTAACGCGCTAGATATCTACCGCACTTTGCGTCAGAGTAATCCGTCGCCGTACATGTACCTCTTTAATTTTGAAGATACTGAGGGTGAGCCGTTCCAGATCGTTGGGTCTTCGCCCGAGGCGTTGGTGACTTTGCGCGAGGGTATCGCTACTACGCATCCTATTGCTGGATCGCGTCCGCGCGGGGCAACTGCTGCCCAGGATGCTTCACTGGCAGAAGAACTTTTGGCCGATGAAAAAGAACGGTCTGAGCACTTAATGCTGATTGATTTGGCGCGCAACGATCTCTCGCGCATTGCTAAACCGGGGACCGTTGAGGTCACGCAGTTCATGGAAATCGAACGTTTCAGCCATATCATGCACATCTCATCGACGGTCAACGCTGAGTTGGCTGATGACTTCAACGCCTACGATGTGTTGCGCGTTGCCTTTCCCGCGGGCACTTTGTCAGGTGCACCTAAGCCTCGCGCTATGCAACTCCTCGATGAGTACGAGCCCGTAGCACGCGGCGTCTACGGCGGAGTGTGTGGCTATTTCGATTTTGCGGGGAATATGGATATGGCAATCGCCATCAGAACGGCTGTACTCAAGCAGAACAAGGCTTATGTGCAGGCAGGCGCGGGCATCGTTATGGACTCTGTACCTGCCTCAGAAGCCCTTGAGACTGTCAACAAGTCAGCTGCTCCCTTGCGTGCTGTTATTGCCGCGTCCAATCTGAACACCGTCGCATCAACCGCTCAAGGAGGCGTCAGTGAGTAAAGCACACCTGGAGAAAACAACCGAGCAACGCTTGCCTCGGTGGAAGTCACCCGGGCTTCTTACACTGCTGGGGCTGGTTTCTGCCGGTGGTGCTTTCGGCACAACTTTGCCCCCGTGGATTACCGTCAACGTTAAAGATGCGTTGCAGCACGCCACTGTTAATGTGCCGGGGTCGGACGCGGCGCCCGGTGTCAGCGCGCTCGCTTTAGTTGCTTTGGTGGGCACCTTGGTAGCCCGGCTTGCCAGCCAGAAGATCCGGTATGTGATTACTGCAATTATGGCGTTATCGGGGGTGGGCATGATGTTCTCTATCTGGTCGACGATGGCAGATCCCGCTAGTGCTGCTCGCACCAACGTGGGTGAGGCAACCGGCGTTGTGGGTATGGATGCGGACTACACGCTCTCAGCCTGGCCATGGGGCGCTATGGTCGCGGCTTTGATGATTATCGTTTCAGCGGTACTTATTGGTATCGCATCTCGGTCATGGAAGCAGCGTAAAGCTAAATACGACCGTAACCACGGTGTTGCAGTGCCTGCTAACTCGCATGAGGATCTCGATGAAATTGATACGTGGGATTCTTTGACTCGGGGAGTTGACCCGACTGATAACCGGTAGATTCAACAAAAAGTGCAGTAACATGATGCCTTTTCATTGCAAAGAATTGCTGTTAACCCACTAGAATTGACCGTGAAGAACTTTGCGCTAAGCACACACGCGCTTTGTCACATACTTTGAGGAGAATAATGTCTGATCAGCAGGTCCGCCTGGTACCGGGTGTTGTGCCCAACAACCACGGCAACACTGTCGCAGCATGGACGCTCACCGTCTTGATGACCGTGGGCATGATTATTGGTGCAATTGGTTTCTCGATTGCTAACACCTTCCTTCTAATCGTCGGTATTGCGCTGATGCTCATTGGTGCTATTGCTGGTTTCGCGTTGAAGAAGTCAGGTCACGGTCAGGGTGGTCACCGCACCATCGAGCGTGAGCGCGCAAAGGCTTCAACTCGAGCTCACCACTAATTTTTAGTGTTTATACATTAAGCGTCTCGCATCGGTGCGGGGCGCTTATGTTTTAGTAGCGGTCATGAAAACCGCAGGGGTTGTACAAGAGTGAATGGGTGGGGCAAGATGACCGTTCTGGATGAAATCATTGTTGGTGTTCGAGAGGATCTGCAGGAGCGCCAGCGCTATGTGTCTTTAAATGAATTGAAGGCTAAGGTCGCTGAAGTTGCGCCTGCGCGCGATGCTTTGGCTGGCTTGCGCGGGGCGAGTAAAGAAAGCGTAGAGGTGATCTCAGAGGTCAAGCGTGCTAGCCCTTCTAAGGGGGCTCTTTCTGATATCCCTGAGCCTGCCACTTTGGCCGCTGCGTACGAGGCCGGGGGAGCTGCAGCTATTTCCGTACTCACTGAGCAGCGCCGTTTCAAAGGTTCGCTCGACGATCTGGATGCCGTACGTGCAGCGGTGAACATTCCCGTCTTGCGTAAAGACTTCATGGTTGATGAGTACCAGTTTTGGGAAGCTCGTGCGCACGGAGCGGATCTGGTTCTGCTCATTGTTGCTGCTTTAGATGATGAGACTCTCAAACGCTTTTTTGACCTTACCCATGAGCTCGGCATGAATGCTTTGGTTGAGACCCACACTCCCGAAGAAATTGAGCGCGCTGTTGCACTTGGTGCGAAGATTATCGGCGTAAACGTTCGTAATCTGAAAACTTTAGAGGTCGATAACGCTAACTTTGCACGTTTAGCCCAGTACCTGCCCCAGGATGCTGTGCTGGTTGCCGAGTCAGGCGTTTCTGAGGCACAAGATGTTGCAGATTACGCGTCTCACGGTGCAGGCGCTGTACTGGTGGGTGAGGCGCTGGTGAAGTCAGGCCAACCCACTGAAGCTGTTAAAGCCTTCCGCGCAGCTGGTCTCACAGCGCGAAAAGAATTTCTGGCAGCGTCCTAAATCTGCTATTGCTAGAGATAACTCATTTCACAAAGTCACGGATACGAGGAATAACATGACTGAGAACTTGGCAGAACAATTTTTGAGCCAGGGTAAGTCCCTGAAAAATGCTCCCGGCCCTTACTTTGGTAAGTACGGTGGCCGTTGGATGCCTGAATCCTTGATGCGTGCCATTGATGAACTTGAAGATACCTTCAATAAGGCGAAGGAAGACCCGGAGTTCTTGGATGAGTTCAAGCGTCTTTCACGTGAGTACTCAAATCGTCCGTCCTTGCTGACTGAGGTTCCCCGTTTTGCGGCTCATGCCGGTGTTCGTATGTTCCTCAAGCGTGAGGATCTCAATCACACCGGTAGCCATAAGATCAATAATGTGGTCGGTCAGGCTTTGCTTGCTCAGCGCATGGGTAAGACTCGTTTGATTGCCGAAACCGGTGCGGGTCAGCACGGTGTGGCTACCGCGACTGCTGCCGCTTTGTTCGGCATGGAGTGCGTGGTGTACATGGGCGAAGAAGATACTGAACGTCAGGCATTAAACGTTGCTCGTATGCAGCTTTTGGGTGCAAAAGTTATTGCTGTTCAGAACGGATCGCGCACTCTTAAGGACGCTATTAACGAGGCTCTTCGTGACTGGGTAGCTAACGTTGAGACCACCCACTATCTGTTGGGCACCGCTGCTGGTGCGCATCCTTTCCCCGCTATGGTTCGATACTTCCACGACGCTATCGGCACTGAAACCCGCGAGGAACTGTTAGAACGCACCGGTCGTTTGCCCGATGGTGTTGCAGCGTGCGTTGGTGGCGGTTCGAACGCTATCGGCATTTTCCATGCTTTCTTGGACGATAAAGACGTTGAGATTTATGGCTTTGAAGCCGGCGGTGACGGTGTAGAAACTAATCGTCACGCGGCAACTATTAATCTTGGACGCCCCGGTGTTCTGCACGGTGCGATGACGTACTTGATGCAGGATGAAGACGGGCAGACCATCGATTCGCATTCAATTTCTGCCGGTCTTGATTACCCTGGCGTTGGCCCTGAGCACGCATATCTTTCTGATATTGGTCGTGTGAGCTACCAGCCTGTGACCGATACAGAGGCAATGGACGCTTTGCGCCTGCTGTGCCAGACAGAGGGCATCATTCCCGCTATTGAGTCTGCTCATGCCCTTGCTGGTGCTTTGCGTGTTGGACGCGAGTGGGCAGCGAAGGATCCTGAGGGTGCAGCCGAGAAGATTATGGTGGTGTGCTTGTCAGGACGCGGTGATAAGGATATGAGCACCGCGCTTGAGTGGTTTGGTCTGGGTAAGGCGATTCCCTCGTCCACGTTGCAGACCGGTAATTCTGAGGCAACTGCTGAAGCAGAAAGCGAGAAGAAGTAATGAGCTACGAAGATTTCACCCCCGGAGCCGCGAAATATTCTGTTGCGGAGCGTTCTTATCCTCAGGCAAACGCTGACTCAAAGTTGTCAGCTCGTTTGGAGCAGTGCAAAAAAGAAGGCCGCGCCGCGTTGATTGGTTATTTGCCGGTGGGTTACCCAACGGTTGATGATTCCATTGCAGCGGCGATTGCACTGGGAAATAACGGTGCTGACATTATTGAGCTTGGCGTGCCATACTCTGACCCCGTCATGGACGGTCCTGTGATTCAAAAAGCCACAGCTGAGGCTCTAGATAATGGCTTCCGTTTGGATGATTTGTTTCGGGCGGTCCGTGAGATTACTGCCGCAACCGATGCGGTTGTTGTAGTAATGACTTACTGGAACCCGGTTCTGCGTCGCGGTGTTGAAAAGTTCGCTGCTGATCTTGCGCAGGCTGGTGGCGCCGGCATCATTACTCCTGACCTTGTGCCTGACGAGGCGAGCGCATGGCTTAAAGCTTCTGAAGAGAACGGGCTTGATCGCATTTTCTTGGCGGCGATTTCATCGTCTACCGAGCGTTTGCATACTGTGGCTCAGGCATCTAGCGGCTTTGTGTACGCGGTTTCAGTGATGGGTGTGACGGGTGCTCGTTCCTCCGTTTCATCTGCCGCGCAGAAGCTGGTTGCTGATATTCGTCAGGCAGGTGTTGAAAACGTGTGTGTTGGTCTTGGCGTGTCTCGTCGAGAGCATGTTGAAGAAATCGGTGCTTACGCTGACGGTGTGATTGTTGGTACGGCACTTGTTAAAGCACTGGGGGAGAGCGGCGTTGAAGGAGTGGCGCAGCTGACTCGCGAACTGGCAGGACGCGCATGAACCAAGTGATCCTCGCGTCCATTCCGTCACCCTCCGTCTCATCCTTCAATATTGGTCCTCTTACGGTGCATTTCTACGCGCTGTGCATTCTGACAGGCATTGTTATCTGCTTGTTACTGGGTTCTAAGCGGTGGAAGAGCTGGGGCAACGATCCCGATAATGTGTGGGATATTGCCATGTGGGCGATTCCGTTTGGTCTAGTGGGTGCGCGTATGTACCACGTGTTCATCACTGACCCGGAGTCCTATTTCGGTGAGGGCGCTCATCCGATTGATGCTTTGAAGATTTGGGAGGGCGGCATCGGCATCATGGGTGCTATTTCACTCGGTGCTCTTGGTGCTTACATTGCCTGCCGTCGGTATAAGGTCTCTTTCGCTCAGTTCGCGGATGCGGTTGCCCCCGGAATTCTGATCGCTCAGGGTATCGGACGCTGGGGCAACTGGTTCAATCAGGAACTTTTCGGTAAGCCCACAACGCTTCCCTGGGGGTTGGAGATTAGCCCGAACTCCTATAACTTCCCTGATCAGTATCCTGCCGGGACGCTGTTTCACCCGACTTTTTTGTATGAGTCAATCTGGAATATCGTGGGTGCCTTGGGCGTCATGTGGCTGGCAGCTAAGTTGCAGTGGAAGTTGGGGCAGACATTCTGGGCGTACGTTGCTTATTACAGCTTTGGTCGTCTGATGATTGAGTTGTTCTTGCGCATCGATGCTTCACAGCATTTATTCGGCGTTCGTATTCACGTTCTGACGTCTGGTGCGTTGTTGCTTTTGGGCATCGTAGGCTTCATTGTCGCCGGTGCTCGTGGGCGTCGTAGAGACCGAGAGAATCTTGGACAACTTTCTTACCGGCAGGGTAAAGAAGAACGCGGGTCAATAGTCGCGTAAACCAAAAAGTGGCCTGTTCCTTGTAAAGGAACAGGCCACTTTTTGGTTTTTATTCGCGAGGTTCAGCACTGTTGAAAGGTTTGCTGAAGATCGGCAACATGATGTCTTGAGCTTGGTATTCGTGGGCTTGGTCTGTGTCGAAGTTACCGTCGGGGTAGCGTCGACGGAACTGCTGTTTGCGTGCCTGCCACATGGCTTGGGACACCAAGTACTGGCCGAGTGTTCCGCCCATGGAGAGACAATACGTGGTCACCAGAGCTTCCATCAGCGAGGTACCTGAATCTCCGATACCAAAGAAATAGCTCAGTGCACCTTGATAGATCATAAGACCGGGGAACAAAGGAAGCAAGGCTACGAGCATCAGAGCGTTTGAGGTTAGGCTGACTTTGCGAGAGACCATGACGCAGATTCCGCCAATAATTGTTCCGACGGCAAAAATCGCGAAAAAGGTTTCTACATTGTAGAGTTTCGTCATTACAAGGTAGAGAGCTTGAGCTAGGCTACCGAGCACTGTCATGGCTACCAATCGAATTTTGAGCCCGCCCGAGGCTAACGCAAAACCACCTGCTACAAGAGCCGCCCCCAATATTGAGTAGAACCAAGAGCCGGTATCAGCGGTCACGAGCTCAACTAATTGCACATCATCGCCAATAAAGGGATTTGCTGCCGCAATTGCTGCAGCTACACCGGATATAAGACCTGCCGTGCACACCGCAATATCAACAAAGCGTCCCGCCGCTGAGAGATACCAACCTGTAATAGAGTCTTGAATGACTGCATATGCGGTCACGCCGGCTAGCCTAGCGGCCAAAGTAGACACGACGCAGATGGTGGCCTGATTGGTGTTGGTGAGCATCATAAAGCCCGCAGCGAGTAAAACCGCTATAAATCCGCCTGCTGCGTAGCTGAAAATTCCCGGTGCACCAACGCGTGACAGCCAGCGGAACAGCATCGAAACGCACATCGATACGAGAACCGCGCCAAGCGTTGTAACAAAGTCTCCGCCCAAGAGGATGCTGAAGCCCATGCCCAAGATGCCGTAGCCGCTGGTAGTCCACCACCAGGTTGAGCGGTTTTTCTGACGCTGGTAGAACTGTTTAAATTCTCGATCAGCCTGATCTATGTCTATTTCGCCCAATAAAAATCGCTCAATAGTGTTTTCAGAGCGTGACCTCCACCAGATATCTAAGATACCGGGGGTGATGTTGTGGACGCGGGAGATAGGGTAGGAGCCGTCTTCTGGTTGGTAGCTGACGGTGAGCTGACCGACGATAATGCTCACCGTGACGTTTTTGAGGCCGGCTTGAGCGCAGATAGCCAACAGTGTTTTTGTGGTGGAAGCGGCACTTGCGCCGCTTCTGAGTAAGCCTTCTCCCGCATCGAAGAGGAACTCAAAGATCTTTGTACTGCTTGGGGACATGAAAATCACTCTACCTATAAAAAGTATGCTGACTTTCAAGGGTGCGGTATTTTGTGTTTAAAAACTTAGAATTTTAACAAGTTGTGGTGGGTTTCTAAATCTCTATATCTGCGTGTCGTGAGTAAAGGGGAATATATACAATAATCCCCGGATGCTGAAGCATCCGGGGATTATTCTGTGCGCGGAGGGGGACTTGAACCCCCACCCTCTAATACGAGGACTAGCACCTCAAGCTAGCGCGTCTGCCTATTCCGCCACCCGCGCAGGTGATGAATCAGAGCCGTGAAGCTCTGTAAGCAACAGGTAATAACTTACACGGTGCTTGGCATCTTTGCAAATTTCAGCAGTATGTGATGTTCGCATCGGTTTTTCAGTGGCTTGTGAAGGGGTAGAAAAAATCCCGACTCGATCGAGTCGGGATTTTTAGTGGAGGGGATGACGGGAATCGAACCCGCGTAATCAGTTTGGAAGACTGAGGCTTTACCATTAAGCTACATCCCCGTATTTAGTTTTATCCGCATGGGACTTATCTAGTAAACACAACTTTCTGCCTCTCTGTCAAATCGGAATGCCCTGTGTGTTGAAACTTGTGTGTGGAGGGATTATTCACAAGGGGAGGGCGGTACGTAAGTTGGCATCTCAAGAATGGGCTGAAAAGCAGCTAAAAAGTTGCTGCCATGAATCTACTTGCGGATGCTGGAGGGTGGTTGAGATGCCCAACTCTCTCAAGCGCTGGGTAAAAGCCGGGGACTCGCATCCTCTCAAGTAGGAATTTCTTGAAAAAACAGTTACACTGGATAACGCCTTGTGCAGTACGGGGTGTGGCGTAGCTTGGCTAACGCGCCTGCTTTGGGAGCAGGAGATCGCAGGTTCGAATCCTGTCACCCCGACGTGAAATGCAAGAAGACCCGCACTAAAGGTGCGGGTTTTCTTACATCAGCACAAATTTTCAATATATCCGGCGACGTTGTATGCGCCTCCGGGTTCGTCAAACTACTATCAGGAGATCTACGGACGTGAAGACTGCCGTCGAGAAGCTCAATCCGACCCTCGCAAAAATTGAGGTAGAGGTACCGTTCTCAGAGTTCAAGACTTACCTTGATCGCACCTACAAGTCACTGGCTCAGCAGATCCAGGTTCCCGGCTTCCGTAAGGGTAAGACTCCTAAGCAGCTCATCGAGCAGCGTGCGGGTTTCGATTTCATCGTTGAAAACGCTCTCAACGAAGGCTTGAATGAGTTCTACTCACAGGCTCTTGCAGAGAATGATCTCACCCCCTTGGCTCAGCCCGAGCTGGATATCATCTCAAAGCCTGAAGAAGGCAACCGCGAAGCTGACGTAAAGCTCAGCATCGAGGTAACTGTTCGCCCCGAAATTGAACTGCCTGATTACTCAGGTATCAAGGTTGAGGTTGCAGCAGCAGAGGTAACCGACGAAGACAAGCAGACCGCGCTGGATAACCTGCGTAGCCGCTTCGGCACCCTGAAGACTGTTGACCGCCCCGCGGCCAACGAAGACTTTGTAACCATCGACCTCACCGCGTCCATCGACGGCGAAGAGGTAGACGGTGCAAACGACCTGTCATACCAGGTTGGTGCAGGCACCATGCTTGAAGGTCTTGATGAGGCTCTGACCGGTCTTTCAGCTGGCGAAGACGCAACCTTCGAAACCAAGCTTGCAGGTGGCGAGCACTCAGGTGAGGCTGCAACTGTCAAGGTTAAGGTCACCGCTGTTAAGGAACGCGAGTTGCCCGAGGCTGACGACGATTTCGCACAGCTGGCATCAGAGTTCGACACCATTGACGAACTCAAGGAAGACCTCGCAAAGCAGGCTGCAGACGCTAAGGTAGCTGAGCAGGGTGCAGAGGCTCGCGACAAGGTGCTTGACGCACTGGTCGAAATGGTTGAAATCCCCGTTCCCGAAAAGGTTATTGAAGAGCAGATTTCACAGCACTTCGACAACCCCCAGGCTGACGCTGACCACGACACCGAAGAGCACCGCGCAGAGGTTCGTGAGAACACCGAGCGTGCGTTCAAGAACGAAATGATTCTTGACGCAATCGCTGAAAAGGAAGAAATCGGTGTTGAGCAGGCTGAACTGATTGACTACATTATCACCATGTCATCACAGTACGGCATGGACCCCAACCAGTTCGCACAGATGCTGGACGGCTCAGGCCAGGCAGGTATGCTGGTTGGCGAAGTTCGCCGCTCAAAGGCACTCGCATCAGCACTGGAAAAGGCTGAAGTTAAGGATTCAGAGGGCAAGGCAGTTGACCTGTCTAAGTACCTGAACCCTGCAGGTGAAGAAGAATCGGCTGAGTAATTTCTAACTCGGTTTACATTAGCGGCGCCTCTCCTTAGTGGAGGGGCGCCGTTTGTGTTTAAGAGAATTTCGAGGTGGTTTTTAGATCGGTATGTCAAATTTTTAAATAAAAAATAGTACGTAAGGGAAATATAACGTAATTATGTTTTGAGGCGCCCTGTTAGGTTGAGAGCGGCTAAAGGTCTTAGTAACTTGGAAGTTAGGTTGACCTAAAAACCATCCGCTAATTGACACACGACTCTCGGAGCGAATAGTGAAATCTCGTAAGACTCTTTCCGTCATTGCCGCTTCAGCAATCCTGGCTTTGGCTGGTTGCACCAGTGCGCAAGAAACCGCGTCATCTCACCCTGAATCAGAAACTTCCTCACAGTCTGCATCCGCTATTAAAACCATCGAAGATAACTTCGGCTCACACGAGGTTAAAACACCTGCTGAAAGTATTGTCGTCACCGATAACCGCAGTTTTGAGATTTTGGATGCGTGGGGTGTTGATCTCGCGGCAGCGCCAAAACAACTTATTCCCTCCACTATCGAGAACTACAAAAACAACGACGAGATTGTAGACATCGGCAACCATAAAGAACCGGATCTTGAGGCAATGGCCGCTGTTAATCCGGATCTTATTATCAATGGGCAACGTTTCTCCCAATACTACGAAGACATTAAAAAACTAAACCCCGATGCAACCTTGCTTGAGTTTGAACCTCGCGATGGTGAACCAGTGGATGAGGAACTGAAGCGTCAGACGCTGGCTTTGGGCGAGGTCTTTGAGAAGCAGGACGAGGCGCAGAAGCTCGTCGATGATTTTGACAAGGCAAAGGCGCGTGCAAAAGAGGCATACGATTCCGAGCAGACCGTGATGGCTGTCAATGTCTCCGGCGGTGAAATTGGTTATGTCGCTCCCGAAAAGGGACGTTTCTTTGGCCCGATTTTTGAATGGATTGGCATGAAGCCGGCGTTAGAAGTTGAAAATGCTTCTGACGACCACCAAGGCGATGACATTAGCGTTGAGGCTATTGCAGAATCCAACCCCGACTGGGTTCTGGTGCTTGACCGTGATGCTGCGGTGAAGTCTGATGCTACTCCTGCTGAACAGGTTCTTAAAGATAACGCTGCTTTGCAGAACGTTTCAGCTTTCAAGGACAACCATTTAGTGTTCGCGCCCGGTGATACCTACACCAACGAAAACATCATTACATACACCGAAACATTGAATTCAATGGCAGACGAATTCGAAAAAGCTAAATAATCAATCTCTAGCTTGAGATGTTGCGTCAAGGAGCTTCACGCCGCACGAGGTGAAGCTCCTTGACGCGCATAAGAGGTAAGCACAGTGACACACACAGTAACGAGAAAATCCCACACTCGTAAAAAGTTATTCGACGCCAAGCTTCTGATAGGTATAGTTGCCGTCCTTGGACTTCTGACGATCTCGATGTTCACGGGAGAGTACAGTATTTTGAGTGCTGATGATGGTGCTCAGATGTTCGCTCAAACTCGAGTTCCTCGCACCATTGCGCTCATCTTAGCCGGTGCTGCTATGGCGATGTCCGGTCTTGTTATGCAGCTATTGACACAAAATAAGTTTGTTGAGCCATCGACAACAGGCACTACCGAGTGGGCCGGCCTAGGCTTGCTTTTTATTCTGTGGATTGCGCCTAACTCCAGTATTTTGCTTAAGATGTCATCCGCGGTTTTATTTTCTTTTATCGGTGCGATGGTCTTTTTTGCTTTCTTGCGAAAAGTTTCGCTGCGTTCATCTCTCATTGTTCCGATTGTGGGTATCATGCTCGGCGCGGTAGTGAGTTCTCTGTCTACTTTTTTCGCACTGCAGACTGACCTTTTGCAGAATTTGGGGGTTTGGTTTGCTGGTAGCTTTACCTCTGTCATCGTTGGCCAGTATGAAGTTCTGTGGATTGTTTTACTGGTAGTATTTGCCGTATTTTTCTACGCTGACCGGCTGACTGTTGCCGGGTTGGGTGAAGAAATCGCTACCAACGTTGGTCTCAATTACCAACGTCTGATGCTTATCGGCACTGCCCTCATTGCTATCGCCACGGGTGTTGTGACTGTAGTAGTGGGATTTTTGCCCTTTGTGGGGCTGATTGTTCCGAATATCGTAAGTATGTTTCGCGGTGATGATTTGCGCTCAAATCTGCCGTGGGTTTGCCTGACGGGCATCGCTATCGTCACCGTATGCGACTTGTTGGCACGAACCATTATTTCCCCGTTCGAAATGCCCGTATCGGTTGTTCTCGGCATTATCGGGGCACTGGTGTTCATTACTCTGATTGTGAGGCAGCGTCAGAATGTCCGCTAATTTCTTGACCCATCAGCACTCGCCTGTTGCTAATACACCTGCAGCTATCTCGTCTGATCGTGTTTCTGGTGCTTTCGTTTCGCGTTCCTCGCGTCGATCATACTGGATTATTATGGCGATCCTACTGCTGTTAAGCGCTCTTGCAACCTTGGGTTTACTTGCCTATAAAAACCCTATGCCGTTTGGCTCTGAACGGTTTTGGATTGTAGCTCAGCGCAGGACGTCTGCGGTGACTGCAATGGGAATCGTTGCAGTGAGTCAGGCGGTAGCAACAGTCGCTTTTCAGACGGTAACGAACAATCGCATCATTACCCCCTCGATTATGGGCTTTCAGTCGCTCTATACGGCCATACATACCGCGACTATTTATTTCTTTGGTGCTTCTGGTCTGATTGCATCACGAAATCTTGAGATGTTTATTATCCAGCTTGTTCTCATGATTTTGCTGTCACTAGCTTTGTATTCATGGTTGCTAACCGGCAAGAATGCGAATATGCATGCCATGTTGCTGATAGGCATCATTGTTGGCGGCGGACTGGGGTCTGTATCAACTTTTATGCAAAGGATGCTGACCCCCAGTGAGTTTGATATTTTGACGGCCAGACTCTTTGGGTCGGTTAATAACGCTGAAGCCGAATATTACCCCATCGCTATTCCGCTGGTTGTAGCGTCCACCGCGCTTATCTACCTGAATTCTCGCAACCTGAATGTTTTGGGCTTAGGCCGTGAAGTCTCACAGAACCTCGGTGTGAACCATCGTCGCCATTCCTTAATAGTGCTGGTGCTGGTTGCTGTGCTGATGGCTGTGTCAACCGCTCTCGTGGGTCCGATGACTTTTCTGGGCTTTTTAGTGGCGGTATTGGCTTATCAGTGGGCAGATACTTTCGATCACCGATACATTATGCCCATGGCAGCGCTGATTGCTTACATGGTTTTGACGGTGGCCTACTTCCTGATGCAACACGTTTTCTATGCTCAGGGGGTTGTCAGCATCGTGATTGAGTTAGTGGGCGGCATCGTGTTTTTGATGATGATTTTGAAGAAGGGACGCCTGTGATTAGGTTAGACAATGTAGCCAAGCGCTACGGGTCAGATGTTTCGATTGGTCCGGTTAATCTTCAGATCCCGGCTGGCGGTATTACGGCTCTGGTGGGACCTAACGGAGCGGGTAAATCGACTCTGCTGACCATGATCGGGCGTCTGCTCGATATCGATGAGGGTGCCATTCACATCGCCAACTTTGATGTTGCATCCACTAAATCTGAGGATTTAGCAAAAATTGTTTCTATCCTGCGTCAGGAAAACCACTTCGTAACTAAGCTGACGGTGCGTCAGCTCGTAGGTTTTGGGCGTTTTCCTTATTCGAAGGGAAGACTCACCGCAGAGGATGAAACCATCATTTCCCGCTATATCGATTTTTTGAATTTGGGGGAGCTGGAAAACCGTTACCTAGATCAACTCTCAGGTGGCCAGCGTCAGCGTGCTTATGTAGCTATGGTGCTTGCCCAAGAAACAGATTATGTTTTGCTAGATGAGCCGCTTAATAACCTAGACATTGCGCACTCCGTTCAGATGATGAAGCACCTGAAGGAAGCAGCAACAGCACTTGGACGAACGATTGTTGTGGTATTGCACGATATCAATTTTGCAGCTCGGTACGCTGATTACATCTGCGCTGTGAAAGACGGAAAAATCGCCGTACTTGATACTGTCGAGAACGTTATGCACGATGAGTTGCTCACCGAGATATTCAATACGCCTATCACAGTGATTGACGGCCCAGATGGAGCTATTGCGTGTTATCACTAGCGCGCAAACGCGCTGATCTCATTCAGCCGTCGGCAAGGAATCTGAGCCAACAGCGAACTATCGTTATTTGACCTGACGCGAGCGTGCCTCGTGCACTAATGTACTAAGCAATGAAGAATATTTGCGCGTTCTTTTGGCAGTAAGTGGCCGCAAAGAAAGGCGCAAATTCACCTACAAGAGAGGTACGGATTAATGTCCAATTTCTTGCCGACAAAGGCGTCAAACACCTCAACTGCACCCGCTATGGAAACACCCATGGGTAGCCAGGACGATTACGTCTACAACCGTCTGCTCAAAGAGCGCATCATTTGGCTGGGTTCAGAGGTTCGCGATACTAACGCTAACCGCATCTGCTCACAGATGCTCCTTCTCTCCGCTGAAGACCCCGATGCGGATATCTACCTGTACATCAACTCACCCGGTGGATCAGTGACTGCGGGCATGGCGATTTACGACACCATGCAGTTGATTCCCAACGACGTAGTAACTGTCGTGACCGGCATGGCAGCATCAATGGGCCAGTTCCTGTTGACTGCTGGCGCACCGGGCAAGCGTTACGCTACCCCCAACGCCCGCATCCTCATGCACCAGCCCTCCGGTGGTATCGGCGGTACCGCATCTGATATTCGTACTCAGGCTGAACTCATTTTGGATATGAAGAAGCGTTTGAGCCAGATTACTGCTGATCGCACCGGTCAGAGCCTCGAAACCATTTTGCGCGACAATGACCGCGACAACTGGTTCACCGCTGAAGAAGGCCTCGAATACGGTTTCTTCGACCACATCATGACTTCACGTGACCCGCAGAGCGCGTCAACCGAAGAAAAGTAATAACGGTTCGAACGTTCACTAGCGAAAGATTTTATTCATGATTTTTAATCCTTACTCATCAGCTCCCGCGGATATGCCGACTGACCGCTATGTGCTGCCTAGCTTTGAAGAGCGCACTCCTTACGGTTACAAGCGTCAGGATCCCTACGCAAAACTGTTTGAAGATCGCATTATCTTCTTGGGCACTCAGGTTGATGACGCATCAGCTGACGACATTATGGCTCAGTTGTTGGTTCTGGAATCTCAGGATCCCGACCGCGACATTACCCTGTACATTAACTCACCCGGTGGTTCATTCACCGCGATGACTGCAATTTACGACACCATGCAGTACATTCGCCCCGAGATTCAGACTGTTTGCTTGGGTCAGGCAGCATCTGCGGCTGCAACTTTGCTCGCAGCAGGCACCCCCGGTAAGCGTCTGGCGCTGCCGAATGCACGCGTCCTGATCCACCAGCCGGCACTCGGTGGTCAGCAGGGGGGTCAGGCATCGGATATCGAAATCCATGCTAACGAGGTAATGCGTATGCGTGAGTGGACCGCTCAGACTCTTGCACTGCACTCAGGCAAGACTGCAGAAGAGATCGATAACGATATCGAGCGTGACAAGATTATGACTGCTCAGCAGGCTCTTGAATACGGTCTGGTTGACCAGGTTCTTGAATCACGTAAGGCTAAGCAGCCTGTCATCAACAAGGCAGATGACTACAGCTAAGCTACGATACTGAACCGTGAGGGCGACGCATCCTTGAAGATGCGTCGCCTTCATGCTGTGCGCCAACGTTTTACAAGGTTGCGTAATAGATGCAACAAATCGGTTAGACCGCTCAATGAATTGGGTCTGACTATTAATGCGGGTAGCCTATTAACAGGCTTAGCGTGCGAACGAAAGGTGGAATCCATGGCGCGAATCGGTGATAGCGCGGATCTGCTGAAGTGCAACTTCTGTGGCAAAAATCAGAAACAGGTAAGAAAGCTCATCGCTGGTCCAAATATCTATATTTGCGATGAGTGCATTGAATTGTGCAACGAAATTTTGCTGGAGGAGCTGGAAGAAAATACAGCACCCGTTCTTGATGAACTACCTAAGCCCCGCGAGATTTTTGATCACCTGCAAAGCTTTGTGATTGGCCAAGAAGCGTCGAAACGCGCACTATCTGTTGCTGTCTACAATCACTATAAGCGCATCAAAGCAGCTACTAATCCCATCGTTGATGCCGCGACGCTCATGGCCACTGATGGTGAGGACGTTGAGCTCGCCAAGTCAAACATTTTGCTGGTTGGTCCTACGGGATCTGGCAAAACCTATCTTGCTCAAACCCTCGCGAAAAAACTCAACGTACCTTTTGCCGTAGCCGATGCTACCTCTCTCACCGAAGCAGGTTACGTCGGTGAAGACGTTGAGAATATCCTGCTTAAGCTGATCCAAGCCGCTGATGGTGATGTGAAAAAAGCAGAAAACGGCATCATTTATATAGATGAAATCGACAAGATTTCCCGTAAAGCAGAGAATCCTTCAATTACTCGCGATGTTTCTGGTGAAGGCGTTCAGCAGGCTTTGCTCAAAATTCTGGAGGGCACAGTTGCAGCTGTTCCTCCGCAGGGCGGGCGCAAGCATCCTCAGTCTGAGTTTTTACATATTGACACCTCTAAAATTTTGTTCATTGCGGCAGGTGCATTTGCCGGTATTGAAGAAATCGTCGGTGCTCGTGTAGGCCGCAAAGGCATCGGCTTTGGCGCCTCAATCGAGCAAGCATCTCAAAGTGCCGATATTCTCACGCAACTGTTGCCTGAAGACTTGCTGAAATTTGGTCTCATTCCTGAATTTATCGGACGTTTACCCGTTGTCACTTCGCTGGAGAAACTGACCCAGTTAGATCTTGAGCGGGTACTGGTTGAGCCAAAGAATGCTTTGATTAAGCAGTACAAGCGCATGTTTGCGATTGACAATGTTGAGCTAATTTTTGAGAAGGACGCGATTTCTGAGATTGCTCGACTTGCCATTGAGCGTGATACCGGTGCGCGAGGACTACGCTCAATCATGGAAAACCTGTTGCAGCCCGTGATGTTTGATGTCCCTAGCCGCGATGACGTAACCGCGATTGTTATAGATGCTGACACCGTGCGTGGAGTGAAAGAAGCAACCCTGATTACCGAGCGTAAGCAACTGAAAAGTGCTTAGCCTTATGAATCAGGAATAAAAGCGTGGGGGAGAGCGTTCCTTTAGATAGTTTTTAGTGATCGTGTGAACCCGCTTCACACTTATCAAAAGGAGATGCAATGGCTGAAAAGAATACTGTAGATTTCTGGTTTGACCCCATCTGCCCCTGGTGCTGGATGACTTCACGCTGGATTCTCGATGTTGAGAAAATCCGTGATATCGAGGTGAACTGGCGCCCCTTCTCGCTCCCTCTTTTGAACAAGGGCCGTGACCTTCCCAAAAGCTACCAGAAGCACATGGATGAGTCATGGGCTCCTGCCCGCGTAGCAATGGCTGTTGCTGACAAGCATCCTGAGAAGCTGGGGGAGTTCTACACTGCTATTGGTGAAGAGATTCACCACAATGACAATAAGAGCAATGATCATAAAGACGCGATTGCAATTGCGTTGAAGAACGTTGATTTGCCTGCTGAACTTGCTGAATACGGTGAGAATGATCAGTACGATGCCAAGCTGGAGGAATCCATCAAGGATGCACAGAAGCTCGTAGGCGACGATGTAGGCGTACCGGTTGTAGCGTTCAATGGAACTGCTTTCTTCGGTCCTGTTTTCTCGCCTGCGCCGCAGGGAGAAGAAGCAGGTAAGGTTTTCGATGCTGCTGTAGCTTTGGCGTCCTACCCGGGTTTCTTCGAGCTGAAGCGTTCTCGTAACGTTGGCCCGATTTTTAACACCGAAAAATAAGACTGCCGGTGGGCGGGGGAGCCGTGAATTCATGAGAGAATTCACGGCTCCCTTCGTGTTTTAAGCTGTTCCGCTGACGCAGCGAACACTGAAAAATGATGTCTCACTTAGTGCCGTCATAATTCCCAAAATATAAGACACGCGCGTAATTTTTTACCCCGCTGTAACGTAGCTCGTGCAAAATAGTACTACTCGCCGGGAAAACAGCCCCGGTAACTTCATGTGGGTAGGCAACCAAGGCATCACACACCACGGATTTCGCACCGGCTAACCACCCCGTTAGTTGGAAACGAAGCCCCCACACGTTGCAATAGCGCAACCTCACCTAGCTGGGAAGCTAAGTGCTCGATAAGACACCGTCTTGCGACCATGCGTACCTGCTTTAGGTAGGGAGCGCGTATGAGACGAGATCTCACAAGAAATCTAGAGAGTTTGATATTCGCATCAAGCTCTTCTTTGAATTGTCGAGAGAAACGAGCCTTTCGCATGACTGACAACACCATGCTCGGTGCACAGCACGCACCGTCTCCCTTTAAGACCTTTGCTGATATTCCAGATTCTCAAGGTCTCTACAGCCCTGACATGGAGAAAGATGCGTGTGGCCTTGCAATGATTGCCACATTGCGTGGAACTGCCGGTCACGACATCGTGGATCATGCTCTGATTGCTTTGCGTCGTTTGGAGCACCGCGGTGCTGTTGGCGCTGATGAGGGCACCGGTGACGGCGCAGGTATTTTGGTGCAGATTCCCGATGAATTCTTTCGCGCTGAAGTAGATTTTGACTTGCCTGATTTGGGTAAGTACGCGGTGGGCACCGCCTATCTACCCACCCACGGCGTGAACGCTGATGAACTGAAGTCTTCTATCGAAGAAATCGCGCAGGCAGAAGGCTTGCGTGTACTGGGCTGGCGCGATGTGCCGGTTAAGCCCGATATTGTTGGTGCCTCGGCACGAGCTGTTATGCCCTATTTCTCACAGGTTTTCTTGGCCGAGGCATTGCCTGAGGTCTCTGACCGCGTGAGTGAACCCTTTACCGGACACATTCCCGTCATTGATTTAACGGTTGATGCGGAGCGTCGTCAGCTCGATCAGAAGGCTTTCCGCGTTCGCAAGCGTTCTCAGCATAAACTGGGCGTTTACTTCCCTTCCCTGTCCTCACGCACCATCGTCTACAAGGGCATGCTCACGACTGCGCAGCTAGAGCCCTTCTACCCTGACCTTCAGGACGAGCGATTCAAGACCAAGCTCGCAATCGTTCACTCGCGCTTTTCAACCAACACCTTCCCGTCGTGGCCGCTCGCTCAGCCCTTCCGCACGATCGCGCACAACGGTGAGATCAATACGGTCAAGGGCAACCGCAACTGGATGCGCGCACGTCAGTCCCAGCTCAAGTCACCTGTGCTTGGCCGCAATCCCGAGGAGCTCTTCCCGATTTGCAGCGTCGGCGCATCCGACTCGCAGTCTTTCGATGAGGTTGCAGAGTTACTAATGCTCTCTGGTCGCTCTGCCGCTCAGACCATGATGATGATGATTCCCGAGGCATGGGAAAATCACGAAACCATGGATGATGAGCGCCGAGATTTCTACCGCTATAACTCCACCTTGATGGAGCCCTGGGACGGTCCCGCAGCTGTTGCCTTCACCGATGGTGATAGCGTGGGTTCAGTACTTGACCGCAACGGTCTACGCCCCGGACGCTACTGGGTAACCGACGACGGTCTGGTGATTCTCGCGTCTGAAGTAGGCGTGGTAGATATGCCCGAGTCAAAGATCGTTGAAAAGGGCCGCGTATCGCCCGGCAAGATGTTCTTTGTCGATACCGCTAACCAGCGCATTGTGCCCGATGAAGAGGTAAAGCAGGACGTCGCGCGCTCAAACCCTTGGAAGAAATGGGCAGAAGACACTATCGTCAACCTGTCTGACCTGCCAGAACGTGAGCACATTCGTCCCTCACGCGTCTCAATTCGCAAGCGCCAGCAAACCTTCGGTTACACCACCGAAGAACTCACCAAGATTCTCGGTCCCATGGCGAAAACCGGTGCTGAGCCTATCTACGCAATGGGCACAGATACCCCGATTGCTGTACTTGCTAAGCGTCACCGTCTGCTCTTTGACTACTTCATTCAGTCATTCGCTCAGGTCACTAACCCGCCGTTGGACTCTATCCGCGAAGAACTCGTGACCTCATTGCGTACCACCATTGGCCCCGAGGGCAACCTCTTGCGTAAGGGGCAGGTTCGTACATCTCTCGTGGCTCTAGACTTTCCCGTCATCAACAACGATGAGCTCGATAAAATCGCGCACTTGCAAGACGAAGATGGCATGGACACCTCCCTCAAAGTGCGTGGTTTGTATGACCCCAACGGGGGAGAAGAAGCCCTGCGAGCGCGCATCCGCGAAATCTGCGAGAAGGTATCTGCCGCAGTCAATCGCGGTGTTCACCACATTATTCTCTCCGACCGTAACTCTAATCCCCAGTGGGCACCGATCCCGTCATTGTTGCTGACCAGCGCGGTACACCACCACTTGCTGCGAAGCGCGACTCGAACCAAGGCTTCGCTCATCGTGGAAGCCGGCGACGTTCGCGAAGTGCACCATATTGCAACGCTCATTGGTTATGGTGCATCCGCTATCAACCCCTACCTGGCGATGGAATCGGTAGAACAGCTGGTTCGCGAAGGTGAAATCACCGGCGTTACCGAACAGGAAGCTGTCTACAACCTCATCAAGGCACTGGGCAAGGGTCTGCAGAAAATTATGTCCAAGATGGGCATCTCAACCGTGCGCTCCTACTGCGGCGCGCAGACCTTCGAAGCGCTCGGACTTTCCCGTGCCCTCATCGACGAGTTCTTTACCGGCACTCACTCCCAGATGGACGGTGTTGGACTGGACGTCATCGCAGAGGAAGTACGCACCCGCCACGACAGCGCTTACCCGCAAGACGGCATCGGCGTACCCCACCGCGAGCTCGAAACCGGTGGTGAATATGACTGGCGTCGAGATGGTGCACCCCACCTCTTCAACCCTGCCACTATCTTCCGTCTTCAGCATTCCACGAAGACCCGTCGCTATGACATCTTCAAGTCCTACACCAAGTTAGTAGATGATCAGTCGAAAGACTTGATGACCTTGCGCGGTCTTCTCAAATTCACCGAAGATCGCCAGCCCATTTCTATCGATGAGGTTGAGCCGGTCTCAGAAATCGTCAAGCGTTTTTCAACCGGTGCTATGTCTTATGGCTCAATTTCCAAAGAAGCACACGAGACCTTAGCTATCGCTATGAACAAGCTGGGCGCAAAATCCAATACCGGTGAGGGCGGCGAAGACATCGACCGCTTGCTGGATCCTGAACGTCGAAGCGCTATCAAACAGGTAGCATCGGGTCGATTTGGCGTTACGTCTTTGTACCTCACCAACGCTGATGACATTCAGATTAAGATGGCGCAGGGTGCTAAGCCCGGCGAAGGCGGTCAGCTCATGGCAACTAAGGTATACCCCTGGGTTGCTCGCACCCGTCACTCGACTCCCGGCGTCTCGCTGATTTCACCGCCGCCGCATCACGATATCTACTCGATTGAGGATCTGGCTCAGCTGATTTACGATCTCAAGCGCTCCAACCCGAGCGCTCGCGTCCACGTCAAGCTGGTCTCTGAAATCGGTATCGGCACCGTTGCCGCAGGTGTAACTAAGGCAAAGGCAGATGTTGTTCTTGTCTCCGGTCACGACGGTGGCACCGGTGCTGCTCCGCTGAACTCTCTTAAGCACGCCGGTGCGCCGTGGGAGCTCGGTTTGGCTGAAGCTCAGCAGACTTTGATGATCAACGGTCTGCGCGACCGCGTGGTTGTGCAGGCGGATGGTCAGCTGAAGACCGGCCGTGACGTCATCATTGCGGCTTTGCTCGGTGCTGAAGAATACGGTTTTGCAACCGCGCCGCTAGTTGTCGAGGGCTGCATCATGATGCGCAAGTGCCACTTGGACACCTGCCCGGTGGGTGTTGCAACCCAGAACCCCAAGTTGCGCGAGCGCTTTACCGGTAAGGCTGAGCACGTGGTTAACTTCTTCGAATTTATTGCTGAGGAAGTCCGCGAGTATCTGGCGCAGCTGGGCTTCCGTACCCTGGATGAGGCTGTTGGCCATGCCGAGGTTCTGGATGCGACAGAAGCTATTGACCACTGGAAGGCGGATGGTCTGGATCTTTCGGGGATTTTGCGCTCAACCGTGGTAGATTTCCCCGATAAGAATGTTCGTCATATGCGCGAGCAAGATCATGAGCTCTCAGAGCACCTTGATAATCAGCTCATTGCTGAGGCTCAGGATGCCTTGGAGAACCGCCGCCCGGTGTCTATTGCCGCTTCAGTAGTCAACACGGATCGTGCAGTGGGCACGATGTTGGGTCACACCGTTACCAAGACTTTTGGTATTGAGTTCTTGGACCATGACACCATTGATGTTTCCTTGTCAGGTCAAGCTGGCCAGTCACTGGGTGCCTTCTTGCCTCAGGGCGTGACCTTGCGACTTGCTGGGGACGCTAACGACTACGCGGGCAAGGGCTTGTCAGGCGGACGCCTAGTAGTACGTCCAACTGACGATTCAGCCTTGGTTGCTGAGGATAACGTGGTTGCCGGTAACGTTATTGGCTACGGTGCCACGAGCGGTGAGATGTTCTTCCGCGGCATCGTGGGTGAGCGTTTCTTGGTACGTAACTCGGGTGCGACTGCTGTAGTCGAAGGCATTGGCGATCACGGGTGTGAATACATGACCGGTGGACGCGCGCTGATCTTGGGTGAGACCGGCCGTAACTTTGGCGCCGGTATGTCCGGTGGCTACGTGTTTGTGCTTGATCTTGATGAGCATAAGGTCAATAAGCAGTCCCGCGAAAGTGGCGAACTGACGTTCTTGCCACTTGATGCTGACGATAGAGCCGAAGTTTCAGAGCTTCTGGAGCTTCATCTTAAAGAGACCGGTTCTGCCCGCGCGCACCAGCTATTGGAAGATTTCGAGAATACTGCGGCGCGGCTGACAAAGGTGACGCCGCGAGATTTCGCAGCTGTCCAGCTTATCCGTGCCGAAGCAGAGGCGAACGGCACTGATCCTGACTCATCTGAGGTTTGGAACCAGATTTTGGAGGTGACCGCACGTGGCTGATCCCCGCGGTTTTTTGAAGGTAACTGAACGTGTTGACCGTCCTAAGCGTCCGGTTCCGGTGCGTATTTTGGATTGGAAAGAAGTTCAAGTAGAGCAGGATAGCGCTACTTTGAAGAATCAGGCATCGCGCTGTATGGACTGCGGTGTGCCGTTCTGCCATGTCGGCTGCCCGCTGGGAAATCTCATCCCCGAGTGGAATGATTTGACCTGGCGTGGTCAGACGGCTCAGGCAGTGGAGCGTATGCACGCAACCAATAATTTTCCGGAATTTACCGGACGCGTGTGCCCGGCTCCCTGTGAATCGTCCTGTGTGCTGGGTATTAACCAGCCGGCAGTGACCATTAAGCAGATTGAGTACTCGATTGGCGAGGCAGCGTTTGAGAATGACCTTGTGAAGCCGATTATGCCTGCTCGAATGCTTGATAAGACGGTTGCTGTGGTGGGCTCAGGCCCTGCTGGTTTGGCGGCTGCTCAGCAGTTGACTCAAAATGGTTTCACTGTGGCGGTTTTTGAGCGTGATGACCGTATTGGTGGTCTGCTTCGCTACGGTATTCCTGACTTCAAGCTAGAGAAGGACGTAGTGGACCGTCGTCTTCGCGTTATGGAAGAAGAAGGCACCCGCTTCCGCACCGGCGTTGAAATTGGTAAGGACATTAGCTGGGACAACCTGAAGAAGCGTTATGACGCCGTTGTTGTAGCTACCGGTTCTACTAAGCCTCGCGACCTGAATATTCCGGGGCGTGAGCTGGAGGGCATCCATTTTGCGATGCCGTACTTGAGCGAGTCTAACCGTGTAGTTGCCGGTGACCTGTATGCTGCGTCCATTGATGCCAAAGGTAAGAACGTGATTGTTCTTGGTGGCGGCGATACCGGTTCTGACTGCATCGGTACAGCATTGCGCCAGGGCGCTCAGTCGGTAACTACGTTAGCTATTGGTGTTAAGCCCGGCCTTGAACGAGCTGATCATGAGCCGTGGCCCATGTACCCCAAGATTTTTGAGGTGTCTTCATCTCACGAAGAGGGCGGTGAGCGCAAGTACTTAGCGTCAACCGTTGAATTTGTGGGGGAGAACGGTAAGCTGACCGGGTTAAAGGTAGCTGAAACCGAGTACCTTGAGGATGGGCGTCGTGTGCCTAAGGCCGGTACTGAGCACGTTATTCCTGCAGATCTTGTCTTCCTTGCTTTGGGCTTTACCGGTCAAGAGGATGACTCTATTACGCAACAGCTGGGTGCGGAGCTGGATGCGCGCACCAATGTGGCTCGCGATGAGCAGTACATGACAAACGTTCCCTCTGTGTTCTCGGTGGGTGACGCTGGACGCGGTCAGTCACTGGTGGTTTGGGCTATTGCTGAGGGACGCGCGTGCGCGGCGGCGGTGGAGCGTTACCTCACCGGCTCAACTCAGATGCCTGAGCCTGTTGGTCCGTTCGATCACTCGATTGATTTGGCTGTCTAGGGTACCGTCCTATTACCGATAAGAAATCCCCGGTGAATATGTGATGAACATATTCACCGGGGATTTCTTACAATGTGGGTTTGCGTGGGATAGCCTTATGCGTCGTATGCTTTGACCGCCGCGACGATAGGCTCAACGTTTGCTCGGTCCATAAAGTCAGCTGAATGAGTGGCGTAGCTATCCAAAATCTGCTGATTAGCTTCGTTCTTGTTCGGCTTCATCTTCATTGCCATGCGCACACCCTGCAGAACAGTTTTGTGGGTTGCTGAGAGAACATCGTGGTTGATGCCGCCGCGCAGGTGGAAGGTGGGCTTACCGGATGCGAGGTCTTCGGTGAAGCTCTTGAGGACCTTGCCGTCAAGCATCTTGCCGTTGTTCGCTACGGTGCCGTTGAAAGAGACGGTGAAGAACACCAGGTTCTTGTTCTTGAGAAGTTCTGCCTTTTTGCGCAGTGAGGGTGCGCCGGTGAGGAAGAGCCCGCCGTAGTAGGATGCGCCGATGACAACGGTTTGTGCTGCTTCGATTTGCTCATCGGTTACTTCGGTGATGGGCGCGGTTACAACTGAGTACCCTTCGGCTTCTAGCTGCTCTTTGGTCCACTCGGTATAGCGTTCGGTATATCCGTAAGTTGAGCCGTAGATGATAAGTGTCGATGAGTTAGCCATTTGATTCCTCATTTTTCGGTAAAAAGGTAGGTCACAACGTAATTGTATTGTTGTGAAGTAGCTTAGGCAGAAATAGCACCTCAAGGGAAGCTACTTGTAATGTTGTAAAAAATGTTGGTTTTGTGGGATTTTTTGCGAATTACGCGTAAAAAAGTTGCGAATGCTCTCGCTTTACCTCCCCAAATCCTCATATAATGGTAGTAACAATGTTGGGTCATTATTGACTGTATGTGATTTTGTGGGATTTTTCTGTTTTCCCCAATGCGGAACATCCCCTGATTACCTCTTTGACTCTGTTGTAGAACATCCAAACTTACTAAGGTTGAATACATGAGACGCGCAAAAATTGTTGTAACCATTGGTCCTGCAATCTCGGCACCCGAGAAGATCGCAGAAGCTCTTGAAGCAGGCATGAACGTATCACGCCTTAACATGAGCCACGGCGACCACTCGGTTCACGAGAACTCTTACAAGACAATCCGTGAGCAGAGCGAAAAGCTTGGTAAGGACGTTGCAATCCTTGCTGATCTTCAAGGTCCTAAGATTCGTCTTGCAACCTTCGAAAACGGCTCAGAAATTCTTGAGCCCGGTGATACTTTCAAGATCACCATTGACGATGTTCCCGGCACCAAAGAAATCGTTGGTACCACTTTTAAAGGTCTTCCCGGCGACGTAAAGCCCGGCGATACTTTGCTGGTTGATGATGGTAAGATTCGCCTTGAAGCTGTTTCTGTTGACGACCGCACCGTAACCACCAAGGTTATTGTTGGTGGCCCTGTCTCCAACAATAAGGGCCTCAACCTGCCCGGTGTTGCAGTTTCAATTCCCGCGCTTTCTGAAAAGGATGAAAACGACCTTCGCTTCGCACTGCGTCTTGGTGTTGACCTGATTGCTCTTTCCTTCGTTCGCTCTGGTGACGACATCACCCGCGTCCATGAGATTATGGACGAAGAAGGCGTTCGCCGTCCCGTTATCGCTAAGATAGAGAAGCCTCAGGCAGTTGATAACCTGCAGGATATCGTTGATAAGTTCGATGGCATCATGGTCGCTCGTGGCGACCTCGGTGTTGAGTTCCCGCTTGAAGAAGTTCCGCTGGTGCAGAAGCGCGCTATCGAGATGGCTCGTCGCTGGGCTAAGCCTGTCATCGTGGCTACCCAGGTTCTTGAGACCATGATTCAGAACCCGACTCCTACCCGTGCAGAAGCATCTGACTGCGCAAACGCAATTCTCGATGGTGCAGACGCTGTCATGCTCTCCGGTGAAACCTCAGTGGGTAAGTACCCCATCATCACCATTCAGACCATGGCACGCATCATCCGCTCCACCGAAGAGGGCGGTCTCTTGCGCGTTCCTGAGCTGGGCACCTCACCTAAGACCCGTGGTGGTGCAATCACCCGCGCAGCTGTCAACATTGCAGATCAGCTCAACGTTGATCACATTGTTGCTTTCACCGAATCAGGCGATACCGCTCGCCGTTTGGCTCGTCTGCGTCCGTCGAAGCCTGTGGTTGCTTACTCGCCTAATCCCGAGGTTCGTGCATTCATGAGCCTACTGTGGGGTGTACAGGCAGCTGACGCACCGGGCGCTAAGAACACCGACGAAGTCACCGCGTTTGTGGATCGTCACCTGCTTGATACCAACCGTGCTGAGGTCAACGATCTGGTAGTTATCACTGCCGGATCACCTCCCGGACACTCAGGCTCAACCAACTTGGTTAAGGTTCACCGTGTGGGTGACCTTGACGATGCTGGTGCGGTATTGCCCCAGCAGCGCGATAAGGTTGGTCCTTTCCACGAGTAAAACTTGAGAAACTCGTGATAGATCGCCCGCCGCTTTCCCTCTCATCGTGGGGAAGCGGCGGGCTTTTTATATGTCTTTGAAGGACTCTGAAACGCTGTGTGAAATTTTAAGGCTCGCTGTGAGGGTATGCTACTTGAAAGCGGACCACTCTAAAGACCCTGAGCTGAAAGAGCGCCATGAGCACAGAGACTATTGAGCCGCAACCCTCGGTAACCCTGAGATTTTTAGCTGCACCCACCGATGTTCTGATGGCAGGTGCCATGGGCGTGCACGGCGGACGCGTGCTGGAGTGGATTGACAAGGACGCATACGCTTGTGCGGCTGGCTGGGCTAAAACTTACTGCGTGACTGCCTACGTTGGCCACATCCATTTCACGGGTCCTATCCCGTCCGGCCATATCGTAGAGGTGCGTTCTCGCATCGTTTACACCGGACGTTCTACCATGCATATTGTCAACGAGGTGTACTCAGCAGACCCCCGCGAAGGCATCTTCACGCTGGCGTGTGATTGTCCGGTTATTTTTGCGGCGATAGGGGGAGGATCACAAGCCAACGCCCGTTACCCCGTTTGAACCTGAGACCGCTGAAGAAAAGCGCGTGGAGCAGGCGGCACTCTCTCGTATTGAGCTTCGCAAAGAAATTGAAGCGGAGATGCTTCGACAAACCTACACCAGGGATTCCACAGCTCCAGAAATCACCCACCGTTTTCTCGCTAAACCCACCGATGTCAATTGGGGCGGTAACGTTCACAGCGGCACCGCTATGGAGTGGATCGACGAGGCGGCAACAAACGTGACTATGTCGTTCTCCAGCGAGCGAACGGTCGCTGTTTACATCGGAGGCATCCGTTTTTACCAGCCCATTCATATTGGCGATTTGGTTGAGGTAAACACCCGTCTGGTTCGTACGGATGCGCGTTCGATGAGCGGCATGGTGCATTTACGCGCGGGCGATCCCCGCAAACCCCAAGAAAAGTTGCCGCTGGCGATTCACGCGTCCTTCACCTACATCGCTGTTGATCTGGACGGTGTTCCCCTGAACGCGCGCCAGTTTGTTCCGGTGACAGCAGAAGACAAGAAACTCTCAGAGCACGCTTTGACCTTGCGTAAGCTCCGCGAAAAGTTTGCGCCGCATCCTCTGGTTGAAATTCCTGAACAACCCATTAAGCTCACCAGCTAGTAGAACTGCTAGTCGATGCATCTACCGGGATTGCGTATTTTCTCTCGCCAATAACTCTCAACGGAGAGCGAGGAGAAAGTACGTCATCACCGGGATGAGGATAAAGAAAAACCCGGTCAGATTCTTCAATCTGACCGGGTTAGTTGTGCCCAAGGTGGGACTCGAACCCACACATGTTTCCATACTGCATTTTGAGTGCAGCGCGTCTGCCAATTCCGCCACTTGGGCTCCTACACAACGTGCATCCACTACTGTACACACGTTTTTCTCAAAAGTGAAATCGAGACGAAAAAGCCTGAGACGGTGTCTGAACTTACCCTGAACAAACAGCTGAAATTCCCCCTGATGAGCGGGTTAGCGTGTCAAAATAAAATAGTGTTGGTATAAAACCAAATAAGACTTTTACTTGTCAGGAGTGTGAGTGATGTCAGAGAAGACAACTCAAGAGAACCTGGAAGCTGAGCCGCAACAGCGCACCGTAGTCGTAGCAGAAGATGAAGCGCTGATTCGACTGGACATTGTGGAAATCCTTAAAGACCAGGGATTTACTGTCGTTGCAGAAGCTGATAACGGCGAACGCGCAGTTGAGCTGGCGCGTGAACACCGCCCAGATCTTGTGCTGATGGACGTTAAAATGCCGGTGATGGACGGTATTTCAGCAGCTGAGCTGATTTCCAAGGAGCAACTCGCTCCCGTCGTTTTGCTCACTGCTTTCAGCCAGAAAGAGCTGGTTGATCGTGCGACAGAAGCTGGCGCTATGGCGTACGTGGTGAAGCCGTTTACACCGAATGATCTTATCCCGGCTATCGAGGTAGCTATCAGCCGCTACGAGCAGATTAAAGCCCTGCAGAGCGAAGTTTCTTCGATTAAGGAACAGTTTGAGACGCGCAAGGTTGTTGACCGCGCAAAGTCACTACTGATTACCAAGATGGGACTCACAGAGCCTGAAGCTTTCCGGTGGATTCAAAAAACGTCAATGGACCGTCGACTGTCCATGCGAGAGGTCGCAGAGACCATCGTCGCTCAGGTTTCATAAGAGTTAAAAATTATCGCCCGCATCCAAGATTCAGGATGCGGGCGATATTTTTTCGAGGTCGCCCGGGCTGGGCTTATAGCTGTAAAAGCAGCCAGAGGACGGGAGCCTTACCCGTTGTCTTGGGGTTTAGCTGTCGCCCATAGTGTTACAGCGGTGGCTACAGCCACGCACGCCCACCACCAGCCGCCCTGAGAAAGCGCGGTAACAGCGAACAATATAGTAAGTACCAGGGCAATGCGCCCTATCAAAACTTTATTCATGACGTCTTTCTCTATTAGTGACTTCGCTGGTGGGCTTCGAGTTGCCTTTACACGTAGTACTACAACAACCAGCGTCCTAACTATCTTCTAGTGTAGTCAGGACGCCGCTTACCTTGCCTTATGCAGAGACGGCTGTAGATGCTGAGTCTCTGTGTTGAGGAGCTGGCTCATCAACATCAATTTTGAGAATTTTACTAACGCGTTCGATGAGTGCAGCAATCGTCGCATCGCCGGTGACGTTAGTGGCGGTGCCGAAAGAATCTTGAGCAAGGTACAGCGCAATCATCAGAGCAACCATAGATTCATCGAATCCCAGCATGGACTGAAGTAGACCAATAGCACTCATCACGCCACCGCCGGGAACGCCGGGAGCTGCCACCATCATGACGCCCAACAGGAGGATGACAGGCACCATCTTGCCGAACGAGAGATCACCGTTTGTCATAAAGATAACGGCGACTGCACAGGAAGTAATGGTGATCATGGAGCCCGAGAGGTGAATGTTTGCGCACAAGGGGACCGCAAAATCTACGATGCGATTTTTAATGCCGACCTTTTTAGCGGACTGTACTGTGACCGGAATGGTTGCGGCAGATGACTGAGTGCCCAATGCGGTGAAGTAGGCAGGAAGCATGGTCTTGAGCATGGTAAAAGGATTGCGGCCAGATGCCACACCCGAAACGGTGTACTGAATCAACAGGGTAGCCCAATGCAACAGGAGCACCATGATGAAGACCTTGCCGAAAACGGAGAGAATCATAGCGACCTCTCCTGCCAGCGTCATATTGGCGAAAATGCCGATGATATGAATGGGCAGAAGGGGAATGATTACTGTTTTGAGGAGCTTCTCAACAATAATTTGAAAGTCCTGAAAGATGCCCAGCAAGTTTTTGGTGGGCAGAGCAGTCAGACCTAAACCGAGGATGAAGGAAAGAATGAGCGCGCTCATCACAGGCATAATCGGGTCTAACGTGAACTCCAAGTAGCCTGCGGAGAGGGATTCTTCGGGGTTTTCAAAAGCTGTCAAGCGCTGTCCCTTGAGGATAACTGGGTACACCAGCAACGCGGTGAGCAGAGCCAAAAAGCCTGCGCAGACGCTGGAGAAATACGCAAGACCGACGGTGGTTCCCAAGAGTTTTCCCGCGCCTTTTGCGAGAGAACCAATGCCCGGGACGATAAATCCAATAATAATCAGCGGAATCGCAAAGCTGAGGAAAGCGCTGAATATCGTAGAGAACGAGACGAAAAGCTGAACAACGAGATCGGTGGGGAGCGACCATCCTGTCACGCTGTTGAGTGTCTCAATGGCTCCGGGAGTGAAAGAGCCCAAGAGGACACCGGTGATGATTGCTAGGATAATCCACACTAGCAATGGGATTTTCTTCACAGGGATTACCTCACTGGTTTTTTAAAAATGGAATATGTGAAGAATCAATCCTAGTAGTGATACGGGGCTGAGGGAGCACTCACCTGTCATTATGTGAAAAAACGCACCATAAAAGGTGGCTAGGGCCGGCTTGGAACGTTCACAATCGCGTTCGTAATGCGGGCAGTTGCCACCATTTTTTTGTTGGCATCGAAAATTTCAACGGTGTGCACGCACATCGTTTTACCCAACCTGACAGCTGTGCAGATGCCGGTAACTATTCCGCTGAAGGTGGGGCGCAGGTGGGTGATATTTAAATCAACGCCGGACGCCGCCTGACCTTCCGGTGCATAGGCATTAGCAGCCATAGAGCCCAGAGATTCTGCGAGAGCGGCTGACGCCCCACCGTGCAGTAAGCCATAGGGCTGAGTATTGCCGACCACCGGCATCGTTGCCACTGCGCGTTCAGCTGAAATTTCTGAAAACTCGATACCTAATTTTTCAATCAGCCCGCCGTAGGTGAAGTTTGTAGCGTCAGATGCAGGGGAGTTAGGTAGTGCGTTCATTGTTGTGTCCTCTCGAAAAATCTGAGCCTATTCTAAGACGATTAAGTAAGCTCCTGGGGCAGTAACACCCCGGCGCAGTGAAGCGGTGACCGCCTAATGCATGAAGGATGACCGTGCTAGCAATGCCCGGTAGGATGGAGGAGTGATGACAACTGCTGACTCTAAGACTCAAGATCCTGCTGGACGCCTGCTTCTGATTGACGGGCATTCACTTGCGTTCCGCTCGTTTTACGGTGTGCCACCGGAGAACTTTGTAACCGCATCCGGCCAACACACCAACGCTGTTTACAGTTTTACGAATACTTTGCTGGGGCAGATTCGTGCGGAGAAACCTACTCATATCGTGGTGGCGTTCGATTTGTCCGGTCCCACCTTCCGCACCGAACAGTATCAAGAATACAAAGGCGGCCGCGCTGAAACCCCCGCAGAATTTGCCGGTCAAATTGATCTGATTAAGCGTTTGTTGCACGCTCTTAACATTCCGTGGGTAACGGTGGAGTCGTATGAGGCGGACGATATTGTTGCAACGATGACCGCCCGCGGTAAGGACGCCGGTTTTGAAGTTTTGATTATTTCTGGCGACCGCGATTCCTTCCAGCTGGTGGGGGATGGCGTAACTTTGCTGTATCCCGTAACTTCTGGCCCGTCCAAGGGTATTAGACGGATGGGTCCGGCTGAGATTGAAGAGAAGTATAAGGTACCGCCGCACCTGTATCCCGATTTAGCTGCACTTACTGGCGAGCAAGCTGATAACTTGCCTGGCGTTCCCGGTGTTGGTCCCGGCTTTGCCGCTAAGTGGTTAAACGAGTACGGCGATCTGGCGGGCGTCCTTGAAAACCAAGACAAAATCAAGGGCAAAAAGGGCGAGGCTCTGCGTGAAAACGTCGATGCCGTATTGCGTAACCGCAAGCTTAACCGCCTGGTCGATGACCTCGAGTTGCCGATAACTCTGGACGATATGGACGATTACGGTCCTAATCATGATGAACTCAACGCACTCTTCGACGAGCTTGAATTCAATACTATTCGTAAACGTGTATCTGAAACGTTCGCTGATCGCGAGGCTGAGGCGGCTGCCCAAGTTGATATGACAATGGGCCAAACGCAGAGCATCGAAACTGCTGCCGAATTCACCGCGTGGTTGGAGGTAGCATCCTCAGCTATTGAAAGTGTTGAGCGTGCCACCGCTGTGCCCACCCGATTAGAAGATGCCATTACCGTTTTCCCTGTTGCTGATACAGACGCTCCAGAGGCCGGTAACGCGCGGGAGAAGCAGCTGCTGGGTATGATGCTCGGTGCCGGTAGCGGTTCAGCATGGATTGACCTTGTTGATATTCAGCCTGACACTGAAAAGGTGGTGGGGGAATGGTTGTCGGATCCCTCATCAGCCAAGACCGTCTTTGATGTCAAGCAGCAGTACAAAAACTTTCATGCGCGAGGATTTGAGCTTGCCGGGGTTCTAGAAGACCCGATGCTGTCTTCGTACGTCTTGGGCTATATTCCCACTGCCCGCCGTCGCACCTTTACCGCCATGATGGAAGATTTGAGCGAGCAGTATTTGCGCGATGCTTTCCCCGCAGAACCTTCTGCAGAGACAGCAGTGCAAGGTGACCTATTCGCTACAGAACCGGTCATTAACCTTGAATACACCGCACTTGTGACACGTTATATTCAAGAGCTCTCTTACGCTCTTCACCAAGAGCTTGAGAATCAAGAGCAGCTAGCCCTCCTGGAAACGATGGAGCTACCCGTAGCGCGCGTCCTTGCGCAGATGGAACTGGCCGGTATTGCACTGGATGCCGATGCGTTGGCTGACCTGAAGTCTCACTACGATTCGCATATCAAACAGGCAACCGAAACTGCCTACTCCATCATTGGTCACGAAGTTAATTTGGGATCACCCAAGCAGTTGCAGGCCGTTCTCTTTGAAGAACTGGAGTTGCCAACCACCCGTAAGCTCAAGAGCGGCTACTCAACAGACGCTGAATCAATGGCTGATTTGCTTACCCGAATCAACCCTGATTCTGACGGCGCACAATTCTTGCAGGCGCTGGGCACTTACCGCGATTACACCAAGCTCAAACAAACCGTTGAAGGCCTGGGCAAGGCCACAGCAGCAGACGGACGCGTGCACACCACCTTCCAGCAAAACGCAACGTCAACTGGTCGCCTTTCGTCTATTGAACCCAACCTGCAGAACATTCCGATTCGTACCGAAGAAGGTCGAAAAATTCGCGCGGCCTTCGTGGTCGATCCCAAACCTGTGGACGGCACCGAGTATGTTTCGCTACTGACTGCTGATTACTCGCAGATTGAAATGCGCATCATGGTGCACCTGTCGCAGGATGAAAAACTGATTCAGGCCTACCGCGACGGTGAAGATCTTCACCGATTTGTGGGTTCGCAGGTCTTCGGCGTTGAGCCAGAAGACGTCACGAGCGAGATGCGTGCCAAGGTCAAAGCAATGTCGTACGGTCTTGCGTACGGTCTGACTAAATTTGGTCTTTCCAAGCAACTTGGCGTCAGCGTTGAAGAAGCATCTAAGCTGACCGTCAACTACTTCCAGCGCTTCGGTAAAGTCGGGCGATTCTTACGCAATACCGTCAAACACGCCAACAAGGCCGGCTATACCGAAACCATGTTTGGACGCCGACGCGTCCTTGCAGATTTGGGAAGCTCAAACCGTCAGCGCCGTGAGGCTGCCGAACGTGCCGCACTCAACGCACCTATTCAGGGCACCGCAGCAGACATCATGAAAATTGCAATGATCAATGTTCATGAACGGCTGGAAAGCGAAAAACTCAAAACCCGCATACTTCTTCAGATTCATGACGAACTGATTCTCGAAGTAGCTCCCGGCGAAGAGGAACGCGCTCGCGAAATTCTTGAGCAGGAGATGAGTGGCGCAGTTGAGCTTCTCGTGCCCATGGATGTTCAGGCCGGTACCGGTAATTCGTGGCACGCAGCTGGCCACTAATCTTTGCTGCAAGCGTCGCCTCACGGATTACACCATGAGGCGGCGCTTTCGTCTTAGTTGTCTTGAGAGCGAAAGATTGTGAGAGAATGCAGGCAACCGAAGTCACTATTACCTATCTGCAGATGCTGGAGCGAGATGAAGCTCAAGTTCCTTCTTCACTGCCAGCAGGGGTAAAGATTGAACGCGCTGCTCACGCATCACCCGAACTTGCCCGATGGCTCTATGCGACAGTAGGCGGGCCTTGGTATTGGTATGAACGTCTAGGGTGGGACCGCGAGAAATGGCAAGAGGAACTTGATGAAGTGGGGAGCGAAATATGGCTACTCACTGTAGATGGGACTCCCGCCGGTTACTGCCAGCTTGCCGCGCATATTGAGTCAAGCAGCGGCCGAATTTCAGCTGAAACCGAAATTCTTTACTTTGGGCTCATGGAATTTGCTCAGGGCAAGGGGCTGGGAAAGATCTTTTTGCAGCAGATGATTGTTAATGCGTGGACATTGGCTGAACGTCACCCTCTGCCAAGCATAGGACGCGTGTGGGTTCATACCTGCACGCTGGATGGACCTTACGCTCTTGCCAACTACGAAGCCCGCGGGCTTACCAGCTATGGTTCGTCAACTGAAAACGTGTGCCTACCCGCTGAGTCTTTGGGATCCTGGCAGGCGATGTTTGCGACTGCTCCTCACTCCAATTTAAGTGATGAGACACACCCGAGTGCAGGTTAAAGAGCCACAAATCACGCATCCGCGCTACAACACGGCAAAAACACCCGTACAGACCGTTGACCTGATGCAAAGCCCGCCCCTAGTATTAAGAGGTGCGTGTATTTTGCCCGCACATTGTCCGAATAAATCTCGGTACAGAGTGAACCACTCGGCGAACAAACCCGTTATGGACTGCAAACGCTTCACAAGCGTGCGCCAGAAAATACGGGGGAACGAACCGGCTGTATCGACTAACCATTAACTATCCATATTGGAGCCCTTTACTCAATGAGCACCAACACTCCTCAGGTTGCAATCAACGACATCGGAACTGAAGAAGAGTTCCTCGCAGCAGTCGACGCAACCATCAAGTACTTCAACGACGGCGACCTCGTCTCAGGTGAAGTTGTCAAGGTAGACCACGACGAGGTTCTGCTCGACATCGGTTACAAGACCGAAGGCGTTATTCCCTCACGTGAACTCTCCATCAAGCACGACGTCGACCCCGACGAAGTTGTTTCCGTTGGTGACGAAGTTGAGGCTCTTGTCTTGACCAAGGAAGACAAAGAAGGTCGCCTGATTCTCTCCAAGAAGCGCGCACAGTACGAGCGCGCATGGGGCGACATCGAGCAAATCAAGGAAAACGACGGTGTTGTTACCGGTACCGTCATCGAGGTTGTCAAGGGCGGCCTCATCCTCGACATCGGTCTTCGCGGCTTCCTTCCCGCATCACTCGTTGAAATGCGCCGTGTACGCGATCTCGCACCCTACATCGGCCAGGAAATCGAAGCTAAGATCATCGAGCTCGACAAGAACCGCAACAACGTTGTTCTTTCACGCCGTGCATGGCTTGAGCAGACCCAGTCAGAGGTTCGCTCAACCTTCCTCAACCAGCTCGAAAAGGGCCAGGTTCGCTCAGGCGTTGTATCCTCAATCGTCAACTTCGGTGCATTTGTGGACCTTGGCGGCGTAGACGGTCTGGTACACGTATCAGAACTGTCCTGGAAGCACATCGACCACCCTTCAGAGGTTGTTGAAGTTGGCCAGGAAGTAACCGTAGAGGTTCTCGAAGTTGACCTGGGCCGTGAGCGCGTATCACTGTCACTCAAGGCAACTCAGGAAGATCCTTGGCAGGCATTCGCACGCACCCACGCACTGGGTCAGGTTGTACCCGGTAAGGTTACCAAGCTGGTTCCCTTTGGTGCGTTCGTACGCGTAGAAGACGGCATCGAAGGTCTCGTCCACATCTCAGAACTCGCAGTTCGCCACGTGGATCTCGCAGAGCAGGTTGTCTCAGTAGGCGACGAGCTCTTCGTGAAGGTTATCGACATCGATCTTGACCGCCGCCGCATCTCACTGTCACTCAAGCAGGCAAACGAAGGCGTTGACCCCGAGTCAACCGAATTCGATCCCGCTCTGTACGGCATGGCAGCAGAGTACGACGAAGAAGGCAACTACAAGTACCCCGAGGGCTTCGACCCCGAAACCAACGAATGGCTCGAAGGCTACGAAGCACAGCGCGCAACTTGGGAGCAGCAGTACGCAGACGCTCAGGCACGCTGGGAAGCTCACAAGGTACAGGTTGCAAAGGCAATCGAAGCAGACGCAGAAGCAGCAGCTTCAGCACCTGCAACATCATCAGCTCCTGCAGAAGCAGCACCCACCTCATACTCATCAGACGATAACGCTGCTGAGTCAGGTACCCTCGCATCAGACGAGGCACTTGCTGAACTGCGCAAGAAGCTGACCGGCAACTAATCCATAACGGTTAGTAGCTCTGGCTTTTAGCTAAAAAGCCCCGCTCTCATTTACGAGAGCGGGGCTTTTTCGGTAGGTGGATGCTGCAAGTTTTGCCCGGGTGCTAGTCATCGACCGAAATTTTAGTTGAGAAACTTAGACCCACTGAGTGGTTGTCCACTGAATGGATGCTGATCCAGCGGTTAAAGCTGCCACCTGTTCTGTGGTGTACTGTTTAGCATCGTCCTCATCTATGACGCCAATACGTACCACAGCTTGATCCGGCAAATAGTCGGTGTTCAGCACCGTAAACCCCTGTGCGCGCAGGTCATTTTCAAAGCGTCCAGCATCTGCGTGACTCACCGCGATCTCGCCCAGACGAAGGCGGCGGCGGGGGACAAGTTCAGCCTCATCCAGCACCTGAACAACAGCATCCGTGTACGCCCTGACGAGGCCGCCGGCACCTAACTTAATGCCGCCAAAGTATCGAACGACGACAGCGCAAATATCAGATAAATCAGTTGACTCACCACCGTTGGCGGTTTCTACTCGTCTAGCAAGAAGAGCTTGTAACATGGGAATGCCCGCGGTACCAGCAGGTTCTCCATCGTCAGAGGAGCGTTGAATGTCGCGGTCGGCACCGATGACAAATGCGGAGCAAACGTGGCGGGCATCGTGATATGTCTTGCGCAAAGACTCAATAAATTCTCGAGCTTCAGCCTCAGATTCAACGCGTTTGACGTGCCCAATGAACTCACTTCTTTTAATCTCAAGTAGAGATTCAACAGGGCTGTAGTGGGAAAGTACAGTGTATTTATGAGCGCGCGTTTCTTCAGTCATCGATATCTATTCTAGTGTTTGAATCGCGTATGCAATGATGGAATGGAAATCACGGGGTAGTTATTGAAAGGAAAAGCTATGGTTCGTTTGGGACTAACGGGAGGAATAGGCTCTGGAAAGTCTTTCGTGGCACAACTTCTTAAAGATCGCGGCGCCCTTCTTATCGACGCTGATGCGATTTCCCGCGACCTCATGAAGCCGGGGGAGCAAACTCTGGCAGACGTTATCTCAACTTTTGGACCTCAACTGCTCACCGAAGATGGTGAGCTTAATCGTGCAGCATTGGCTTCTATTGTTTTCAATGATGCTGCTGCCCGTCAGCAACTCAATGCTATCGTGCATCCTGCGGTGAGGGCTCGTTCTCAAGAAATCGCAGAGCGTGCAGCCGCAGACCACAATTTTTCGGGAATTATTGTTGAAGACATTCCGCTTTTGACCGAAACCGGGCAAGCCTCAACCTTTGACGGCGTTATCGTTGTGGAAACTGCTGAAGAGGTCCGACTGCATCGTTTGGTGCATCAACGAGGTATGCAAGAAACCGACGCTCAAGCTCGCATCCGCGCGCAGGTCACAGATGCAGAACGCCGCGCTATTGCCACCTGGGTAGTCGATAACTCCGGTAGCCGCAGTGAAACAGAAGAGCAGATTGAAAAAATCTGGGCAGATATACAAAAGCTAGCTTCAAAGAGTGCAAAACCACAGGTCTAATGCGTTAGAGCAGGGCTAAAGGGTGGATATAGAAGCTAAAGTTTGCTTATTATGGCACGTCGCCCTTTTTGGGTGGATTCGCAACGGCGGTGGTTAGGTGCCGTTGCTGAGTAAACAAGTAACCACCAGGTCTGAACGTGCTCTACAAGATACACGATAAATTAGGTCTCAGAACCAGCCCGTCAATTTTCTTTATTTCGGCTGGTTTTGTCATTCTGTTTACGGTTGCCATGGCGATTTTCCCCACACCTGTAGGAAATGCCTTTGGCGTCATGTCCGACTTCATTATTAAATATCTCGGCTGGTTTTATGTACTGGGCGTAGCTATCTTTGCAATTTTCTTGCTGTACATGGCGGCTAGCCGCTTTGGCCGCATCAAAATTGGTGATGATGATGCCGAGCCCGAATACTCCGGTCTAGCCTGGTTTGGCATGATGTTTGCCGCTGGCGTTGGCGCTGTGCTGTTGTTCTGGGGCGCAGCCGAACCCATCACTCACTACGCTAACCCGCCGTACGAGGGTGTGGAACCCCAGTCTCATCAGGCAATGATGGAAGCTCTCTCAATCGCTAACTGGCATATTGGGTTGGGCGTCTGGATTATTCTTATTGTTCCCGGTCTTGCATTCGGGTATTTCACCTACAAGCGCAAGTTGCCTCCGCGAGTTTCGTCAGTGTTCCAGCCACTGCTGGGCGAAGGCATCCACGGACCTATCGGCAAAGCAATTGACTCCATCGCGATTATTTCAACTGTTTTTGGTATCGCGGTCTCCGTCGGCTTAGGTGCGCTACAGATTAACTCCGGTATCAACATCATGTACGGTGTGCCTATCGGCGGTTGGATTCAGGCAGGCATCATCGCTGTGATTACTGCAGCGGGCGTCACCTCGGTGGTTGCCGGCATGGATAAGGGCGTCAAGATGATTTCTTACGTCAATATTCTGATGGCAATCGCTCTCATGCTTTTCATCTTGATGACAGGTGCTTCGCGCTACATCATTACCGGCACCATTGAATCTGCTGGTTATTTCTTCCAGAAGCTTCCTGCCATGATGTTCTTCAACGATGCGTTGAACGACACCGGTTGGATTGGTACCTGGACTGTCTTCTACTGGGCGTGGACCGTAACCTGGGCACCCTTTGTTGGATTGTTCGTGGCCAAGATTTCACAGGGCCGCACTATTCGCCAGTTTATCGTTGCAGCTATTTCAGGTCCTTCTGCGTTCACCATGGTGTGGATCGGCGTCTTTGGTCTGTCTGCGTTCCATATTCAGGAGCAAGAAGGCGGCCATCTGATTGAGACTGTGGTTGATGAGGGCGACATTCCAGCTGCTCTCTTTGAGTTTCTCGCTCACTTCCCGGCGTACCAGCTGGTAGCTGCGGTAGCTCTGATTGTTATTACTCTTTTCTTCGTTACCTCTATCGACTCTGCCGCTTTGGTGATGGATGCGATGGCTAATGGTCACGAAGACGAAGCTCCTAAGCGTCAGCGTGTTTTCTGGGCGATTGCAATCGGTCTGGTGTGTACCATCATCCTGCTGGCTTCAGGAGACAACGGTCTTAAGGCTTTGCAGAACGTCATTATTGTGATTGGTCTTCCTGTCTTTGCACTGGGCTATTTGCAAATGTGGATGATTGTGCGCGCGCTCCGTGAGGATGCCGGTGAGCTACCTCCGATGCGTACCCGTCAGTGGAAGCAGGTGCTGCCCATCGAGGAGTACCGTCGTCGCGCTCGCGAGGACTTCTCATCGGTGGATGACGTTGTGATGCGTCCTGAATATGAGGTTGGTACCGAGCCTGAGTTTGAAGGCCTGGTACCTAATACCGGTCAGATTCGCACCGTCACTGCTGAAGAAATTGCTGATGATGCGAAAGAGAAGTCTATCGCCGGTGCTCCCGGTGAAAAGTTCGCAACTCATGAGTTGTCAGGTGATCACGCAGCTCCGTCAGAAAAAATTGATCCCAATACCGGAAAATCGATTAAAGGATAGAGCTTTATAGCTGAACTATGCCCCGCCCAAGATTTTGGGCGGGGCATAGTTCTTTTAAAGTTCAGTCTTGAACGCTCTCAGCATACGTGGTTCAGTCTGCTAGGTTGCACGACTAAGCTGGAGCGTATGAGTCTTGCCAAGGAAATTAAGCGTGTAGTTGCTCCCTTTGAAGTTGTTTCTGAATATAAACCGGCAGGCGACCAGCCGCAGGCAATTGCTGAGCTGACTGAACGCATCCAAAACGGTGAAAAAGATGTTGTGCTTATGGGCGCAACGGGTACCGGTAAGTCGGCTACCTCCGCGTGGCTTATTGAAAAGCTGCAGCGTCCCACCTTGGTGATGGTGCAGAACAAGACGTTGGCAGCGCAGCTGGCTAATGAACTTCGAGAGCTGTTACCCAACAACGCTGTTGAATACTTTGTCTCTTACTACGACTACTATCAGCCCGAAGCCTATGTTCCTCAAACCGATACGTTTATCGAGAAGGATTCTTCGATTAACGAGGAAGTTGAGCGACTGCGTCACTCCGCAACGAATGCTTTGCTGACAAGACGCGATGTTGTGGTGGTTTCTACCGTCTCATGTATTTACGGTCTGGGTACTCCTGAAGAATACGTTGACCAGATGGTGACGCTTGAACGCGGGCAAGAGATGGACCGCGACGAGTTGCTCAAGCAGTTCGTGCAGATGCAGTACGTGCGCAATGATATGGACTTTCACCGCGGTACCTTTCGTGTGCGCGGCGATACTGTCGAGATTATTCCCATGTACGAAGAGCATGCGATTCGCATTGAATTCTTTGGCGATGAAATTGATGCCATTTATACGCTGAATCCGCTGACAGGTAACGTGATTCGTGAAGAAAACGAGATGTACGTTTTTCCTGCCTCGCACTACGTTGCCGGTGCTGACCGCATGAAGCGAGCTATCGCATCCATCGAGCAAGAAACTCAGGAACGTCTGCAGGAACTCGAGTCGCAGAATAAGCTACTAGAAGCTCAGCGTCTTCGTATGCGCACGCAGTACGACCTCGAGATGATGGAGCAGATGGGCTACTGCAACGGTATTGAGAACTATTCGCGGCACATCGACGGTCGCCCTGCCGGTAGTGCCCCGCACTGTTTGCTGGACTACTTTCCGGATGACTTCATGCTAATCGTCGATGAGTCCCACGTAACGATTCCGCAGATTGGCGCGATGTATGAGGGCGATATGAGCCGTAAGCGCACCCTGGTGGAGCACGGCTTCCGTCTGCCTTCTGCCATGGACAACCGCCCGTTAAAATGGGGCGAGTTTTTAGAGCGTATTGGTCAGACCGTCTATCTTTCGGCAACTCCGGGCAAATACGAGCTATCGCAGGCCGATGGGGTAGTTGAGCAGATTATTCGCCCCACCGGTTTGATTGATCCCGAGATTATCGTCAAGCCCACTCAAGGCCAGATTGATGATTTGCTGGACGAGATTCGCGTGCGTACTAATCGAGATGAGCGTGTTCTCGTCACAACGCTGACTAAGCGTATGGCTGAGGACCTCACGGAGTATCTCACCGAACACGGCGTGAAGGTTCAGTACCTGCACTCGGACGTTGATACCCTGCGACGCGTGGAGCTCCTACGTGAGTTGCGCATGGGTGTTTTTGACGTGCTGGTCGGCATCAACCTTTTGCGTGAGGGTCTTGATTTGCCTGAGGTCTCACTGGTGGCAATTTTGGACGCTGATAAGCAGGGCTTCTTGCGCTCAACCACCTCGTTGATTCAGACTATCGGCCGTGCGGCTCGAAACGTCTCCGGTCAGGTGCATATGTACGCCGATAAGATCACGGACTCCATGCAAACCGCTATCGACGAGACGAACCGTCGTCGCGAGATTCAGCAGAAGTACAACAAGGACCACGGAATTGACCCGCAACCTCTGCGCAAGAAGATTGCGGATATCACCGATCAGCTGGCGCGTGAATCTGAAGACACCCACGAGTTGCTTCAAACGCGCAAGGCGGCCGGTAAGAAAACCGCACCGGTTTCATCTGAGAAGAAGGGTTCCGCCGAGCCCGCAGCGTCCTCACCCGAGGCCGATGCATTGTTGGCACGCGGTGAGCGTGTTCGCGCCGACGGTTTGGCGGCTGAAGGCGCTGAGGAACTGCTGGATCTTATCGAAGAGATGCACGCGCAGATGATGCAGGCGGCTGAAGAGCTGAAGTTTGAGATTGCAGGACGCCTGCGCGACGAAATCGCAGATCTCAAAAAGGAGCTGCGACAGATGCAGGCGGTAGGTCACGCCTAAAGATTGTGGGCGGGTAAATTCTTCGGAAAATCCACCCGCCCAAAAGATTTCCGTGTAAAATAAATTCTGGAAGTGACGATGCGACCACGAAAGGAAAAACAGTGAAAATCGCAATTATTGGTGCAACCGGTAACGTTGGTAAAGAAGCTGTAGCAGAAGCTCTCAGCCGCAATCTTGAGGTTGATGCCTACAACCGCTCGGGCAACCCCGTTGAAGGAGTTCAGGCTCAGGTTATCGACTTCACCAACGTGGACGACGTTGTAGAAGTTATCGATGAACACGATGCAACCATCATCTCTGTTGTAGCCCGCGAAAGCGAGCAGGCTAACCGCGAAATCCAGGCAGCGCACCGCGCGCTGATTTCAGCAGCTCCTTCAGGGCGCTTCATCTTTGTGGGAGGCGCAGGCTCACTTTTGGATGAGAACGGCAACGAGCTACGTAACGCCCCCGATTTCCCCGCTATCTACAAGAGCGAGGCAGATCTCTTCGGAGAAATCTACGCTATGTACAAAGAAGCTCCGGCATCTCTGCAGTGGACCATGGTGTCACCGGCTCCCGTCATTGCCCCCGGCGTCCGCACCGGTGACATCAAGCTTGACCTTGACCGCCCCGCAGGCAACTTCATCTCAACGCAGGACTTCGCAATCGCCCTCGTGGATGAAACCGTAAAGCCCAAACACATCAACAAGCGCTTTACCGCCGCAAGCGTTGATGAACAGGCCGCATCCGGCAAATAAAAGCTGAATAAAATATTTTTCGGTGGATTTTTCAACCGCTTGTGGCGGAAGGAAAATCCACCGAATTCTCTTAACGCGGCGAAATTTACGACGCACGTGCGCAGGTTCACGGGTAGTATTTACCCACCTGAAACCTAGATTTACACCCAATGCTGTAGAGTTGTGTGACGAGCAAGGGAGTATCCCGCTAATTGTTTTCTCGTCAGCACGTTAGCCGAAGGCGTCTAACCGGGGGGCAAACCACTGAGACATAGTGGTGGGAGAGACTTGTGGTCATTGTAGTATCAATCCCACAAGAAAGGCTCCCATGCATATTACTGGGCTTCAGTGGACTGTCACCATCGTGTTTATTCTCGCGTTGTTGGCATACGATTTCTTTTTTCACGTGCGTAAACCGCACGAACCCACCATCAAAGAAGCAGCGATTTGGTCTGCTATCTACGTGGGTATCGCACTCCTGTTCGGTCTCGTTATCCTCTGGTGGGACGGCGGCCAGTTCGCTGCTGAATACTATGGCGGCTATATTACCGAAAAGGCGTTGAGTGTCGATAACCTCTTTGTCTTCTTGATTATCATGGCATCTTTCAAGGTGCCGCGTGAGGATCAGCAAAAGGTTCTACTTTTCGGTATCGTGTTTGCTTTGATTGCGCGTACCGTGTTCATTCTTTTGGGTGCAGCAGCTATCGACCGTTGGAGCGGTGTTTTCTACATCTTCGGCATCATTCTTCTGCTCACCGCAGGTAACCTGCTCAAAGGTGAGGTCACCGATAAAGAAGAAGAGGATGAAGCTAATAACTTCATCATTCGCCTGGCGACGAAGTTCATGCACACCACCGATTACTACGATGGGGATAAACTCTTCACCGTAGAAAACGGTAAAAAGGTAATGACCCCGATGCTGCTGGTAATGGTAGCTATCGGCGGTACCGATATCCTCTTCGCACTGGACTCAATCCCCGCAATCTTCGGTTTGACCCAGGAACCATACATTGTCTTCACCGCAACCGCGTTCTCACTGATGGGTCTGCGCCAGCTCTACTTCTTGATTGACGGTCTGCTGGATCGCCTCATCTACCTTTCATGGGGTCTTGCAATCATCCTCGCCTTCATTGGCGTCAAGCTGATTCTGCACGCATTGCATGAGAACACCTTGCCTTTCATCAACGACGGTCAGCCCGTCCACGTTGTTGAAGTGACAATCGGTGTCTCACTGGCAGTTATCGTTGGCGTACTGATTATTACCGTTCTGGCCTCGTTGCTTTCCCCCAAGGGCAAAGCGCTGGCAGCCATTCAGAAGACTCAGAGACTCTCAGAGCAGTACCTGAACCTACCCGACAATGCCTCCACTGAGGAACGTCAGAAGATTCAGGACAAATTGGATGCGGCAACCGCTAAGTCACGCAATGTTCCGCAGAAATACCGCGATGAACTCATTGAGTCTGAAGCAGAGTACCAGGATCTCGTAGATCGCGCTCGTGGCGCGCATCAGGCGTATATGAACTAGTTTCATAACCTAAAAATTCCCCCGCCGGGTTTTCGGCGGGGGAATTTTTGTTCTCTTGTGTAGGTAGGGGGGCGATATGATGAAGAACAATGATCCATTTCTGCTCTTACAGGGCGTCGAGGGACCGCTGGCTCGGGTTTGGCGTTTGAGGGAAGCGGGCCCTTGACGGCTTGGAAGAGCGAACCAGGACTATTAGCCACACCATCAAGCAGTCTTTCAAATCCTTATTTCAGGAGCCACCCATGATTAGTCTTATAGCCCTTGTAATAGTTGCCATTACCTTTGCAGTTTTACTTGCCATGATTAAGGCCGGTAACCTCACGCGCAACGGGCTGGTTGGCGTGAGAACTTCGGCGACCATGGAGTCGGATGCGGCCTGGCAGGCAGGTCATCGCGCGGCAGTTCCCGCGCTCAGTCTCGGTCTGATGATTTTTATCGTGGGTACCGTGGCGGTATTGCTCACCTACCATCTATATGGGGACGATATGGCGTCACTTGCTGGCATACTAGCCCTGCTCGCGGGCGTCCTACCTGTTCTAATCGCCACTTTTACCAGTGTCAAACGCGCAGCACAACGTGCTCACAACGAGTTATAGCGCTTAAATTTTTAACAAAAAGCGACCCACGCCGGACACCTGTTCAGCGGGGTCGTTTTATCTTCGCATCGCTGGAGAACTGAGGTTACTTGGCGCCGCCGTCAATCACCTGGTTCTTCTGCGCATCCAGTCCCTTGGTGACACTGTTCTCGCTAGTATTGCCGAATGCGTTGCCCGAAAGAATAATGTTCTTATTGCCCTCAGCAACCCAGAATCCAACACCCTGACCGGGGTTCGGTACATCGCGGTTGAAGGCCTGGCAACCAATCAGCTGAGTGCCCGGCGCATCAACCGACACGTGGAAGCCGTGAGCCTCACCCAACTTTGCCGAGCCCTCCAAATTATCAGCGTGACCGTTAGAGTCAGCCACACAGTTAACAAAAGAATTGTTGCCGTACTTAATGAGGAAGCCATGACCGCCGTTATCCTGCGCATCGCACTGGCTGAAAGTATTGCGGGTGCCCTTGATGTAGAAGCCAGCACCTGCCTTGCTATCTCCGTCTAACGCTACAGAACGCTTGGAGTACCAGGTTTTTACCTGTGACCAGCTGGTATTGGAGGTGTAGAGCTCAACTGTTGCAGCGTCCACCTTGGCGCGGTTAGCAGATGATAAATCAATCATTGAGAACATGTTGTCGGCGCCACCTGATTTAAAAGCTTCACCGACCACAAGAGCAGACCGCAAGAACTTACGTCCGCGGATGCGCTCCACCGTCATACCTTGATCATCGGCGCCCTTGATCTTGATGCCCATATCCAAATCCCACAGGGTTAGCCCCGAAATTCGATGCGCGGCATCCGGGTCAGCTGGCGAATCACCGTTCTTGGTGTTGTACAAAACGCCAACCACGTTTTCAATAGATTCAGCGTGCTTGATGGCGTCCTTGCCCGGTTTGATGCTCAAATCATGCAGGCCAGAACGGTAGACCGGGTCAGAGTTGTTTTCTTTATCGGTGCCGATGCGAAAAACTCCGGCAAGCTCGCCCCACGTACCGGTGGGCATGAACTGGGTTGCCTCGCCCAAACCGATAAAGCTGACCTGGTTGCGAACTTCAACGCCTTCATCGTCAACCGCGTAAATACCGGGAGGGAAGACAATCGCTCCGCCACCGTTATCAGCCAAAGACTTTGAGAGCTGATTAATTTTGCCGTTGACGGGGGTGGAGCCGTCGTTTGAAATGCCCTCGTCGGTGGCAATGAGCAAGCGTGAACCGTCAGCGGCCTGTGCTGTGGTACTGCCCATGGACGCTGCAAGAACAGCGAGCGCTCCACCGCCTAAAAATTGTGCGCGAGTTACCAAAAATCTTCCCCTCAATTGTTGTTGCGCAAGAATGCGCCAAAGCGGTGCCGGTAACTCCCCAAAAGTTACCGGACCGTCAATAGACTCTGTTGAGTTTACCCTACTTGGTCAGTGGCGTCTGGGGGCGGGTTAGTGCATATCGGCCAATAAGTTTTTGAGATGACCTAAAATCATGGCACCATCCGCGCCTAAGCCGTCGTGATGGTGAGTAGCAGAGGTCCACACGCGGGTATTGGTCACAAAGTTTGCGGTGTTCATGGAGTGCTCGAAATCGACATAGATATCGGGAACGTAAGCGGCGGCAACCAGCGGAACCTCATTGCGAGCCAGCTGCTCGTGATCGTAGAGCCGACCCCAGTCGTCCTTTTCTGCTAGTGCATGTGCGGCTTCTGCGAGAGGACTCAACGATGGATCTTGGTCGAAGTACCAGTCAAAAGTGTGCTCGCCGGTGAACAGGAGCTGATGGGCGTCTGGCGCGAACTGCGGCAGTTCGGCAGAAATACGTTGCGCTGACCAGCGAGTGGGGGCGGGCGAGGGAGAAAGCTTGTTCGCACCAACCGGTACAGCGGGACCATCCGCGTAAATCGCCTCGTGAAGTAGCGCGTAGATCGGCGAACCTATAAAGCTGACGCAACTTGCGACATCACGAATAAACTGCTCTGAAAGATGCGAGTGGCCTTCGGCAAAAGCAGATTGCAGAATGTAGTGCAGTTGGTGGATGCGCGCGTTACCGCCCAAATATGAACCGAGCATCTGAAAACGTTCAGGGGTGAGTCGTTCACCCGTGGGAAGCTTCTCGGTTTTACTCGCTAGGTGCTCTGCAATGCGATTGGCTAGCGCAGCATCCTCTGGATACCAGCCAAAGAATTCCTGGTTACGAGCCTGTGTACGGGCATAAGTTGAGCGGTAAACGCCATCGATGTGCGCGCGAATTGGTGCAAGGCCTGCCGTCATACGGCTGTCTTTTAGGGAACCCGGCGCAAAACTGAGGTAGCTCAGCGTGAGGAATCCGCCAAAGCTCTGACCCATTGTGGACCACCGGAGATCTGCCCTGTCTACGGTCAGAAAGTCGCGCACAACTTCGGCATCGGCAATGATTGAATCTGCCCGGAAGAGTTCTGCGTACTGTACTTGGCTCTCAACAGAGCCAAGAGCGGTGAGAGTCTGAGCAGTCAGCGGTGTCGAATTGCCGGTGCCTCGTTGATCGAGCAGAATGACGCGGTGGGTTTGAGCAAGCTTTGCTACCCAGCCGGCATCGGATGCAGGACGCGGGGATGCGCCGCCGGGGCCGCCCTGCAGATAGACCATGAAGGGCCGTGCCTCTACTGCGGTGGTGGGCTGGGGTGATGTATCGATGACTTCGCGGGCAAAGACTGTGATGGTTTCTTGTGCTAACGGGTGGTCTTGAGCAACTTCAGCTGAGTGCCCAAAAATCAGACCGTGTGTTAGAGGCACCGTGAACCAGTGATCGATGAGATCAAAATTTCCGATGCGGTGACACGCGCCTACCTTGTGGGAAGGCTGCGGAAGTGAAACGTTAATGAGGTGCGGGGCGGTCATTGCTACTCCTGTGTATTGTGCAGCCGGTCTGTTGGTTGATGCTTGGGTGGGTTAGTCGAATTCAAGTTCAGGATCTTCTGCTCGTGCCTGCTCATAAACTTCTTTAGCCGCGAAGCAGTTGATGATGCCCATCAGCACCCCGGTTATCACATCGGGCCACATGGAGTACCAGAAGAAGGTGCTGATTCCCGCGAGAATCATCAGAACGTTGGCCACGGCATCATTACGGGCTGCAAGCCACGCGCCACGAGTGAGGGCAGTATTACCTGAGCGAAGGCGCAACAATAGCATCGCGCAGAGAAGATTTACCGCAAGGGCTGCAACGGATGTTGCCGTGAGAGCCGTAGGTTCCGGAACTGAAGCTGAAAACACCTTATAAAGAGCTGTACCAAATGCTGCGATAGCCGGGATCAGAATAAGTGCTGCCAACCCGAACGACGCTTTCCGGCGGCTGGTAACCGACCAGCTCAAGGCGCAAAAGACCAGGCCATTGATCAAGAAGTCTTCGAGAAAATCTGCTGAGTCGGCAAAGAGCGAAACAGAACCGATGAAAGCTGCAATAGTTGCCTCAACAACTGCAGCTGCACCGTTTAAGAGCGCGACAAGCCCAACAATGCGCCGGGCAGAATTATTCAGGTTACGTGCGCTGAGCTCCTGGTGTTCAGTCATATCGTGAAAACTTTCGGTAGACCATGAAAACGCGCAATTCTGAAGCCTTTTGACACATTCATTCTTCAGAATTGCACGTACTCATCAAGACGCGGTTAGTTGCCAACGCTGAGCATGCGAACAACGGGAGTACCGGCCGCATCAGAAGCAACCAAATCAATCTCGGCGGTAAACGCCCAATCATGGTTATCGTCGGGGTCAGAGAGAATCTGACGAACCTTCCAGATGCCAGGATGCTCGGTCACATCGTCATCGATGCTCAGTAGTTGAGGGCCACGAGCGTCCGCGTCGGTGTAGATGTCATCGTACTCATCAAAATAATCGTCCATGGCATCTGCCCAACGGTCAGCGTCCCAACCGTATTCCTCATCCATGCTGCCCAAAATCTTGTCACGCTCATCGGCAAAAAGCTCCACGCGACGGAACATAGCATTGCGCACCATTACCTTGAAAGCACGAGGATTATCGGTAACTGACGGTGCTTTTTCTGCAACCAACTCTTCAAGGGTTTCTTCCTTGGGCTGGTAGTCTTCACCGGCAGCTAGTTTCTCCCACTCATCCACCAGTGAGGAGTCAGTCTGTCTAATAACTTCGCCCAACCATTCGATGATGTCGGTTAGATCATCGTTGAGAGCAGAGACCGGAACGGTCTGACGCAGCGCCTTATAGGCATCGGATAGGTAGCGCAACAAAATGCCTTCGGAGCGATCCAAGGAATAATACTGCACGTACTCACCAAATCCCATAGCGCGTTCGTACATATCGCGCACCACTGACTTGGGCGAAAGCTCGAATTCGCGTACCCACGCTGCCGAAGACGAGTAGGTTTCGAAAGCCTGTTCCAGCAAGTCTTCAAGCGGTTTAGGGTAGGTAATCTTATCGAGCTCGTTCATGCGCTCGTTGTAGTCCATGCCCTCAGCTTTGAACTCGGCGAGCGCCTCAGACTTCGCTTTCTTCTCCTGCATCATCAAAACTTGACGCGGTTTTTCGAGTGTGGCTTCGATAATCGATACCGCATCGAGTGCGTAGGTCTCAGACTCTGTATCGAGCAACGAGAAGGACGCGAGCGCGAAAGGTGAAAGCGGCTGGTTGAGCGCGAAATTCTCTTGTAGATCTACAGTGAGGCGCACGCGAGCGCCGTATTCATCTGGCTCATCTAGACGCTCAACCACGCCACCAGCTAATAGTTCGCGGTAGATGCCCAGTGCCTTGCGCATTAGTTGACGTTGCTTGATGCGCGGTTCGTGGTTGTTTTCCAAGAACTTACGGGCTGCGGTAAAAGGGTCGCCTTCGCGCTGCAAAATGTTGAGTAGCATGGAGTGCGATACACCGAAAGAGCTGGTCAATGGCTCTGGTGATGCTTCAACCAGCTGATCGAAAGTCTTTTCGCTCCACGCCACAAACCCCTGCGGCGGCTTCTTTTTCTTACCGCGAAGGGACTGCGCCATCTTCTTTTCATCACCGGCAAACTTCTCGCGAGCCTTTGCTTCTAAACGAGCGTTTTCAATGTCGTGCTCCGGTGCCTGAACCACTACGGTACCTGCGGTATCAAAACCTGCTCGACCGGCGCGTCCGGCGATTTGGTGGAATTCACGGGCCTTGAGGCGGCGGGTGCGTTCACCATCGAACTTAGATAAAGCAGTAATGAGAACGGTGCGAATGGGCACATTGATGCCCACACCCAAGGTATCTGTACCGCAAATGACTTTCAGCAGTCCTGCTTGAGCTAACTGCTCAACGAGGCGGCGGTATTTCGGTAGCATACCTGCGTGGTGGACGCCGATGCCGTTTTTCACCAGCCGCTGGAGAGTCTTGCCGAAACCGGGCATAAAACGGAAGTCCGCCAGAAGTTCGTTGATGCGTTCTTTATCTTCTTTGGACGCGATGTTGACGCTCATCAGCGCCTGGGCAGCATCGATGGCTTGCAACTGGCTAAAGTGCACAATATACACCGGAGTTTGACGGGTAGATACCAGCTCTTCAACGGTTTCTTGTACGGTGTTGTTGGAATAGTAAAAATGCAGGGGGATAGGACGCTCGGCATTGGTGACCAACGTTGATGTGCGGCCGGTGAGCTCCGTCATCTCCCGCTCAAAACGGGTGGTATCACCCAGAGTTGCGCTCATGAGCAAGAACTGTGCCTGGGGCAGATCAAGGAGCGGCACCTGCCACGCCCAGCCGCGTTGCGGGTCTGAGTAGAAATGAAACTCGTCCATGATCACCTGGCACAAATCAGCGTTTTCGCCCTCGCGTAGAACCACGTTCGCTAGAATTTCGGCGGTGCAACAGATGATAGGAGCATCGGCGTTGATCGATGAATCGCCGGTAATCATGCCAACATTCTCAGCGCCAAAAATTGCAACGAGGTCAAAGAACTTTTCGGAGACCAGCGCCTTGATAGGTGCCGTGTAATAAGAACGCTGACCCGTGGCTAATCCCACGTAATGCGCTGCAACTGCCACGGTAGATTTACCCGAGCCCGTGGGGGTCGCCAAAATAACGTTGTTGCCCTGAGCTAGTTCAAGTACAGCTTCATCCTGTGCGGGGTAGAGTTCCATACCGCGCGATGAAATCCACGCTAAGAAGCCCTCATACATTTCGTCGGGACTCAGCGGATTAGACGCGAAATCACCGCGGAAATAGTGATTTTCCGGCTGTGCGAGTTTGGGTGAAAGATGCTCAAGAATATTCATGATGCTTCAAATTCTACCGGTCGCTAGATGCGTGCCTGCAAGATTAAGCTGAAGGGAAGGGAGGTAATACACTGTTTCTTGAGGTTTATCATAAGATCCCCAACAACGTGCACTTTCTGTTGCGACATTCCTTTTTCAGCCGTTATCCGTAGTGAAAAGAGAACTCCCTTTTGACTGAGTCACCCCAGCCCTCACTGTATGTACCGTTTGAAACCCATCACCGGGTGGTATATCAAGATCCTCGCGAAGAGTCAGTCAACGCTCAGGACTATGCGCGAGGCCTTGCCGCTTATCTGGTCAGCCAGCATCCGCAGCTGAACATTAAAATCGTTGAGAGCAACGGTATCAAGTGCAACAATGTGGCTGATATCCACCGGCAACTTGCAGAGATGAGTAAGAACTGGAACCTCGATGAGGACGCCGCTGCCGAGTTTCCCAGCCTTGTTGGTCTTGCTGAGCAAGGGCTTGAGCCTGATGCGGATTCGCGGGCTCTGTCTGAACAACTTCAGCTTGCATACGCTTACGCACAACACACCGATGTACTAATCTTGGTTGAACCCTTGCAAGCTGTTGATCCACAAACACAGTCAATCATCTTTACGCAGCTTGAAAAGCGAGTTAAAAAGCATCCGGTGCTTGCTCAGAAGAGCAAAATTTTTATCGTCAGTGAAACAGATGAAGTTTCTCGACGCATCCAGCGTGACCGATCTGCTGCCTAACATCGGAACTCGGTGAGTATGAATTGTGCATCAACTGGTGCATGCACTGCTCACTGCGCTTAGAATAAATTCACACAGCACATATTCACGTAAACCACATAGGGCACATGCCGCGGCAGGAGAGCACATGGCAATGATGAAGAAGAAACCGGCACCCGATGACGCGCCGGTTAAATTTCGTCTTGCACCGCCCGGGTGGCGCTGGCGAGCGATTCACATTATCCCGTTTTTCACGGATCTCATTTCAGTGCTCTTGGTTGCTTATCTGCCGGTGCTGATTGGCACTATCATTGACCTTCACACGGCTGGCGAAACCCAGCGCGCTTGGTCTCAGATGAAATGGGCAGTGCTGATTGTGCTCTACTTCTGTTTCAATGAAATATTCACCTGGGGCATTACTTTCACGGTGGTTGCTGCCCTCGAAAGAGCCTGGCGCACGTACGTTGGCCGACTCGTCTTCAAATCATCGGGGCAAGAGATCGGTAACCTCATCGCACTCATGAATAAAGACAGCCGCACTATGGCCGCTCTGTGGCAACCGATGATTCTCGCATCTTCTGCAGTCGGTGCCGCCGCAATGGGTACCTATCAGCTCTGGAAAATCAGCCCTGTGGTTGCTGTCATTGTGCTAGTGGGCCTCATCGTGACTCTTTTTGCCCTCACCCGCATCTCAAAAGTCATCGAAAAGCACTCAGAAATTTTCCGTGACAAAGTCGGAGACAATACCTCTAAAGCAAGTGATATTGCTTCGGCTATACGTACCATTTTGGGGTTGGGCGCGGGGCCGCGCATGATGCGGCGCTACACCCACAGCGCTGAAGACCTGTACGAATCTCAGCTGAGGTTAGAACGCGTGCAGACCTGGTCTTTTGCGGCCCGCAACTTTCTCGTCGGAACCGTTACTCTCCTGGCCATTGCCTTTGCACTTCGCGGCACCCTTGCTGAAGGCACATGGCTCGCCGACATCCCAGCAGGGCAGCTAGTATCTATAGCCGGTCTGATTAATGTCATGACTGGCCCCATTTGGTCGGTTGAAATGCTACTGTTCGCCTGGCGTAACGCGCGTGTTGCTTTCAAACGCGTAGATCAGCTGGTTCACGATAACGAATCCGCACCCGTAGACACACACCGCGCAGCTTCCCCAGTTGCATCGGTAAAAATTCCTGATTCAACGCAGACCGTGGTGTTTATGAACCCGCGCGATATGAATCTCACGGCGCAAGAATGTGCAGAGGCACTCGTCCACCAGCTTCGAAGCCAAAGTAGCGGTGGAAAAGACAGGGAACGCGTCCTGCTCTCAGAACCCAACCCGATGATCTTCGCCGGCACTCTTCAAGAACACGTACAACTTGGCACCGATGTGTTGGACGATCAGCATATTATCGAGCTGCTACGGCTGACCGACTCACTAGAGATCGCCTACCGACTTGGCGGAAAAGACCCCGCTCAATACCTGCAAGCTTCAATCAGCGCTGAAGGAGCAAACCTCTCCGGCGGGCAGCGTCAGCGTCTGGCGCTGGCTCGTGCGCTCGCGCAGGACGCTACAACATTGGTGCTCACGGAGCCGTTGAACTCTGTCGATGAACCTAGCCAAAAGTATATTTTTGATCATTTAGAGCAAAAATGTGCACGCGATTATCCGCTAGAGAACATTCGGAAAATCTATGTTGTCAGCACCACCATGGAAGCTGAACGACGGATCGCGACCCAGCATCGCTCGGATCATCACAACGTTGCCGCTCACTCCGTGCACCACGTTGTTGAACAGTACGAAGAAGCCATCACGAGTTCTTTGCAGAAAATTGAGCAGACGCCGATGACCAGCCAGCGCGAAATAGAACAGGAGCACCACCGTGGCTAACCTTCTTCCTGTCGCGTCCACCGGTAAAACCTGGCGGATGCTGCTGGCAAGCGTCATGCGAACTCCCGGTCAGTTTTTCTGGTTGATAGTGCTCTTCGTGTTGAGCTCACTGACCTCGTTGGCGATTCCCATCGCAATTGGCAGGCTGGTAGATGCCGCGTCGTCCCGTACTTTGACCGGCTTTCCGTGGGGTTTTATTCTTCTGATTGCTCTGGCGGTGGTGGTAGGCGCACTCCTCACCCGTGCGTGGACTTTTCAAGGGCAACGCCTGGGCGTTCGCCTGAATCGAGACCTCGGTATCGACATGGTGGGGGCTGCCCTCGAACTTGACGCTCAAACCGTAGAGGACGCTGGTTCTGGGGACTTGTTGTCGCGGCTGACCGACGATGTCGACTCCATTAGACAAGTTCTTGCGCAGGGACTCCCAGAATTCTTGTATATCACGGTCTATATGATTCTGACGGCTACAACCTTGTTCTTTGTCAATCCCTTCATTGGGCTTGTGGCTGTTCCAACGTTTGTGCTGATGGCGATTCTTCTGTCTATTTTTCTGCCGCGCATTGGAAAACTCACCCTTTATCGTGCTGAGGCAATGTCTGACTTTACCGTTGTTGCAAACGAGAATATTCGCGGTGGAAGCACCATGCGTGAGCTAGGTATTGAGGGCGCCCGCTTGCAGGTTCAAGAAAACCGCGTTGATTCCATATATTCCATTGCCCGCAAGCTGGTGTCGCTTCGTGCTACCTATTGGGCGATTGACGGATTCAACTCGTACATGCCTCTCTTGCTTTCGATTATCTGGGGTGCGATCTGCGTCGAACGGGGCTGGGCTAGCTGGGGCGATGCAGCGACAGCATCAATCATGCTCTTTGGCATGCGCGTGAACGCCGATATTTTTACCTACTGGCTTGACCGCCTGCGAGAAATGTCGGTGACGATGGGACGAGTATTCGGCGTGATTGATTTATCGCATCAACAAAAAACGCGTCGTGAGCAGGCTGCTAGTAGCAAGGTCAACACTGAACCTGTTACTGACGATGTGGTCATCCGTTGTGAGAGTCTCACGTATGGTTACACCCCGGAATCTTCAGTTATCAAGGGCGTTAACCTTGACGTTCGGGCGGGGGAGAGCATCGCACTGGTTGGACGCTCAGGCTCAGGTAAAACCACTTTGGCACGCCTGATCGCTGGGTCTTTGACTGCTGATTCAGGTACGGTTTCTGTTGCTGGTTCTCCCGTGGGTAATGGACTCTATCCCACTCAGGTAGCCCAAGACGGGCGTCCTGCATTGCTGATTTGTACACAAGAAGCACATCTTTTCTTAGGTACGTTGTCTGACAACATGACAGTAGCCGCTGAAAACGCAACCGAAGCAGAACAGCTTGCGGCTCTTCATGCCGTCGGCGCCGATTGGGTGGACGATTTGCCTGACGGTCTTGACACCGAACTCGGAACTTCAGCAACCCAGCTCACGCGAGACCAGATTCAGCAGCTGTCGCTGGCACGCATCGTTGTGGCTAACCCGCACGCTGTTATTCTCGATGAATCTACGACGCAGCTTGAAACAGCGGACGCGCGTGCATCGCTGCACGCAATTTTGAAGGATCGTGCAGTAATTATCATCAGTCACGATGCCAGGATCGCTTCGATGGCATCTCGTGCGGTGCTGTTGAAAGGCGGTCGAATCGAGGCAGAAGGCACGCCGGCGCAAATGTTCGCGTTGTCTTAACGTCTGGGCTATTGCGTCCGCTGAAATGATGCGCCAGCAATGGTGACAATTGTGATGGCTGTTACTAAGATGATGGTTGTATATATAACCACATGAGAAAGAGCCCGCTATGAGCGCACCTTTTCCCTCCGACCTTGAAATCGCTCAGGCAGCGACCCTGCACCCGATTGTTGAGGTTGCTGAAAAATCAGGCATCGATGAGGACCGCCTGGAACCCTACGGCAAATACGTCGCTAAAGTGGTTCTCGATGAAACCACGACCGCTGAAAACGCTCGCAAGCGAGGCGCTAAGTACGTTGTTGTCACCGCTGTAACTCCCACGCCCTTGGGCGAGGGTAAGACAGCAACATCGGTTTCGTTGGCACAGGGAATGGCTGCAACCGGCCGCAACGCTATGCTCACTCTACGCCAGCCCTCGATGGGGCCGACCTTCGGCATCAAAGGTGGTGCAGCAGGCGGTGGCTACTCGCAGATTATCCCCATGGAAAAGTTGAACCTGCACCTGACCGGTGATTTCCATGCCGTGACCGCAGCGCACAACCTGCTGGCAGCAATGATCGATAACCACCTGCACCAGGGCAATGAGCTTAATATTGATCCGCGCGCTATCACCTGGCGACGGGTTCTGGACGTCAATGATCGCTCGCTGCGCAACATTGTTATTGGCCTGGGCGAACGTGTGGATGGCGTTGTTCGCGAGAGCGGTTTTGATATCACCAGCGCCTCAGAAATCATGGTCATTCTCTCGCTTTCCACGAGCTTTGAAAACCTACGTGAGCGCCTGGCAAAAATCGTCATTGGTTTCAACTACGATGGTCAGCCGGTGACCGCCGCCGATCTGAAAGCTGATGGCGCACTCTCCGTTATTTTGCAGGATGCCATTAATCCCAACCTGCTTCAGACCCTTGAAACCACCCCGGCTCTGATCCATGCAGGCCCCTTCGGCAATATTGCAACCGGAAACTCATCGGTGGTAGCGGATTACGTGGGTCTTGAGCACTCAGACTACGTGATTACCGAGGCAGGTTTCGGTGCTGATATGGGCGCTGAGCGTTTCTTTAACGTCAAGTGCCGCGTCTCCGGTCTCAAGCCCGATGCTGCGGTTCTGGTCGTCACGGTTCGTTCGCTCAAATCTCACTCTGGCCTGTACAAGATTGTTCCCGGCAAGCCGCTACCCGAAGACATGCTCAAGGAAAGCCCCGAGGACGTCCGCGCTGGCGCATCCAACCTGCAAAAGCACATCGACATCGTTCGTTCTTTCGGCGTGCAGCCGGTTGTTGCAATTAATGCGTTCCCCACTGATTTTAATTCAGAGCATGAAGAGATCCGCCGGATTGCTGAAGAAGCAGGCGCTCGCGTCGCTGTGCACCGCGGTGTCGCACAAGGCGGTAAGGGCACTATGGAGCTGGCGGACGCTGTGGCTGAGGCTTGCGATGACGTGAGCGAGCTGAACTTTACCTACGAGCTCACTGACTCTTTGGAAACTAAGCTCGAGAAGGTAGCGACCGACGTCTACGGCGCAGACGGCATTGAGGTCACGCCTGCCGCACGCAAGCAGCTCAAGCTGTACGAAGAGCTTGGGTATGGTGAACTCCCCGTTGTGATCGCAAAAACTCATCTCTCCATTTCTTCGGATGCGTCGCTGAAGGGCGCTCCGACTGGTTGGACGTTGCCGGTGCGTGAGGTTCGTCTTGCAGCAGGTGCAGGGTACGTTTATGCCATCTGCGGCACCATGCGCACCATGCCTGGACTATCAAAGTCACCGGCGGCAGAGCGCATCGGTTTTGATGAAGACGGTCGCATGGTGGGACTGTTCTAAGGAGCTATTCGTAATACCTGGCGTTGAACTTTAGAAGCCTAGCGTTAGCACTGCCGGTACTTTCTGTCTTACCAGAAAGTACCGGCGGTGTGCTTTAGGGTGGAGTGTATGGATATGTGGCTTCCCGATACAACGAACGCGCGAGTCTTGGCGCAGACGCCTCTCGATGAAGACTATGTCGAGCACTCCCGATTCACCGGTGCAGACTGGTCCGGCGTTGACCAGAGCGCGGCAACTTTCGATAGCTGTTCTCTCACTGCGGTGGGGCTTGACGGATGCTCCTGGGATAAAGCGCGGGTGGTAAATAGCGAGCTTCACAACCTCTCTGTTGCCCACCTTCAAGCACCAGAGTCATCCTGGGAGCGCGCGGTCATCGAAGGTAGTCGCCTTGGCGTCCTAGAACTAAGAGATTCCCGTATCAAACATGTGGTTATTCGCGACTGCAAAATAGATGTCCTCAATCTTCGAGCAGCACGGTGCACTCACCTGATGATTGAAGGATGCGCGATAGGGGAGTTGGACGCCACTGGAGCTACAATCAGCCACGTCGAGTTCGCAGATACCAGTGTAGAAACTCTCACCGTATCGCAATCACATCTTCACCGGGCCAATCTCAGCGGAGCACTAATGCACAAGGTTCTCGGGGCTTCATCGCTACGCGGTGCCGAAATCAGCGAGTTTCAACTGCAACAATTAGCACCAACTTTCGCCCAAGAACTCGGCATCAGCGTGTGTTAACCAAAAACAGGCGTCCTGCACCGAGGTGCAAAGACGCCTGAAATGTTTCAGAAAATCTATTTACCAGCCGCGAGCTTCCCACTCATCGAGGTTATCGCGGTCAGCGCCTAGCGTGGTGTGCTGGCCGTGTCCGGGAAGAACGATGGTGTTGTCATCAAACGCATCAAAAATCTTGGTGCGAACATCGTGTAAAAGCTGCTTAAAGTCCTCAGGGGAATTGGTTTTACCTACGCCGCCAGGAAAGAGAGAGTCCCCTGTAAAGAGGATAGTGGGAGTCGCCTCCTCACTGTCACCGCGCAAGACTAGGGTAATTGATCCAGGGGTGTGTCCCACCAGGCTGATGACTTCAAGTTCAAAGCCCTCAAAGCGTAGAGTTTCACCGCCTACCACTGCCTGTGCGATGCTGACGCCCTCTTGCTCGTCGATAGCCTCAACATCATCGTGGCCCGCAACGGTGTGCGGTTCAAAATGCTGAACGGTTGCGGGCAGAGCGCGAATATGATCCCAGTGTGAATGGGTGGTTATCACCGTCGAAAGGCGTGCTGAGGCACCGTCTAAATCCTCATCAGCGGCGGATTCTACAAACTCTCTAATACGATCAAAATTATCTGCGGCGTCAATCAAAACCTGCTCACCGCTGGATTTTGAGGTAATAAGGTAGACGTTATTTTCCATCTCAGAGACTGCAACCACTCGAATGGTGAGCTCGTCGTTATCAATCATGAGGTCTGCGGCAGGAGCTGTTGTCATAACCACAATCTTAGGCTAAACACAGACCAAAAGGTAAGAACACGATCTATAAATCTTGCAGATAAGCCCATAGCAATTATTAGTTGACAATCCTCGCACTAAGACAAGTAGGCGTATAGAATATATGTTCGAAACACACGACAAGATGAGTAGGACGCCCATGTCACAAACAGCGCATAAGCCTAACGATCTCACCAGAATCCTGGTGCAGGGGGCTCGCGAAAACAATCTCAAAAACGTCAACCTTGAGATTCCCCGCGACGCTATGGTTGTCTTCACCGGGCTGTCAGGGTCCGGCAAATCTTCGCTCGCCTTTGACACCATCTTTGCTGAAGGCCAACGACGCTACGTAGAGTCTCTCTCATCGTACGCCCGTATGTTCTTGGGCCAGGTTGACAAACCCGATGTGGATTTCATCGAAGGTCTTTCACCTGCGGTTTCAATCGACCAGAAATCCACCTCTAAAAACCCTCGCTCAACGGTAGGCACAATTACCGAAATTTATGACTACATGCGTCTGCTGTGGGCACGCATCGGTCACCCACACTGTCCCGAATGTGGAGCTGAGATTTCAAAACAGACCCCTCAGCAAATCGTCGATCAAATCCTGTCGTACCCCGAACGCACCCGCCTGCAGGTGCTGGCTCCTGTCGTGAGCGCTCGCAAAGGCGAGTTTGTTGATCTTTTCAAAGAGCTTTCCGCTGAAGGTTACTCGCGCGCCATCGTCGACGGCGAACAGATTCAGCTTTCAGATCCTCCCAAGCTTGAAAAGCAGTACAAGCACACCATCGATGTTGTGATTGACCGCATCGTGGTGAAAGACGGTATTCAGCAGCGCCTCACAGACTCCGTAGAAACCGCCCTTAACTTAGCGGGCGGACGCGTCGTTATGGACTTCGTGGACCGCGAAGAAGGCAGCGACGACCGCACGCAGATTTTTAGTGAAAATTTGGCATGCCCCAACGGTCACGCCATTCAGCTTGAAGAAATTGAGCCGCGTGCTTTCTCCTTCAACTCACCTTTTGGTGCCTGCTCGCAGTGTGACGGTATTGGCTCACGTCTTGAAGTTGATGAAGAACTGATCATCCCTAACCCTGATTTGTCACTGGCTGAAGGCGCAATCGCACCGTGGTCACAGGGTAAATCTCGTACCGAGTATTGGCTTCGTCTGCTCTCAGGCTTGAGCAAAGAAGTTGGTTTTGACCTCAATACCCCGTGGAAGGATTTGTCTAAGAAAGCGAAGAAGGCTGTTCTGCACGGTAAAGATTTCAAGGTCACCGTTGCCTACAAGAACCGTTTTGGACGCGAGCGTCGCTACACCTCAGGTTTCGAAGGCGTTTTTGCCTACATCAAGCGCAAGCATGAAGAAACTGAATCTGACTGGTCGAAGGATCGTTACGAACAGTACATGCGTGAGGTAGCATGCCCCGCGTGTAACGGTGCCCGTCTGAACCCCGTCATCCTGGCGGTCAAAATTGATGGTAAGTCCATTGCGGATGTCACCGAGATGCCGATGCGAGATGCTCTGGACTTCATGCGTCAGGTTCATTTGAGTGATCGCGAGAAGAAGATTGCTGAGCAGGTGTTACGCGAAATTGATGCGCGTTTGCAATTCTTGCTGGATGTCGGTCTGGACTATCTGAATCTCGCTCGTGCCGCAGGTACCCTTTCGGGTGGTGAAGCGCAGCGTATTCGTCTTGCTACCCAGATTGGCTCCGGTCTGGTGGGTGTTCTTTATGTTCTTGACGAGCCGTCTATCGGTTTGCATCAGCGCGATAACCGCCGCTTGATTGATACCTTGACCAAGCTGCGCGATATGGGCAATACTCTCATCGTTGTCGAGCACGATGAAGACACCATGAAAGAAGCCGATTGGATTGTGGACGTTGGCCCCGGCGCTGGCGAGCACGGTGGCGAAATTGTGCACTCTGGTACTTTCAAGGATCTTCTTCATAACGAGCGTTCCATTACCGGTGATTACATGGCGGGGCGTCGCACCATCGATATACCTCAGACCCGTCGTGATATCGACAAGAAGCGTATAGTCAAGGTTGTTGGTGCCCGCGAGAACAACCTGAAAAATGTTGATGTCAAGTTCCCGCTTGGTGTACTGACAGCTGTTACCGGTGTTTCTGGCTCGGGTAAGTCAACTCTGGTGAACGATATTTTGTACACCGCTTTGGCTAATAAACTGAACGGCGCTAAGCAAGTTCCCGGTCGCCATAAGTCTATTGAGGGCTTGGAACACCTGGATAAAATTATTCACGTTGACCAGTCACCAATTGGCCGAACCCCTCGTTCAAACCCGGCTACTTACACCGGCGTGTTTGACCATGTGCGTAAGCTCTTTGCAGAAACCAATGACGCTAAGGTGCGCGGCTACCAGCCTGGACGCTTCTCTTTCAACGTGAAGGGCGGACGCTGCGAGGCGTGCGCCGGCGACGGTACCCTTAAGATTGAGATGAACTTCTTGCCCGATGTCTACGTCCCGTGCGAAACCTGCCACGGCAAGCGTTACAACCGTGAGACCTTGGAAGTGAAATACAAGGGCAAGAACATCGCCGATGTTTTGGAGATGCCCGTTGCAGAAGCGGCAGAGTTCTTTGCCGCCTTCACTCCCATCGCCCGTCACCTCAACACCCTGGTGGACGTTGGTCTGGGCTATATTCGCCTGGGGCAGCCCGCCACCACCTTATCCGGTGGCGAAGCGCAGCGTGTCAAACTCGCATCCGAACTGCAAAAGCGCAGTAACGGCCGTTCCATCTACGTTTTGGATGAGCCAACTACCGGTCTGCACTTTGAAGATATCCGCAAGCTACTCATGGTGATTCATGGTCTTGTCGATAAAGGCAACAGCGTCATCACCATCGAACACAACTTGGACGTTATCAAGAGTGCAGACTGGATTGTTGATATGGGTCCTGAAGGCGGGGCCGGTGGTGGTACGGTTATCGCCGAGGGAACACCCGAAGACGTTGCAAAGGTAGCTGGTTCGCATACCGGTGAGTTCCTCAACGAAATTCTGGGGTAGTTTCATGGTGAATATCGTGTTGTGGGACGTTGACGGAACCCTTCTAGACCCTGCTGGTTCAATCACCGAAGGTATTGCCGAAGCTCTGGTGAAAAACGGTTTCGAGCGTCCTGATGAGAAAACTCTGGACGCCTTTGTTGGCCCTCCGGTGAACTATAGCTTGGAACATTTCACTGATGTTCCGCGCGAAAAGTTTTCAGATATCGTGGCAACCTATCGCGCCGCCTATAAAACCAAAGGATTACCTCAGTCAAAGCTTTACCCGGGGATGCGCGAGACTTTAGAAAAGTTCGCCTCCCTGGGCTACATCCAGGGTGTTGCAACCCAGAAGCCTCTGCATTTAGCTGAGGAAGTGGTTGAGATGTTCGACATCGCGCAGTTCTTTGAGGTTGTTGGTGGCGCTCGCGATGAACACGGCCAGAAGAACCTTGAGATGCCTAGCGATAAGCCGGGGATTATCGGGTACGTTCTCAACACCTTGACCGAAAAATACGGTCAAGACGTATCTGCCGTGATGATTGGTGATCGCCAGTACGACGCGGTAGGAGCAGCTACGCACGGTATTCCTTCTATTGGAGTGAGCTGGGGATTCGGCGATGAGGCAGAGCGCTTGGAGCACTTTGATAATGTTGTCGATACTCCGAAGCAACTTCAGGTTCGTGTAGCTGAGCTTTTTGCCAGCTAGGCATTAGGCGTGCTTTTTAGGTATAACCGTAAGTAGTCGTAAGTCGATGGTCAGCATCTGATAGAACAAGCCATCCACTTTTTTTCTTGTTTCTTAGTTTTCAAGGAATCACCGTGGAATATTACAAGATGATTCAGAAATCAGTCAGCGGCATTTTGCGTACTGGTTTTCGTGCTCGCGTCACCGGTCTAGAAAATTTTCCCGAGGATGGGCCGGTCATCGTAGCCTCAAATCACCTTGCATTTCTTGACTCCATCATTATCTCGGCGCTGATGCCCCGTCGAGTGGCGTTTCTTGCTAAAAGCGAGTACGTCAACACTCCTGGGGTGCGCGGCAAAATGATGAAGTTGATGTTTGAGGCCATCGATATTATTCCGGTGAACCGTAGCGATCGTAAAGAGTCGATGAAAGCGCTCGGTAAGGCTCTTGAGGTGCTGAATGATGGAAGGGTCTTCGGAATCTACCCTGAAGGCACTCGCTCGCGCGATGGTTACCTGTACCGCGGAAAAATTGGCATGGCCTGGTTGGCTCATATGACGGGAGCACCGGTTGTTCCCATAGGTCTTATCGGCACTGATAAGCTCCAAAAACCAGATTCCAATATGGTGTATCCCAAGCGGTTTACAGTGCGCGTTGGCAAGCCCCTTTATTTTGAAAAGACGGGGGAGACCATGACAGGTAAACAACGCAAAGAAACGACCGCAAAAATCATGGACGAAATCGCCGCTCTTTCAGGTCAGGGCCGTAAAGACGTCTATAACGTTTCCCCCTCAGCTTCGCGCGACGGTGGAGCAACTTCCTAAATTCAAGCTAAGGAGCGTTTGTGGCAAACCCCGCTGACTACCGCCCAGCATCCGGCGAGATTCCTACAAACCCGGGTGTTTATCGTTTTCGCGACGAGTTCGGACGCATCATTTATGTTGGCAAAGCGAAGAACCTTCGCAACAGACTGAACTCATATTTCGCCCACGTCAGCGGGTTGAGCCCCAAGACTTATGCAATGGTTCATACCGCTGCGTCTGTGGAGTGGACGGTAGTGGGGAGCGAGCTCGAATCTCTGCAGCTGGAGTATACCTGGATCAAAGAGTATAAGCCTCGATTTAACATTGCTTTTCGCGATGACAAATCCTACCCCTATTTAGCGGTGACGCTTAAGGATAAATTTCCTCGTGCTCAGGTGATGCGCGGTGAGAAGAAGAAAGGCGTGCGCTATTTCGGCCCGTATTCTCAGGCGTGGGCTATTCGCGAGACGCTGGATGCACTTTTGCGCGTCTTCCCGGTGCGTACCTGTACAACGGGTGTTTTTAACCGCGCTCAAAAAAGTGACCGCCCGTGCCTGCTGGGCTATATCGACAAATGCGCCGCTCCCTGCGTGGGCAATATTTCGGTGGAAGACCACCAGAAGTTGGCGCAAGATCTAGCGAAGTTCATGGCGGGCGGAGCCGACAAATTTATTGCCGAGCTGACCGTGCAAATGAAGGACGCTGCTGCCGAGTTTGATTTTGAAAAGGCAGCACGCTTGCGCGATGACATTGCCGCGCTCGAAAAAGCATTTGAACGCAATGCAGTTGTCCTTGCCGATTCCGTGGATGCTGATTTGTTTGCTTTTGATCAAGATGATCTAGAGGCGGCAGTACAGGTCTTCTTTGTGCGCGGCGGCAGGATTCGTGGTCAGCGCGGTTGGATCGTTGAAAAAATGGATGACACCGACGATGCTGCGCTGATTGAACAGCTGATTCAACAGGTCTACGGCGAGGTGGCGGCGTCCATTGCGGTGGGGGATTCTGAAGAAGAACTAGCTCACCAGCGTCATGAAATTCCTAAGCAGATTATTGTTCCCGCGTTACCGCAAAACCATGAGCAACTCGAGGACTGGCTCAGCGGCATCCGCGGGTCCAAAGTCTCTATTGCTGTTTCGCAACGCGGTGACAAAGCGGCGCTGATGCAAACTGTGGAGGAAAACGCTAAGCACGCGCTCACGTTGCACAAGAGCCGTCGCGCAGGGGATCTCACTACACGTAGCGCATCCTTGGTGGAGTTACAGGAGAACCTGGAGTTGCCCGATCCGCTGATGCGTATTGAGTGCTACGATATCTCGCACGTTCAGGGTACCCACGTGGTGGCGTCCATGGTCGTCTTTGAAGACGGACTGCCGAAAAAGAGCGATTACAGAAAATTCTCGATTACCGGTAGCTCAGCCCGCGATGATACTGCCAGCATGTACGACGTTATTCACCGACGTTTTAAACGCTACCTGCACGATCAGGCTGAGCGTGAGCAGACTCCGCGAACCAGCGGCGAAGTCAGCGCGGAACGAGCACATGAGAAAGAGCCCGCCAAGTTCGCCTACCCGCCTAACCTCGTGGTGGTTGACGGCGGTCAGCCTCAGGTGAATGCGGCATCGGCTGCACTTGCTGATCTTGGCATCACCGATGTTTATGTGGTCGGTATTGCTAAGCGTTTAGAAGAGCTGTGGCTACCTAACGAGGATTTTCCCGTCATCCTTCCTCGTACTTCGCCTGCCTTGTACCTGATTCAGCGAGTACGCGATGAGGCGCACCGCTTTGCTATCACCTTCCACCGCTCTAAACGCGGCAAAGCAATGCTGTCGTCTGCTTTAGACGGAGTAGCAGGTCTCGGCCCGGCAAAACGTGAGGCTTTGATTGAGCACTTCGGCTCCTACAAAAAACTCACTGCCGCTACCGAAGATGAGCTCTTAGAAGTCAGCGGAATCGGACCTTCAATGGCTCAAAAAATCATTGCGCATTTCGAGCAAGAAAATTCAGCTGAGCGCGCTATCCCTTCCCAAGGAATTAACCTGACAACCGGAGAAGTCCTTGAGTAAGAGAGCGTAAAATAAGAGACGCGCATTCAGACTAAGACACCGGCGAACACTCTCGAAAGGGCAGTCATGGAGCAACAAAAAGAAATTATCAAACCTCAAATTCTGGTGATTACCGGTATTTCTGGTGCGGGTCGTAGCACAGCAGCGAACACTTTAGAAGATGAGGGCTGGTATGTGGTGGATAATATTCCACCGCAGATGTTGCAGCCGCTGGTTGATTTGGTGACCCGCGCCCCCGAATCAATTCCGCGTTTGGCGCTGGGTATCGATGTTCGCTCTATGGCCATGTACGAGGACATCACCGGCGCTATCGAAGATTTGCGCACCCCTCAGATTGACTTGACGTTGTTGTTCGTGGATGCCTCTGATAAAGACATCATTGCTCGCTACGAGGCTCAGCGCCGCCCACACCCGCTTCAAGGGGAGGGACGCATCCTCGATGGTATTACCAAGGAGCGCGAACTTTTCTCAGATCTGAAAGCTAATGCCGATACCGTCATTGATACTACGGGCAAGAACGTACATCAGCTTGCCCATGCTATGCGTGAGATGTTTAACGAGTTCGGTGCAACTAAGCTGCTGAACCTTACACTCACGAGTTTTGGTTTCAAGTACGGTTCCCCGGTTGATGCCAACATGATGATTGATATGCGTTTTATCCCTAACCCTCACTGGGTGCCGGAGCTCCGCACGCAAACCGGTCAGGATCAGGCTGTCCGTGATTATGTTTTTGATAATCCCGGGACTGAAGAGTTTGTCACTCACTTTGTGAAAACTCTCAAACCTGTGCTCGATGGCTACCGCCGTGAAGGCAAGCATTACGCCACCATTGCCATCGGTTGCACCGGTGGTAAACACCGTAGCGTGGCGGTGACCGAGGAGCTCGCTAAGCGTCTGCGTACCCTTGGCACGGTGAGCGTCAATGTTCAGCATCGCGATATGAGGCGTGAATAAGGAGGCAGCAATGATGGATAAGACCATCACTGAACACGGTGAGCGTCTCGCTGTTTCTCCGCTATCCGCATCGTCCCCTTTGAGAGTGGTCGCCTTGGGCGGCGGCCACGGACTGTATGCGTCTTTGGCTGCTCTCAAACACGTCACCAGCGAACTCACGGCTGTGGTCACTGTAGCTGATGACGGCGGGTCGTCGGGTAAATTGCGTGAAGAAATGGGAGTGCTTCCTCCCGGTGATTTGCGCATGGCGCTTTCTGCTCTGTGCGACGATTCGGAATGGGGGCGTACCTGGGCTAGCGTCATGCAACATCGTTTTAAACATCCGACCTCGCCAGAAACTTTTTCTCTGGAAAACCATGCCCTGGGCAATTTGCTCATTGTGTCGCTGTGGGAGTTGTTGGGTGATCCCATTGCCGGTCTTGACTGGGCCGGGTCACTTTTGGGTGCTCGCGGACGCGTTTTGCCGATGTCGCTCACACCGTTGGTGATTAGCGGTGAAGTAAGAGAGGGTGAGCATCCGGGGAAGGGACTGACCACTGTCACCGGTCAAGCTAAGTTGGCGAAGGCCGGCAATATTGAAACCGTTCGTTTAGAACCTGCCGATGCTGATGCTTGCGATGAAGCTATTGAAGCGATTGATACTGCTGACTGGGTTATTCTAGGTCCCGGCTCTTGGTACACCTCGGTTTTGCCGCATCTGTTGCTACCTCAAACGCGTCGTGCTATTGAGCGTAGCTCAGCCCGCACCTGCGTGGTGATGAACCTTGAGCTCGCCAGCGATGAGACCACCGGTTTGGACGCCAGAGATCATTTGATGGTTCTCAAAAAGTATGCTCCCGATTTGCAACTGGATGCCATTATTGCTGATCCCATTGCGGTAGCTGACCGTGAAAGTTTTGAAAAGACCGCTTCAAGCTTTGGCGCAACAGTTCGGTGGGCTGCCGTGCACGAGAGAAATAATCCTTTTGTGCACGACTCCCTTAAGTTGGGTGCTACTTATCGCGATTTATTCGCGGAATAAGTTAAATTCACAGCTTGATGTAAAAACATATAAAATAGTGAATTGTGTTTTTACGGGGCTGAGATGAGCGCCTAAGAAGTTAGCAATGCACACAATATAAGTTGGAGGACACACCGTATGGCCCTGACGGCATCGGTTAAAGAAGAACTGGCACGGTATGACGCTACGAAATCTTCTGTCAGAAAGGCGGAGGTTTCAACTATTTTGCGTTTTACCAGCAGCCTTCACTTGGTTTCTGGTCGCATTGTGATTGAGGCTGAGGTCGATTTAGAGGCAACTGCTTTGCGCCTTCAGCACAATATTGCTGATTTGTACGGGCATGATTCTGAGATTACTGCGGTCACCGGCGGAGGTTTACGTCGCGGCGGTCGTTATATCGTGCGTGTTGATCACGGTGGTGAGTCGCTGGCTCGTCAGACGGGGTTGTTGGATGCGCGTGGTCGCCCGGTGCGCGGTCTTCCTCCTGCCGTTGTGAATGGTTCGTTGGCAGATGCCGAGGCCGTGATGCGCGGCGCTTTCTTAGCGCATGGCTCGTTGACTGAGCCCGGTCGCTCCTCTGCACTTGAATTTACCTGCCCCGGCCCCGAAGCTGCTCTGGCTTTGGTGGGTGCTGCCCGCCGTCTTGATGTGATGGCGAAGGCTCGTGAAGTTCGCGGTGTTGACCGCGTTGTGGTGCGCGACGGCGAAACTATCAGCAATTTGTTGGAGCGTATGGGCGCTCATCACGCCTTAGAGAACTGGCGGGAACGCCGTCAGCGTAAAGAGGTGCGTGCAACCGCTAACCGTCTGGCTAATTTTGATGATGCAAACCTGCGTCGCTCAGCTCAGGCTGCTGTTGCTGCAGGAGCGCGTGTGGAACGTGCCCTTGAGATTTTGGGAGATCAAGTTCCTGATCATTTGCGCTATGCGGGGGAGTTGCGTGCTGCGCACAAGCAAGCATCCCTCGATGAGCTCGGACGTTTGGCTGATCCTCCCATGACCAAGGACGCGATTGCCGGACGCATCCGTCGTCTTCTAGCAATGGCAGATAAGCGCGCTGCCGAGCTGGGTATTCCCGGCACCGAGGCTAGCGCGTCGCACCATTAATATTTTTTTGACTCTGTCTTGGCTTCTAGCCGAGGCAGAGTTTTTATGCTGTGGTGTTGCTGTGTGCTTGTGGGAAGTGAGCACTCAAAACCCACAGTTGGAAAATGTGGGAAAATGTGGGCTTTAGTGGAGCACTTCGCAAACTTTTTCAATTTTTGGGTTAAATTCCTTTGAATTCTGGTGAAACCCACTGAAAACCGCACGTAATCCTCAAAGAAAATGGTCAACTGGGCTAGAAAAACCTCAAAAAACCACCCAAACTCACACAAAGTGGGGTATAGTAGTGTGTGAACCGGACGGATAGCCCACCACATACGGGCTCACGTCAGATAACTTATCTGGCAGGGTTCGGATGCGGGAGCCCTTGCGTAGCAAGCGGTTTCCGTCCTAGCAAAATTCACTGATATATCGAGGAGTTAGATTCCAGTGACTGTACGCGTAGCTATTAACGGCTTCGGCCGCATTGGTCGTTCATTCTTCCGCGCAGCTCAGGCTCACGCAGAAGGCTTTGAGATTGTTGCAATCAACGACCTCACCGACAACAAGACCCTTGCTCACCTTCTCAAGTACGACTCAGTAATGGGCACCCTCGATTCAGAGGTTTCATTCGACGAAGAGTCAATCACCGTTGATGGCAAGGCAATCAAGGTTCTCGCTGAGCGCGATCCCGCTAACCTGCCCTGGAAGGATCTCGACATCGATATCGTTATCGAGTCAACCGGTTTCTTCACCGACGGTACCAAGGCTCAGGCACACCGCGATGCAGGTGCTAAGAAGGTTATCATCTCAGCACCCGGTAAGAACATCGACGGCACCTTCGTTGTTGGCGTAAACGATGACACCTACGACAACGAGTCAATGCACATCGTTTCAAACGCATCATGCACCACCAACTGCCTCGCTCCCATGGCTAAGGTCCTCAACGATGCATTCGGCATCGAAAAGGGTCTGATGACCACCATTCACGCTTACACCTCAGACCAGCGCCTGCTCGACGCACCTCACTCAGACCTGCGCCGCGCACGTGCAGCAGCTCTGAACATGGTTCCCACCTCAACCGGTGCAGCAGCAGCAGTCGGCTTGGTTCTTCCCGAGCTCAAGGGCAAGCTGGACGGCTTCGCTGTTCGCGTTCCCACCCCCACCGGTTCACTGACCGACCTCACCTTCGAAGCAAAGCGCGAAGTTACCGTTGAAGAAGTCAACGAAGCAATGCAGAAGGCTGCTGAGGGTGAGTTCAAGGGCCTCATCAAGTACTCAACCGATCCCATCGTGTCCAAGGACATTGAGGGTGAAGCTGTTTCAACCATCTTCGATGCACCTTTGACCAAGGTTATCGGCAACCAGGTTAAGGTTGTTGCATGGTACGACAACGAATTCGGTTACGTATCACGCTTGGTTCTGTTCACCAACAAGGTAGCAGCAGCTCTCTAAGCTAACTCAATAATGCCCCCGCCCACCGCTATATGGGTGGGGGCATTTTCATACCCTCTCTTTATAGATTTTTAAACTAATTGGAGTTGATCCATATGGCACGCGCTCTTGAAGAACTCTTGTCAGAAGGTGTTGAAGGTCGCTACGTTCTCGTGCGTTCAGATCTCAATGTGCCCCTCGACGGTAACACCGTCACTGATGATGGCCGCGTTAAGGCATCTCTTCCCGTGTTGACTAAGCTTGCTAAGGCTGGCGCACGCGTTATTGTCACTGCTCACCTTGGCCGCCCCAAGGGTCAGGTTGACCCCCAGTTCTCTATCGCTCCCGCAGCAAAGCGTCTTACTGAGCTTGCTGACTTCTCAGTTGTCACTGCAACCGACGTTGTGGGTGAAGACGCTCAGGCTAAGGCTGCAGCTCTTCAGAACGGCGAAGTTCTGGTTGTTGAAAACGTTCGCTACGATGCACGCGAAACCTCTAAGGACGACGCTGAGCGCGGCGAATTTGCAGATGAGCTGGTTGCTTTGACTGGCGAGAACGGCGCTTACGTCAATGACGCATTCGGTGCTGTCCACCGCAAGCACGCATCGGTTTACGATGTAGCTAAGCGTCTGCCCGCTTACCTGGGTGACCTCGTCAAGACTGAAGTTGACGTGCTCAAGAAGACCCTGAACGATCCCGAACGTCCTTTCGTAGTGATTATGGGCGGCGCTAAGGTGTCAGATAAGCTCGCAGTTATCGAAAACCTCATCGGTAAGGCTGACACCATTTTGATTGGTGGCGGCATGGGCTACACCTTCGCAGCAGCTAACGGCTGGAAGGTCGGCCAGTCAATCCTCGAGAAGGATCAGATTGACACCGTCAAGCGTTACCTCAAAGAAGCTCCCGAGAAGGGCACCGAAATCGTTACCGCTGTAGATGTTGTCTGCGGCGATGACTTCTCCAACGACGCTAACTTCGAGATCCGTCCCATAGACGATATCGAAGGCGGCGAGCTCGGTGAAAAGGCAGACGGTCTGGACATTGGCCCCAAGACCCGCGAACTCTTTGCTGAAAAGCTCAAGGACGCTAAGACCATCTTCTGGAACGGCCCCGTTGGCGTTGCTGAATTCGAAAACACCGCACACGGTACTAAGGCAGTAGCTGAGGCAATCGTTGCATCAGATGCTTTCTCCATCATCGGCGGTGGCGACTCAGCAGCAGCTGTTCGCAAGCTCGGTTACTCAGATGACCAGTTCGGCCACATCTCAACCGGCGGCGGTGCCTCACTCGAATACATCGAGGGCAAAACCCTTCCGGGTATCGAGGTTCTCGGCGCATAAGTTTTTCTCACCGATGCGTGGTGGGCGTTCAAGGCTCACCACGCATCATCGAAAAACTTTTAGTGCGGATGCGCACTAGTTTTGGTGCGTACCGTTCACCATCTGTAGCTGGCCAGTGCCAGCGCGCGTCGTTGATTTCTTTCAGACGCGCACCCCAACAATTTTTCAAGGAGTACTTATGACTCGCAAGCCGCTCATCGCAGGCAACTGGAAGATGAACATGGACCACGCAGAAGGCGTTAGCCTGCTGCAGAAGCTCGCATGGACTCTTGATGATGCGAACTTCAACTACGACAACGCTGAAGTTGCCGTATTTCCTCCCTTCACCGACATCCGTTCAGTACAGACCCTCGTTGAAGGCGACAAGCTGAACATCGTTTACGGTGGCCAGGACCTTTCTGACAAGGATTCCGGCGCATACACCGGCGATATTTCAGGTGCGTTCCTGAACAAGCTCGGTGCAACCTATGTTCTCGTTGGTCACTCAGAGCGTCGCACCATTCACGGTGAAACCGACGCAATTTGCGCTGACAAGGTGCAGGCTGCTTACCGTCACGGTCTGACTCCCGTTCTGTGCGTTGGTGAAGGTCTTGAGATTCGTGAAGCTGGCACTCACGTTGACTTCACTCTCGAGCAGCTGCGCGGTTCTATCGAAGGTCTTTCATCTGAACAGGCTGAAACCCTCGTCGTAGCTTACGAGCCCGTCTGGGCTATTGGTACCGGCAAGGTAGCAACTAGCGCTGACGCTCAGGAAATGTCAGCAGCAATCCGCGCTGAGATCGAGAAGCTGTACTCAGCAGACGTTGCTGAGAAGGTTCGCGTTCTCTACGGTGGCTCGGTCAAGGCAGCATCAGCTCCTGAAATTCTGGGTGAAGCTGACGTTGACGGCGTACTCGTTGGCGGCGCATCACTCGATGCAGAAGAATTTGCAAACATCGCACGCTTTGACTCCAAGTAAGTCTTAGCCACGGTGAACCAGTTGGCGGCGACCTGTGAGGTTGCCGCCAACTGTGCTTAAAGCGAACCAAATGTTTGGACGCTCTTGATAAATACGTGTACCGTATAAAGGTACGAGTTAAATCGTTATCTACTATTGATGTAAAAGAAGGGTTCTCCGTGGAGATTCTTAAAATCGTTTTGATGGTTCTCATCGCGATTAGCAGCGTCTTGACCGTGCTACTGGTCTTGCTGAACCGCGGTAAAGGTGGCGGTCTCTCCGATATGTTCGGTGGCGGTATGACCACCTCCTTGAACTCTTCGGGTATGGCATCTAAGAACCTGATCCGTCTGACTATCACGGTGATCTTGATTTGGGTTTTCTCTGTGATTGGTTACGGTTTGGTTCTGCGCTTTGCAGACCCTGCAACTATGCTGTAAGTCTTTTTATACAAAAGCACCTGCACGATTCTTTTCGTGCAGGTGCTTTTGTATGTTCTAGCGCTAGTCATACTCATCAAAGATGAGAGTAGGTTGAAGAGGCAGTAGACGATAGAAAAAGCCCCGGTAATGAGCGTTTGCGCGTGCTCACTATACCGGGGCTTTAGAGTTATTAAAGAGCGTCCTGGGTTGCCAAGATGAGGGTCTCTTCAGTGCCTCTAGCACCGGCACCAGGAGTTGCTGTCAGAATCTCTGCGGTGAGCTGATCATCGCTGAGTTCAGCAGCCTGACGAAGTCGCGCGGTCGCATCCTGTTTATCGCTACCTGCAATCAAGAACCAAATCTTGCGAGCGCGGTTGATGACGGGCAAGCTCATGCTGACGCGGGTGGGCGGCGGTTTAGGCGAGTTGCGGACAGCCAGAGAATCAAAAGTGCTCAGATGAATCTCTTCACGGTCGGGAAAGAGCGATGCGATGTGCCCATCGGGGCCAAGACCTAGCAAACCAAGGTCGAACGCAGGAGAGACCTGGCCTTCTGGTGCAAACTTCTTGAGTTCGGCGGTGTATGCCTCTGCAGCTTTATCAACCGATTCGAAAACGTCTGATGCGCCCATGATATGCAGATTTTCAGCCGGGATTTCAAGCGAGTCAAGCAAGGCATCCTTAGCCTGCTTCTCGTTGCGATCTGCATGGCCGGTTTCTACAAACCGTTCGTCGGACCACCAGAAGTGAACCTTTGACCAGTCAATGGTGCGAGCCTGACCAGACTCAGCGATTGCTGACCACACGGCGATACCCATGGTGCCGCCTGTCAGTGAAAGGTGTGCGATTCCGTTGTTTTCAATTGCATCGTTGATAACGGCGAGAATGCGAGAGCCGGTAGAAGCAGCCAACTCGCTCTTATCTGCGTGTTCGATAACCTGTGGGTTAGGCATCGTATTCCTCCGTAAAATCTTCAACTTCGTCAATAACTTCTGCAGCGTTCATATCTACAACCATCTCCACTGCAGGGATAGCTTGAGTAAGCACTTCGCCGTAGACCTTATCGGGATCAAGACGGCGTAGCTCTTCTGCTAAGCATTCAGCAAGTGAACGAACCGGCAACGAAATTTGCTGGTCCGGGCCAATCGGAGACGTCAGGGTAACAATGCTTCGTCCGGGGCGGTAAAGCATAACTTTGCCGTCTTCGCGTTCCAAAGCCACGCGGTAGAGACCGCGGTCTGCGCCCTTTGTCGTCAGATGAACCCCAGCTCCGAGTTTGTAGCCAAGCCATGCACCGAGCAGAACTACCGAGGGTGACTTCGATGAGCCAGCCACGCTCACGCGCTTAACCTTAGCCGCGGGGAGCTGATCAAGAACAGCAGCCAGCTGAATGCGCCAAAGAGTCAGACGAATCCACGCAAGATCGGTGTCACCGGCCGTGTAAGTCTTAGCCAGCTGACGCAAAACCATCATAGGGTCTTGAGCACGCGCTGAATCAGTGATGCGACGCTGCGCTATCTTGCCGATGGAATGCTCGGAGGCGTTCTCAGGAACGGAGTGCGGCCACCACGCAACGATGGGGGAGTCAGGCAAAAGCAGAGCAGAAATCAAAGATTCCGTGGCCCGGGACGCTTTACCGTAGCCGCGCAAAATGATGACCTCAGAGGCACCGGCCTCACCGCCCACTGAAATTTCAGCGTCCAGACGGTCTTCCGCATCAGCCTCATGCGCAATATGCACAATAATGCGCGAGGGGTGCTCGTGCGACGCCTGCTGTGCAGCTTCCACAGCCAACTTTGAGTGCCCCTGCTCGGCAAGGATGACGAGAGTCAGAACTCGAGAAGTCGTGGTGTTACCCGAGTCTTCAAGGACCTGATTGAGCTTCTTATCAATGGCAGAAGCCGTAGTGTTTTTGAGTTCAAATAACATTATGGACGCCTCCAAGCACGGTTATCACGTTCGAGCATCTCGTGTGCCGATGCAGGACCCCACGAACCCGGCTTATAACCTTCGGGCTTTACCTTGTTCTTTTCCCAGTATTCTTCGAAGGGATCAAGAATCTTCCACGACAGCTCGACTTCTTCGTGACGCGGGAACAGCGGCGGTTCGCCCAACAAGACGTCCAGAATCAGGCGTTCGTAGGCTTCAGGGGATTCTTCGGCGAAGGAATGACCGTAACCAAAGTCCATGTTGACGTCACGAATTTCCATCTGAGTGCCTGGAACCTTCGAAGCAAAACGTAGCGTCATGCCTTCGTTAGGCTGAACACGAATCACGATAGCGTTCTGACCGGTGTTGTCGGCAGCACCGCCAAAGAGCAGATTGGGAGATTTCTTGAAAATGACAGCGATTTCGGTGACGCGGCGTCCTAGACGCTTACCCGCACGCAAGTAGAAGGGAACCCCCGACCAGCGACGGGTGTTGATGTTCACCTTCAACGCCGCAAAAGTCTCAGTGCGAGAATCCGCGGGAATGTCCTTTTCGTCGAAGAAGCCCTTGACCTCTTCGCCGCCCTGATAACCGCCCTCATACTGGCCAATAGCGTATGCCTCTTCGAGGTTCTCAGGCAGAGTCACTGCCTCTAGAACCTTTTCTTTTTCAGCGCGCAGATGGTTGGCGTTGAAGCTAATGGGCTCTTCCATTGCGGTGAGCGCCAGAAGCTGAAGCAAGTGATTTTGGATAACGTCACGAGCCGCGCCCACGCCATCGTAGTACCCTGCGCGAGTTCCGATGCCGATATCTTCAGCCATCGTAATCTGCACATGATCTACGTGGTTGCAGTTCCACAGCGGCTCGAACATCTTGTTAGCAAAACGCATTGCCAAAATATTCTGAACGGTTTCTTTACCCAGATAGTGGTCAATACGGAAGACCGAATCAACGGGGAAAACCTTCTCAACAATCGAGTTCAACTCTCGCGCCGACTCAAGGTCATGCCCGAAAGGCTTTTCAATAACGACGCGTCGCCAACCGGGAGAATCCTGAGACTCAGCCATGTCATGATCAGCAAGCTTCTGCAAAACCTGCTCAAAAGCCTTGGGCGGAATGGACAGATAGAACGCATGGTTCCCGCGGGTGCCGCGAGTCTCATCCAGCTCAGCCAAAGTAGCTTTCAAACGCTCAAAAGCATCGTCATTATCAAAAGCACCTTGCACAAAACGAATGCCTTCTTGGAACTGGTTCCACACGTCCTCACGGAAGGAGGTACGCGCATGAGCCTCAACTGATTCTCGCACCTGCTGACGGAAATCATCATCGCTCCAATCGCGGCGTCCAAAACCTATCAGCGCAAAACTTGGGGGAAGCAAGCCACGGTTGACCAAATCATAAACGGCAGGCAATAGCTTTTTCTTCGCCAAGTCGCCCGTCACTCCGAAAAAGACCAGAGCAGAAGGGCCGGCGACTCGGGTAAGGCGGCGGTCTCTGGGGTCTCTGAGCGGATTCTTTTCTGCACTGTTGGGCACAGTATATTCCTTCACATACGGTGGTGAGGTAACACAGCGTTATTGCCGTGCTACCTCACACTAATCTGTAAACAGATGTCTCTTGCATAACCGGTTGCCCGGTATGATGCTCTAACCGTTGTACTTACGCCTCAAGCGCAGTGCGAACGGTTGCCAGAAGTTCTTCCCAGGATGCGTCGAACTTCTCAAGGCCTTCGTTCTCAAGCTTCTCTACAACCTCGTTGTATGAGATGCCGAGCTGCTCAATCTTGTTGAGAATTTCCTCTGACTCTTCGTAGGTGCCGGTAACGGTGTCACCGGTAACCTCACCGTGGGCAGCCAAAGCATCGAGAGTTGCCTCGGGCATGGTGTTCACAGTGTTAGGCGCTACGAGTTCGGTGGTGTACAGGGTATCGGGGTACGCAGGATCCTTCACACCGGTTGATGCCCAAAGAGGACGCTGCTTGTGAGCGCCCGCTGCTTCAAGACGCTCCCAGCGCTCTGAAGAGAATTCCTCTTCGTACACCTGGTACGCCAAACGAGCGTTAGCCAACGCTGCCTTACCCTTGAGCGCCTTAGCCTCTTCAGTGCCAAGGGCATCCAAACGAGCATCAATTTCGCTGTCTACACGCGAGACAAAGAATGATGCAACGGAGTGAATCTTTGACAGATCCTTACCGTTTTCCAGAGCCTGCTCAAGACCAATCATGTAGGCATTGATAACCTCGCGGTAACGCTCCAACGAGAAAATCAAAGTAACGTTGACTGAGATTCCTTCAGCCAAGGTCTTGGTAATGGGAGCCATACCCTCAACAGTTGCAGGAATCTTAATCATGACGTTGTCACGATTGACGGTCTCAGCAAGCTTCTTCGCCATCACAGCGGTCTCATCGGCGTTGCGAGCCAAACGAGGATCAACCTCGATTGATACGCGACCATCTACACCCTGTGATGACTTGTAAATTGAAATGAAAAGATCACACGCTGCACGAACGTCATCGGTGGTAGCCGCAAAAACAGCTTCTTCAAGGTCAGTACCGGCGAGTTCTTTGAACTGTGCTGCGTACGCCTCGCCCTTCGACAGTGCGGCAGCGAAGATGCTGGGGTTAGTGGTCACACCAACCACGTTTTTCTCTTCAATGAGCTTTTCAAGGGAGCCGTTGTTCAGGCGCTCGCGTGATAGGTCATCGAGCCAAATTGAAACGCCTGCATCTGAAATTTTCTGAGTGGGAGTAGCCACGAGCTATTTCTCCTTCTGTATCTCTCTAAAGGGGTGCAACGCTGTGATGTAGCTTGCGAGCTTCAAAACGCTACACGGTGGGATAAATATCAGTGAAGTATAAACCAGGTGGTGGATGCGAGCACCCACCACCTGATGAACAGCGTTACTTCGCTGCTTCGATTGATTCCTTAGCCTTTGCTACAACGTTTTCTGCGGTGAAGCCGTAACGTTCAAAGAGCTCTTCGGCAGAAGCTGAGGCGCCGTAGTGTTCCAGTGATACCGGGCGTCCTGCGCTACCCAAGATGTCGTACCAGGGCATTGCCACGCCTGCTTCTACAGTCACGCGTGCCTTAACTTCTGAGGGGATAACTGATTCGCGGTATTCCTCAGATTCTGCAGCGAACCACTCGCGTGAGGGCATTGAGATAACGCGTGCCGCGATGCCTTCTTCTGCCAGCTGCTTACGTGCCTCAACAGCATGCTGTACATCTGAACCGGTTGCAATCAGCAGAACATCAGGGGTGCCTTCGCTATCTGCAAGGATGTAACCGCCGCGAGCAACACCTTCAGCTGAGGCGTACTTTTCGCCGTCGAAGTCTGCGTGCAGATCTTCACGGGGCATCTCGGGCAGGCCCTGGCGTGAGAGTACCAGACCTGAGGGTGAATCCTGGGTTTCCAGAATCTTGCGCCATGCTACAGAGGTCTCATTAGCATCTGCAGGACGAACCACGTTGAGGTTGGGGATAGCGCGCAGAGCAGCCAAGTGCTCGACAGGCTGGTGGGTGGGGCCGTCTTCGCCCAGGCCGATAGAGTCGTGGGTCCACACGAAGATAGACGGAACGCCCATCAGAGCTGCCAAACGAATGGCAGGACGCTGGTAGTCAGTGAACTGCAAGAAGGTACCCATGAAGGCGCGGGTGGGTGAGCTCAGCACAATACCGTTGACGATGGCAGCAGCTGCGTGCTCGCGGATACCGAAGTGCAGGACGCGACCGTAAGGATCAGCAGTGTACTTGCCGGTGGTGTGCTGCTCCACGTTGAATGATTTTGCCGATTCAATGGTGGTGTTGTTTGAACCAGCCAAGTCTGCAGAACCGCCCCACAGCTCGGGGAAGGTATCTGCAATAGCGTTGATAACCTTTCCTGATGCCGCGCGGGTTGCCATTGAATCGTCAATGCCGAAAGTGGGGAAAGCGTCCTTATAACCTTCGGGCAGTTTGCCCTCGCGCAGACGCTCATACAGCTTTGCGTGCTCGGGATTAGCTTCAGCCCACTTATCGAATGACTTCTGCCATTCGGCGCGCTCTTCGGCCATGCGTCCTACAACCTCGCGGGTGTAGTCCAAAATCTCGGGCTCGATAAAGAATGACTTCTCGGTATCAAAACCGAAGTATTCCTTAGTCGCTGCAACTTCTTCTGCACCCAGCTTTGAACCGTGAATACCGCCGGTGTTCTGCTTGGTGGGTGCGGGGAAGCCGATGCGGGTGCGCAACTCGATGATAGAAGGCTTGTCGGTGTTCTTCTTAGCCGCAACGATCGCATTGTAGAGATCTTCAATGTTCTCGTCGTACTCACCGGTTACAGTCCAGTCAACACGAGCAGTATCCCAGCCGTACGACTCATAGCGCTTCATAACATCTTCGGTGAAAGCTACGTCGGTGTCGTCTTCGATTGAAATGTGGTTACGGTCGAAGATTACGACCAAATTACCCAGCTGCTGGTGACCAGCCAGCGAGCTAGCCTCAGAAGTAACACCCTCCTGAATATCACCTTCGGAGGCGATAGTGAAGATAGTGTGGTCAAAAGGTGAAGTGCCCTCGGGAGCTTCGGGGTCAAACAGACCGCGCATGTAACGCTGGGCGTAAGCGAAACCAACAGCAGACGCCAAGCCCTGACCCAACGGACCGGTAGTAATTTCAACACCCTTGGTGTGACCGTACTCGGGGTGACCAGGAGTCAAGGAATCATAGGTGCGAAGAGCCTCAAGGTCCTTCATCTCAAGACCGTAACCGTTCAAGAAAAGCTGAAGGTACAGGGTCAAAGAAGTGTGACCAGGGGAAAGGATAAAGCGGTCGCGGCCCATCCAGCGGTCATCGGTGGGGTCATGGCGCATCACTTTCTGGAACAGAGTGTAGGCAACAGGAGCCAAGCTCATCGCGGTACCCGGGTGACCTGAACCGACCTTCTCAACCGCGTCCACGGCGATAACACGAGCGTAATCAACAGCTCGCTGATCCATATCGGTCCATTCAAATTTCGCATCGAGATTTGGCACGAAATTCCCCTTTCATTATTTTTTAGCAACGTTCCGGTGTGAAGTCGTAGCGCACAGTGAGAACGTCTTTCTTCTCTATCGAGTCTATCGACTGTGAGCCGTCTTCGGGGAATTACTAGGCGTTTTCTTCTCATTTTCCGGTCATGTTCACTGACTACTTAAAAAGGAATTTTTGAGAGGGTTCTGCATTAAGAGCGGAGGACGTGATTTTGCACGTTTTATTAGGAAAATAAGGGGTTCGACCACTAGTATTAGATAAAGACCATATTCTCGCTTGGACTTTGTGCGCCCTAAAATCAGTTTGATACGCGGCGTCAGAAACCACCGAGCACACCTTTCTCCCAGGATGCGGCCTCTGCTATAGCGCAGAGACGCAGGGAAGAAAGGTGCTTGAGAAAAGCACACGACCTCTAGGGAGCTTATCTTCGTGAAGGGTCACGGTATGAACAGCGTAGTGGCGGAAAATCCCGTTACTCGCGAACCCGCAGCGGTTTCGGGGCAGAAACTACCTCTGTCTCGAAAGATTCGAGCGTACATTCATCTCACCAAACCTCAGGTGATTGAGCTCTTGCTTGTAACGACTGCACCCACAATGATTTTCGCTGCAGGCGGCTTCCCTAATCTTTGGCTCATTCTCAATACCCTCGTGGGTGGGGCTATGGCGGCTGGCGCATCGGGAGCTTTTAACTGTTATATCGATCGCGAAAGCGACCGAAAGATGAAGCGTACCGAAAAGCGTCCTCTTGTCACCGGTGAGCTATCCGATAAAGAAGCCTTGATTTTCGCGTGGGTTCTCGCTGTGGTTTCCATTGTGTACCTTTGGTTGCTGGTGAACCCGCTATCAGCTCTGCTGGGCGTTGTTGCGATTTTCCTCTACGTGGTTTTCTACTCGATCTTTCTCAAGCGTCGCACCTCTCAGAACATTGTGTGGGGCGGTCTTGCCGGATGCATGCCCGTGTTTATTGCGTGGGCAGCTGTCACTAATTCGTTGAGTTGGGCAGCTGTTGTTCTTTTCACCGTCATCTTCTTGTGGACGCCGCCGCACTACTGGCCGTTATCGATGAAGTACGCCGAGGACTACAAGGCCGCTGGTATTCCCATGCTGGGTGCTATCGCTACTGCTAAGAGCGTTTCTGTTCAGGTAGTACTCTACGGCTGGGCGATGGTTATCTGCTCGCTCCTATTGGTTCCGGTGGGCGGGGCAGGTTGGGTGTACACCTTGTCTGCTGTGATTGCCGGTGGCTGGTTCTTATATAACTGCCATAAGTTGCATAGTTTGGCAGCTCAAGAGAAGGCAACAAGCCGCACCGCTATGACCGTTTTCCACGGTTCTATCACCTACTTGACGGTGCTCTTTATTGCGCTGGCTGTAGACCCGTTTGTGGGTGGACCTGTTATGTCAGGTGCTTTGATCTAAGTTTCGTATAGTCAAAAGTCCCTTATCGACAGCTCGATAAGGGACTTTTTGTTTTTAAGTTTTGGGCAAGGGGGAGTCGGACAGGGGGAGGTCTTCACCGGATTTTAGCGGTGGCGAGCTCGTTCCAGTGGGTGGTTCCCCTGGGGGAGAGCATCTCTCTTTTCATCTCCCACGATGGTTTGTGAGACAACCCCGCATACCCCAGACCTACAGAATGTTCCCCACACTGTTCTTGCACGGTATGTAAAAGCCGGGCGATTTGTCTTTTATCGTGGGGAGAGATGAAAGGTTCTAGAAGCGGTTCATAGGCCGCTGGGTGCAAGTCGGTAAGGATAATTCCGGCGCGTACGTAGCGAGCCACCCCAAAATCTGCTCGGGTAAGAAGTCTGTGGCTTGCGCGGGTAATCACCACGGGATCAGCTGTAGCGGTATCGAGCTTAACGCGCACAGCCGGATGCGATTGAACACCTTGGGCAAAGTAAGAAGTCGAGCAAAAAGCGCTGATATAGCGCGCAGTTTGCTGATGCTTCACGAGTCTTTGTGCGGCTCGTTGGGCGTACACGCTGAGAACCTGACACATCTGCTCTTCTGTTGTAATGGGATCCGAGAATGAGCGGGAGTAGATGAGCTGATCTTTCATGATGCGGTTTTCTTCCCATTCGATAGCGGGTATTCCGCGTACTTCTAGAGCCGTGCGCATCAGAACAACGTTAAACCTTTCCCGAATGAGGGTGGGTGGAGCCAATGCGAGATCTTTGATGCTGCAAATTCCCTGTAACGTCAGCCGGCGTGCGGAGCGAGAGCCAACGCCCCATAGCTCACTGACCGGTAGCGTCGTGAGGAGAGCCTCCCTCCGCTCGGTAGGCAATGCATCCCATACGCAGACCCCGCTCAGAGCTGGAATCTTCTTAGCTGCTTTATTGGAAAGCTTGGCAAGAGTCTTCGTGCGTGCCACCCCCACGCAGACAGGAACTCCCACTCTGCGCGCTAAATCATCTTTGATAGTGCGCGCAAGACTCTGAGCCTCTGCTGGCGAGACGGGGGCGCTGAGAAAAGCCTCATCGATGCTGTATTGCTCAAAGTCACCGGCGTACTCCTGTAGAACCCGCATCACGCGGTCTGAGATGTCTCCGTACAGTTCATAGTTCGATGAACGCGCAATGACCCCTTGCTCGTGTGCTCGTTGTTTGACCTCGAACCACGGTTGGCCCATCGAAAATCCTAATGCTTTGGCGTGAGCGTCTAAGGCGATAATGCAGCCGTCATTGTTGGAAAGCACAACCGCGGGCTTGCGGGCAAGAGAAGGATCAAGAATTTTCTCGCACGATGCGTAGCACGAGTTGATATCAACGTGAAAGATGAGGTTACTAGACATGATGCAGGCACCTCGTCACTACCCCGAAGATGGTGAAATCAGACTCCTCGTTAATCTGAAGAGGGGAGTATTGCGGGTTTTCAGGGTAAAGCCAACCGACTCCGGCTTGATCAATGTGAAATCTTTTGACGGTGAATTCGCCGTTGAGAGCGGCAACCACAATGTTTCCCGGGCGAGGCCGCAGAGAGCGATCCACGATAATTTCATCGCCGTCGCTGATGCCGGCATCCACCATGGAGTGTCCGCTCACGCGCAGTATGTAGGTGGCGGCTTTGTCTTTAATGAGAATGTCGTTGAGATCGATAGAAACTGCGCGGTAGTCCTGGGCTGGCGAGGGGAAGCCAGCTGGCACGCTGGTCTCTGGGTAAGGGTAGGGCGCCTGAGCTGTAGCATCTAAGCGCGCGAGGAGTATTGCTTTCATGCTCTTATAATAGAACATATATTCTAATTAATTAGAATATATGTTCTATTAAATTAATATTTAGCCATTATATACCATTAAGTACGCATCTGTACTAAATTTTCTAATAATGATACTTAATAATTTGAAATGTTAGCCTTCCTAACAAATAAACCTTTACTCTTGAAAGATAAGGGGAATGACTATTCCTCGAACTGATGGACATGAATAGGGAAAACATGACTACTCCTAACAACAATGAGCGCATCGACAAGACTGCGGACTCATTGAAGAACAACAAGCACGCCGACTCAGTTGCAGGTCACAACGCATCAGAACGCGTTGAAAACGTAAAGAACCGCACCACTGAGCACGTGAGCCGCACCGAACGCACTGAGCACGTTCACCGCACTGAGAACACTCACCCCGAAGAGCACGGCTCATACGCTCCCAAGAAAAAGAAGAAGATTTGGCCCTGGTTGCTGGCTCTCCTCCTTCTCTTGCTCCTTATCATCGGTGGTTGCGCAGCACTCGGCGGTAACAAGGATGATGACAAGGTAAACGTTGAGCTTTCAGCTACCACCACCGGTGACGCAGCTGTTAACCACCACCCCGGTGGCGCTGAAGCAGCTGACAACGCGTTCACTGACTCCTGGACCACCACCGTTAACGACATCAACGTCAAGGACGGCTACTCAATGGCAGTAACCGACAAGGATGGTAGCGCAGCCAACCTCGGTTGCAAGATTACCGTTGACGGCGTAGTTCAGGACGAGCAGACCGCTGCTGAAGGTGAAAACAAGGTAGTTTGCAACCTTCCTGACGAACTCAAGAAGTAAGCACTAACTTCTTATAGTTCTCATTTCAAAAAGAGCCCCCGCACACCGCGGGGGCTCTTTTGGTATTAGGCTTCTGTGCCTTGAATAGACAGCCGGTGGGAAACTGTTGCTGGTGGCAGGCACCGATGCTTACGAACTTCGCAATCAGCCGCGGGCGGCGCCTTGCTGAGCGCCCGCATCCGACCTTCTCTTATGCAATCACGAAACTTTCCTTAAGTCGTCTTAGTCGGCGCGACGAGGAGAGCTGTAAGGGCTGCCGATTATCCTCTAGCAATCTTGTTTTTATATACCCAAAGGGCGGGCTTATCGTTATCGGTGAGCCCGCCCTTTGAGATGATGTGTTCGAGGTTTATCGCAATGTGTCTTCTGTCTGGACGCGGTCTACGCGGTTGAGTGCCAGTTCGCGGCTGGAGGTCTTGGAGAGAGTCAGCATGCGTTCAATGAGGGACGCTGCCACCCAGGTGAAGAGCGCCGAGCCAATGAGATGCAGTTCAACAACGACAATGGGGAGCCCGTTGAAGTACTGGTAGTAACCAATAGCCGCCTGTACCAACAGCACAATAACGGTGATATTCAGTGAGCGCTTGATCATATTCGGCCAGCTGTATTTTTTAGCCAGCACGTACAGGATGATAATTCCTGCGCAGAAAGACCAAGCTGAGATGCTGTGGGTGCGGGTGACAACGAGCGCGTCGAAAGGATGACGGTGGGTCATGGGGTCGCCAGCGTGCGGGCCGGTTCCTGTGACTACTGTTCCGACAAAGATAATAACGCTTGCAATAAAAGTGCCTACCCAACCCAGCTGATGCATGATGTTGGCTCCGTTGGGTACCGGGCCGGCAATGTCCTCACTTGCTGCAACATCGGGCACAAAATAGCGGTAGATGCGGTTGAGGAAGATGGCTGCCAGTGCAATCATGATGGCTGATAGAACGTAGTGCGCGGTGATCATCCAGGGATTGAGCTTGAGCCACACCGAGACGCCACCAACAACCGCCTGCAGGGGAATGCCCCATAGTAGAAGAAGAGCAAGGTTGAAAAGGTCTGCGTATCGGTTTTCTGAGGTGCGCAAGCCCTTAATGACTTTTTTCTGTGAAAAGAACATCTCGGCAAATCCCTTGCGCGTAATGCCTGGGAAAACAAGGCGCACAATCGCCAAAAATGCTGCAATGGTGAAAGCCATCAGCACAAAGGTCAACAGGCGATTACCAAATTCCACCGCGCCATGGATGCCCATCTCGGGGGTAGTCGTCCAGGACTCAGCGTTACAACGGGGCCAATTATCGCAACCCAACCCCGAGCCAGTCAGACGAACGATGCCACCAGTTGCCACAATGCCCATGTTGGCGATGAGCATACCCCAGGCACTTGCTTTCACCCAGGGGGTGTAGCGCTCAGGAATGTAGCGGTCTGCGAATCGTGTGGATTGTTGTTGAAGATGGTATGCGATAGAAGCCATAGTCAAGACCTTGAGTAGCGAGTAGAGGAAAACTTTTTATGCGGACCACTTGAATTTTTTCAGCGCGATAGCGCCGACCACAAGCGTCCAGAGAAGCAAAATGATGTGCGGCAGAAGTTCGAAGCGGGTGAGCATGAGTTCTGCGCGGAGAGCTTCACCCAGTGCGCCGGAGGGCAACACATTAGGAATCCATTCGAGGAAGGCAGGCAGGTAGGAGCTGGGAATCAGCACGCCGCCAACGCCTGCAAGAATGACCCACGCCATGTTAACGATAGCTAGGGTAGCTTCGGCGCGTACCGTTCCTGCAATCAGTAAACCGAGCGACGTAAAAGCTGCAGCACCCAGTAGCAGGGTGGGAATGCTCATGAAGAGCCCTGTGATATTAGGAGACCACCCTAAAAGCAGTGCGGTCACCAGAATAATCACAAACTGCACTATCATGACCATCACGACGGCAAGGACCTTGCCTGCCATCAGGCCTCCGCGTCCTAACGGGGTGGTGGATAGAAAACGCAGAACGCCGTAACGTCGATCAAAACCGGTTGCGATACCTTGACCGGAAAGCGCAGTAGACATAACGCACAGCGCCAGAACACCAGGAACGGCTACGTCGAAACGCTCAACATTGTGTGCATGAGCCCAGCTATCTAGGATGCCTGTATAGCGCAAAGCCACCAGAGCCATCAGCGGAAAAGCAATGAGAAGCATGAGCTGCTCGCCATTTTTCAGCATTGCTTTGGTCTCATACACGCCCTGGGCAATGATGCGAGAAGACGGGCTTGCTGCGAAGTTGCTCATCGAATATCACGTCCTGAAATATCGAGGAAGACATCTTCTAGAGTGCGCGATGCCAGCGTGAATGAGCTGGGCATGATGCCTTGAGAAACAAAGAGGGTGGTCAGTGCGTTCAAATGCTCGGGAGTCAGCTCGCCAGTCAATGAATACTGACCGGGGGCGTCCTGTGTAAGGGTGACAGAATCGCGCAGATGCGCCGGGAAATCTTGCAGAGAGATCGCGGATGCGGCGGTAAAAGAAACAGTGTGCGCTTGTTCGTTCGTCTCTTGAAGAAGCTGGGCAACAGTTCCTTCGGTGACGTTTTCACCGCGCTTGACGATGTATACGTAGTCAGCCAAACGCTGAGCATCATCAAGAAGGTGAGTGGTGAGAACGATGGCAACGCCGCGCTCGCGCTGTTCGCGGATAATATCAAAAACAACGGTACGGGACTGCGGGTCAAGACCTGCTGAGGGCTCATCGAGAAAGAGAACCTTGGGATTGCCAACCAGGGCGGCTGCCAAGGCAACGCGCTGTTTTTGACCGCCGGAAAGCCTGCGAATGGTTGTCCCGTTGAACTCATTAATGCCAAGTCGCTGCACCAGATCATCTACAGAGGCGGGGTTCTTGTACATTTTGGCAATGTGCTTGAGTAGCTCAATGGGGTGAATTGCCTGAGGCAGGCCGCCATCTTGCAACATGATGCCCACCTGTGCGCGAAGTTCCGGAGATGCACCCCACGGATTTTCACCCAGCAACTGTAGGGTGCCGCCATCAGCCGGCTGCAGACCCTGTGCGCAACTTAAGGTAGTGGTTTTACCGGCACCGTTCGCGCCTAAAAGCACCACGACTTCACCGGGATAAACGTCCAAAGAAATACCGCGAACAGCCTGCACGGTGCCGCGGTCTGTAAGAAGGTGCGGATTAGCTTCTCGGAAAGATCGAGAAGGCTTGAATTCTTTGATAAGACCATCAATGGAAAGTGCGGGTTTTCTCCCGCTCTCGCGCGCTATACGTTGGTTTTGAACTGACACCTTTCCATCTTATGACAGCCACTTCAAAAAATGGTTCTTGCCCACCTGTGAGAAACATGAAAACAAGTGCGGCAGGAGGCTCTGTGAGAGGTCAACTTCGCGAAGTTTATTTTTGCTGTAAGAAAATTCATGACTTAATAGGTAGCCCTAACTAGAGAGCCGGTAATGAATTAGGGCATACTTTAGTTGTGTATTCCGTGAAGCAAGCAGACAAAACAAACTCAGCCGGCAAACGCAATACAGAAACAGAGGAACGAACCCGCGATCGAGTCCTTCAAGGAGTACTCTCGCACGGCCCTGTTTCTGCGGCCGCACTGGGCGAACACCTCAACCTCACCCCGGCAGCTGTGCGCAGGCATCTTGATGTACTTGAGGCCGACGCGCTGATTGAAGTTACCCTGCTCAAAAAGCACGGTGCCGGCGCGGGACGCCCCGCCCGCCGCTACGTCGTAGCACCTCAAGGCCACACGCGTTTAGGTAACGACTACCTGCACATCGCTCGCAATGCCCTCAAAATCCTGCAAGAAAAAGTAGGAGACGCGGCACTGGCGTCCTTCGCACAAGAACGAGCAGACGACATGGAGCGTCGATACCGCCCCATCGTCGAAGCTGCCGGAACAGACATCGCCGCACGAGCAGAAGCGCTCGCAGAAGCCATGACCAAAGACGGTTTTGTGGCCTCAGCAAACAGCATGGCTCCGCCGCGACGTCAAAAACTACCCGAACACTTGCTGGCATCCATCCAGCTGTGCCAAGCTCACTGCCCCGTGCGTGATCTGGCAGAAGATTTTCAGGTTTTCTGTGACAAGGAAACCGAAATAATAGCGGACCTCCTCGGAGTGGACGTGCGCCGCCTATCAACCATGGCAGGCGGAGCGCACGTATGCACTACCCACGTACCGCTACTTCGAAGTGTAGAAACATCGGAATAAAACCTTCCACCCAAACGTTTTACACTCGCTAGAATTTTCACACCACCAGTGAAGACAACCCACCAAGAAAGGCCGTAATGACTGAACAGGTTGAGCGCAACGCGAACAACACCGTCATTTCAGAAATTCTGGAGGCTAACCCCGAGCTCGAAGGCATTGGCACTTACGAGTACGGCTGGTATGACTCTGACGAAGCTGGACAGGCTGCTAAGCGCGGTCTGAGCGAAGACGTTGTACGCGACATTTCAGAAAAGAAGAGCGAGCCCGAATGGATGCTCAATCTTCGCACCAAAGCGCTGAAGTTCTTTGATCGCAAGCCCATGCCCACCTGGGGCCCTGACTTGAGTGAAATCGATTTCGATAACATCAAGTACTTTGTGCGTTCCACTGAAGGTCAGGCTAAGACCTGGGAAGACCTTCCCGATGACATTCGCAACACCTATGAAAAGTTGGGCATTCCCGAAGCTGAGCGTAGCCGCTTGGTTGCAGGTGTTGCAGCGCAGTACGAGTCTGAGGTTGTTTACCACCAGATTCGTGAAGATCTTGAAGAGCAGGGCGTGATCTTCCTCGATACCGACACCGCTCTCAAGGAACACCCCGAATTCTTCGAAGAGTACTTCGGTTCCGTTATTCCCGCTGGCGATAACAAGTTCGCTGCCCTGAACACCGCTGTGTGGTCAGGTGGCTCCTTCGTATACGTTCCGCCGGGAGTTCACGTGGAAATCCCGCTGCAGGCGTACTTCCGCATTAACACCGAGAACATGGGCCAGTTCGAGCGCACCCTAATTATTGCTGACGAAGGTTCTTACGTTCACTACATCGAGGGTTGCACCGCTCCGATCTACAAGTCGGACTCACTGCACTCAGCAGTTGTTGAAATCGTGGTCAAGAAGAACGCTCGCGTCCGCTACACCACCATCCAGAACTGGTCGAACAACGTCTACAACCTGGTAACCAAGCGCGCGATTGCGCACGAAGGCGCAACCATGGAGTGGATCGACGGCAACATCGGTTCAAAGGTCACCCAGAAGTACCCGGCTGTTTACATGGCAGGCGAGCACGCTAAAGGCGAGACCCTGTCCATCGCATTTGCAGGCGAAGGCCAACACCAGGACACTGGTTCAAAGATGGTTCACATCGCACCACACACCTCATCATCAATCGTTTCGAAGTCTGTTGCTCGTAACGGTGGACGCTCCGCATACCGCGGGCTGGTGCAGGTTCGTGAAGGCGCAGCGCACTCCAAATCAAACGTTGTGTGCGACGCTTTGCTGGTCGATACCATCTCACGCTCCGATACTTACCCCTATGTAGACGTCCGCGAAGACGACGTCACCATGGGCCACGAGGCAACCGTTTCACGAGTCTCAGAAGAGCAGCTCTTCTACCTCATGCAGCGCGGCCTCACCGAAGAAGACGCAATGGCGATGATTGTTCGCGGCTTCGTAGAGCCCATCGCCCGTGAGCTTCCCATGGAATACGCTCTGGAACTTAACCGCCTTATCGAACTTCAGATGGAAGGATCAGTAGGCTAAATGTCAGAAAACAAGACTCTGGGCCATCAGGACCCCGCTATTCCCGGCATGGACCAGGAAGGCGAAAAGCTTGCAACCGAGCACGTCAGCGATGACACCATTAAGCCCGCTGGCCACAACACCGACGGCGGCGTAAAGGGCGACCCCTCACGCGCTGGACGTCCCACCTCTTACAAGGTTGAGGACTTTGAGAAGCTAACCGGTCGCGAAGAAGACTGGCGCTTCACCCCGCTCAAGCGCTTGGGTGGTTTGCACACCGAGAAACTGATCGGCGAGGCACCTGCGGTTGACGTCAAGGCACCCGCCGGCGTCACCGTTGAGACCGTCTCACGCGATGATGCACGCATCGGCACCGCGGGTATTCCCGAGGACATCGTCGCAGCTAATGCATGGTCAAACTTCTCAGAAGCAACCGTTGTCACCGTTGAAAAAGAGCAAGAGCTCACCGAACGCATCGACATCTCCATCAACGGCAAGGGCGAGAAGCTGGGCGCACAGCACATCCTCATCGAAACCAAGCCCTTCTCGAAAGCTGTTGTTGTACTGCGCCACACCGGTGACGCTGTTCTTTCACAGAACGTAGAGTTCCTGGTCGGTGACTCATCCGAGCTTCACGTTATTACCGTGCAACAGTGGGAAGACACCGCAATCCACGCGTCCGCACAGTACGCAACCCTGGGTCGCGACTCAAAGTTCAAGCACGTGAACATCTCACTCGGCGGCGATCTGGTGCGCGTTACCCCGTCCACTAAATTCGCAGCCCCCGGCGCTGAAACCGAAATGTACGGCCTGTACTTCGTCGATGCTAAACAGCACATCGAAAACCGCCTGTTCGTTGACCACTCCATTCCCAACTGCAAGTCACGCGTCACCTACAAGGGTGCGCTGCAGGGCAAGGGTGCGCACTCCGTATGGGTAGGCGACGTTCTCATCGGCAAGGACGCGGACGGCACCGACACCTACGAGCTCAACCGCAACCTGCTACTGGAAGACGGCCCTCGCGCTGACTCAGTACCTAACCTCGAAATCGAGACCGGTCTGATCGCAGGCGCAGGACACGCATCCACCACCGGCCAGCTCGACCCCGAGCACCTGTGGTACCTGCAAGCACGCGGCCTGTCACAGCCCGAAGCTCGTCGCCTGGTAGTTCGCGGCTTCTTGAACGAAATCATTCAGCAGATCCGCATCGAAGACCTCGAAGCAGAACTCACCGACGCACTCGAAGCAGAACTGGCACTCGGTAACAACTAAGCCGCAGCAGTTCTTGCCCGAAAGCTCGAAACGAAAAGTTTGACCGCGTGCCATCGCGGGTAAAAAGTTTTAGAAAGGCATCTTTCATGTCAACTCTTGAAATCAAGGATCTTCACGTCTCAGTGATCCTCGATGATGAAAACACCAAGCAGATCCTCAAGGGTGTTAACCTGACCATCAACTCAGGTGAAATCCACGCCATCATGGGCCCCAACGGTTCAGGTAAGTCAACCCTGGCATCCACCATTGCTGGCCACCCCAAGTACGTTGTTGACTCAGGTGAAATCCTGCTCGACGGTGAAGACGTCACCGAAATGTCAGTGGACGAGCGTGCTCGCGCAGGCCTGTTCTTGGCAATGCAGTACCCCGTGGAAATCCCCGGCGTGACCATGTCAAACTTCCTGCGTTCAGCTAAGACCGCTGTCGACGGCGAAGCACCCGCACTGCGCACCTGGACCAAGGACGTCAAGGCCGCAATGAGCGACCTGCAGATTGACCCCGACTTCATCTCACGTAACGTGAACGAAGGCTTCTCAGGCGGCGAGAAGAAGCGCCACGAGATTCTGCAGCTCGAGCTGCTCAAGCCCAAGTTCGGCATCCTCGATGAGACCGACTCAGGCCTGGACGTTGACGCGCTTAAGATTGTATCGGCTGGCGTTAACCGTGCACACGAGAAGAACGACATGGGCGTTCTGCTGATTACTCACTACACCCGCATCCTCAAGTACATCAAGCCTGAATTCGTGCACGTTTTCGTTGACGGCAAGATGGTTGATCAGGGCGGTCCCGAGCTGGCTGATCGCCTTGAAGAAGAAGGCTACGTTTCATACGTCGGAAAGTAAAGATTCATGACTGAAGCAACTGAAGCTCCTGCCGGCGGACGCCCGTCGCAGGAAGAAATTGAAGAAGCACTGATGAACGTGATTGACCCCGAGTTGGGCGTCAACATTGTTGATCTCGGTCTCCTCTACGGCATGCGCTGGAATGATGATAACGCTCTGATTCTGGACATGACCCTCACCACCGCTGCTTGCCCGCTGCAGGACGTCATCGAGGAACAGGTTGCACAGAACCTGGAAATGATGATTGATGAGTGGCACGTGAACTGGGTTTGGATGCCGCCGTGGGGTCCGGAGCGCATTACTGAAGACGGTCGCGACCAGATGCGCGCGCTAGGCTTCAACATCTAGTTTGTAACTAGTGCCCGCGAGGGGTCAGTTATCGTTCAGGATCTTAAGGATTTTTGAACGATAACTGACCTCTCGTAGCGTTTAAGGTGAAAAGTTACTCCCCAAGTGCGTTTGTACTGACACTAGCGTCAGTACGTTCGCACTATGGAAGTAAGTTTTTACATAGCAGGTTTTGGGACGCGTATTCTAGCTTCGATAGAGGGATCGGAAAATTATCTCGTGCCCACGCGCATCCGGGTAGATTCCGTCTGTGAGTATTTCTGAACGGTTCTCCAGCGCAGGGTAGAGGTCAACGACATCGCGATGTGTGCGTTTACCCCAGTCAAGCAAAGCTACACGGTAGTTGCAAACATTTACTAAATCAACGTCAGCGCCAAATATACGCACTGTTTTCTCGGCATCTAACCATAGAGGAGTAAAGGTCACTGGGCGGCAACCAGCGTCCTCGAGCTTCTCGCAAAGACTTTCAAGAGCAGTCAGAATGGCATTAGCTGAAATGCCTGCAATCACATCATTAATTCCAGCGCCAATGAGAACTGTGTCGACCGATCGGGTAACAAGCTCTGGCAAGATATAGCTTTCTAAGTTGGTTAGTTTCTCACCGGGAATAGCGAAATTCCACAAACGATGCCGCTTCTCATCGCTACCGCAATGCGCAACTTTAAGATGCTGCGCCCAGCCACCGGTAATGTCGGAGCGCCCATAGGCAATGCTGTCTCCGATAACACCGATCCGCTCGGCGGCTTTGATCGGATGTGAGTCAAGGTATGCCCACGCCAAATCGCCGGAAGTTAGTTGGACGCGGCGCCGAACGTAATCGCTCACTTCGTAGGCATCAGCCTGAGCGAGTTGTTCAGATGATAAGGCTAGAATGCCACCGGTAACAGTGCTCTCGATAGAACGTTTGAGACCGCGATGAACTGAGATGCCACTGACCGCAATCACGTCCGGATCATTGATAGGAATATCAATGATCCGGACGCCAGATAAAGTGGCAGGGCTGGCTTTGAGCTGGCCACCAAAGACTTGGTGTTGAACTTTCGCATCTAGTAGCGTGCCGAAAGAAAAGAGCGTGATGGGGTCTGCCATGGCTTCAGAATACACCGGAAGTCAGAAAGTCGATTTCACATAGTGCGGAAATGTTCACTTCAGTGAAAAGTTACTCCCCAAGTGCGTTTGTACTGACACTAGCGTCAGTACGTTCGCACTATGGGAGTAAGTTTTGGGTGGACAGCACGGGACCGAAGCGTACCACGCCCAACCCCAAATTTTCTTCAAAGTCAAACTGAATGCCGTTGGGTTACACCGTCATAACTGATAAGTTGACCGGTCGTTTAATGGTCACTACATTTTAGATTCGGGTATCTCTTCGCGGCAGACGTCATTCCGCCCGTGAAGTTGCCCTTTTCTTTGAATCTCACACATCGCCTGGAGACACCTATGACGTTCGAACTTTCAATGGTTCAAACCGCTGGATGGTCGGTTGTTCTGTTGGTTATTGGTATGTGGTTGAAGAACCGCGTCCATTTCTTTCAGCGCTTTGCTATTCCATCCCCGGTTATTGGTGGGTTTCTTTTTGCCCTGATTAATCTTGTTCTTAACCAGACCGGTCTGCTGAACATCAAGTTTGATGTGACGTTGCAGAGTTTCTTCATGGTGATGTTCTTTACCACCGTTGGCTACGGTGCGTCCTTGAAAGTTCTGAAAGCTGCTGGTTCTAAGGTTGGCTTGTTCCTGATTCTGGCGACTTTGCTGTGTATTGTGCAGAACATTGTGGCGTTTGGTTTGGCTCCCGTGGTGCACCTTGATCCGGCGCTCGCTTTGATGACTGGCTCTACTCCGATGACCGGTGGCCACGGCGTCTCGGGCGGTATCGCTCCGCTGGTTGAGCAGTCCGGCGTGAAGGGGGCTGAAACTGTTGCGTACACGGCGGCGACTTTTGGTCTGATTGCCGGTTCGCTGATGGGCGGCCCGGTGGCTAACCGCCTCATCGTTAAACACGATCTCATGAATAAAGCATCGTCAGGCTCTAAGGTTAGCGTCGATGAGTCACTGATTGCTGTTCGCAAGCGGGATCTCAATAGCGATCGCATCCTGCGTGCTTTTATTCTGATTCTGTTCGCGATGTTCCTCGGTAGCTTCCTCACCGACGGCGTTAACGCACTGATTGGACAGTTCACCGATCAGGCTGCCTTCCCAAGCTATATGGGCTCGATTGTGGTGGCGATTATCGTTCGTTACATTAGTGATCGCCGTTCATCAAAGGGCGCTGAAGAGCTGGTTCCTCCCGAAGAAATTGACGTGGTGGGTAACGTTGGTCTGAATATTTTCTTGGCGATGGCGCTGATGAACATTCAGCTGTGGCAGCTTGCTGATGTTGCTGGCCCGCTGATTGTTCTGCTGGCAGCTCAGGTAGTTCTCATGTGGCTGTGGGCTAACTTTGTGACCTTCCGTTTTATGGGTGCCGATTACGATGCGGCTATCCTGACCGCGGGGCACTGCGGCTTTGGTATGGGCGCAACCCCCAACGGTATGGCGAATATGGATTCGGTGGTGTCTAAGTACAAGCCGTCGCGTCTGGCCTTCTTTATTCTGCCGATTGTTGGTGGCATGTTTATTGACTTTACAAACCTCTTCAATATTTTGGCTTTCCTTTCCTTTGCATAGTCGCTACATTCGGTTAATACACAAGCGCCCGGGTACAGTACTCGGGCGCTTGTGTCTGTGAGCAGTCTTGCCGTTTAGGCTACATCGTGCTGGTAGACGTTGATAGTCTGCGCTGCAGTGTCTTTGTACAGGACATAGACCGTGGATCCAACTACCTCAATCTCAGGGTTAGTTCCTGAGGTGGTGACGTTCTCACCCAGTTGCGTCCACGTGTTGAGGTCGCTCAACGATGCGGAGTAGACGGCAAGGGTGCCGTTGCTTTCGGTGACGATGAACGCTTTGTCTGCTGAGATAGCCAAGGACGCCAGCGACGGCTTGGCCGGTACGCCGGTGAGGTCTGCGGTTGACTGCACTTGGTCGGTGGAGGAGAGCTGGCGCAGTTGCAGGGTGCCTGATGCGTCCAGGAGTAATTCGTAGGAACTAGAGCCTACGCTAATGAGGGACATGGTCTTCATTGCCCCGCTATCGATGGTGGACGCATTCCAGCTACTACCTTGCAAAGTGTAGACCTTGTGGTTGCCGCCGAAGATATCGCTGACCGCCAGCTGCACGGTACCGTTGACGTTGGCGAGCGCAAAATTGCTGAGGTATTGACCGCTGACTGTCCCGCCTACCTGAGTGAAGTTACCGCCGGTTGAGGAATAGACCTTAGCTTGTGATCCATTACCGGTGGCACCTGCTACATAGAGTGTGCCGTTTGAGGACCCGAAGTACACGGGTGTGTTGCCGAGTCCTGACAGAGTAGAAACGTTGCTCCACGTACCGCCTTCGAACTTTTTGATCTCAAGTGAGCCGGTGCCATAATTGGGCGCGGTAGCGTAAAGGGTGTCGCCTAGATAAGCCAGCTGTACGTCACCAAAGTCTCCTGAGAATGGCGACGCCGCGCCAGTCCACGCATCACCGGTTGATGTCTCAACATTCGTGGTAAATCGTCCGCTACCACCGGTTGCTGAGCTACGAGCGATGGAAGAAGAGGAGGCCGCCAATGATCCCGACGCGTTCACTGCACTTTGCGACCCGGCACCGACCGGCGTCCAGATGCTCACAGAAGCAGTGTCGGCCTGAGAAATCTCAAGAGTAATAGAATCAGCTGTCTCTGAGACAACTTTCACCACGATGCCGGTATTGCGTCCCTGCGCACCCACAATAGCGTTGGTAGTATTCGCCAAGTTGGCTGAGCCGTAATCGGTGACGCGGTCGGGGCTGAGTACAGCGGTTGACGGCACTAGCCCGCTGGTGGCGGTCTCAGAATCCTGACGGAAAACGTAGATGTAATCGTGAACCTGACCGTCTAGTGAAACGTTAGATTTGCCGTCATGGGTATTGTTGACGGCGTCGTTCACGCGGTAAATGATTGCACCAGAATCAGGGAGGTGAGCATCAATATTCCCCTGATATTTTGGGGTCTGCTGACGGTACTCAATGACAAAAGATTCGCTGTCGTTAAACGGTGAAGCAATGCGAATTGCCTGGTCACCGTCTGCGCTGTACGGCTTGTGCAGGGTGATCTGCTGAGATTGCGCGGATGCGATATCCACGGTGGGAATGGTGACCCAGCCAAGATCCTCACGCTCCTGCGCAAGAGGCCATGCGCGGTTAGCCTGTCCCATAATGGACCAAATGCCGACCGGTACGCCGCCTTGCGTATTGCCGACCTCGCCACCGCGGTAAAGGTCCCAGATACCTATCGTATGCAGGTACCCGTGCTTAATAGTGTCATTGGAAGAACCAATGGTGAAACCGCCAGAGCTCATCTGCGTCGCCGGCAGAATCAGGTGGTGGTCAACGTCCAAACCATTGATAGTCACCCCGGTGGTGCCAGTGGCACGGTGAGGGACCAAGAAAGAACCGGAGTTGTACCCGTTTTTGCCTCCGGGCAACTGGACAAGAATTGAGAGATTATCAATCAGGCCATCGTTGTTGAGGTCCCAGTGAGTGGTGTCGGGGTTGCGCTCGCGCATGGCAAGCATGGTGTCACGTACGAGCGTGAAATCTGAGCTATCGGGGTAATCGGCAAGAGAATACGGCAGGGTGATGTACTCGATGGTTGTTGCGGTTTCGTCCGGATCCTGTACGTAAGAGGTCACAATTGGCCACTGGCCGTTAGAAACAGTGTCGATGTAGGTGCTCAGCGGCATGGAGTTGGTTGACACATAAGGGAAGCCGGTGGGTGCAAATTCTTGTTTGAGCGATTCCCAATAGGTGTTCTTGTCGTTGAGCATCGGCTGGTTGAGACCTGTTGCCCCATCGCCGGTGGTGTCATCAGCAAATCGGACGACAACTACACGACGTTGGCGTTGCCTTCAAGCTGTTGAGGTTCTTCCTCAATCGATGCGGCGTATGCCGGCACGGGGGAGGTCGTGTAGATAACAGGGAGGCTCCAAGCTGTGCCCGCCACAATGGTTCGGCGGGAAATCTTGGAACTCAAAACAGGGGATTTTGGGGAAGATTTTGAGTCATGCGCACCATTATAAACAGTACGCTTGGTATCTCAAGAGGTCTAGCGAGGGCAAAGGGCACTGATTCTTGACCGTGTACGGCGAAAACAATTAGTGCCCCTTGGCCTTGTGAATAGGTTTAGAAGGCACCCGCCGTCACCAGACGATTCATCGCGGTTACATACTCAACGGTCATAGCCTCGGGATTTTGCGCTGCGCGGTCTGCAATGATTTCCAGAATGAGCTCGCGACGCTGAGCCAAAAACTGCGATTCAGCCTGCGCCAAAGCGCGCTTAAGTTCTTCTGCGCTCAGGCTGGTGCAGTAGGCGGGGGAGCCAGGCTGCTGACGCCACGCATCCGCGCTCGTGCCGCCGTCCTCGAAGAACGCGGGCTCGGCGCACCAGCCTTCACGCAACAGCCCAAGAAACCAGCCTTTATAAGCTCACTGCCTGGCTAGAATCTCTTGCTAACTGGTTCACTACTTATGAGGGACTCACTGACCCCATGCGTCGTGCTGTAGAAGAAGCCCAGTCTCCGCTGGGCATGAAGTGCTACGACGTGATCGCTCAACTCGATGACCTACTGCAAGAAGCGAAAGCAGAAGGTGCCATCAAAGACGGGGTCACCGGCCGCGATCTCTACCTGGCAACCCTCGGCTTAGCCTGGGTGGCGCAGCACTCAGAGGATCCCAAGCGTCTTTATGAACTACTTGCACGCGGATGGATGGCTTAGAGAGCGAGCACCCTCAATAAAAACAAGAGGTACTCATCGGTCGCTGTTGTCAATACACATCTGATTGACCTCGCGATAATGAGTACCTCTTTCGCATATCCGCCCAAGAAGCCTAGCTCTCAAACTGGCTGTTATACAGATCAGCGTAGAAACCGCCTGCACGCAGTAGTTCGGTGTGCGTTCCAGTTTCTACAATATCGCCGTCTTTCATAACAAATATGATGTCAGCGTCCTTGATAGTTGAAAGACGATGCGCAATCACAAACGATGTACGCCCCGACGCCAGCTCGCCTAGAGCTTGCTGAATCAACAGCTCGGTGCGGGTGTCCACAGACGAGGTTGCCTCGTCTAAAATCAACAGCGGGCGATCTGCCAGCATCGCACGTGCAATAGTTAAGAGCTGTTTCTGGCCAGCCGAAATTGCCGATGAGTCTGAAAGCACGGAACCATAACCGTTAGGTAGCTGTGAAATCAGCTCATCCAAACCAACGAGTTCCACCACGCGCTCAATTTCTGCTTGAGAAACATCAGGATGCGCGTAGGCAAGATTCTCACGCACAGTACCCTCGAACAGCCAGGTATCCTGTAGAACCATGGCGAACTGCCGCTCGACATCCTCACGCGGAATCGAAGCGATGTCAACACCATCAATAAGAATTGACCCGCTGTTGACCTCATAAAAACGCATGAGCAAATTAACGAGGGTGGTTTTACCTGCGCCAGTGGGACCCACGATGGCAACCTTAGAACCGGCAGGAACATGTGCCGAGAAATCGTGAATAATCTCTTTGCCCGGCTCATACCCAAAAGCAACGTTGCGGAACTCAACCTCACCGCGCACAACCTGCTGTGCCAGCGGGGCCACATCTGTCTCATCCTTCATACGAGTCTCACCCATCAATTCGAAGACGCGAGTGCCCGCCGCTGCCGCTGACTGGAAACTCGTTGATGCCTGAGCAATCTGACCCAGCGGGTTCGTAAAGATGCGCACATACATAATGAACGCAACAACAACACCGATGGTGATATCGCCACCGACCACCAGCATCGCACCGACCACGCACACCACAACATAGCCTAGGTTGCCAATAAAGTTCATGAGAGGGAACATCAGCCCCGACAGAAACTGAGCTTTCCACGCGCTAGCGTAGAGAGCCTCATTGCGCTCGCTGAACTCAGTATTCACAGTGCCCTGAGCGTTGAAAGCGCGAATAACGGTGTGCCCGTTCAATGACTCTTCGATATGACCGTTGAGCGCGCCGAGGTTCTGTTGCTGGGCAACGAAGTACTTCTGGCTTCGCGCCATAATAAGGCCGGAACCCACGATGCCCAATAGAGATGAGAGTATTGCGGCAAGAGCGAGTTGCCAGCTGGTTACAAACATCATGACTGCCGCACCAACCAGAGTTACCAGGCCAGTGGCCATCGAAGCAATGGAATTACTGAGGGTTTGCTGCAGGGTATCAACGTCGTTGGTGACGCGCGAGAGCGTGTTGCCTGTGGTGTTGGTATCAAAATACGACAGCGGTAAGGTGTCGATGGTTTTATCTAGGTCGCTCCGTAAAGACCGTGACACCCACGCTGTGGAGCGGGCCATGAGCACACCTTCGATAGCGCTGCACAAGAATGAGATTGCGATCAGAATCCCTGCGGTCAAAGTTAGCGACCGCACCCTATCGAAGTTAATGCCGGTCATAAATCCGGCTTGGATTTCATCGGTAATTTTTGCCAAGAAATCCGGCATGATGACGGTGAGGATCACGCCACCGATGGCAAAAATCAAGCCGGTGATCATCATTGGAAGAACGGGACGCGCGTAGGCAAGTAGGCGGCGAAGTACCGGTCCTACGGCGATCTTGGCGCCGCCGGCGACTCCGTGAGGGGGCCCGCCGCGGTGGCCGCGTCCTTTGCCAGATTGTGCGGCAGCGTGAATAAGAGATTCTTGCCGTGCCTGCTCACTATGGGCAAGACCTGTACGGGCAGATTCGATCGTAGCATCGTGAGTGAGTGTGGTGCTCATGCCAGTTCCTCCTCTGAAAGCTGTGAGCGGGCAATCTCTTGGTAAACGGGGTTAGAGGCTAGCAACTCGCGGTGAGTTCCAAATCCTACTGCGCGGCCTTTATCGAGAACCAAGATTTTGTCAGCGTTTTTGACGGTGCCGATTCGTTGAGCCACGATAACGAGTGTTGTGTCGGCGCCAGCATCATGCAGATGCGAGCGCACTAGCGAGTCGGTTTTGTAGTCGAGCGCCGAGAAAGAATCATCAAAAATCATAAGGGGCGCCTGGTATGCGACGGCTCGTGCGATGGACAGTCGTTGCTTCTGACCACCGGAGAAGTTTGAGCCACCGGATGCGACCGGGGCAGCATAGGCTTTGTCGGCGCGTTCGATGAATTCTGCTGCTTCGGCTGTCTTAGATGCGCTGACAACCAGCTGTGGGGCGTTGTCGTGTTCAGCGTGTGAAAAGGCGATAGTGGAGGCCACCGTGCCTGAGAAGAGCGTAGATTTTTGCGGGACATAAGCGATGCCGTTGCGAAGTTCGCTTTGAGTCATGTGCCGAACGTCTGTGCCGTTGATCTTCACTGAGCCTTTACGCACATCCGAGAATCGCGGAATCAGACTAATCAGGGATGACTTACCTGAACCGGTGGAGCCAATAATTGCAAGTGTTTCACCGCGATGGACGGTGAACGAGATACCGTGCAGCGCATCGTTATCAGCACCGGGGTATCTGAAACTGACGTTATCGAACTCGATGGCAGGGGTTTGGGTAGCTGAAGAGGGCGCTGTAGCTGAACCTGTTGGCAGGACGCTCGAGGATGCGGGCACCTGCGATGCGTCAGCGTCCGCAATATCGGGCTCGGTACCTAAAACTTCGCGGACGCGCGTGTAGGAGACCCAAGCGCGCGGGGCGAAGATGAATACTGCTGCGAGCATCATGAAGGCTGAAACTACCTGCAGGGCGTAGGAGCTAAATGCAACCATCTGACCGAAGAGGGTAACTTTGTCGCCCGGGGAGCCGGCGTCGTTAATCAGATGCGCGCCCACTCCATAGATAGCCAGCGACAGGGCGTTCATGATGACGGTCAGCATGGGCATGAGGAAGGCGAAACCGGTGTTGACAAACAAGGTGGTGTTGCGCAGATCCGCGTTGACGTCTTCAAAGCGATTGCGGTGAAAACTTTGCGACGTGTAAGCGCGAATCACGCGAAGACCACTGATGTGTTCGCGGGTGACGCGGTTGAGCCCGTCCGTAATTTTTTGCATGCGCACCATGCGCGGCATAACCAGTGCAATCACAACCGCAAGCGTGATAATTGTGGCGACAACAGCGATGGCTGTGGGGACAGTCCAAGCCATTGATTGCGTGGCGATTTTTGAGGACGCCCAAATCGCCATGATCGGTGATTTGATGAGCATCTGAAAACCCATCACCACGAACATCTGAATCTGCATGACATCGTTAGTGGAGCGGGTAATCAAAGAATCAGTGCCGATATTATTCACCTGGGCGCTGGAGAGCTCAAAAGTTTTTGAAAAGACTTTCTGGCGTAGATTTTTTGCCAGTGATGTTCCCACAATGGCGGTGCAAAAGCCAGTGATAACTGCCAGCACGAGTGATCCCAGAGCAGCGCTGAGCATCAGCGCGCCATCGCCGGTGAGGTCTGACGCTACTGTGCCGGGGGTAGCTACTCGCATCGTGATTCTTTGCATATAGTCGGGAACCTTCAGGTCTAAAAAGACCTGCCCCACAATGGACACTAGGGCAAGAGCTACCAGCATCCACTCCCTCTTATGCAGGTAAGAAGAATTTTGCATAAATGCAATTATCTACCTCTGCATGCAAAAACGGAGCCGGCGGCGCATCATTTTCTCTAAGAGTGATGCACAACCGACTCCGCCCAAAGAGCCGTTATGAAAACGTGGTTTACGGATTATTCAGATCAGAAGCAGCAAAGGTGTCGCACTTTTGCATATCGCCCGAGTTGTAACCCGCCATGTACCATGCCACGCGCTGGGCGCTGGTGCCGTGAGTATAGGTTGATGAATCGGTGTGCCCCTGTGAGGTCATCTGGATGTGGTCATCACCAATCTTGTCAGCGGCGTCAATGACGCGGTTGAGCTCATCCTCAGTCATGGGCTTAACTTGCACTGGAGAGTTAGAATCTTCCTGAGCATTACGAGCCCACAAACCTGCATAGCAGTCAGCCTGAAGTTCAACGCGCACAGCACCTGAATCCGCTCCCTGAGGATCGTACTGTGAGTACTTCAGATTACCCAGCTGGTTCTGAATGTGGTGACCGTACTCATGCGCAAGAACATATTGTTCCGCGCTCTGACCACCCTGGGCGCCGAGCTGAGTCTGCATGAGGTCAAAGAACGTGGTCTTTACATAAGCAGTTTTATCAACGGGGCAGTAGAAAGGACCGGTTAATTCAGATGCATTGCCGCATCCGGTTGAAACAGTACTACCTTGAAATAGATCAAGCGCCGGCGCTGAGTACTGAATCCCCGTGTTCTCAATCAGATAATCCTGCCAGAATGCATCCAGCGAGTTCTTAGTACCCACCATGTTGCAATCAGAGTTGGAGTTCGCATCTGCACCAGTCTGACATTCTTGAGCCAGCTGGTCTTCTGCCACACCATCAACCTGTTCGTAGCTGTAACCGCCACCGTTCATCTGATTGACAGCGTTAATGCCGTCCTGGCCAAAGAGAAGCCCTGCAACGAGCATGATGAGGACGCCACCAATGCCGCCGCCAACTGCTACGCCGCGTCCGCCGCCGCCGGAACGTCGGATACCTGAAGTATCAAGTCTTGAATCGTCTGTGAATGCCATGAAATCAGCATACTTGGTGCAGGTTGTGAAAGCGGTGTTAACTCAGTGGTAATGACGGTAAATGTCACAAAAATTTGCCCGGGGCTTTGCGTCCTTTAGTTCTTGTGTTCAGATGCTGGCGGTGAGACTTCTGTATCCATGAGGCCTCGGGCCGCGAGCGCTTCACCGGTTTCATGGGCGTATGCCACTGTAGAGATAATGAGCGGGGTAAAGGTACGATGCGGTGCCACTTTGACCCCGCGCGAGATGAGCGCATGCGAAATCATGGTGTGCTCATTCATAATGACGGGGATTGAACGAACCATCACCGCGATTGCCATAGCGATGCGTTCGGGTTTGACACCGAAAATTTTCAGCGGGGCACAAAGTCTCACAAACCCATCAATGATGCGCGGTAACGGGGTGGTAGTCAGCAGAACTTTGGAAAACGCCACCATGGACATCAGAGTAAGCAGTACATCAGCTCCCTGGGCGATGCTGCCGAACAAGACATAATAGGCTGCCAAAATAATAACCAGCCATTTGAGGCCAAAAAGTGTCTGCAACCACTGCTTGGGCGTAATGCCGCCGATGAGACCTACTAGGATCATCGCACTCAGCGCTACACCACCTATTACCCAGCTCTTAGAGGCAACGAGGGCAAAGCTAATAAGGATCAGCGCAATACCCTTATACCACAGCGGCGCGCGATGAATAAGAGTATCGCGATGCGAGTACGTGCCAAAGAGATCAACGCCCGTCATGCGACGCCTTGGTCAGAAGCAAGCGGTGACTGCGTCGGAAACTCTCTCGCGCACCAGTTCTCGTACTGCGCGATGACACTACGCGAGGCACCCTCAGCGTAGACTCGGCCGTTATGAATGACTACCGCGCGCTCGCATCGCGCTGCCAAATCAAGATCGTGAGTACTGATAATCAGCTGTTGCGGCAGTGTCTCAAGCAGGGCATACAGGCGAAGCTTATTGCGAAGATCCAAGAGGGTGGTCGGCTCATCGAGCAATAAAATTTCAGGTTCTACCGCAAGCACAGAGGTCAAGGCAACCAGTTGCTGCTCGCCACCAGAAAGGTCATAAATACTGTGCTCAGCACGATGCCCCACCCCGCGGGTGCTCAACAGTTCAAGAGCTGTAGCTCGGCGCCTCTCTCGGCTTAACCCTGTACGCTGAAGAGAAAGCTCCACATCCTCAACAGCGGTAGGCATAATCAGCTGCGTCAGCGGGTTAGAAAAGAGCAACCCCACATGAGAACGAACACGGGCGGTGTGCTCTTGAACCTCAAGACCGCCAACCTGTACCGAGCCAGATCGGATTGTGTTGATTCCGTTGACCAATTTAAGGAGCGACGATTTACCGCTGCCGTTCAGCCCCAAAATAGCGGTGGACCTTGCGAAAAAGTCAACGGTCACATCACGCAAGATATCCACCTGCCCATCGGGGGTGGGGTAGCTCAGATTCACCGCGCGCAAGCTCACACCCGCATCCTTAACAAAAGAGCCGGACACGGGAGAGTCACTAGCACCACGCAAGAAAAACTTCATGACCCTAGCTTAGAGACAGACGCGGGAAAGCGCGGTGCACAGCAACGGCCACCAGCGAAGCGATAACACCCTTAATCAGGTCACCCGGCAGATAAATAGCAGCTGCACCCACGGCAGCACCGAATGAAAGATGAGCGTTGAGCATCATACCGACAATACCGCAACCAGTAATAATGATCAGACCTACACAGGTCGCAAGGAACATGCCCACCACAGCTGAAAACCCGACGCGACGCTTACGGACAACCGAGTAAGCGACTAAACCAGTGCACAGTGCAGCCGGAATGTAACCCAACAAATACCCGGCAGACGGGCCAGCAAGAACACCAACACCGGCACCACCGCGAGCAAAAATCGGCAAACCCAACAGGCCCACCACAAGGTATAACAAAACAGCTAAAGGCGCACGCCTAGCACCAAGAACCAGCGCCACAATATAAACCGCTAAATTCTGCAAGGTAATAGGAACACCCAGCGGCCCCACCGGAATAGCAGGAAGCAACGCCATGGCTGCAATCAAAGCGGCAAAAACCGCCACCAACGCAATATCAACACCGATGTTGCCAGAAGAAGCACGAGAAATCGAAGAATGAGTCGTCATGAGCAACACTATAAACAGAATTGAACGCTGTTCAAAATCAGCGCCAATACCCCCCGCCCAATGCCTCTCACCACACCACCCCCAAACCAACCCAACGACCCTTAGTGTCTTGCGATTCACCCTCACACCTCACCGCACACCCTGCATAAGAACCCGCCCGACCGCTAAACTAGTAAGTTGGCGCTCCTCGCACAACCCGCGCTCGCCACCATCACACCCTACGAATAAGGAACATCATCAGTGATTACTGTCAACAACCTTGAACTACGCGCAGGCGCCCGCCTGCTCATGGACGAGGTCAATTTTCGTATTGATAAAGGCGATAAAATTGGTCTAGTGGGGCGAAACGGTGCGGGTAAAACCACCATGACTAAGGTGCTTGCTGGCCAAACCCTTCCCGCTGACGGTAACGTCACCCGTTCGGGAAAAATCGGCTACCTTCCGCAGGATCCTAAAGTTGAAGACATGACCCAGCTGGCCAAAGACCGCATTTTTTCTGCCCGCGGCCTGGACGGTGTTGCTCGCAAAATGCGCCAAGCGCAAGAAATGATGGCGAGCGAAGATATCAAAGAGCACGAAAAAGGTATGCGCCGCTATGACCGTCTTGAGGCTGAGTTTATCGCCGGGGGTGGGTACGCTGCGGAGTCGGAGGCCGCAACCATTACGCATAACTTGGACCTTCCCGAGCGCATCCTCAACCAGCCACTGTCAACGCTTTCCGGTGGTCAGCGTCGACGCGTAGAGCTCGCTCGCATCCTGTTTTCAGATGCCGATATAATGCTGCTTGATGAGCCCACCAACCACTTGGATGCTGATTCTGTCATGTGGTTGCGTGACTTCCTCAAGAACTTCCAGGGCGGTCTACTGGTTATTAGCCACGATGTCGAGCTGATGGAACTCGTTGTCAATAAGGTTTTTTACCTGGATGCTAACCGTGCGGTTATTGATATTTACAACATGGGGTGGAAGAACTACCTGACCCAACGTGAGCAGGATGCTGCGCGTCGCAAACGCGAGCGCGCTAATGCCGAGAAAAAGGCTGATGCTCTTATGGCTCAGGCTGAGAAAATGCGTGCAAAGGCTACGAAAGCAGCTGCTGCTCAGCAGATGATTAAGCGCGCTGAAAAGCTGATGCGTGGTCTTGAAGAGGAGCGTCAGGTCGATAAGGTTGCAGCTATTCGCTTTCCTGATCCAGCGCCCTGCGGTAAGACCCCGTTGACTGCCCAGGAGCTGTCGAAGTCCTACGGCTCACTCGAAATTTTCACGGATGTCGATCTTGCTATTGACCGTGGCTCGCGCGTGGTTGTGCTGGGTCTCAACGGTGCCGGTAAGACCACTTTGTTGCGGATGCTCGCTAAGACTACTCAGCCCGATACCGGCGAGGTTACTTATGGTCACGGTGCAAAGGTTGGTTACTTCGCGCAGGAACACGAAATTCTTGATCACGATCGCACTGTTTTTGAGAACATGAAGTCAGCTGCCCCTGATCTTGACGATACCCGTGTGCGCACTATTTTGGGTTCGTTCTTGTTCTCCGGGGATGATGTTGATAAGCCTGCCGGTGTGCTCTCCGGTGGCGAGAAAACTCGTTTATCGCTGGCTACCTTGGTGGCGTCTTCGGCGAATGTTCTGTTGCTGGATGAGCCCACTAACAACCTTGACCCGGCCTCTCGAGAAGAAATTCTCAATGCGCTAGCGAGCTATAAGGGCGCTATTGTGATGGTTTCTCACGATGAGGGTGCTGTTGAGGCTTTGAGTCCTGAGCGTGTGCTTCTGTTGCCTGATGCTGTAGAGGATCTGTGGAGCAAGGACTATCAGGATCTTATTACTTTGGCCTAGCGTATAGGCAGAAGGCGGTTATCGCGGATGCGGTAATCGCCTTTTTCGTGCCATTTTTGGTTTATGTGGGAAGCAACAAACAGGCAGATTGCGTCTCAAATTATGACGTTATGTCAGTCACTAAAATGTGGGAATCGGGTTGATAAATCAACAAAACCCACATTTTGGGCTTGTGTGGGTTTCAAAATACCCTTGAAATGTGGTTTTTCAAGGATTTACTATTTTTACATAGCAAGAAATCCTCACGTTGAGGAACTTGCGAAAGATGTTAGAAAAAAACGTACACCACGCAAGATGTGGTTACGGCAAACCCATCAAGGGAGATTCACAAAGACGTTGAGTCACCCGTGAAAGGATGTAAGACAAATGGTAGTAGGCGAGCACTCAATGTACCCCGCAATCACCTCAGAAGATGCTGAGGTTGATGTTTTCTGGCCCGAGGCTGAAGACAACTAATTCTTTGCACGTTGGGGAACGTGCTGATATACGTGAAAAGCTCCGGGGTGAGACTGCTAGCCAGTCTCGCCCGGAGCTTTTTGATGTGTAGGTATAAATCCTAATGCCACAGGTTTGATAGCCATTGGCTGGGGAATGTGTGGATCACGGCAAAATAGGCGAGCGCAAACCACAGGATGTAGACGGTGACTGCGGAGGTGAGAATGTTTTCCCTCGCTGATCCTGCATCGCCAAGTACGGGCAGTGAGAAGTAGCCGCTTTTGCGCCAGATTTTAGTTCCAACCGGGGGCTTGATGGTGATAGGCCAAAGGATGTTAACGCCGCGGGTGGTCATCATGTCGCCGATAATGTGCATGACGCATCCGCAGAATATTGCCCAGGGTACTAGTGAGAGGCTGTCTGTTTGCCAGGCGAGGTAGCCCAGGCCAATGGCGCCTAGCCAGCCACCTGGTGCTTTGAAGACGCGTAGCGCAAGTCCGCCGGCAAAAGCTGTAAGCGCAAGGGAGACCCAGGGGATCCCATTGTGTGTCAAGGTCTGAGAGAAGTAGGCAAGAGCCCAAAAAGCTAAAACTCCGAGGATGGAGTGAGTACCTTTCCGGTGCCCGCCGCTGAGGGTGGCTATCAAAGCGGTGATGATATTAGAGAAAGGCGGGATGGAATGTGCAATGGTGCCTTTGCGATGGTCGGCGTCGGGGAACATTCCTGCCCCTGCGCAGGCAAGAGTGGTGACCACAAGCGTCCCGGTATCTTGGTGAGGGGTGATGCCCAGCTCGGTTAGGGCTAGCCACGCGCCGGCCGCAGTAACAGAGTGCGAATAACCCATCATAAGATGCTGTGCCCCTTAAGAAGTAAATAATGTAGTCAGGGCATAAAAATAGCACAATTAGAACATATGTTCTAATTGTGCTATTTCGGTTGTACCCAGCACATAACCTGCGGTTCAGGTGCTACTGACCGAGGGAGTCTAAGAGGGCATCTTCTTCTTCCTCATCGGTTCTAAACTTTTTCTTCTTTTGAGGTTTCGGACGCATGATTGACTTCAGGTGAGAGGGCATGTCGTCAACCATCTGCATTTTGCGAATGATGATTTCCTCATCTTCCTCGCCAATGTAGTTGCCGTTCTCGTCGTAAAACTGCTGGTAGTACTGATCAAGTTCTGCGGCGAGCTGAGCGTCCAATTCATCGTTGCGAACTTTCTGGCGGGCTGACCACCCGTACACCACGTAAATCAGCACAGCGAAGGAGTACCACTGCATGGAATACGACAGGTTAGGGCCGTTATCTTGCTCCGGTTCGTCCTTTTCAATAGGAGTATTGGGTACTTCGGGATCTTCGCTTACTAGAAGTCCATAGGCTGCCTCACCCACGGGGATCCCCGTCATCTCTGATAATTCGGGTAAGTCGATGGATGCAATCTGCCCGGCCGGTGCATCGCGGCCGGTGTCTTGTTCGCCGTTGTGGTAGCGCGCAACAACGGTGGTGTGTCCTGAGGGAGGCGCCCCGATTTCAGTTGCGGTGGAGGACGCATCGCCAAAGCCAGCGGGAACCCAACCGCGGGAGATAAGAATATTATCGCCCTCATCGGTTGTAAAAGGAACAAGCACTTCGAAACCGTTGTTACCGTTATAGGGGCGGTTGCGAGCTAGGATCTGCTGATCAGGGTGGTATTCACCTGACAGTTTTACCGGCTGCCACTGAAGCTCGCCGTCGAAATTTGAGAAGATTCCCCGATGCTCTGTGTAATCAATGGGATCAGCGTGAAAGTTTTGCGCAATCAGTTGGTTGCGGTGGTCAACAGCTTCTTTGCGTCCCATCTGCCACCCTGCTAGTTGCACGCAGATGATCGAGAAAACTACGCACAATAAGAATGCGCCAATCCATTTTCCGGTGAGAAGAAAGCGGTAGCGATGCACAAAGATACCTTTGGTCTATGAGTTGGGTGGCGGATGCGAGGGAGGTCGTCACTCGCGGCGCTTTTATTCTATGCTTCTCGAGTTATTCTACGCTTCTTGGGTGAAGGGCTGGGTGTCTTTGAGGAAGTCTCGTGAGCGCAGAAAGTCTTCGAGGTAGGTGCGGTGCTCGTTGCAGGCGAGCCAGATTTTGCGACGTTCTGGTGTGTGGATTTTGGGGTTATTCCACAGTACCTGCCAGGTAGCATCGGCTGTGCACCCTTTACGGGAGCACATAGGGGCGGGTGTCTTATCGGGTTGAGATGTATTGAGCGCGTCGAAGATATTCATGAGGCGTCCTTGAGTGTTGTGGGGGAGTCTGTGACTACTTCACCGTCGATGATGACCGGCTCGTCCGGGTTGCTATTGCGGTGAGCATCAGGGTGTGTATCTTGAGTAGCTGATTCGCCCGAGCTGTCTTGAGCTTGCTTTTCGTGAGCATTGGAGGTGAGCGCTAGTTGCTGCTCTTCGGTGAGGTAGGCCATGAAATCATTGGACTGCTGCCTGTCGTTACCGTTAGCAACAACGACAGCTACCCACGGTAGGATGCCGGCTAGGGCTACGAAGACCCACCGTAGCCAACCGTCGACAAAGACTGCTGCAATAATGCAGACGATGCGCAAGAACATGCGAAAAGCGTATTCGCGAGCGCGTTTATCCACTGAATTCGAGTGTTTTTCGCTGGCGTCTGTAATTGAATATACGTCGCGAGCGTCAGTGGGGCCGTAGCCGGCTTCGGCTAAATCTTCGGCTGTCCACACTTTACGAGATGACATGGTTTCTCACTCCTCACCGCCTTCAACATTAGCGTATGAGGTTCAGTGAGACGAGTTGTCAGAATTAGCCTGACCGGCGGGTCTAAGTCTGACGCGATTATTTGAAAATTTTCAGGAAAAATTCTAAATTTTAGCCCGCTAGCATACGCGCCCACAGCGTAAGATTGCTAATGAAATAAGAGACACGACAACGTCAGGAACCTGTTTAATGACTTCTCCCAAGACTGTTTTGGTCACCGGTGGCAACCGCGGCATTGGTTACGCTATTGCAACTGAATTCAAGAATGCTGGTCACAATGTTTGCATTACCTACCGTTCGGGTGAGCCACCGGCAGAGTTCTTCTCGGTTAAAGCTGACGTTACCGATACCGCGTCCATCGATGCTGCGTTCAAAGAGATTGAAGCTGAATTTGGTCCTGTAGAGGTTTTGGTTGCTAATGCGGGTATCACCAAAGACACCTTGCTCATGCGCATGAGTGAAGAAGATTTCACCTCCGTTATCGACACCAACTTGACCGGCGCTTTCCGCGTGGTTAAACGAGCTACTAAGGGTATGCTCAAGCTCAAGCGCGGACGCGTCATCCTGATTTCATCGGTTGTTGGTTTGTATGGCGGCATGGGTCAGGTTAACTACTCATCCTCTAAGGCTGCTCTGGTTGGTATGGCTCGTTCCATTACCCGTGAGTTGGGCTCACGTAACATCACCGCAAACGTGATCGCTCCCGGTTTTATTCAAACCGAGATGACCGATGTTCTGCCTCAGGAAACCAAGAAGCAGTACGTAAATTCGATCCCTGCTAAGCGTTTTGCGCAGCCCGAAGAAGTGGCGCAGGTTGTCCGCTGGATTGCCTCCGATGAAGCGTCCTACATTTCAGGTGCTGTTATTCCGGTTGACGGCGGCCTCGGTATGGGCCACTAAGCTGAGCCCCGCTAGCACCACATTTTTTACGAAAGAAGAGATAGAGACTAATGACTGAGCTTTCAGGCAAAACCATCATCATTACCGGTTCATCGCGCGGTGTAGGCGCTGATACCGCACAGATTCTGGCTGAATCAGGCGCGAACATCATCGTGAACTACCGTTCAAAGGCGCCTCGCGCTAACAAGGTTGTTGCTGCTATTGAAGAGGCAGGTGGCAAGGCAACTGCTGTGGGGGGCGATGTAACCAACCCCGAGGATGTTCAGAACCTCATCAGCACCGCTATCGATACTTACGGTTCGCTGGACTACCTGATTCTTAACGCATCGGGCGGCATGGAGACCAATATGGGTGAAGATTATGCGATGCGTTTGAACCGCGACGCGCAGCTGAACTTTGCGCGTGCTGCAGCTGAGCGCATGAGCGAGGGCGGACGCATCGTCTTCGTCACCAGCCACCAGGCTCACTTCATCCACGACGTTGAAACCATGCCCGAATACAAGCCGGTTGCAGAGTCAAAGAAAGCTGGCGAAGAAGCTTTGCTGGCTGAGATTCCTGCACTGAAAGAAAAGGGCATCTCACTCGTTGTTGTTTCAGCCGATATGATTGAAGGCACCGTTACCGCAACCCTGCTCAACCGTCTACGCCCTGGTGCTTTGGACGAACGACGCGAGGCAGCAGGCAAGCTGTACACCGTCAACGAGTTCGCGCACGAAGTTGCCAAGATGGTCACTGCCGATGTTGAAACCGGCCACATTGAGCTGATCGGTGGTGCTAAGGGCTTCATCGACTAAACGTTCTCAACCGAGTTTGAGACTCTATAAAAATCTCCGCCTCTAATATTTAGAGGCGGAGATTTTTGCATCCTGAGATCCTAGTCAACCAGTTTGTATTGTTGGGCGCCGGCAGGGGAGAGCAACAAATCCTCATCAAGTTGTACCGGCCAGATTTCAAGTTCTACCGGCCAGAATTCAACGGTGCAGGTGGGATACTTTTCGCAGATAGCATCTGCTAGCAGAAGCGCAGCTACTCGTGCGCTTTTATGGCATTAAGAACGGAGCAGAGCCTATCAATGGCCCTACCCCGCTCTTTTGCTACTCAAGTATTTTGTTACAGCCCCACAAAGTGGCGGATCGCGTCCAGGCGAGCGGTTTCGATGCGAGCATCCGCTACCTCAGCCAGAGCGCTCTTAGAGTTATAACCGATACCCAGTCCCGCTGCTTCGACCATGAGGATGTCATTAGCACCATCACCCACAGCGATAACATGGGCATTCTTCACGCCTTCTTCCTTCGCCCACTCATGCAAAGCGTGACACTTAGCATCGCCGTCGATAATATCGCCCAACAATTCACCGGTAACTACACCGTCAATAACTTCAAGGACGTTCGCGCGAGCATGAGATAATTCAAGCTTCTGCGCTACAGGACGAAGCAACTGCACAAAGCCTCCCGACACCGCGGCAACTGCGTGCCCAGCATCCAAGAAAGTTTTCACTAAGAGGGTAGCGCCGGGATTAAGAGTGATACCAGCGGCGACCTCATCAAGGGTCGACTCAGACAAGCCCTCCAAAACACCAACACGTGTACGCAACGAATGCTCAAACTCAATCTCACCGAGCATCGCCTGCTCCGTCACCGAAGCAACCTGCTCACCGCGCCCCGCACGCGCCGCCAACTCATCAATAACCTCTTGCTGAATCAGCGTCGAATCAACATCCAACACCAAAAGCTTCTTATCGTCCTCACTGAGCTTAGGATCAACAACGTTCACCTCATAACCCGCAAGCAGAACATCCTCACGAACCGCTACAGCAGAACGCAAATCAGCAATCGAACCCTTCTTGTACTTACCCTCGGCAACATAGGCAAAATACTCAGGACCATCAACCTCACCCGGCGCATGAGACTCAGCCGAAGCCAACATAATCGCCGACTCAATCTCAAGACCCTCAATAGAGGTCAACCCAGCGTACAGCTCCTCCTCAGAAGCCCGCGAAAGAGCATTATCAATACTTACAGCAACAATTTTTACACTCGTCATGACCCCATCTTACGGTGCGCTACCTCACCACGCCCACAAATGTTCACTCTATGACAATCACAACGCGCAACAAACACCGCACAAAGAGGAAGGCCCCCACAAAAAGCACTACACTTGCACCTATGAGCTCAGTACTAGAACTTGCAAACGTTACCGTAACCCGCGGAACCAAAAATCTACTTGACAGCATTAACTGGTCAGTTCAAGAAGGCGAACGCTGGGTCATTCTCGGCCCCAACGGCGCAGGCAAATCAACCCTTCTGTCCATCGCCGGCGCTCGCCTACACCCCACCCGCGGCGAAGTCGATATTCTAGATGAAATCCTCGGAGCCGTTGACGTCTTCGAACTACGCCCCCGCATCGGCGTCTCATCAGCAACCCTCGCTAACCAGATTCCCGCTGACGAAACCGTACGCGATGTCGTTGTCACTGCCGCCTACGGCATCCAAGGACGCTGGAACGAAGAATACGACACCATGGACGAAGACCAAGCAACCCAGCTACTCGCAGACTGGGGCGTAGCAGACCTTGCCGACCGCCCCTTCGGAACCCTCTCAGACGGCGAACGCAAACGCACCCTTATCGCACGCGCCCTCATGACCGACCCCGAACTCCTCCTCCTCGACGAACCCGGCGCTGGCATGGACATCGCAGGACGCGAAGACCTCGTAGCCCGCCTCACCGAACTAGCACAAGACTCCTTCGCCCCGGCAACCATCCTCGTCACCCACCACCTCGAAGAAGTCCCCGCAGGCTTCACTCACGCACTCATGCTACGCGACGGAAAAATCGTAGCAGCAGGCGAAATCGACAAAACCATCACCGAGGAAAACCTACAAAAAACCTACGGGATGGACCTAGCCCTCACCATCACCGACAACGGCCGATACAGCGCATTCGCCCGCTAAAAAACGAGAGCGCACGAGGCTGAGCCAGCCCACGCCACCAGCTCTACACCACCACTCAAACACAACGTGCCCGCCTCCACCGCGAAGCGGGCACAATTGCAATAACGGTGAGAAAACCCCACAACCCCTCACCACACCCACCACATACCACACCAGAGGATTCCTTGGCTAAAAAACAACTCACCCAAGAAGACCTACGTCAACGCTCCGAACGCGTCCACGCCCTACCCAACGTTCACCCACTCAAAAACGCCACACCAACAGACACCCGATTCTTCACATCACTCACCGACGTCAAACTACGCATCACCAAAGAAAGCGAATGGGGCATCTACATCGCAGAATCCTCAAAAGTCATCCGACGGGCACTCACCGCCGGACACCTACCACACTCCTTCATGATGAGCGAAAAATGGGCAGAGGACTTACTCGACGTCCTCCAACAACACCCAGACACCCCCGCCTACGTAGGCACCGAAGAAGACCTAGAAGCAATCACCGGCTTCCACCTACACCGCGGCGCGCTCGCCGCAATGCACCGCCCAACCCCCACACCATTAGACGACCTCACCCGAAACGCACAGCGTATAGCCATCCTCGAAGACATCGTGGACCACACCAACGTCGGAGCAATCTTCAGGTCAGCTGCAGCACTAGACGTAGACGTCGTCCTCGTAACACCACGATGCGCAGACCCCCTCTACCGACGATCAATCCGCGTCTCCATGGGCACAGTCTTTCAAGTACCCTGGGCACGCGTGGACTCCTGGCCAGACGCCCTCGAGGAACTCCACGAACAAGGATTCACAACAGCTGCACTCGCACTCAAAGACGACTCACTCACCCTCTCGGAACTGAGCGCTCGCAAGGATGAAAAACTAGCGTTGATTCTGGGGACTGAAGGGCACGGGCTATCTCCTAAAACTTTGGCAACAACGCAGCACACCGTCATGATTCCCATGTCACACGGGGTTGATTCTCTTAATGTGGCAGCCGCCAGTGCTGTCGCGTTCTGGGAGACTCGTCCGCAACAGCAGCAGTAAAATCGCCGGTGCAGTGCCCAGTGATTAAGCAGACACGACAGGCCTGCAGATTCATCACCCAACAGCGCCCGAAAAACTAGATGAATGCTAAGCTAGTGAATTGGCTGTGCAAACAGCGATAAGATCTGTTACCCAACAGCATCGGATCCCATTACGTAAGTACCGTGTCTGGCAAAATCCAGGCAAGTAAAGAAGGTAACACTATGAAGGCTGAAATCCACCCGGATTACCATCCCGTAATTTTCCGCGACCTCGCATCAGGCGAGGCTTTCCTCACCCAGTCAACTCGCACTTCAGAAAAGACTGAAAAGTGGGAAGACGGCAACGAGTACCCGCTGGTAGAAGTTGAAATCTCATCAGCTTCACACCCGTTCTACACCGGTAAGCAGCGCATCATGGACTCCGCTGGCCGTGTAGAGCGCTTCAACGCTCGCTTCAAGAACTTCGGCAAGGCTTAATCTTTTTAGCCCTGTTATTTCGAACACCCCGGAACTTTTTAGAAAAGTTTCGGGGTGTTTTTTATTAACCTTGAGTAGAATCAAAATAAATTTATTGTCACCTATTCCGGTGACAGTACGCAAGATGACGGGATAAAGTATGTCGGTTCAGACTCCAGCCCCGCGCAAGAAGAAAACAGGACGCAATATCCTGCTAGTGATTCTTGCGCTTTTACTGGTAGCAGCTGTAGGTGTTGGCGCGTATGTCTATAGCATCGGTAGCGCATGGAACAACAACACTCAAAAGATTGAGAATTCAGAATCAGCTTTCCCTAATGAAGATGGCTCGATTCCAACTGACCAGCTCGATACTTTCAAGAAAAATATGGCCGAAGACGGTCAGGCGAATAAAGACGTCACAATCACTAACGACAGTGGCAAAGATCTTTCGTCTGATATCGATAAAAACGGTAACGGTATTTTGGATGCTGATGAGGAAAGCTCAGATGGAAGCCAGCCTAAGAACCACGAGCGTCCTGCCGAAACTGGAGCTACCAACATCTTGCTCATGGGCTCAGACTCACGTGCAGGTACTGCTGAATCTGCAACGGTAAAAGGCCAGCGTGCTGACTCTTTGATGCTCCTGCATGTTCCTGAAGACGGATCGAACGCCTACCTGATTTCGATTATGCGTGATACCTGGGTCAACATCCCGGGTTACGGTCCCGCGAAGATTAACGCTGCTCTTGATCACGGGGGAGTGGCCCTGCAGGTTAGCGCCATTGAACAGTTGCTGGATACCCGCATCGACCACATTGCAGAGGTTGATTTTGAGGGCTTCAAGGGTCTGGTAGATTCCATGGATGGCGTGACCGTAAACGTGCCGCTTTCCTTCGAAGGCGACGGTTACACCTATACTGCAGGTCCGCAGAAGATGGATGGTGAGGAAGCTCTTACCTTTGTACGTCAGCGCTACCAGTTCTCAGACGGCGACTACCAGCGTGTGCGCAACCAGCGCGCTTTTATCCGCGGCGTCTTTGACACCTTGAAATCACGCGGGGTACTAAACAACGCAACAGAATTCAAAAATATGGTGACCACCATGGCTCCGTACCTGACTGTGGACGAGGGGTTGGATGCCGGTTCAATCGTATCTATCGCATCGCCCATGATTTCTAACCCGAACTTTGGGCTGAAGATGATGACCTTGCCGAACGCAGGCACCGGTTGGTCCTCAGACGGACAGTCCATTGTGGTCGTTGATTTGAACGCTAACCAGGAGCTTTCAAATGCTTTGAAGAACGAGACCATGGACAACTACGTGGCCACTCACGGCGCGGACTAAAGCCATCCGCATCTAAGGTAAATAAACGGGTGCCCGGGAGATCATCTCCCGGGCACCCGTTTTAATTTTTGAGTTCAAAGAGTTGTCAGCAGAATTAGCTGTCAACGATGTCGTATTCGGGTTCCTCGTTGTACCGGCCGAAGTATAGACCCATAAAAGCGAGCGAAGCACCAAGAACAATGGCCAAAATGCCCAGCAGCGGGGGCTTAACGAACACGAGAACAATGCCGAAGGTCAAAATCAGACCACCTAAGACACCCAACAATGCCGCAAGCTTTGAAGATGAACCGGTGCCCTCCTGAGGCGCTTTTTCACTCTGTTTCTTGGAACGAGAAGGAATAGAGGCAACGGCCGCAGCAGGGGCAACAGTCGCTCCGAATCCACGACGACGCGATTTCGTGCTCGCGTTCTGCTGAGATTCGCCCTCGGTGGGAACATAGGCATCAGGCACTACGTAAGAGTCTGCTTCTTCAATGAGCTCAGGAACGTTATTGGGCAGGGTGCGATACCACTCATCGCTGAGCTCTGAAGGGCGAGCAGCCTGAACAGTCAGCGATACCTCGAAAGCGTTGCCTCGGATTGTGCCCCACGCACTGGTGAGTTTTTCATGTTCAAAGGCGTACTTGATAACGGGTGCTAGCTGCTCTGAGATCTGAGTACTCAAGCGTCCAACCACTTTGCGATCGTGAAGAACATCAATGGAATCAACCACGGAGCCATCCGCCAGCTTAATCTGGTTGGCTTCGAGAGTAAGAATCACGCGTCCTTCGCCACTGGGCGGCAAAATAGTATGCAAGTACGCTGAATGGTCGTTTTCATCCAGTACTTTCATTGAAGCACCCTGCGGCAACAAAGTAGCATGAACAGGTGCCTGATTGAGCGGGAACAAAGAACCCGGAGCGCTCAAGGAAAGGATGCCGGTGCTCTCGATAGTATGTTCGCCCTGCAACTTGCGCAAAACCGCCGAGAGCTGCAGATGCGCCATAGCATCGTAACCGCTAGAGACGACGCGCGTGATCGGCTTCCAGTACTGTGCTGAGTGTTCAGCGCTCAGGCGTCCGACCTTTAAATCGTCGATGTAAACCGCAATAGTATTCGGGGCGTACGCGTTATCGGGCTCAGGCACTAGACGCGCCGGACCGTTCCAAATACGCTCCCGGTCAATTTGGAGTTCTTCAAAGACCTGCAAAATCTCAGCATCGTAAAAATCATTGGTGATGATAGTGACTGATCCACGATCGCCCAGTGCAAATTCGGCCAATGTTCAACTCCTTGCAACGTACAAAATCTACTTGTATAGCTTCTCATGAAATGCCGACTTTAGAGGTAATTTTTGCCCCTAAAACCGGCATTCATCAGATTACTTAAATCACTTGCACAGGTTGTCTTAATCTGTGCCTACTCACCTATTTAGCGTGATGATGCCTGCTGCGCTGTGAGCGCACGACGAGCATCAGCAACATTTTCAATGATTTCTCGGCGCAGTGCGCTGGGAGCATCCGGATTTTCTTCTAACCATTTTTCGCCCATTGCTACGGCCGGGTGCTCTTCGATAGCTTTGTTTTCACGAAGAACTGCCGCAGGGTAAAGGCCGGTGACGACGCGTGTTGCCATACCAATTGAGCGGTCGTTCCAGGTGTCAAGTAGCTGCTCGAAGTACTGCGGGTAGAACTCGACATGAAGTTTTTCTTCACCGAGTTTGAAACCGTTAGCGGTTGCAGTCAAGATCTCGTTCGACAGTTCTTGGTCAGTTGTTACAGCAGTAAATGCTGCCTGCTTCGCTTGAGCATTGGGGAAAGCCGCCGATGCATAGGCAAACCCGCGCTCAGACGTTGCTGATGACTGATAAGCGCGAGCGGTCTCAAGAGCGAGGTCGTCAACTTCCGAATGAGCTGCGAGAGCGATGAGAGCTGACCAGCCCAGTGTCTGGGTGTATTTCAGCCCCTGCAAACCTTCGATATCAGCGTCCTTGAGGTCTTCGATGGCGCCGCGTGAAACCTCGCGAGCAAATTCAATGCCCAGTGGGGAGTGCGCAGCGACAGCCAGGGTAGACCGCATCAAAATCAGCTGAGCGTCACTGGAAGACTCCGCTGATTCAAGCGCATCTGAGAGCGCAGAATACAAAGAATCCCAGAGCGATGCTTGCTCCGCAGGAGCGGTATAGAGCGAAATAGCCGACTGTGCTTGTGAGGTCAACGCTGCCAGTAGAGTTGCTGACGGTTCACGAGTCAGGTTGAACTCGACAGCACGTATGAACGTTGCTGCCGCTAATTTTCCATCCCGAACTTGATTCCACAGGCTACCCCACAACAAACCGCGAGCAAGCGCATCATCGATGGTTGATACTGACTTTAGGGCTGTCTGCAGACCGTCTTCATCGCTAAGGTAAACCTTCGCGTAGGTTTGGTCGCCAGAATTGAGAAGAAGAAGATCTGCCGCCGCGACCTGCTCTCGAGCCTCTGCGTCTAAGTCAATAGCGACGCTTTGCGAATCACCAGCGGGAATTTCTAGAGAAAACTTTCCTGTGGAGGTCAGCTGAGGTTCTTCGTCGTCAGATGCAATAAAGGTTTCAAGCATCAGCTGATGTGGACGTCCAAGTCCAGTAGGAACACCAGCTGGTAGTTCCTGATGGATGCGAAGTTCTTGTAGCGTGCCATCTTCGGCAAAAATACGTTCAGTACTCAATGATGATAGCCCGCTTGTCTGCAACCATGCCTGAGCCCACGTTTTGACATCGCGATCAGATTTTTCATCGAGAACGCTCAAGAAGTCATCGAGGGTAGTGTTCCCGTATTCGTGTTTCTTGAAGTAAGCGCGAGCAGCGTCGATGAAGGTTTCAAAACCAACGTACGCGACGAGCTGTTTGAGGGCTGAGGCGCCCTTGGCATAAGTAATACCGTCAAAGTTCTGCTTAGCTGCTTCGAGGTGGGGGATATCTGCCACAATCGGGTGAGTCGTGGGTAGCTGATCCTGGTAGTAGGCCCACGAGTTGCGACGGTTAGCAAACGTAGTCCACGCATCCTCAAACCCGTTGGCTTGAATAGAACCCAAAGTACCCATGAAATCTGCAAATGATTCTTTGAGCCACAAATCGTCCCACCATTTCATGGTGACTAAGTCGCCAAACCACATATGCGACATCTCGTGGCAAATAACGTTGGCACGAGATTCAAGATCAGCTTGGGTTGCTCCGGAAATGTAGATATAGCTTTCGGTGAAAGTCACCATGCCGGGGTTTTCCATCGCGCCCAGATTGTACTCGGGAACAAAAGCTTGCTCGTACTTCTTGAAGGGGTAGGCATAGTCGAAAAGATCTTGGAAGAAATCAAGTCCCTGCTTGGTGACAGTGAAAATGTTCTCCGCATCGAAGTACTCTGCCAATGAGGCTCGGCAGTAGGCAACCAGCGGAATCTTACCGGAGTTCACGGTTGAGGTCGGTACGTAGGTATCTGATGCTACAAAGTACTCACCAGCAAGGATGGTGGTGATGTAAGTAGAGATGCGTGCTGTGGGCTTGAAAACTCGCTTTGAAATGCTGGAATCTGCTGGGTCTTCAAGTGTTCGATCTAGTTCAGCGTTTGAGCTGACTACCCAGTGGGCAGGCGCGGTAATGCGGAAATTAAAGACAGCTTTAAGGTCTGGCTGTTCAAAGTTGGGGAAGACCCGTCGGCAATCTGCGGGTTCGTACTGTGTGTACAGGTAAGTTTTGTCATCGGTTGGGTCGGTGTAACGGTGCAGACCTTCTCCAGATCGGGAGAAGTAGGAGCGGCCATGAATGGTCAGTATGTTTTCGCCTTCTACCGGGGTAAAGCGGATGCGTGAGCCGTCAATGGCTTCTGCGGTATTGATATGGCCGCCATTGAGTTTGATGGAGTCGATTGACTGGTGAATGTAGTCAATGAAGGTTTCTTCAGCCGCACGGGCGGTGAAACGCACGGTGGTTGCGGTGGGGTAGGACGCAAACGATGTATCTGCCGCGTTGGTGAGGTCAACGTGTACGTCGTAGGTGTCAACGGATAGTAGTTCTGAGCGGTGTGCCGCTTCGTCGCGGCTCAAGTTTTCGTTATTCACGTCATCATCGTATAGCGAGGTTTAGGGTGAGTCTACCTGCTGTTAGTGCGTACTCACGTAATGAAATAGGGTATTTAGCCTATATAACTGACAAGTTAAACTGATTACCTTCGGTTGGCGCATTGATAAAATTTTTTATGGGTGGGCGGCCCGATAGATTCCAGAAGCTTAAAAATCCTATAATGTGGAAAAATTTCGTTATTTTCTGGAATTTAGGAACCTAAATTTTGGTCGAAAACTCAAAATGTGAGGTAGATAATAAGAAAATGCAACCTCTGGATTTGCGTCTCATCTTGTGATGCGTGTAGATTATTATCTGTTGCTTACAGAGCTTCCCAGCTCTGATTTATCACCTGCGCGGGTGGCGGAATAGGCAGACGCGCTAGCTTGAGGTGCTAGTCCTCGTATTAGAGGGTGGGGGTTCAAGTCCCCCTCCGCGCACAGAATAATCCCCGGATGCTTCGGCATCCGGGGATTATTGTTTACATTGAGCCTGGGATTCTTCGGTTGACTTCAATGATTGGTGCGGGGTTGCAGGGGAGTGGGTGAGCGAGCTTTCATGTGACCTTCAACAAAAGGTCATTTCTGAATTATTTGTGTTTATGAGGGTTTTTCGGCGGCAAGGTGTAAAAAGGGCGAATTTCAGACACTTAAAGTCATATAAACCCAACATAAAACCACATTTAGTGTGTCATACTGGTAATCACAAACCACATCAAGCTCACAAGCTCGAAAGGAACTTTCCTCATGGCTACTGCAAAATCCACCAAACTCGGCGTCATCGGTGCAGGCGGCGTCGGCTCAGCAACCGCATACGCATCCATGCTGCGCGGCGTTGCCGATGAAATCGTGATTTACGATATCGCTGCAGAACGTGCAGAAGCAGAAGGCCTCGATATCGCACACGGTTCGATGTTTGCCTCAGAAGCTAAGGTTTCAGGCGGTGGGGATATCGAAATCCTGCGTGACTGCGATTTGGTTATTGTTACCGCAGGTGCTCGCCAGAAGCCCGGGCAGCCCCGCCTTGAGCTCGTTGGCGCTAACGTCAAAATCTTTGAAGCAATGCTTCCCCAGGTTATGGAAGTTGCACCGAACGCAATCTTGATGATTGTCACCAACCCCTGCGACGTTCTGGCTGTTGTAGCTCAGAAGATTACCGGTCTGCCCACCGAACGTTGCTTCGCATCCGGCACCGTTTTGGACTCATCACGACTGCGCTGGCTGATCGCAAACAAGGCAGGCGTTTCTATCAAGAACGTTCACGCCAACGTTATCGGCGAGCACGGCGACTCAGAATTCCCCGTATGGTCAGCAGCTAACATCGGTATGGTTCCGCTGGATGAGTGGACCAGCGAAGACGGTGAGCGCGTCTTCACCGATGAGGTCAAGAATGAGCTTGCAACTCAGGCTATGCGCGCAGCTTACAAGATCATCGAGGGCAAGGGTTCCACTAACTACGCAATCGGTATTTCGGGTGCACGCATCGCTGAGGCAATCTTGAAAGGTCAGGATGCTGTACTCAACGTTGCCACCCAGATTCGCGGTAAGTACGGTATCGAAGGTGAAGCTGCAGTATCGCTCCCTTCAGTCGTCAACCGCGAGGGTGTTGTGCGCGTGCTCGATGTTCCCATGAGCGACGAAGAAATCGAGCGTCTGCGCAAGTCAGCTGGCGAAATTCAGAAGACTTTGGAATCAGCTGGTTACGGCGACAAGTAGCCATCGATTCAAATAAGTAAGCGGTGGCGTCCTCTATCAGGACGCCACCGCTTAGTTTTTCTTCGCAGCTTGCATTGAGCTAGCGAAGACAAGAAAATCTTTTAGATAAATTGCGTGGTCTTAACGACCTTCATGATGCGTCGGCGCAACCAGTAGCGTCGGCGTCCGCCATACAGAATAACGGTTCGAGAAAGTTCCCACTTGCCGTACTCGGCATGTTCTCCCAGACGCTGGCGGGCAGCCTTGATGGAATCGCCGGGTTCAACGGTGATAATCAGGTATTCATAGCGGTCCGTGTTGAACGTCGAGTGAACAATCGGTGCACTAATCTGTGTTTCTCTCAAAATTCCCTCCGATATAGTTCGCGTTCAAGCGTTTAGTGATAACGTCTTATACATGAGTAATGATCCTCGCGCAGCGCTATCAGTATTGACTTCAGCGTTAGAAGAACACCTTACAGCTATTGCTAACCGTCGTGGCGAGCACGATACCGCGATTGATAACGCGTATGTTGCCATCGCTAATGCTTTTGAACGTTATGAGGACTCCCTCTTTGAATCCTATGAAGAGGTTACTCCTTTGGAGGTCTTCATTGAAGATGATAATGACGAAGACTACGACGATTTCGATGACAGCGAAGAATACGACGAAGATGACATCGAATTCTTTGATGAGGATGACGATGAGGATCCCCGCGCTTAAGCCCACAAGCTAGTGTGGTTTAGCTGTTAGAACAGACACAGCAGTATGAAAGTACTGCTGTGTTCGTTTTTTAACCGGTACAGTTTGATGCGTGGAATGGATTCAAGCTATTATTTTGGGCCTTGTTCAGGGTCTGACTGAGTTTTTGCCGGTTTCTTCATCCGGTCACCTGCGAATTGTGGGGCAGTTCTTGCCGGTTTCTGAAGATCCCGGCGCGGCTTTTACTGCGATTACTCAGCTGGGTACTGAGACGGCTGTTTTGTTGTTTTTCTGGCGCGATATTGTGCGCATTATCGGTAAGTGGTTCGGCTCATTGACTGGCAAGGTCGATAAGAAGGACCCGGATGCTCGTATGGGCTGGTTCATCATCGTAGGTTCTTTGCCCATTGGTATTTTGGGTTTGCTCTTGCAGGACTACATTGATACGACCTTCCGCAGCCTGTGGATTGTTGCGACCATGTTGATTGTGTTCGCGATTTTCTTGGGTATTGCCGATCGTATGGGTAAAGAACAGCGTGAGCTTAAAGATTTGAACGTGAAGCACGGTCTGATTTTTGGTTTTGCTCAGGCGTTGGCATTGATTCCCGGCGTTTCTCGCTCGGGTGGCACTATTACTGCCGGTTTGCTGATGGGGTACACCCGTGAAGCTGCCGCGCGTTATTCGTTCTTGCTGGCAATTCCTGCAGTGTTCGCATCCGGCCTGTTTAAGCTTTCCGATAGTTTGGCTGAGGGTTTTACCGGATACTACGGTTTAGGCTCAACTGTTGTGGCAACGCTTGTAGCGTTTGTCTCCGGTTACCTGATGATTGGCTGGTTCTTGAAGTATGTTTCTTCGAACAGCTACGGCATTTTCGTCTGGTATCGCATCGCGGTAGGTGTTCTTGTATACATCTTGCTCGGTCTAGGAATTCTTGTAGCGTAATTAAGCCAACTGCTTTCATACCCGTTCACCGCAACCGGTGAACGGGTATTGTTTTATGCAGAAAAGAAATTTTGGAAGAGGTAGTAATGGAATCCTGGAAGAGCCCTGAGATTGCTAAGTTGCCGGGCAAAGCACCGGTTCCGCATATTTTTGATACAGCTGCACAGCTGAAGGTCGAGTTGCCCTTTGAGGATCAGGCGAGCTTGTACGTGTGCGGTATTACTCCTTACGATGCGACTCATATGGGGCACGCATCCACGTATGTGGCTTTTGACGTGTTGAACCGTGCGTGGCGTGATGCCGGTATGGATGTTGCCTATGTTCAGAATGTCACCGATGTTGACGATCCTTTGTTGGAACGCGCGAACGCTACTGGCGTTGACTGGCGCGAGCTGGCAAAGGACCAGACTGAGTTGTTCTTTGGTGACATGGAGGCGTTGAACGTTATCGCTCCCGATCATTATGTGGGTGCTGTCGAATCCATCGAATGGATCGTTCCTACGGTTGAGCGTTGGATTGAGCAGGGGATTGCTTACCGTGTACCGGGCTTTACCGATGAGAACGGTGTAGTTGCCCCCGATGGCGATGTCTATTTTGATGTGGAAGCTGCTCAGCGTTTGGGCGAAGGCGACGAGCGAGGCTGGCACCTGGGTGATGTCTCGAATCTTGACCGTGAGCAGATGCTTCCCGTGTTTGCCGAGCGCGGTGGAGACCCGCAGCGTCCCGGTAAGAAGGATGCCTTGGACCCGCTCCTGTGGCGTGTTGAACGCGAGGGCGAGCCTGCATGGGATGGAAAGTCTTTGGGACGCGGTCGTCCAGGATGGCATATTGAGTGCACCATGATTTCACAGCAGTTCTTGCCCGCACCTTTCACCGTTCAGGGCGGCGGCTCTGACCTGCAGTTCCCGCACCATGAGATGGGTGCAGCTCATGCCTACGCCGTCAATCGGGTGCCCATGGCGCAGCACTTTGCTCATACCGGCATGGTAGGTCTTGACGGTGAGAAGATATCGAAGTCTTTGGGCAATCTCGTTTTGGTATCCAAGCTTCGCGCTGCGGGGGTTCACCCGGGCGTTATTCGCTTGGCGATTATGAGCAATCACTACCGTACCGACTGGTTCTGGACCAATGAGTTGCTTGCTCAGGCTCAGTCACGTTTTGGCGCTATTTCCCAGGCTGTCACAGCCGCAGCCGGCGAAGATGACGGTGCTGCACGCGAGCTCATTGAGGACGTTCGTCAGTTACTGGCAGATGATTTGAATACTCCGGTTGCTCTTGACCGCATTGAACAGTGGGCGCAACAGGGCCATGCCGGTGGTGGCTCCCTGGTAGCTGATCTACTGGATGCTCGATTTGGCGTGAAGCTCTAAAACACAAAAACTGCACACAATACGTGTGCAGAAATAAAGGCCCCCGCGAAAACTCCGGTGAGTTTTCGCGGGGGCCTTTATCAGTAGCCAAGGTTATTGCTCGCGACGCTTGAGGAACTGCTCAAACTCGGCGGCAATATCATCACCCGAGGTTTGCGGATCATTCTCCATGTCGTAGGTGCTTTCTAACTGTGCGACATACTGGGCGAGCTCTCGCTCATCCTCTAGCAACTCGGCAGCGCCACGATCCCACGCATCCACCTCTTCTTCTAGCGGTTTGAGGGGGATAGCGATACCCACTAGAGTCTCAAGTTTTTTCAAGAGAGCTAAAGTTGCTTTAGGATGCGGCGGCTGACCAACATAGTGGGGGATAGAAACCCACAGGCTGGTTGCGGGAATACTGTATTGGGTACCCATCACCGCAAGCACCCCTGTAATGCCCGTCGGACCGGTATAAGTGTTGGGGTGAACGTCATCGAGCTGTCGCATCAAAATTGACTCGCTTGTGACGTCTACTGGGAAAGGACGCGTATGCGGGGTTTCTGCCAAAAGACCACCGAGCAAAATTACTGCGCCAGCACCGAGCTGTTCAGTGAGCTCATAAAAATCTCTGACAAAACCCTTCCACTTGTGGGTGGGCTCCGGGCCGGTCACCACGGCGATTCGCACGTTGTGCTCCGGCAGTTCAGTCAGTTGCACTGATATTTCAGGCCATAAAATTTCAGCACCGCCCTCTTCTTGCGACATCATGACGGGGCGTTGGTGCATGTAGAGAAAATAATCCTCATCATCGATACCGGAGTGCGGGGTAAAATCCCACAGGCGAGTTAAATATTGCAGGGCCTCGCTAGCTGCCCCGCCGGCATCGTTCCAGCCTTCAAAAGCGGCCAGAACGATGGTGTACATTTCACCGGTGGGAGACAATAAATCTTTAACGGTGTGGAACTCTGGGTTGTATTCTGCGCTCATTAGAATCTACTTTACCGCTCGTAGCTCAGCCACGCAGACCACCAGATGAAAAGCAGACTGCTCTTTATTGCAAGCTCTTTAGTAGGATGGTAAAACACCCCGCCACATCAACCTGAGAGTAGGGCATATGCATAAGGACGCACTCGGCGTACAAGTAGCCCGCATTTTTGGTGCACCCGTGTACCTGCGCACCTCATGGTTTGTTTTCATGGCAGTGGTCATTCTCGGCTACGCCTACTACATTCAACGTTCGCCGCGTATGAGCTGGGGCGATGGTTTCATTGTCTCGACTACAGTCGCCGTGGTAGTTGCCGCTGCGGTTTTTGTGCACGAACTTGCTCACGCCGCTGTAGGGCACACCAGCGGACAAAAAGTGCACTTTATTTCCATGACTCTATGGGGCGGTTTCACCAAGCTAACGCAGGGGAGCGCTGCTGGCTCGCTTCTTGTCTCATTAGCAGGGCCTGCCGTCAACGTACTTTTCGCCCTTGCAGGGTATGGGCTGTTACAAGTTGTGGAACCAAGTTCCTTTGCCTTTGGCCTTCGTCTCGCGTCGGACGCTAACCTCGCTATCGCATTTTTTAATCTTCTGCCTGCTTACCCGCTTGACGGCGGTCACGCCATCGAGTCCTTCGCAATGCTCTGCGGCGCCAAAAAATCAACCGCGGTCAAAATAACTTCATATGTCGGGGTCATACTCATACCGGTTGCTGTGCTTCTTTTTGCGTTTGGCGGAATGATGCGCACTCCCGTTGCGCTTATTATCCTGATTTATCTGTGCACCTATTTGTGGAAGAACGCGTCATCGCATCTATCAATTCTCAGACACCAAAGCGCTGGCTACGATCCTCTTCAAGCTAAAAATCTGATGCGCCCGGCAATTTCTTTTGCCCCCACCACACCTGTTGAAATCGTTGCACAATCCATCGGCAACGGCTTCCTTGCAATTACCTCGCATCCTCATACCGGTCAGCTTCTCTGGGCAGATGGGCACGTACTTCAGGTCAAACCCGGCACTCCCATCATGCAGGTAGCCGTTCCACTCGCAGAACCGCCTATTAGCTACAACGCCCTGCGTTATGACGTCATGGAATACCTCAACGGTACCCACTGGCATCGTCTGCCAGTCTCATATCAACAAAACCCCATCGTGCTGGCCTGGGCTGTCACCGATGCACACCACCAGCCCATAGGCATTATCACTCACAAAGACGCCACCAACATCATCAACCGCGAAAACCATATGCTCGGACTCGACCACCAAATATAAAAATCTCACTCGGTTTGAGACAATAGAACTACAGCACCGTCTCAAGCGCTCTTACCGCAGGACGGCACCAACCCGTCACTAACATCTTGGCGAAAGAAAAATCTATGACTCAACACAATCCCACTGGCGCTAACAACCGCCGCGGTCCATTCCGCCCCGGCGAGCGCGTCCAAATTACTGATGAGCGCGGACGCATCACTACCATCACCTTGCAAGAGGATGGCCAGTACCACTCGCATCGAGGGTTCCTCAATCACAACGACCTCATCGGGCACGATGAGGGCACTGTTATTGAGAATTCTGAGGGTCTTCTTTTCCAGGCCCTTCGCCCTCTCTACAAGGACTTTGTGCTGTCGATGCCTCGCGGTGCGGCTGTGGTTTATCCCAAGGACGCCGGTCAGATTGTTACCATGGCAGATATTTACCCGGGTGCACGCGTTATTGAAGCGGGCGTAGGTTCCGGTGCTTTGTCTATTGGTTTGTTGCGTGCAATCGGCGATGAAGGTCATCTGCGTTCGTTTGAACGTCGCGAGGAATTCGCGGATATTGCCCGTGGCAACGTTGAAACTATGTTCGGTGGTCCGCATCCAGCGTGGGAGATTACTCTAGGGGATCTGGCTGAAACTCTTGGGGAGGTCGAAGAACCTGGCAGCGTAGACCGTGCGGTACTCGATATGCTTGCCCCTTGGGAATGCCTTGATGCTGTGGCGACTGCTCTGGCGCCTGGTGGTGTGATTATTTGCTACGTTGCAACCGTCACTCAGCTCTCTCGTACCGCAGAAGCACTTCGCGCTGACGGCCGTTTCACCGAACCTGAGTCGCACGAAACCATGGTTCGAGGCTGGCATGTTGAGGGTCTCGCTGTTCGACCTGACCACCGTATGGTCGCGCACACCGGCTTCCTGATTACTGCCCGCCGTCTCGCCGACGGAGCGGTGCGTCTTGCACCCAAACGACGCGCGTCCAAGACCGAGTTCTCTGAAGAAGATATGAATGCCTGGACGCCAGCATCACTGGGCGAGCGCAATGTGACTGACCGCAAGTTGCGACGTGCGGCTCGAGATGCACAGAATCTTGCTCAGCATGCTGCGCGAGCTAGCGAACATATCAATACCAGTAACTAATTAACCCGCGTCCTACCTTAAACACCCAACGCGAATCGATAAGAGCACACGATGACCGACACTAACGGACCTTCAACCACCGATTACGAACGCGTACTGCGCCAGCTCACTCTTGCGAACGAAAACCGCAAGAACCTGGACCGCCAACTGCGCCTTGCCGGGGAGAAGAACCAAAAACTTGTCAAAGCGCTAGAAATTACTAAAGCTGAAATCGAGCGTATTCGAGTCTCCGTCGCGCAAGAGGTAGAACCACCGCTCAATTCAGCTGTGGTTCTTGAGGTAGGGCGCGGCAAGATGACCTACGACCAGCTAGCTTCCGGTAAGACCCCGGCTGAGGTTGAGGATTACCTTGACGTTCAGCTCGGCGGTAGGCTGGTGCGTATTCCCTTTTCACCGCTCCTGTCGCCCGAGGATGTAGAACCCGGTATGACAGTTCTGCTCAACGAGCATAATCAAGCTGTCCTATCACTGGGGTACAGCACTTACGGTGAAGTTGTTACTATCCGAGAGAAGATTGATGATAAGCAGATCATCATTGATCTCCCTAATCAGAACAAAGCAGTGGCGCGTATTTCGGGAGCGCTTGCTGGGGTTTCGTTGAGTACGGGCGATACCGTTACCTATGACTCTAAGACCGGTCTGATTCTGGCGCAGGTTCCTTCTACTGAGGCGCAGGAGCTGGTTCTTGAAGAGGTTCCGAACATCACCTACGCCAACATTGGTGGTCTTTCTTCTCAGATTGAACAGATCCAGGATGCGGTTGAGCTACCTTTCTTGCACCCCGAGATTTACCGTGAACACCAGTTGACTCCGCCCAAAGGCATCCTGCTCTACGGCCCTCCCGGTAACGGTAAGACTCTTATTGCAAAAGCCGTGGCTAATTCTCTTGCGCAACGCGCAGCTGAGATTTCTAAAGATTCGTCTACAACCGGCTACTTTCTCAATATCAAGGGTCCGGAGCTACTGGATAAATATGTAGGCGAGACAGAACGGCAGATTCGCGATATCTTCTCTGCTGCCCGTCAGAAGGCCGCAGAGGGTAATCCCGTTGTTGTTTTCTTCGATGAGATGGAGTCGCTCTTCCGTACCCGCGGAACAGGTCGTTCCTCCGACGTGGAAACCACTATTGTTCCCCAGCTGTTGTCAGAAATCGACGGTGTCGAATCCCTGGATAACGTCATTGTCATCGGTGCTACTAACCGTGAAGACATGATTGATCCCGCGGTTCTGCGACCGGGCCGTCTCGACATTAAGATTCGCATCAATCGCCCGAATGCTGAAGGCGCACGTGAAATTTTCGCGCTTTACCTGACGCCGCGCATCCCTATCAGTCAGGACGCTATCGATGCGGCCGGCAGTAAAGAGCTCGCTATTGATGCGATGATTAATCGGGCAGTAGAGTCCCTGTTCTCACGCGAAGACTACAATCGTTACCTCACTCTCACCTTGGACAACGGGCAAACTCTCACCCTGTACCGTGGAGACTTTCTCACGGGCGCGGTGATCCGCAATATCGTAGACTCCGCCAAAAAACAGGCCATTAAGTCGCTACTCACCGGTGGCGAAAAAGGTATTACTGCTCAGCACGTCTTAGAAGCTATCCGCGCAGAATTTGAGGATCAGGTCGAAGTTCCGCAAACCGCTGAAATCGAAGACGTGCTCACGCAATACAACATCAGGGCGCGCATCCACACCGTCACTCCAGCGCGCTCAGGACGAGGGGAGTAACCATGGGTGTTCAGCGCATTATGGGAGCCGAAACCGAATTTGGTGTCATCTCACCGACCAACCCGGCCGCGAATCATACCGTCCTTTCAGCCACCATCGTCAATACCTACGACAACTTGGCGTTCTCCAAGCACCAAAAGACGGCATGGGAATACGATTCTGAGCAACCTCTTCAGGACGCTCGCGGTTTTGCGATGAAACGTGAAGAGGCGCACTCTAGCCAGCTCACCGATGAAGCATACGAGCTCACCAGCGAAGATATCGCAGCCGAGGCCCTCAAAGAATCCGGTATGTTTGCTGAGCGTCTTGACTGGGACAAAATTACCATGAACTCCATTTTGCCCAATGGAGCCCGCCTCTATGTTGATCACGCCCATCCCGAATACTCATCACCAGAGGTCACCAGCCCTCAAGACGCCGTTCTCTGGGACGCTGCCGGCGATCACATCGCCGCAGTTACTATTGCTACTCTTGCCGATTCATCGGCAAAGACCGGTATCGAGCCCATCAACCTCTATAAAAACAACACCGACGGTAAAGGACAGTCTTACGGTTCTCACGAAAACTACCTGATTTCCCGTGAAACTGACTTCGACTACTTGACTAAAGTTCTCGCGTCCTTCTTTGCTACTCGCATTATCTATACCGGCGCAGGACGCGTGGGGCTCGGTACTGACGGTGATGAACCGGGTTTCCAACTCTCGCAGAGAGCTGATTTCTTTGAGCGCTTGGTGGGGCTTGAAACAACTATCCGCCGGCCTCTCATTAACACTCGTGATGAGCCCCATGCAGACCGCGAAAAGTACCGCCGGTTGCATGTGATTACCGGAGACGCCAATTTAGCGCACTACTCTAACTTGCTGAAGTTCGGTACCATGTCCTTAGTTTTGGAACTTATTGAGCAAGGCAAGGCTCCTGTTATTCAGCTGACGGATCCTGTGACTGCTATGCACACTGTTAGCCGTGACCTCACCTTCACCCAAGAACTCCCACTTGCAAATGGCGGAAGCATCACAGCCCTTGAGGTGCAGCAGGCATATCTTGAAGCGTCCCTTGATAATAATCCCAATCCAGATGAGCAAACCCGCGAGGTACTCGAACTGTGGGAAGAGGTACTGCACCTTCTGGCGACCGCCCCCGATGCACTTGCGGATCGTCTCGACTGGGCGGCAAAATACCAGTTGCTCAAAGCATATGTGGCTCAAGGTATTGACTGGGACAGTCCTAAGCTCAAAGCCATCGATATCCAATACTCAGATTTGAGACCTGATAAAGGCTTATATTTCAAACTGGTGGGGCTCGGCCGTCTAAAGACTCTCTTCAGCGCAGAGCACATCAAAAAGGCAGCAAGTGAGCCACCTGATGACACTCGAGCATACGCCCGCGGTAAAATTGTCTCGACTTGGGGAAATGAAGTGATTAGTGCCAACTGGGACACAATCGTTGTTCGCAACCCACTCGATATAACAACCTATCGACTGACCATGAACGAGCCCTCCGATCTCACGCGTCGAACCATTGAGCCCTACCTAACAAATCCCAGTGCCGAACCGCTGTTCACAGCGCTTGGCGCAAACTCTCACACCTATTAAACCGGGCATTAGCCACTCAGACTACGCCCATCACCAGGAGAACATTGTGGAACGCAAAAATATTCAGGCACAGCAAACTACTCATACCGCGCAGGAACAGGAACACGTAGAACTTGCTCAAAAAACCACAGAGACCAACCAAGAGCTTCTCACCAACGTCGATGACATCCTCGCTGAAATTGACGGTGTTCTCGAAGAAAACGCAGAAGACTTTGTAAAGGGTTTTGTACAAAAGGGCGGTCAGTAACCATACTCTGACCTCACCCTGACCGCCTATCTCCAGAAAGATTCACCCGTGGAACGCAGAATATACGGCATTGAAACCGAATACGGCATTAGATATATCCCTAAAAGCCTAGGACACCTCGGACCAGAAGAAACTGCCCGTAAACTCTTCAAACCCGTTGTAGACACATGGCGTTCCACCAATGTCTTTTTACCCAACGGCGGCAGACTTTATCTAGACGTTGGTTCACACCCGGAATACGCCACGGCAGAAACCGCGACTCTTCGGGACCTCATCACCCACGATAAAGCGGGGGAGTATCTCTTCAATGACCTCATCAATCAGGCTGAGGATTCACTAGAAGATGAAAATTTGACCGGCACTATCTACCTTTTCAAAAACAACGTAGATTCTGCTGATAACTCATACGGCTCTCACGAAAACTACATGCTTGAACGCAAAGTAGAATTCGCAAAGCTTGTAGCTTCGCTGATTCCGTTTCTGATTACTCGCCAGATTATTGTGGGTGCTGGCAAAACTCATCCTGCCGGTCCTCCGGCGTGGGGAACACAGCCGGGTATCAGCGCAGAACCTTCGTATTCATTTTCTCAACGAGCCGACCACATTTGGGAAGGCTCATCCACAGCCACCACTCGTTCGCGTCCGCTCATCAATACCCGCGATGAGCCGCATGCGGATGCGTCTTTATACCGCCGACTCCACGTGATTAACGGCGACTCTAACATGTCGCAAACCACCACGCTTCTAAAAATTGGTGCGACCGACCTCGTGCTACGCATGCTCGAAGAGCGCTATCCGCTCAAGGATTTTGCCGTTAAAGATACCGCGACGGCTTTGCGTACCATTTCTCATGATCTCACCGGCACGGCGCGTTTTGCCCTAGCTGACGGTGGGGAAATCAGCGCTTTAGAAATGCAGCGTCACTACCTTGAATCTGCTCGAGCTTTCGTAGAAATCAAGGGTGAACATCACCAAGACGTAGCGTATGTTCTGGATCTTTGGACCCGTACGTTAGAAGCGATTGAAGCCGATGATTTTTCTACAATCGACACTGAGATCGATTGGGCGATTAAGAAAAAACTCTTGGACGCCTACATCGCCCGAGGTGCTAGCGGTTACGACGATCCGCGAATTGCGCAGTTGGATCTCGCTTATCACGACATCGACCCCCGACGCGGAGTCTACAACCTACTGGCGTCAAGAGGGCAAGCTAAGACCGTTGTCAGCGAGCAGGAAATTGCCCGCGCTGCTATCCACCCGCCTGAAACTCGCGCAAAATTGCGTGGTGCATTCATCAATGCGGCTCGTAATGCTGGTGAGCAGTTCACCGTTGATTGGGTGCACATGAAACTGAATGCGTACCCGCAGCATACGGTGATGTGCAAGGATCCGTTTGCCACGGAATCTGAGGACGTTCAGGCTCTGATCAAAGTGCTGGATGGTATTGCGCCAAGCACCTCTTGGGCACCGCCATTTATCTAATTCAGGGTTGCTCTCAGCAAATTGTGAGCGAGCAACTGTAGGATAGTTACGAAAATTTAGTTTAGCTTCGACGAAAGAATATGGATGAAGAAGAAATTTGCAGCTAAGAAGTTGACGTGGGCCGCTACCTCCGCTGTGGTTGTTTTGGCATTGACCGCGTGCGGTTCAGGTACTCAGAAGCTTGAGGATGTTGATTACGATATGAAGGGCGCAACTGCTGAGCCTTCTGTCGGTTTTGAGACCCCCTTCGCGGCTACCGGCAACCAGACTCACATCATTGAAGATGGTTCTGGTGATCAGGTGAATGAAGGTGACGCGCTTGTACTTAATGCATCTGTATTCTCAGGTGCTGACGGTAAATCGCAGGGTTCAACCTACACTTCATCGCCGTTGATTATTGAGGTCAATGACCAGCTGAAAGAAAATGCCCCTGAAATCTACGATGTAGTCTCTCAGGCTAAGGTTGGCACGAGCTTCTCGTACACCACCAACACCACAATGGGTCAAGATGGAACTAAGTCCACCAGCAGCCCCGGCTCCGCCACCAACGTAGAGGTGTACACCATTTCTCAGAAGCTTCCGTCCTCTGTAGAAGGTGAGCAGAAAGATCTTGGTGCTGATAAGCCTAAGTTCACTCTCGAAGGCAATAAAGCTACCCTCACTCTTCCTGAGAATAAGGGGGACGAGCCCAAGGAAGTTGTGACCGACGATTTGATTACCGGTAACGGCGAAACCGTCAATGAGGGCGATACCGTCTACGCACGTTACATCGGTGTGACCTGGAACGACGGTAAGGTTTTCGACCAGAATTACGATGCGGCTCCCGCAGCTTTCCAGCTCAGTAAAGACAGCCTGGTTGAGGGGTGGGTTGAAGGCCTTGCCGGTAAGAAGGTCGGTTCACGCGTCATGGTGACTATCCCCACTGATAAGGCATACGGCGAGAACGCTAAGGAAAACCAGATGCCCGAAGGCCCGCTGGTCTTCGTGGTGGATATCTTGGGACGCTCAGATGCACCCGCTGCGACTGAAACTCAGTCTGCACCTGCTGAGACTGGTGAGGCATCATCAGCTCCTGCTCAGTCAGAAACACCTCAGCCTGAAGAATCTAAGTAAAACACTCATCGAAGAAGAGGAGAACACTATGTCATTTGGCGAGCGCAAACTTGATCGCACCAAGCCTGAAATTGATTTCCCTGAGGGCGGTGAGCCCACTGAATTGGTGATTACCGACCTCATTGAGGGCAATGGTCCTGCTGTTGAACCCTGCAATTACATCCAGTGCCACTATGTTGGTGTAGCTTTTTCCACCGGTGAAGAATTTGACTCATCGTGGAACCGTGGTGAGCCTCTTGGTTTCACTGCTGGTGTTGGTCAGGTAATTCAGGGCTGGGATGAAGGTCTAATTGGTATGAAGGTTGGTGGACGTCGTCGCCTTGAGATTCCTTCAGCAATGGCTTATGGCGAGCGCGGTGCCGGTAGCGCAATTGGTCCTAACGAGTCATTGATCTTCGTCGTAGATCTCGTGGATATTCGTAAGTAATATTTTCAGCACATAGCCTCTCACGTCACGGTGAGAGGCTATTGTTTTAATCGATGAGCAAAAGTTCTGTTGAGCGACTGATTGCGCTTTTGGATGTTCTCTCTCGTTCTGAGCGAGGGATTACGCGCGAAAGCATTAAAACCTCCGTTCCGTCTTATGCGGAATACAGTAATGAGGCGGCTTTTGAGCGCGCTTTTGAAAGGGATAAAAACCAGCTTAAGGCGCTGGGCTATCACCTTGAGACGCTTAAGCCGGTACCTGGGGGATTGTATTCACGCTACCGTATCCGCAATGGCTCAGCTAGGGTTCTTCCTCAGTTTGAGCCTGGGGAGGTGGCGATTTTGTCGGCGTTGACGAACGTTTGGGGGAGAAGCGTCCCGGCACGCCGGACGGTTTCTCGTATCCTTACTAAACTTGGTCTGGCCGGTCTGGCTAATGGGCTGACGGAGACGTCGGCCTTTATTACTGCGCCTCAAGAAATCGATACTCTTATTGAAGCGGTTGCTGAATCTAAGGCAATGACGTTTGAGTATCGCAATGCGCAGGGCGATGTTTCATCCCGTACAGTGACTGTGTGGGGACTGGGGCATCGTTTTGGTCAGTGGTATGTGTACGGTTTTGATCATGCTGTTCGTGATGAACGGATTTTTAAACGTGATCGGATGTGGCAGCTAAAGCTGGTGAACATTGAGACTCATCTGCCTCCGCAGAGTTTTTCGATGAAGCGGGCTTTAGAAAAGATTTCTGATGCAAACACTCCACTTGCTTTTATCGAAGATGCCCCTGATAGCTCGGCAGTGGTTCACGTGGGTAATGTTTCTGGTGTGCCGTTGTATAACTGGCATGAGGCTGTTGGGTGGATGATTCGCCACCATGCCCGAGTAGCTGATGTTGCCCCGCATTCTGTTCCTTATCAGTACTCAGCTTCCATAAACTTGCAACAGCGCGTCAAAAAGACTTTGTCTGTTGCGGCCAAGAAACTTACTGAAATGCATGAGGGGGAACCTAGTATCTCTCCTGCGAGTATTAAGTGGGTTGAAAGAAGTAGTAAAAGGCGCAAAGAAACAGCGCTGGATCACCTCACTCGTGTGCTACGGATAGCTGAATTCGTCAAAGATAATGCGCCGGTGTCGCTCAAAGAAACCGCTGTATATTTTCAAACTACGCCTGGCAAGATCCGTCAAGACCTAGAGCTTTTATGGCTTGCAGTGGATGAGGAATCACTGACTTTGGAGCTTGATAAGGGTAAGGTTCAGTCGCTCAGTGGCGCAGACTACTTGGTAAGTGGCGCGCCTTTGTCAGCGCAAGAAGCCCTCTATTTATCTTTGACGATAGATCAGCTACGTCGCGTCATTCCTTCAGCCGGTGTTGTGGACCAAGTGTTCGGCAAGATATTTGCAAGCTACCCTCAGCTGCGTCAGCTCACCAATAGATGCGCTATTTATTCAGCTGTACCGGTTTCTTTAGCCCGGTTTGAGTCCGCTATCCGGTTACGTGAGAACATGAGAATTCGTTACAGTACTTCTCGGGGCAGCTCCGAACGAACGATAACGCCTCAGCAACTTATTCTCGACAATGACTCCTATTATCTGGTGGCATGGTGTCACTTACGTCGGGCACAACGAAAATTTAAAATGGCTGATATCGAGGTGTTAGACGAGGAGCAAATAATTGATGCTGTTGAAAAGGCTTCTTCTCATACAGGTGATAGCCTGACTCATCAGAAGGTCATCATTCGTTATACAGGGCAGGACGCGAGCGCACAGCAGATGCTGGAATCGGTTGCTGAGAGATACAGCAAAGATCAAACCATCTTTGAGATAGATCTTTTCAACAATGCGTGGTTTGATTCTCTTGTGACGGATGCTGCCGGCACCATAGAGGTGATTGCTCCCCTGGAGGTGCGCGAGCGCATCCGCGCATACGGTTCAAACAGTTAAGCCTGTATTTGCTAATCTCTCACAAAATTCCCAGTGTTCTCATACACTTACCGGTATAAAACACAAAGATAACGCTCTATACTTGAGTTTATGCCTTGGTGGTTTTGGATTGTTTTGTGGGGAAGCCTTGTAGTAGCATCACTTGTGCTACTTGCTTATCTGCTCTTTGTAACCCTCAAAAAAGGCTGGAAAGCACTGTCTGAAGTTGAGGCGTGGGAAGCCGATTTCTCATCGCGTTTGGCTGAAGCGAACAGTGTTAGCTACCGCAAACTAGAATCACCCAGTGAACCTGCAATCTTTACTCCTGTAGGTGAAGCAGTTTCGCACTATGAGTCTGGCAAACAAGAACGTAAAATCGATCGTGCAGTTCGACGCTACCAGCGTCGTGAGACACTCGGTCAGCCTCAACGCGTAGATGATCTACGTATATACGCACAGGAAGGTGCAGACTAATGGTTCGTGGTTTATTTGATAACCCGGTAATGCTCCTTATTCTTCTTTTGATTATCATTTTGCTGTTTGGCGCTCCGAAGCTTCCCGGTATGGCTCGTAGCTTGGGTCAGTCCATGCGAATCTTCAAGTCAGAGGTAGATGGCATGAAGAAAGATGGCAACAGCACAAAGGTGGCTTCTGCTAAAGATCCCGTTGAGGGCGAAGTTGTGAATAACAACAATCACGGTTCAGTAGCAGCCCCGGATTCGACCGATAAGCTGTAATTTTTGATGTGCACGAGTACCCGCATAATCTGGTTGTAGCAGGTTATGCGGGTATCGTCCTGTTGACGCCTAGTTTGTGCTGTGCACAGACCTGAACTTCTCGGAGATGTAATGGCTAATCCAAATAGCAGAAAGAATAACCCCCAGGCGAAGATGGCGTTGGGGGAACATTTTCGTGAGTTCCGTAACCGCTTGATTAAATCTGCGGTTGCAACTGTACTGACGTCTATCGCGGGTTTCTTTTTGTATGAGCCATTTATCGATGCGATTTCTGGGCCTCTGGCTGAAATTAACTCGATTGATGGACGCGAGGCTGTGTTGAACTACGCAACTCCGGCGGCGTCCTTCAACCTTATGGTTACTGTTTCGCTGTACATTGGCTTGGTTTTAGCATCTCCGGTGTGGCTGTATCAGCTTTGGGCCTTTATTACTCCTGCTCTGTACAAAAAAGAGAAGCTGTACGCGATTGGTTTTGTGGCCGCCGCAGTGCCCATGTTCTTTATCGGTCTTGCAGTGGCGTGGTGGTGCATCCCTGCTGCCATCAAGGCACTCACCATGTTCAATCCCCAGGGAACCACTAACATTATGGGGGCTGATATCTACATCGCTTTCTTCATCAAATTCATGGTGGTTTTCGGTGTAGCTTTCGTTCTGCCTGTTGTACTGGTTGGCGTCAATATGATGGGACTTATTCGCGGTCGTACCATTCTCAAGGCATGGCGCTGGGTTATCGTCCTTGTTGCTACCCTGGCGGCAGCCGTTGCTCCGGGCACCGACCCGATGACTATGTTCTATTTGGCGGCTCCTCTGATTATCTTCTTCTTTATTGCCATCGGTATTTGCATGATGAACGATAAGCGCCGCGATAAAAAGAACGCTAAACTCGCGGCCGGTCTGACAGATGATGAGCTCAACCGCGCAACCTCAGCCGAAGAACTAGATCAGCTTGGACGCGTAGAGCAAAACTAAAATTCTGACTTTGACTTTTCACGTAGGATAGTTTTTATGTCTTCCTACGCAGAACGTTATCAGCAAGCAAAGCAGCGAGCCGCTTACGCCAAAACTCAGCTCGGGGTGTTTGAAAATCGGGTTGGTTTTGATCTCGATGATTTCCAGCGTCAAGCGTGTGAAAGCGTAGAAGCAGGACGCGGCGTCCTCGTTGCTGCACCGACCGGCGCAGGTAAAACCATCGTCGGAGAATTTGCTATTTTTCTGGCGCTGTCGCAGGGCAAAAAAGCTTTCTACACCACGCCTATTAAGGCTTTGAGTAACCAGAAATACAACGATCTGGTCAAAGAATATGGTGAAGATTCAGTTGGTCTTTTGACCGGCGACACGTCGATAAACTCAGAGGCACCGGTAGTTGTGATGACAACTGAGGTGCTTCGGAACATGCTGTACGCTGAGTCCTCAACTCTTACTAATCTCGCCTATGTCGTCATGGATGAGGTTCACTATCTTGCCGACAGATTTCGCGGTGCTGTGTGGGAAGAAGTGATTATTCACTTACCCGAGCACATCTCAGTAATTTCGCTCTCTGCCACTATTTCTAACGCTGAGGAATTCGGTGCGTGGCTCGATACTGTGCGTGGCTCTACCGACATCATTGTGTCGGAGCATCGCCCGGTTCCCCTGTGGCAGCATGTGCTGGTGGGTAAGCGTCTGATGAATCTTTTCGCCGAAGAAACTACGGTTTCTCAGGCAGCGGATGCACTATCATCAGCTGACAATGAGGCTCCCGCCGTCAACCCGGAGCTTCTTAAAATGCGTACCGGAGGTTCTCGTGGGGGAGGACGCCGTCCCGGTGGGCGACGAAATAATCGTGGACGCAACGGACGCGGACCGCGTGACCGCCGTACTCCCGCGCTGAAAACAACAGCAAGCGGTTTTTCGGGCTCTGCACAACTTCCAGCGCGTATTTCCCGACCGGCAATGATTGAGACCCTTGATAAAAATGGGTTGCTTCCCGCCATCTGTTTCATCTTCTCACGCGCAGGCTGCGACGGTGCTGTATCGCAGTGCATTGACGCAGATATCCGTCTGACGACCGACGCCCAGGCGCAAACTATCCGAGCCTACATCGCAGAGGCTACCGCATCCTTGGATGTCCGTGATCTGAACGTCCTCGGCTTCTACGAATGGCGTGAGGGGCTCACCCGTGGCATCGCAGCGCACCACGCTGGTTTGCTGCCTATCTTCAAAGAAATTGTTGAGACCCTATTCTCCGAAGGTCTTATCAAAGTTGTTTTTGCCACCGAAACGCTGGCCCTCGGAATCAACATGCCTGCTCGTTCAGTGGTGCTTGAAAAACTTACCAAGTTCAATGGCGAAAACCACGTGGACATCACACCGGGGGAGTACACGCAGCTGACAGGACGTGCAGGGCGTCGAGGCATCGATATTGAAGGCCATGCAGTGGTGACATGGCGTAACGGTATGCAAGCTGAACAAGTTGCCGGTCTTGCATCACGCCGCACCTACCCGCTGAACTCATCATTCCGTCCCACCTACAACATGAGTGCAAACCTCATCGCTCAGTTCGGAGCCGAGCGTACCCGTAAAATCCTGGAATCATCGTTTGCACAGTTCCAAGCCGATAAGTCAGTGGTAGGTGTAGCCCAACGTGTCCGTAAAAATGAGCGCGCCCTCGAAGGTTATGCTGACGCTATGCAGTGTCACCTTGGTGATTTCACCGAATACGCCCGCATTCGTCGTGAAATTAAAGATCTTGAAAAACAGGTGCAGAAGAGTCGCCGCAAGCTATCACTCTCACAAGCTGTAGCATCATTGCAGCAGCTCGTACCCGGAGACGTCGTTGATATCCCCAAAGGCAAAAACCGAGGCTATGCAGTCGTGTTGACGCGTGCGGAATCAAACGATGACCCTAGACCCTCGATTCTGACGATAGATGCCCATGTTCGACGTCTAGAGACACGAGATTTAGTGGGGCCCATTGTTCCTGTCTCAAAGATTAAGGTTCCCAAGAAATACAGCGTAAAGACGCCTAAAGAACGCCGCGACATGGCTTCACGTATGAGGGAGGCGATCTATCAGGGACGCCCACCCCGCGAGCGCGCGCAAAATACGTGGTTTGACCATAAAGAAAGCGCTATAGAAACCAAGCTAGATGAGCTACGCCACGCTATGCGTACGCATCCCTGCCACGGATGTTCAGAACGCGAAGAGCACGCACGCTGGTCTGAACGATGGTGGAAACTTGAGCGGGAGACAGATGGATTGCGCCGGCAAATTTCACGTCGCACTAATACTATTTCTCAAGTGTTTGATCGGATTACTGAGCTCCTTCGTAGCTATGATTACGTATCGACCACGGCGGAGGGCAAGCTGGTTTTAACATCTCGTGGACAGAGCCTCAGGCGGGTCTACGGCGAAAAAGATTTGCTGACATCTCTCTGCCTGGAAGAGAGATTCTTGGACGGTCTCGATTCAGCTTCAATGGCATCCGTTGTCTCAGCTTTGGTATATCAAGGCAAACGCGATGAAAACGGTTTTCTCAGCAAATATCCGCGCCCAGAAATTGGGAAGTCAGTTACCACAATGATTACGTTGTGGAGCCAGCTAACCGATGCTGAGGAACAGATGAAGCTCCCTCAAACTGCGACTCCTGATTTAGGTATGGTGTGGCCGATCTATAAATGGGCCCGTGGAGATTCACTTGCGAAGTCAATTGAAGGCACTGACCTAGCGGCTGGCGACTTCGTACGCTGGGTCAAGCAAGTCATCGATGTGCTCGACCAGATTTCACATGTTGCACACAACGATGCGCAAATGCGTACCGCATGTGAAGCTGCTATCGGAAAGATTCGTCGCGGCGTTGTAGCTGACCAGATGTAGCGTGCAAGGTTTTTAGAAAAGGAGAATTAACGTGACAAAGGTACAGGTATTTTCCAACGGTTCTGTCTACAGTCCTGCAGATCCCTTTGCGACCTCGTTGGTAGCCAACGGAGAAAAAGTTGAATGGGTTGGGTCCGATGCCGGTGCAGAATCAATTATGGATGACTCTATGGAATCTCAGGATCTCAACGGTCTTCTGATAACACCGGGTTTTGTTGTTGGGGGAGTCACGGTCGACTCCCTTCAGGAATTGCAGAATCTTGAGGAACAGCTACCAGCTCATGGCTATGTCGCCGGTACGATTTTTATCGGAGAGGACCTACTCAAAGAGGCATCAAAAATTTCGGGACTTTCCCTGTATCCGTATGTTCGCATCCAACGTGAGAGCAAAGTTGAGCATCTTAAAAATTTAGGTGCATACGGAGTCTTAGTAGATGCCGGTCAGACAGAAGCTTCCGTATTGGTCTCAAAGGCCGTGGATGCGGGACTCAAGGTTGCATTCGATGCAAGTTCAGAGGACCTCATTGAGTCTACTCTGGCGATCATTGAGGCACTAAACGCAGAAAGTCCGTTGAAAAGGTTACGAGCAGGGGTCCGTCTCGATGGAGTACTTGAAGTCACCCAAGCGCAGCTGAACCGTATTGAAAAGCTCAATATCAGCATAGGGTTTGTAGACGATCTTAACACAACGTCTGCATCACTAGCATCGGCCATCAAAGCCGGTGTTGCCACCTATATCGGCTCTTCAACTCAACCCACCCAAAAACTGTGGGGTTGGGAACTGACGACGTTAGCGGTACATCGCCAGAACTCATCAGACAATATTTCAGCTCGCGCAGCTTTCAACTCGCAAACGCGAGGTGCCTGGCGCGGACTTGGCTTTGCTGAGCCTACCCAGGGACAATTGGTGCCCGGAGGTAACGCAGATTTCGCACTGTGGTATTTCGATTCCTTGATGGTTCAAACCGCTGATGAACGCGTTGCCGCATGGAGCACTGATCCACGTGCCCGCACACCGTTGTTGCCGACACTTGACGGAGATACCTACCCGCAATGTGCGACAACATACCGTAGCTCTACCCCCATATTTGTACGTAAATAATCAGTATTATGCCTAGTTATTCAATCTTTAAACAAGCGATTGATAACTAGTGCTTTATACTAGAACTCTGATATTTAAACGCGTAGCTCAAAAGCTGCTAGTAGGAGATTTATATGCGTGTTCTGACGGTTATCCCGACCTATAACGAGAAAGACAATCTACCAGTGGTAGTTTCTCGTCTACGCGCAGCCGTTCCAGACAGCGACATCCTAGTTGTGGACGACAGTAGCCCCGACGGTACAGGTGAACTTGCTGATTCAATGGCTGCTGAAGATTCTGCAATCCACGTGTTGCACCGCAAGGTAAAAGACGGTCTCGGCGGAGCGTACTTGGCCGGCTTTGATTGGGGTCTAACTAATAACTACGATGTGTTGGTTGAGATGGACGCCGACTGCTCTCACCAGCCGGAACAGCTTCCTTTACTTATTGAAGCTATTGAGAACGGCGCAGAACTCGCTATTGGTTCACGGTATGTTCCCGGTGGTAAGACCAAGAACTGGCCAGCTCACCGTCAGATTCTTTCTCGCGGTGCAAACCTTTACACCCGCTTAATCTTGGGTACCAAAATCAAGGATATTACCGCAGGATATCGTGCATACCGCCGTGAAGCTCTTCAGAAGCTCAATTTGGACGGGATCGACTCTAAGGGTTACGTTTTCCAGGTTGACTTGGCATGGCGTTCAGAGCAGGCCGGACTGAAAATTACCGAAGTACCGATTACCTTTGTAGAACGCGAAATTGGCGATTCAAAAATGGACGGAAACATCATCCTTGACTCCATGACCAAGGTAACTCGCTGGGGTCTGACCGGTCGTGCAAATAACCTGCGAGCAAAATTTAAGAAATAAGCACGAGCTCCGACCCACCAGTGGGGGAGTTAAGCCAAGAGGGGCCCTGAACTTTAGAGTTCAGGGCCCCTCTTGTTGTAAAACCAAGGTTTAGAGAGAATGACGCTCGCGGTAGATTTCGAGGCGCTTCTGCAAAGTTTCTTCGAGTTCTTCCATTGAGCGACGCTCCATCAACATATCCCAGTGGGTACGTGCAGGCTTATCGGTAGCTTCTTCCTGCTGAGAGTCACCGTTGACGATGCGTGCTTCTTTACCGGACTTAGCGGTCCATGTAGTGGGGACTTCAGCTTCTTGAGCAAAAGTTACAAAGACGCGTTCGCCGTCCTCGGTGCGGTACTCAATTCGCTGGCGAGGTGCGGGTTCAACGCCGGCTTCAGTTTCCATTGACTGTGAGCCAAGGCGCATACCGCGCAGGCTGCGATCACTCATGCATTTTCCTTCCACAGAAGATTAGATTCGAAAGCTATAACCACAGCGTAATCGTATTTATTCCGAGTGGTTGAAGAATTGCTAAACAACCATTATAGCTATATCGGGCGGACATGGCGGTTGGTAAAGCTGCGATTGGCGGGTCTAGTTGGGTGACTTGTGTTAACAAGGCGGAAGTTGTGGCGATGTCAGTGCCGCCGGTAGTGGATGCAGCTCTAAGAGCTACTTGAAACAATGCACGACTTGAGTTTGAATTTGGCAGATACTCCAGCGAGTCTCAGTGGTGGAATAACTGTGCCGAGGCTTTACTCAGGTTCTAGAAACTATCAAAGGTGTGATGATGAACGATTGCCGTCTGCAAAACAATTAGAAAAACATTGTAGTCATCGGCAAAAACCTTCCGTTCGTAGGTATTTATAGAACGCCGATAATCTATATTATGTAAAGTAGTTCTAAAAACACTCTCCTGCGTGCTGAGTTTTTGATGCCCACCATAGATCTGACAACGATTCTTCGGAGTTGGAATTCTGTAAAGTAAAGATATGAAGAGAATTCCTTTTTCCTACCTTGCCCTTGACCTTATAGCGGTGACTATCTTTGCGCTCATCGGACGGATGTCTCATCAGCACGGCTTGACGGCGTTAGGCGTCCTTTCGACCGCTGCGCCGTTCTTAGTGGCAACTCTTATCGGTTTTATCGTTGGTCGTTATTTGACTCGAAATCTCATGGTGCAAGGTCTGATTGTGTGGCTATTTACCTTGAATCTGGGAATGATTTTGCGTGTTGCCTTTGGCGGCGGCTTTGCTGTTTCTTTTTATATAGTGACCGCCATTGCCTTGCTGATATTCTGTGGCATCTGGCGATTGCTTCTTAGAAAGAGCATTTATTAAACAAAAACCCTCAACCTTTACTTTAAGGATGAGGGTTTTAGTCTATGATTTGTTGCTGAATTGTACCCAGCTGTTGAGAGTCGCTAGAGCCTTGCCGGAATCTATTGAGTCCTTGGCTCGGTCAATTGCTTTCTGGAAACGCTGCTGGAATGGATCTGTCGTCGCATCTTCAAAAGCAACAATAGCTGCTGCCGCATTGAGCAGTACAGCATTTCTAATGAAGCCTGGTTGCCCATTGAGAGTATCAAGTACTACTTGAGCGTTATGGGTGGCGTCTCCCCCGCGTAAATCATCGATAGACCCGAGCGGCATATCAAAATCTGTCGGAGAAACAGTGTATTTTTCAATGGCGAAATCATTAGTCTCCCACACGGTTGACTCCCCCGTTATGGTGATTTCATCCAGTCCGTCGCTGCCTCTAAAAATCAAAGCATGGTCACCGCGTGAGGCAAAAACTTCGGCAATTTTCTCGGCCATTTCGCCGTCCGCTACACCGATAGCCGAAGCTCGGACGCGGGCAGGGTTAGTCATAGGCCCGAGGTAGTTAAATGCCGTTGGAACGCCCAGTGCTTTGCGTACCGGTGCTACATGTTTCATGGATGGGTGAAAAACTTGCGCAAACAGAAACGTAATACCTGAATTATTGACGCATTCAGCGACATCGACAATGGGCGTCTGGAGATTAACACCCAATTTTTCAAGTACATCAGCTGAACCTGAAGATGAACTTGAAGATCTATTTCCATGCTTGATAACGGGAACCCCAGCGCCAGCGATCACGAGTGAGGCCATGGTCGATATGTTGACCGTGTTTTGCATATCCCCGCCAGTGCCAACGATATCCACAGCGTCACGGGTGATTTGAATATTTTCAGATTTCTCCAACATTCCTTGAGCAAGAGCGTTAAGTTCTGCTGGGGTCTCACCTTTTACATGGAGAGCCACTAGAAAAGCGCCTGTAACAGCCTCTGATGTCTCGCCTGACATGATTTGGTCCATGGCCCAAGCAACCTGCTCATCGGTGAGATCTTTGCGGGCCACTAGATCATTAAGTAACAGTTTCCAGCTCAAGGGTTCATGTGAAGTCATGTAGCTGATTGTATGACGCCGCTCCCCCGACAATCTAACTCGCGGCGCAATGTGAACAGTAGGTGATGTTCACGTGTAAAAGAAATGTCACAATTTGTCCAAAAAAGACCGATAATTCGGGGTTTAATGCAACACACCCCCTGCAACACCCCTCAACCTATTGGTTCATGCGAAGTTTTATAGACATAATGTCTATGTGACAACTGCAACCCATACACCCAGTAAGTCCGCCCCCGTGACTTTGAACCGACCCAACGTTGTATCAGTAGGCACCGTTGTTTGGTTGGCGTCAGAGCTCATGTTCTTTGCCGGACTATTCGCAATGTACTTTACGCTTCGTGCTGCACGCCCAGATATTTGGGCAGAAAATGTGCACCACCTTGAAGTTCCGATGGCACTCGGTAACACCATCGTGCTCGTTTTGAGCTCGGTTACCTGCCAGTTTGGTGTATTCAAGGCTGAGCAATTGAAGCCTCGCCGCACCGGCTCACTCTTCAATATCAAGGAGTGGGGCATGGTTGAATGGTTTATTTTGACCTTCATCATGGGTGCGTTCTTTGTTTCAGTTCAGGCTTTCGAATACGCAAACCTCGTTTCAGAAGGTGTAACCATCGCTTCTAGCGCATATGGTTCAGCCTTCTATATCACCACCGGATTCCACGCACTTCACGTGACCGGTGGTCTTGTGGCTTTCTTGTTCATTATTGGACGCGCTTACTTGGCTAAGCGATTTGGCCACTACGAAGCAACTTCAGCAATCGTTGTTTCTTACTACTGGCACTTCGTTGACGTCGTTTGGATTATTCTGTTCGCCGTCGTTTACTTCTTGAAGTAAACCTCGAAGTGAAACTTTAAATTCAGCTTTATAAGCACACACTAAGGAAAACACGTGAAGGCACTTTCTCAAAAGCGGCGCCATCCGCTTGCAGCTGTCGTGTTGTTGGCTATTGCTCTGATCCTCACTGGCGGTCTTTATGCAGTAGCAACCGCAAGCAACCAGGCACAGGCAGCATCCAGCACTACTTACACTGCATCTGATATCGAAGAAGGTCAGAAGCTGTTCGTTTCGAACTGCGCGACCTGCCACGGTCTCAACGCTGAAGGCACCGTCGACGGTCCTTCACTTGTTGGTGTTGGCGCTGCTGCTGTTGACTTCCAGGTAGGAACCGGCCGTATGCCTATGCAGATGCAGGGCACCCAGGCTCAGGTTAAGCCGCGACAGTTTAACGATGAACAGACTCATCAGCTTGCTGCATACGTTGCATCTCTTGGCGCTGGTCCTACTGTTCCTGAAGATGAGCACCTTGATGTTACGAAGGGCGATGCAGCCAATGGTGCCAAGGTCTTCTTGGCTAACTGCGCAATGTGCCACAACGCAGCAGGTGCTGGTGGTGCACTTACCCGTGGTAAGTGGGCTCCTACCCTCATGGGCGTCTCAGAAAAGCACATTTATGAGGCAATGGAGACTGGTCCTCAGAACATGCCGGTCTTCAACGATGCGAACATCACCCCTGAAGAAAAGCGCGATGTTATTACTTACCTGAAGGCTCAGGAAGTTAATGAATCCCCCGGTGGTTTTAAGCTTGGATCACTTGGCCCCGTTTCTGAAGGTCTTTTGATTTGGACCTTGGGTCTTGGCATCGTAATCGCCTTCACCATCTGGCTGACCTCACGTTCAGCATAGTTCGGTAAGCACACACAATATTTGACTAGTTCTAGGAAGATTTGAGGCATCACATGGGTAACCATCGTGACAGCACTGAAGAAGTTTCTTCAGTTGCAGTTACCTCTCTTGAGGCAAGTAAGGAGAAGTTCCCTGATCCGGGACTGCCTCCGCACTCCCCGCGTCTAACCGACGTGGATCCTAAGCAGAACAAAAAGGCAGAACGCCACGTCACGCTTCTTTTCGTGATTTCGATTCTTGGCGCTTTGCTTTTCTGGTTTGCTTACTTTGGCATTCGCGTAGAGGGCAACTTCTACGATGTAACCAACCCTGAGAATAACCACCTGCTTCGCTTGCAGAATCTTTTCTTGGGTCTTGGCATTGCTCTTTCAATGTTCGGTATCGGTATCGGTATTGTTCACTGGGCACGCGCGTTGATGCCCGACCATGAAATGGTCGAAATGCGTCACCCGGTTTCTTCTGAAGAGTCCCGCGCAGAGGCACAGGACATCATGGAAACCATTATTGACGAGTCGGGCATCAAGCGTCGCCCGCTGTTGCGTAACACTTTGATCGGTTCAATCATTCTTGCACCGCTGACTTTTGTTACCTTGTTCCGCGACTTGGGTCCTGCTAATCCTTCACTTCTGAAGCACACTTTGTGGGATCAGGGTGTACGACTGGTTCGTGATCCCTCAGGTACCCCGATTAAGGCTGCAGACGTTACCATCGGTTCGGCATACCACGTCCTACCTGAAAACCTGCAGTCACTGACTCACGAAACCGGCTACGTTGAAGAAAAGGCTAAGGCTGTAGTTCTTCTGATGCGTATTAACCCTGCAGAACTCAACATCTCAGAGGACCGCAAGGACTGGAACGTTGACGGCATCTTGGCGTTCTCCAAGGTATGTACTCACGTTGGTTGCCCCATTGCTCTTTACGAGCAGCGTACGCACCACCTGTTGTGCCCTTGCCACCAGTCAACCTTTGACGCTGCAAATGAGTGCGAAGTTATTTTCGGACCTGCTGCGCATCCTTTGCCCCAGCTTCCCATTGCTGTGGATGAAGAAGGTTACTTGGTTGCTCAGAGCGACTTCCATGAGCCCGTCGGCCCTGCATACTGGGAACGTGCTAAGCACGTTAACGAAATGGCAGGTGAGGCTAACTAATGGCACACCACGTTATTGAGACCGAAAATAACTACCAGGCACGCACTACTACCGGTAAAATCACTAACTTCGTTGATACCCGCGTAGGTATGTCAGGTATCGTTCGTGAATTCGGACGCAAGATTTTCCCCGATCACTGGACCTTTATGTTCGGTGAGGTTGCAATGTACAGCCTCATCATTCTGATCCTCTCGGGTACTTTCTTGACCCTGTGGTTCAACCCCTCGATGGCATCAGTAACCTACGATGGTACTTATTTGCCTCTCAAGGGTGTCCATATGTCTGCAGCTTATAGCTCAGCTTTGGATATTTCATTTGATGTTCGTGGCGGTTTGTTGCTGCGCCAGATTCACCACTGGGCAGCGTTGCTGTTTATGACTGCACTGACGATCCACATGCTCCGCGTATTCTTCACCGGCGCATTCCGTCGTCCTCGTGAACTCAACTGGGTAGTAGGTTGCTGCCTCTGGTTGCTCGGCATTTTTGCTGGCTTCACCGGTTACTCACTCCCCGATGACGTTCTTTCAGGTAACGGTCTGCGTATTGTGGACGGCATCATGAAGGCTATTCCTCTTGTAGGTACTTACCTCTCGATGTTCTTCTTCGGTGGCGAGTTCCCCGGTACCCTGTTGATCAGCCGTTTGTACTCGATTCACATCATGGTGATTCCTGCACTGTTGCTGTTGCTTATGGCTATTCACCTGTTCATGGTGGTTGTTCACAAGCACACTCAGTACCCTGGCCCCGGCCGCACTGAGGACAACGTTGTGGGCTTCCCTGTAGGTCCCGTCTATGCAGCTAAGGCTGGCGGTTTCTTCTTCATCGTGTTCGGTATTATTGCGTTCCTTGGTGCAACTTTCACCATCAATGCGATTTGGAACTACGGTCCTTACGATCCTTCACCCGTTCAGGCCGGTACTCAGCCTGACTGGTACGTAGGCTTCGGCGATGGCGCCTTGCGCCTGTGGCCCGGTTCATTCCCCTGGTCATGGAAGATTGATCTTTTCAACCACACCTTCGTATTAGCAGTTCTGTTGCCCTTCATGCTCGCAGGCGTCCTCGTGTTGTTCATGTTCACTTGGCCCTGGATTGAACGTTGGGTTACCAAGGACAATCGAGTTCACAACATTCTTGATCGTCCGCGTAACGCTCCGTTCCGTACCGCAGCTGGCGCAGCAGGCATCGTTTACTACTCAGTGATGATGATTGCAGCAAGCTCTGACTTGATTGCGACTCACTTCCACGTTTCGCTGAACGATGTGGCTTACGTATTGCGCTTCCTGTGGTTCTTCGGTCCGATTATTGCGTTCATTATCGTTCGCCGTATTTGCCTGTCTCTGCAGCGCAAGGATCGTGAACTGGTATTGCACGGTATCGAAACCGGTAACGTTGTTCAGCTCCCCCACGGCGAATTTATTGAAGTTCACAAGCCGTTGGATGAGTACCACCGTTATAAGCTCGTTTCTTTCGAATCACCTGAGCCTTTGGCTGCACAGCCTAATGCTAAGGGCAAAATTACCGGTGCTGAGAAGATCCGCGCTCGCATCTCAAAGTGGTTCTTTGAAGATCGTGTAGCTCCTGTCAGCCCCGCTGAGCTCGAAGCTGCGCACCATCACGGTCACGGTACCGAAGCTGTTGAAGCTGGTCCCAAGCCTACTGGCTCCCTTGGCGGCCACTCACACAACTAAATCTAAAGTTAGAGATAGTTCTTAAAAGGAGGATCCCTCGCCGAGGGGTCCTCCTTTTTGTTGCTTCTAAGCAACAAACGATGGTGTCGTTTGGTGAGATGGATTGAATGTAGTGAAATGGTCCGAAGATGTCGACAAGCCTTGAGCTATTCCTATGGTCATCATCGGTGCAACAGGTCAACGAAACTCGAACTGATCGTTTACACATTTGCAGTCTTAGCAGATTATTCTGTCAGAGGTCGGGCGGGTTAGACTCACCCAGTATGGACTAATAGCCTGTTAAAGCCGTACAAAGCCATTTCAGAAGGTAAATACATCATCAGTTCGATTGCCCCACTGATATCTGGTATTTAGGCCCTTAGAACGAAGATTTAGTCTAAAGAGTGAGAATGTTTTGGGGCCTAGCAATCTAGATCGATTGAGCGCATGAACCTATAGGGATGATCTATTGGCTGCGAGATTGTTCATACAGCCCTAGTGAAGTATCTCTTCATATCAGCGCACGCCTTAAAAGTAGAAATCAGAATAGATACAGCACCAAGATTCTTGAGATGAATACACGATTATAGTCAGCGTGATTTCGATCGGCCAGTTTTCCTGAAGCTGACGGAAAACAGATCCGAACCCAAATTACTTTGTTACTCGTCTGGGTGCTCCCCTACGAAGCCGATATGATCCTCTGAAAGATAGCAGAAGGAAACTGGTAACTTTCGTGCGTTTAGACAGACTCGGCCTGCGCCATGATGCGTTAAGGCAGAGCAGTCGCATCGGGCCATAAAATTTATACTCTCTATCGCTTTATAGCCACTTGGCGGTAGTAAGGACAACCTCGCAACCATCAATCTGCCTGCAAGAGGCTGCAACTATTGCTCAATCTAGCCAGACGAGGCTAGTTTTGCTTGTGTCCCTCAAACCCACGTGCACCAGGAATAAAAGGCTTTGGCATAGCCCTCACAGCCGCACCATAAAAATTCTCGTGATATCCCTGGTCACCAATGACTTTTTATTGATATTGGCATTGTTGTTCTGTTGCTCAGCACCGCAAATGCTCAGTGTTCTATCTTGGATCGCTGAGTAGAGTTTAGAGTCATTGAGCGTGTTCAAAACCGCTGTATATTCTGGACGCTTTGTTGCGCTGAATAAAGATTGTTTTGCTAAAAGCCGCGGTGTTGATAGAGACCCAAAATATGCTCGTAGTGTTGTAGACACGCTGCAGCCGGGCACCTACTATTGCTGTTGTTAACGGAGATTGGGCAAGGAACTGCCAGCTTAAACAAATTCAGGCGGATACAGAATAATCTGTATCCGCCTGAACGACTTATGCCTGCTTACTCAATTAGTGAGCGTGGTTACCACGGTTGTATTCGTAGACCCAACCAACGAGTGCAGCCAGTGCAACAGGAATGGCCAACAGAGTGACCCATGGTGCAATAGCGATACCTACAACTGCGATAGCTGCAACGGTACCAAGTGCTAGCGGCCACCATGACCACGGTGAGTAGAAACCGTATGCTCCTGCTGCATCTGAGATTTCACCGTCGAGGTTTTCGTACGGCTGATCAGGATGCATCTTGTCAGTGAATCCAAGGAACCACCAGAGGAAGAGACACATTACTGCAGTTGCGAGAATTGCAGGGAAACCAGCCCATTCCTTGAAGTGTGTCATGAAACCGTAAACAATGCCTACGGGAATCAAGAAGACACCAATCAAACCGAAAATCTTTGCAAGAAGTTTCATGAGGTTATGCCCTTACGTCTGCTACTGCACGACGAGCTGCAGCAGCTACGTCATGGTTGGTTGACAATTCAGGATGGTGCAGGTCCAACGCCGGACGCTCTGAACGGATGCGAGGCAGAGCGGTGAAGTTGTGGCGAGGAGGCGGGCAAGAGGTTGCCCACTCCAGCGAACCGCCGAAGCCCCAAGGATCGTCAACTTCTACCTTCTTGCCATTGCGGCTAGTGGTGTAAACGTTCCAGAACCAAGGAATCATTGAAACTGCAAGAATCATTGAGCCTACGGTTGAGAGCTGGTTCATCCAGGTGAATCCATCTTCGGGCATGTAGTCCGCGTAACGACGGGGCATACCATCGACACCGAGCCAGTGCTGTACCAAGAAGGTCATATGGAAGCCAATGAAGAGCAACCAGAAGTGAATCTTGCCGATGCGCTCGTTGAGCATCTTACCGGTGAATTTAGGCCACCAGAAGTACAGACCTGCGAACATACCGAACACGATGGTACCGAAGATTACGTAGTGGAAGTGAGCAACCACAAAGTAGGAATCTGATAGGTGGAAGTCCAGCGGCGGAGTCGCGAGGATGATACCGGTGATACCGCCGAAGAGGAAGGTAATCAAGAAGCCGATAACCCACAGGAGAGGAGTCTCAAAAGTGATTGAACCCTGCCACATGGTACCGATCCAGTTGAAGAACTTCACACCGGTCGGAACGCCAATCATCATGGTCATGAACGAGAAGAACGGCAACATAACTGCGCCGGTTACGTACATGTGGTGAGCCCAAACGGTTACTGAAAGAGCTGCAATTGCGATGGTCGCAAAAACAAGACCCTTGTAGCCAAAGATGGGCTTACGTGAGAAGACAGGAATAATTTCAGAAACGATGCCGAAGAAGGGCAAAGCCAAGACATAAACCTCGGGGTGACCAAAGAACCAGAATAGGTGCTGCCACAGAACTGCGCCACCGTTTTCAGGATCAAAGATATGTCCACCCAAACGACGATCCATACCCAATGCGAAGAGTGCAGATGCCAACGGGGGGAAGATCATGATGATCAAGATTGAGGTAATGAGAGTGGTCCAGGTGAAGACCGGCATACGCCACATGGTCATACCCGGTGCACGCATACAAAGGATGGTGGTCAAGAAGTTGACGCCACCCATGATGGTGCCGAAGCCCTGTAGAGCTAGGCCGAATACCCAGAGATCGCCACCTACTGAAGGTGAGTAAGTGGTGCTGTTCAGGGGCGCATAAGCGAACCAGCCGAATGATGCAGCACCCTGAGGGGTAATGAAGCCTGCGATTGCAATAAATGAACCGAACAGGAAGAACCAGAACGCCAGAGCGTTAAGGCGAGGGAATGCAACGTCAGGTGCACCGATCTGCAAAGGAACAAGAATGTTTGCAAATGCAGTGAACAAAGGTGTACCGAACATCAGCAACATCAAGGTGCCGTGCATGGTGAAGAGCTGGTTGAACTGTTCTTTGGTGTGCAGAACCTGCATACCGGGTTCAAAGAGCTCAAGTCGCATCACAAGTGCCATAACACCTGCGAAGCAGAAGAAGATGAAAGCGGCAATCAGGTACATGTACCCGATGGTCTTGTGGTCGGTGGAGGTAAGCCAGTTGACGATGATGCGTCCCTTGGACTTAGGTACCACACGTGATACTACAGGGCTGGTGCCCTCAGCTGAATACTCAAAAGTTGACATGTGTTCCCCCTTACTTGTCCATAACGTTAAGGTTCGGGTTGCGGTTGAATTCCTCGCCCAAACGACCCGTGTTACCCTCATCAGCCAGAGCCTTCATCTGCTGGTCGTATTCTTCCTGAGATACAACTGCAACATTGAACAGCATCTCGGAGTGGTACTCGCCGCAGAGCTCAGCACATTTGCCAGCGTAGAAGCCTTCTTCATGCGTGGTGAAGTACATGTGGTTGGTCTGACCGGGGATAGTATCGCGCTTTTCAAGGAACGCGGGAACCCAGAATGAGTGGATGACGTCGCGGGTCTTGAGCTGCAGGTCAACAGTCGAGTTAACAGGCAGGTACAGAGTGGGAAGGGTTTCTTCAACACCTTCGTCGCCCTGCTTATCCAAACGAGCCTGAACACCTGATGAATAAACATTTTCATCGAGGTAGTTGAAATCCCATGCCCACTGCTTGCCGTAGACCTCGACAGTTACATCTGCCTGATCAGCCTTAGGTGCGGTAATCGCACGTTCAGCTGTATCGGAGAAGCTGAAGAGGCTCACAATCAAGATGATGGGAGCAATGGTGTAAAAAATTTCCAGCGGTGCATGGTATGCCAGCTGGCGAGGGTAACCGATTTCGTTTTTACGGCGACGGTATGCAATGAAGCACCATAGCATGAGGCCCCAAGTAATGAGACCAACGATCAATGCTGCGACCCATGAACCGATCCAAAGATCCATGATGAGGTCAGCATTATCGGTCACACCTCGATGGGTGGGCAGCCAACCCACCTTTGCTTGATCTGAACATCCAGTCAGAAACAATGCGGAAGCCAGGGTAACTGATGAAATCTTCAGACCCTTCAGCTTGCGGCTGCTGGTTCGATGCTGCGAACTCACAGACGGCCCTTCCTTTTGCGGTGTGCGTGTTCTTGGAATACTGCGTGTGGACAGTATTAGCACAAGATTTAAATACTTTCGAATACGAGCTTACCCGTATTTCATTCATTGTGGTGACACTCTGTCATGCAAACCTCGTGTCATTTCAAAGTATTTCTTAAAAATATTGATTTTTAACGAACTTGTGGGGTCGCAACTAGGTTGCTCCCCCACAAGTTCGTTTTAATCAAGCGATGATTTAGTGGAATGAATCACCACATGCGCATGATCCCTGCGCATTGGGGTTATCAATTGAGAAACCCTGTTTTTCAATGGTGTCTTCAAAGTCGATGGTTGAGCCTTCGAGGTAAGGTACGCTCATACGATCGACGATAACTTCCACGCCGTCGAAATCGCGTGTTGCGTCACCATCAAGTACACGTTCATCAAAGTACAGCTGGTAGATCAGACCGGAGCAGCCACCGGGCTGGACCGCTACGCGAAGACGCAAGTCAGTGCGTCCTTCTTGCTCCAGTAAAGTGCGTACTTTAGTTGCTGCAACATCGGTGAGGTTGACGCCGTGGGTTGGAAGTTCAGTAGCTACATCAGTCATATGTAGCTCCTTTCTCTCAGCAGGTAAGCAACGAGCCTACCTAAAAATTTAATATTGCTACCGGAGTTAACTTTATGCGGGTTTGATTTATTCCGCTACCGCATAGCCCCGTGCGGGTGATTTAGCTGTTACGGCTCAATGCGCTTAACATCAACGCTTCAGCAACTATCGCTTTCTCAAAATCGGGAACGTACAGGGATTCATTCGCACTGTGTGCCCGAGTATCGGGGTCTTCAATTCCGGTGATAAGGATTTCTGCAGTGGGGAAGACTTCCTTCAGGTCGGCAATGAAGGGAATTGAGCCGCCTAGGCCGGTGCTCACGGGGGTAACACCCCATGCTGTTTCAAATGAACGCAGAGCTAACTGAGCGCCCGTTGAAGAGGTATCGGTGCTAAAGGGAAGACCGGAATCATCCGCGCTGTAACTGATTTCAGCACCCCATAAATCGAGGTTTTTGAAATGCTTCTCAAGAGCTTGGTGAGCCTCTTGCGGATTACTGCCTGGAGCGAGACGAACGCTAATTTTTGCAGTCGAACGTGACGCAATAGTATTCGATGCCCTATCAACATCAGCAATGTTCATGCCGATAATTGAGATTGCTGGCTGCGTCCACAGGCGTGATGAGAGCGAGCCTTCTCCTGCAAGGCGCATTGAGTTGAGGATTCCAGAGTCAGTACGGAAATTCTCTTCAGTGTATTCAACTTCTGGTTCAGATCCACGCACTAAACCTTCAACTGCAACTTTACCTTTAGAGTCATGGAGTGACGCTAAAGCGCGAACCATGACAGTGTGCGCATCCAATAACGGGCCACCAAACATCCCTGAATGAACGTCATGATCTGCAACTCGAACACTAATTTCACCGCTAGCGACACCTCGGAGACTGGTGGTCAGCGCAGGTACACCCTTCTGCCAGTTTGTAGAATCAGCTACAACGATGACATCCGACTGCAGCTTATCGCTGTAGGTTTCTAAGAACGACGCGAAACTGGGTGAACCAGCTTCTTCTTCACCTTCGATGAAAAGAGTGACGCCGGCATTAAAGTCAGCTCCCATCGCTTCTTTGACAGTTTCAAATGCAGTGAGATGTGCAACCACACCTGCCTTGTCATCTGCCGCACCGCGGCCGAAGAGCCTATCCCCTACCTGTGTAGCTTCAAACGGCTTAGTTTCCCATTCGTTTTCATCACCGACCGGTTGAACATCGTGATGAGCATACAGAAGAACTGTGGGATACCCCGGTTTAGCGGGCTTATGAGCTACTACCGCAGGCATGCCCTCTTTGGCGTCTTGGCCATAAGTAGCTGTCAGGATTTCTGCGCTCTCAAACCCGACTTCCAAAGCCAGCTCTTTAACTTTTTCTGCGCTTTTATGCACCTGAGTCCGGTCAAAAGCTTCCCACGCAATGGAGGGAATCGCTACCAAATCAGACAGTCGCTTCATTGCGATATCCAAATTGTCGCTTACTTTCTGAGCCAACTGCGGAGGGTTCGAAAAATCAAATTCTGGTGAGATATTCATATCTTTAGACTACTCTCGATACACATCAATCTCATATCTTCGATATTCTTGAATAGTGTTTGGACGTAATAAAGATAAGACTCAGGGACAGCCATCAACCCGTGGCTCTGTGAAAGCTCCCTCGCAAGAACCTTCAAAGTTAGTTAAAGCGCCGGCAAGGGACGATGTTAAGACCAGCCCCAAGGTTGCTAAGGAAACTAAATCGAAAAAGACTACGCAACCTAAGGGACGTCCTACCCCCTCGCGTAAGGAACAGCAAGCTGCGCGTCGTCAGCCCTTGGTGCCCGAAGACCGTAAGGCTGCTAAAGAAGAAGAACGTAAGATAGCACGCGAAAATCGTGCGCGTGAACAACGAGCTCTGCAGACCGGCGATGAGCGATATCTGCCTCTGCGTGATCGCGGTCCTCAGCGTCGTTTCATTCGTGATTTTGTGGATGCCCGTTACAATGTCGGTGACTTTGTGCTCATCGCATTGGTTGCGGTTTTCTTCGTAACTCTTTTCGTTGCACGCTACCAGTTGATTGCGACTGCCATCATGTGGATTATCATCCTGCTGTGGGTACTCGATACCTGGTATGTATGGCGGAAGATTAAAAAACGCCTTATTGCTAAGTTTGGTGAGGTTGAGCCCGGTTCAGGAATGTACACCATGAACCGAGTTCTCATGATTCGACGTCTGCGCCTTCCTAAGCCTCAGGTTAAGCGCGGCCAGTACCCAGCATAGATTTGATAAAAGCTAAGGGTGAGTAAGCAAATGCTTACTCACCCTTTTGTTGTATTAGCTATGCACCTTTACGTATTTTAAGAAGCTCCCGGTTGATGTGATGTGCCCATAACGGTCCCTCATAGAGAAAAGCGGTGTAGCCCTGGACTAAATCAGCTCCAGCATCCAAACGTTCTTGAACGTCGCGTCCGGTAGTTACACCACCTACGGAGATAAGAGCGAGCTGGTCCCCCACAGTGCTTTTGAGCAGTTTGAGAACTTCGAGGGAACGGCGTGCTACCGGTACTCCTGACAATCCGCCAGCACCTATCTCATGAACCTTATTCATATCTGAGGTCAGGCCCAGGCCTTCACGCGCGATGGTCGTATTGGTAGCGATGATGCCGTCAAGACCAAGCTCTATAGCCATCTTGGCTACTTCGACAATATCCTCATCAGCCAAATCGGGGGCAATCTTTACAGTTAGAGGCACCCTACGATCGGTCACTACACGATCTGCCTCTTCGCGAACTGCCTTTAGCAAGGGACGAAGCGTCTCAACAGCCTGTAGATCACGAAGACCCGGAGTGTTAGGTGAGCTGACATTGACTGCAAGGTAGTCTGCCTGCGGCGCTAAAGTGCGAGTACTAACGAGATAATCCTCAATAGCCTGATCGAACTCGACAACTTTAGTCTTACCAATGTTGACGCCGATGATAGGACGCGTCTTGCCTGCGTATTCATGATCAAAATCAGCGCGAGCAGCTGCCACTCGCGGGCCTACCGTAGCAGCACCGTCATTATTAAATCCCATACGGTTGATGACAGCCTTATCTTCGACCAAACGGAAAAGACGCGGTTGAGGATTGCCCGGCTGAGCTTGCCCCGTCACGGTACCCACCTCAATATGGCCAAAGCCAAGATTAGCTAATGCTGCGATGCCCGCTCCGGTCTTATCAAACCCAGCGGCAAGACCAAAGGGCGAGGGAAAGTCCAGACCCATCACAGTGGTCTTCAATGAGGGATGCGGCGCTAGAACCTTGCGGCCAATATTGCTGACACCGGTTTTGCGAAGTGTGTTAACACCCCAGAAACCCACGTGGTGAGCTTTTTCGGGATCCATCGGCGTAAAGACCAGTTTGAAAAGAGTAGGGTAAATGCGCATAACGTTGCCTAACACGAAGGTATGGGGTGCGATATCAAAACCTTGACGCGGTTTCTACTTACTAATTTTATCGACCGCGCCACCGTAGCGCCTGTCACGCAACGCGTATTCTTCTACAGCTTTCCACAAAGTTGTACGATCAACGTCTGGCCATAGAACATTCATGAATACCATCTCTGCGTATGCGCTTTGCCAGAGCAAGAAATTAGAGAATCGTTGCTCTCCACTGGTGCGTAGAAACAAATCAACATCGGGTAGGTCAGGTTCATCAAGGTATTTTTGAAATACCTTCTCATTGATAGATGTGGACTTCAGTTTGCCGTCAGCAACATCCTGAGCAAGCGCTGCTGCAGCGTCAGCTATTTCCGCCCGTCCACCATAGTTAACACACATCACCAGTGTGCAGACTGTGTTGTTCTTAGTTGCTTCTTCGCACTCTTCGAGGCGTTTAATCACAGACTTCCATAGTTTAGGACGTCGGCCTGCCCAACGGATGCGCACGCCCCAGTTATTCAACGTCTCCAGCTGGCGGTCTAAAACATCCACTGAAAACTTCATAATGAAGCTGACTTCGTCAATGGAACGCTTCCAGTTCTCTGTGGAAAATGCGTACGCGCTTACACAGTCGATTCCCATTTCAATGGCGCCAGCAACAACATCGAGTAATGCCGCCTCCCCCGCACGGTGGCCTTCGTTGCGAGGCAAGCCACGCTGATTAGCCCAGCGCCCATTACCGTCCATAACAACAGCCACGTGTCGTGGAACAAACTGAGTGGGAATAGCCGGAGCGACAGCTCCGTTAGGGTGTGCATAGGGTTTAACTGGCATGAAAATCCTTCAGCGCTACTTCAATCGATCTGATGGGTTTTTCTACGTGCCATTGGAGATACCGCGTTAATAACTCCAACGAACGTAGCTTGATGCTCTGCTGTATCTGAGAATCAACCTGTTCCCATCGCCCAGATGAAACATCATCAATATAAGATTTTACGTCATCGGAAAAAGCCAACAGCTTCTCGCCCACCATTGAGGCGCACGAAGTGCAGATACCACTAGAACTTGCTGAGAAGTAATTGATATCTTCCTGGCGTCCGCACACAGAGCACTGATACACCTGTATGTCCCAGCCCGATAAGCGCATCATTCGCGAAATGAATGAATTGAGTACATCAATGGGCTGATGGACATTTCTTGCGATAGCTGACAGGGCACCAGCCAGTAAATTGAAGCTCTCTGTGTAAGTTTCCGCGTCATACACCGATAATTGTTCAGTGATTTCAACCAGTGCCAGACCCGTCAAGTAGGCAGAATAATCACCCATAATGGACGAAGTATAAGCACGACGAGTTTGAACTTGCGAAACTGTCTCTAAATTTTTACCGGCTACGAGTGAAACGTCTATCAGCATGAAGGGCTCTAGGCGCGCACCGAATTTCGAGCTGCTTCGTCTTATCCCCTTAGCGACGGCATGAACAATACCGCGTTCACGGGTGAACAAAATAATGATGCGATCGGCCTCCCCCAATGGTTGGGTTCTGAGAACGATCGCAATATCCTTATGGGACTTTGTGGAAAGTGCTGATGAACTCACACTTATTATTATTCCTTACCGAGAAAGCTCAACTGGGTACAAGCGAAAACCGGGAGCTAATATTTTCACATCTGCTCCCGGTCTCTTATCTCAGTGATGAAATTATGCAATTTCAGAATCGCGTAGCGCGCGATTAACGGCACTCACCATTGCTTTGAGGGATGCTCGTGTTGTCGAGTTATCAATACCGATACCCCACAGAACACGACTACCTACAGCTGCTTCAATAAAGCTTGCAGCTTGCGCATTGGAGCTGGCTGCCAGCGTATGTTCTGAGTAATCAAGCAAACGAACGTCAATACCCTCTGCAGACAGAATGTTCTGCATCGCATCGATAGGTCCGTTACCGCGTCCGGTGCGTTCACCTCTCTTGCCATCGATAATGAGACCGACCTTCAAGAAGGTATCGCCATTATCCTTTGAATCAATATTGATGGAATCGAGACGGTATTTACCCCAGCGACCATCGTCACCCTGGGATGGCAAATACTCATCAGTGAAGACCTTCCACAGGTTTTCACTGCTAATCTCTCCACCGCCGCTATCGGTGCGTGCCTGAACCACCTGTGAGAACTCGACCTGAGCACGACGCGGCAAATCCAGGCCATAATCGCGCTTGAGCAGGTACGCGACGCCGCCCTTGCCTGACTGAGAATTCACACGAATAACAGCCTCATAGTTACGACCCAAGTCCTTAGGATCAATCGGCAAATACGGAACAGCCCAAGCCAACTCATCAATGGTTTTACCGGTTTGAGCCGCTTCAGCTTCCATCGCCTCAAAACCCTTTTTAATAGCGTCCTGATGCGAACCTGAGAAAGCTGTAAACACCAAATCGCCGCCGTATGGCGAACGTTCATGAACCTTCAGTTGGTTAGCGTATTCGACGGTGCGACGAATCTCATCGATGTTAGAAAAATCGATTTCCGGGTCGATACCCTGAGTGTAGAGGTTCAAGCCGAGAGTTACGAGGTCAACATTGCCGGTGCGCTCGCCGTTGCCAAACAGGCAACCTTCAATTCGGTCGGCTCCTGCGATGTAGCCTAATTCAGCAGCCGCAACGCCCGTGCCGCGGTCATTATGTGGATGCAGGGACAGAATAACATGTTCACGATTGGTCAGGTGACGGTTCATCCATTCAATTGAATCCGCATATACGTTGGGGGTTGCCATCTCAACGGTGGCTGGAAGGTTGATGATAACCTTACGGTTTTCGCCAATCTTCAGCTCATCGGTAACAGCGTTGCACACGCGAACAGCAAATTCGAGTTCTGTGCCGGTGAAAGATTCAGGTGAGTACTCATAGGTAATTTTTGTGTCAGATACCATCTGCTCTTCGTACTTCATGCACAAACGAGCACCGGAGAGCGCGATGTCCAAGATACCGTCTTCGTCCTGACGGAAGACAACCTTCCGCTGCAAAATTGAAGTTGAGTTATAGAAATGAACAATCGCCTGAGGAGCGCCTTCAATGGCTTCAAAAGTTCGCTGAATCAGATGTTCTCGCGCCTGAGTCAGCACCTGAATTTTGACGTCTGAAGGAATATGGTTTTCTTCAATTAACGTACGCACAAAATTGAAGTCAGTCTGTGATGCCGATGGAAAACCTACTTCAATTTCTTTATAACCCATCTTGACCAATAGATGGAACATCGCCAGTTTGCGGTCAGTATCCATGGGGTCGATCAGCGCCTGATTGCCGTCACGAAGGTCTACTGCGCACCACTGCGGAGCTTTAGTGATGACGTTATTTGGCCAGGTGCGGTCAGGCAGCGAAACCTTAATTTGCTCTTGAAACGAGCGATACTTGTGAAAAGGCATGGATGAAGGCTTTTGTGCGTTGGTCATGATGTTCCTTCCACCTAAAAATCTTTAATGTGTGAACGTGGTCGTGTACGACGAACACCGCAACGAGAGACGACCTGGTATTCAGACCTCGTTGCGGCTCATAAGCAACAGCAAATGTATAACCGAGTTCACATTCTCAACGTATCAGAAAATCTGGCCGGCAAAAGATGAGCTTCCGGAATTCTCAATATTTGAACAGAGAGAGGGTGAGGACTTATGTCCTCACCCTCTGTGGATTTTAGTAAGCAAATGCCTGCTGACAGGTTTGCTGATCTGCTGTTTGGCCGCTGGCTCCGCCGGCAATCTCGGTTGAATTATTGCCGACCTTTTCACCGTCAGTAAAGTCAGTACCAACAATAACCTGAATGCCAGTAACTGCTGCCGATTCAGCTACTTCCTTGATACCCAGCTTGTCAGCAATCTGCTGAGCTTCATTGTCGTACCCGGGCTGGAAGTACAGAGCTGAGGCAGAGTATTGGCTATCCGCCTGGGTGGAAGATACAGAGGTATATCCCAAATCCTTCACGATCTTTGAAATATCCTGATCGCGGTTATCTTTGCCCGAACCGTTCAAAACGGTAACATGCGCTGTTGTGTAGTATTGAATTTGCTCCTCAGTAGGAGTGGACACAGATGCAGACGAGGAACTTGCGGCGGGCTCCGCTGGCTGTTCTTCAACTAAGCTCTTGTCGTCTTGCAAACGTTTGAAAACGGTATCCGCATCGGCTGAAATCTGCAGCTTATTAGCATCGAGATCATAGGGCTCGGTAGGAACTGTCGCAAATACAACTTTGCTGAGATCGACCTGCCCAAAGATACTTCCTAAACCGGCAAGGGTTTTGATGCTGGTAAGACCCTCGTCAACCGTTACATTCTGAGTAATCGCCTCTGCAATGTTGACTACCCCGCCCGGGTTGGTAAGGGTTCCTTCGGCTTGTACCTTACGCAGAAGAGCTGCTAGAAACCCCTGCTGAGCCTTGATGCGACCGGTGTCGGAACCATCGCCAAAACCGTGTCGTGAACGCAGAAACGCTAAGGCCTGCTCACCTTCAACCGATGAGGTACCCGCCGGCAATTTCAGACCGGAATATGAATCGTCGATAGGCTCATTGACACATACTTCGACGCCACCAACAACTTTGCTGAGCTCTTTTACCGCGTTGAAATCCACCAGCATGAAGTGATCAATATTCACTCCGGTGATCTGTGAAATTGTGGCTACGGTGCAGCCCGGGCCACCTCGAGTGAGCGACTCATTAATTTGAGTAGCCTCAGTTGCGGGATACACAGTTCCAGTTTCAGGGTCCGTGCACTTTGGAATATCTACCATCAAATCGCGCGGGAACGATAGAGAAGTGATGTTCTGACGGTCTGCACTGATTTGAATCAGCATCATCACATCTGAACGAGCACCGGAGGCTTGGTCAGATGCATCCCCATAATTTGAATTAGAACCAGCTCGAGTGTCGGAGCCGATCAAAAGAATGTCAAGAGCTCCATTTTCAAGCTGAGAACTAGCTTCTCCCAGATTTAGGCTTGCGGTATGCACGTTGTTCTGAAGGCGCATAAAAATAAAGCCGGACAGCGCTACTACAAAAACTAGCATCGACGCTACAGCAAGCGCTAACCAGCGGTATCGGTGGGAACGCACCGCCTGGTTTTGCATATGACGACCAGCGCTGAGCAGACCTGTGTCAGAGGTTTTATGAGATGCCATCAACGAACTTTCTTAACTCACTTCAAACGGATGCAGTATTCAAGGGTAACCGCATAACCCCGGTATTACCTGAAGAAGGCCTAAAGAATGCTTAGAACCCTAGACGTCCTAACGCCTTGGGATCTCGCTGCCAGTCCTTAGCTACCTTAACGTGGATATCTAGATACACCTTAGTACCCAGCAATGCCTCGATATTCTGGCGGGCAGTTGCACCGATTTCACGCAGTCGTGACCCACGTTTGCCAATGATGATAGCTTTTTGTGAATCACGTTCGACGTATAGATTGACATGAATATCTACCAAGGGGCTGTCCTCCGGACGTCCCTCGCGAAGTTCCATTTCTTCGACAGTCACCGCAACGGAGTGGGGAAGTTCATGACGCACCCCCTCCAACGCTGCTTCGCGAACGAGCTCCGCCACAAGTGTCATCTCGGGCTCGTCCGTTAGCTCCCCCTCAGGGTAAAGCGGTGGAGAAACAGGCATATGAGAGGCAAGAAGTTCAGCAACCTGCTCAACCTGGAAACCTTTGACAGACGACACGGGTATAATATCGGCCCATCCGCCTTTTCCGTCATTCACCGGGGCATCAGAGCTTGCTTGAGATTTACGACGCTGAGCTGCCGGGCCAGAATCCTTACGGAAAGCCAGATTGGTATCGCCCTTTTTACGTGGCTGCTGACGACGCTTGCGTTCAGCACGAGTAGCGCGTTCTGCGCTCATAATTTCTTCGCCTAAACGAGAAACCTCAAGTAGCTGAATAGCCAGTTCCTCCTGGCTCACAGTGTCGGCTTTAGTGACAATCGCAACGACTGGCTTGTTGCCGGATGCCGCCAACTGCTGAGCGATATACCGATCGCCTGGGCCAATCTTCTCGTTTGCAGAAATGCAGAAACCGATAACATCCACCTCAGCCAGAGTTTCAGCCACCATGTCGTTGAGGCGCTCGCCGAGAAGAGTTCGAGGTCTATGAAGACCGGGGGTATCAACCAGAACTAGCTGAAAATTATCACGGTGCACAATGCCGCGAATGGTATGACGTGTAGTCTGAGGGCGGTTGGACGTAATTGCAACTTTCTGTCCCACTAACGCGTTAGTCAGAGTTGACTTACCTGCGTTGGGACGTCCGACCATCACAGCAAAGCCTGCTGTAAAGTCCTCCGGGAAAGAAGCAAAATCCATACTGTCACCTTCGTAACGATAAAAACAAAATAACTAAGGGCTAACTCTACAGCTTATCGATTGAAAGTGACACGCTTTTTCTTGCTTTAGCCAGTGTGAATCTCAACCAGTATGGGGAGAAACGTCAATACGTTTCTCCCCTGTGAACAACAAAATTATGGATGCGCTACTACGTGGTCTTCTGGTTCGTGAAGTCCTGGTTCAGCCCACACCAGCAAGGTTGCAATCTGGTTGCGACGTCCCTGGGTGCCGATAGCACGAATGTGCAGGCCCTCCACCGTGACTTCGCTTCCAACTATTGGCACGCGTCCTAGATGCTTCGAAAGCAGACCGCCAACAGTATCAACATCATCGTCTTCAAGATCGATACCGAACGTCTCTCCCAGTTCAAAGACACTCAAACGAGAACTAATCTTGAAAGTGCCATCTTCTTGCATGACCACTTCAGGCTTTTCATTGTCGTACTCGTCAGCGATTTCACCAACCAGCTCCTCAATCAGATCCTCAAGTGTCACCAAACCGGACGTGCCACCGTATTCATCGATGACAATTGCAACGTGAGTGGATTCGCGCTGCATTTCTTGAAGGAGCTCAAGAGCGCGCTTAGACTCCGGCTCAAAGCGAGGTTCGCGCATAATTTCTGCAATGGAAGGCAGAACTCCCCCAGCTCGCGCTTTAACAAAAGCCTGGGTCGCGTCCTTCAGATAGAGCAGTCCGCGTACGTCATCCACATTTTCACCCAGGACAGGAACGCGTGAATAACCTGAACGGAGCATGAGATTCATACCATCGTCCAAAGGCTCATCAATACCGATCGTCACCATGTCGGTACGTGGAACCATCAATGAACGAATAAGAGTCTCATCCATTTCAAAGATGGAGTGAACCATCTGTGCCTCGTCATCTTCGATTGCATCGGTAGTGTTGGCGCGGTCAACAAACTCGCGAAGCTCATCTTCAGTAAAAAATCCGGCCTTGTTTTCAGCCTCAGACGGGTTTACCTTGCGGCCCCATGCCAATACCAAATCGGGCAGTGGTCCAAGAATTGACCCCAGAAGATAAGTCAATCCACCAAAGGTGCGCAACACACGATACGGATTTGATCGACCCCGGTATTTGGGGTGGGCACCGAACAAGACAAAGCCCACCAAGCTCATCACAATCACTGTGATAATCGCCGTTACCCAGGGGCGGTTATCTGTAAAACGATCCACAAGCACGTAAAACAAGACGATGGACGCCGTCTCAAAGATAACTTTCCAAACTCTGGTTGCGAACATGAAGCGTTCGGGCTCATCCACCAGACGCATGGAACGCTTGGAACGAGCAGATTCCCTCAGCCGGTCAGAATCAGAACCTGAGATATAGGTAAAAGCTGTTTCAGTTGCAGTTAGGACATAGCAAAGAAAAGCTAAAAGGACGCTTGCCGCAAATAAACCTAGTGAAAGCATCATTGCAGTTAGTGCCTCGTTTCAACGGGAGCTGGTCGACCTAAAAACTCCTCAAGAATTGAGCGCTGAATCCCGAACATCTCTGCCTCTTCTTCAGCGGTGGCGTGGTCATAGCCCAAACAATGTAAAATTCCGTGAACTGTCAGCAGACAGAGCTCATCGCTGGTGGAGTGACCAGCATCAGCGCCCTGGCGCGCGGCAACGGGTGGACATAGCACGATGTCGCCAAGCATACCTTCAGCCAGTTCATCTGCTGTGCCTTCGGTCATCTCATCCATTGGGAATGACATGACATCTGTTGAGCCAGGCAAATCCATCCATTCAAGGTGAATTCGCTCCATCTCTTGCTCCCCCACGATATTAATTGAAAGTTCAGTAGCAGGAGACAGATATAACTTGTTGAAAGCAAAATCCACCAAACGAGTCAGCTCTTCTGTGCTTACTTCAGAAAATGCCTGCTGTACAAAAGAGTTAGCTGTGGCTGGGACTTCCTCAATCTCAAATTCTGTGGCCATTGGTTATTTCTCGCCCTTCGAAGTATCAACGCCTGAGCGCTCCAAAAGTTTTTCTGCTGCAGCCTCGATTGTCGCGCGTTTTACTTTGCGGTTGCGCTTTCTTTCCATCGCTGTTTTGTCTTCATCCCATTGGTCATAAGCAGTCACGATATCTGACACTAACGAGTGACGAACGACGTCCACAGATTCCAAGATCGAAAAATGAATATCCTCAACGTTTTTCAGAATCTCGCGAACCTGCTTTAGACCCGAGGCCTGACCGTTGGGCAAATCGATCTGCGTCACGTCGCCGGTAATCACCATTTTTGAGCCGAATCCCAAGCGGGTGAGGAACATTTTCATCTGTTCCACCGTAGTATTTTGAGCCTCATCAAGAATGATGAAAGCATCATTGAGGGTGCGTCCACGCATATAAGCAAGCGGAGCAACCTCGATGGTTCCAGATTCCATCAGTCGTGGAATGGCTTCGGGATCCATCATGTCGTGCAACGCATCGTACAAAGGGCGCAGGTAAGGATCGATCTTATCGTTGAGCGATCCCGGCAGAAAGCCTAGCCGTTCCCCGGCCTCAACAGCCGGACGCGTCAAAATGATGCGGTTAACTTCTTTAGCTTGCAAAGCCTGAACTGCTTTAGCCATCGCGAGATAAGTCTTACCGGTACCAGCTGGACCAATACCGAAAACAACCGTGGCATCATCAATAGCATCAACGTATGTTTTTTGGTTAATAGTCTTGGGGCGGATGCTTTTGCCGCGCGAACTTAGAATATTTTGGCTCAAAGCTTCAGCAGGAGCCGCCATCTCGACAGCTAGCATTTTGAGCATACGGGTCACAACTTCTTGCGAAATGATTGAACCGCTGTTTGCTAATATGCGTAGCTCGCCCAACAAACGCACCGTAGTAGCAACTGTCTCTGACGGGCCAGTGACCACTATATCCAAATCTTTAGGGCGCAAAGAGACACCTGGGAACTGCTGCTCAATGAGCGCCAGAGATGAATCATGCGGACCTAGAACGGAAACCATCTCTGTACGATTTTTGAATGAAAAAGTACGAGCCACAGACAATGGACGTGATGATGAAGTGGAATTAATAGTCATAAAAGAATTCGTCCCCTATGGGACTTGCTCAGAGCTCCTAGCCTGAAAAGTAAGTGTTAGTACTACAGTACAAGTTTTAGAGTCAACGAGATAGAAAGTGTGACTCGAGAAAACGAGCATCTGGCAATGTTTACCAGTGCTTCACCGCGATGTTTACAGCCGATAGCGCTGCAATACCGGCTGTTGAGCTTCGCAGAACTTCTTGTCCTAAGAGCGTAACCTGCGCACCTGCTTGCACAAACGCATCCAGCTCTTCAGGGGAGATTCCGCCTTCAGGCCCCACCACTACATAAATTTCTTCGGTGCTTGAGAGATTAGTATCAGCTAGAACAGAGGTGAGCTGCTGATTGCCTTGCTCGTGAAGTATGAATACAGCTGCATTTTCGCCCGTCACCTCGGCAATCGTTTGGGTAAGCTGCTTTGACGTGTGAAGGTCATACACCGTAGGAATCAGCGACCGGCGAGATTGTTTAGCTGCGGCAGAGACAACATTTTGCCATTTGGCATGAGCCTTCTTTGCACGTTCGCCCTTCCACCGAACGATTGAACGGTCAGCTTGCCAAGGAATAACACCGGCAACACCAACTTCAGTAGCCATCTCAATGGCCATGATGTCACGATCGCCCTTTGCTAAAGCCTGGACAAGGTAAAGCCGAGGAGACCGTGACTCGTGCGCCATTTCGATGACGCGGATACTCAAACCTTCAGGCAGAACAGACTCTACGACGCCAACAGCTCGCATTCCTTCGCCATCTGCAACATCAACAGACTCCCCAGATGAAAGTCGCTTCACGTTTCGTGCATGATGACCTTCTTCGCCGCTGAGGGCAATGAAACTTCCAACCTCAACCTTTGATAATTCTGAAGGCTCAACATAAAAAACTGGTGACGTCATAGCTTAGCCTGTGCCTAACCCTTATTTACTGAAAACGTTCTTTGAATCGTGAGAAGAAACCGGTGTGATGCTTTTGCTCTACGACCTCGCTTCGTCCCAAGTCCTCGTTGCGTGATTCTGCGAATTGACGCAACAAATCGCGCTGGTGATCGGTGAGATCGTCAGGGATGCGCACCTCAAAATGAACGTGCAGGCTACCCCTACCACCACCGCGCAGACGGGTAGCGCCCAAATCCTTGAGCGTTACAACATCACCGGTTTGGGTGCCAGGCTTGACGGAGATTTCCTGAGGTCCGTCAAAGCTATCCAGAGTAATTGCAGTGCCCAAAGCCGCAGCAGCCATTGAAATGACAATCGTTGCGTGCAAATCATCGCCGTCGCGGGTAAACGTGGGATCCGGATTTACCCGAAGCTCTACATACAAATCACCGTTAGCTCCACCGGCAACCCCAGCCTCGCCCTGACCCGAAAGGCGGATGCGAGTGCCATCAGCAACGCCAGCAGGAATCTTGATGGTCAGCGGCTTACGCTCACGTACGCGTCCTTCGCCGTAGCATTCGTGGCAAGGATGCTTAATAACAGTGCCATACCCGTTACAGGAGGGGCACTGAACGGGCTGTACAACGGTGCCGAGAATAGACTGAACCTGACGCTGCATGTACCCCTGACCGCCGCAGGTATCACACGTTTCTGGGCTATAACCGGGTTCTGTGCCTTCGCCTTCACAGACGTCACAGCTCACCGCAGTATCTACGGTAATTTCTTTGTTCACGCCAAAGACAGCATCTACCAAGTCAACGCGTACTTGAATGAGCGCGTCCTGTCCCTGGCGAGTACGGCTAGCGGGCCCCTGCGGCTGCTGGCTGAAGAAAGTATTGAAAATATCTTCAAAGCCTCCAAAACCGCCGAAGCCGCCACCGCCGCCGAAGCCAGAGGGATTGCCGTTCTCGTTGCCAGTGCGATCATAATTGCTACGCTTTTCGGGGTCTGAGAGAACTTCGTAGGCATGCGAAACTCGCTTGAATTCGTTGGCCGCTTCTTCACCCGGGTTCAAATCGGGATGGAGAGTGCGAGCTTTCTTACGGTATGCCTTCTTGATTTCTTCAGGGCTGGCGTCTTTAGAGACACCCAGGGTTTCGTAGTGATCGCTCACGAATACTCTTTCCTCTTCATACTCTGTGTTAATAATTAAAAGCTTTGAATCGCATTAGATTGATTACATTAAACGCGACAAATATTTAGCTACAGCTCGTACAGCGGCTAGGTTCGCTGAATAGTCCATGCGTGTAGGCCCGACAATCCCTAGTTTAGAGACGTTTTCCTGGCCATATCCAGAGGCAACCACCGCTGTATCGTTCAGTAGCTCTTTCTCATTTTCAGATCCAATGCGTACTAAAAATCCACGCTGATCTTGCTGAAGCTCATCTAATAGTCGCAAGACCACAACTTGTTCTTCAAGCGCGTCGAGAATCGGAGCGATACTGTGTGAGAAATCATCGGTTGATTCAACAAGATAGGACGTACCGGCAATAGCTAGGCGGGACACTTGATGATGCCGCATCAGCTGCTCTACGGCCGACATAACGGTGTCATAAGCGGCCCGCAGGCGGTGGGAAACGGATGGCGTAACAGCGGAATCCTTCTCCAAAACGGATGCGCGGACGGTTCTGCACAGCACAGGTATATCTGCATCAGAGATATTGACCTGCTTCAGCTGTTTCTGAAGCACCTCGGCATTGCTTAAGACAACGATCAACAGTAACTGATGCGCCCCAAGAGGAACCAAATCTATATGGCGAACAAGCGGTTCAGAGATTATCGGGTACTGAGCGACCGCGACCTGGTGAGTGAGTTGCGACAACAAACGAACCGTTCGATCCATCATCTGATCTACATCATCAGCAGAGTCGAGAAAGCGTTCGATTGCGTCCTTTTGCGCTGTAGACAGGGGTCTGACCGCTGCAATCTGGTCAACAAATAGCCTATAGCCCTTGTTGGTTGGAATTCTGCCAGCACTGGCGTGAGGGGCAGTAATCACCCCTTCATTTTCTAATGAAGCCATATCATTTCTGACAGTGGCACTCGAGACCTTCATATTGTGGCGCTCAATCAGAGCCTTAGAACCCACCGGTTCTCGAGAATGAACATAGTCTTCAACGATTGCCTGTAAAACTTTCAGCTGGCGCTCGCGGTTCACCTGAGTGCATCCTCCTTCCACACGTTGTCCACTGGCACTTTAGAGAGCAGAGTGCTAATTCTTACTCTAATATTTTTCTGAGTTTTGCGCCTACCCGTACGCTGTTGGCACAAGAGCGGCTGCCGATACTGCACAATTAAAAGAATTCATTCATGACGAGAGCAAGGGGTAGCATGAGCGGCGCCACTTCGTGGGGGCCTCAGGATTTGAGTGTCCTCGCCCAGCAACACAACACACCGAAGGCGAAATCCATTTACCTCCAAAAAGGACTTTTATTGGAGGACGTCCAATCAGGCTGGGTAGGAATTGTTGTTTCTTTTGAGACAATCGGCGGGATGCAGGTTTTTGGACTTGAGGACGCTGCTCGACGCGTCAAAAAATTTCCTCTGGGGCCGGGATTTCTGTTTGAGGGCGAGCCCGTCATCGTCGTAGCGCCCAAAAAGAAGGCTGCGCCATCTCAACCTAAAATTTCACGATCAGGTTCAATCGCGGTTGAAAATGCTCCTGCACGAGTTGCTCGAGCGTCACGCATTTGGGTTGAGGGAACTCACGACGCTGAGTTGATTGAAAAAGTGTGGGGACATGATCTAAGGGTTGAGGGCATCGTTGTTGAGCCTTTGCACGGCCTCGACGATTTGGCCGGCGCTATTCAAGCATTCGGCCCGTCACCACAACGAAAATTGGGGGTTCTAGTTGACCACCTCGTAACGGGTACCAAAGAGAGCAGAATTGTTGAAGATGCTCTTCGCGTGCCCGGGGCAAAAGGGAATGTTCTCGTGGTGGGGCACCCATTTGTGGATGTGTGGCAAGCTATTAAGCCTAAAACCCTGGGTCTTTCTAAGTGGCCGGTAGTGCCCCGCACAGAATCATGGAAAGAAGGCATCCTCAAAAGACTAGGTATGCCACATTCAACGCAAGCCGGCATCGCTCAGTCGTGGAAATTAATGTTATCCAAAGTTGATTCTTATTCCGATTTGGAACCGCAGATACTTGGACCTGTCGAACAACTGATTGACTTTTTGACGGTTGACCAATAATTCTGTGAGCAATCTCTTGATGAAATTAGTTAGATTCCCTGTGCAATCACCTAGTTTCTTCATAAAATAAACATGACGTAAAGCGTTTATCGATGCTTTCCCCCTTGTAAACCCCTATAAGAATGAGCTGCCCTTGAATACTGCAACTAAGATTCCTTCTGACTCACAATTCGAAGGAACCCATGCTGCTGCTGGTAATTTAAGCGTTTCTGAAGACCGCAATATCGCAACACTCGCTCATTTCAGCGGTGTTCTAGGTTGCGTACCTTCAGCAGTTATTTACTACCTTTACAAGGGACGTGGCCCTTTCACCCAGCAGGAATCGCGCGAAGCACTGAACTTCACCTTGTTGCCAACGATTGTTCTCGTTGTTTCTTTCGCTCTGTGCACCGTTCCCGACGTTGGCGGATTTTTCGGTATGCTTGCCGCTCTGATTTGGGCTTATCTTGCAGTGATGTCCTTGGTCGGTGGCATCAAAGTCAATAAGGGTAACCCCTATCTCTACCCCATGAACACTCGCTTGTTCGATATGATTTCTCGCAAGAAATAACATCTATTAAGCGCATCGGGGGTAGCAAAGCTTCAAAGCTTTGCTACCCCCGATGCTTAGTTAAACGCTCTTTATTCGGTTTCTGGCAGAAGCTCCCGCGTCACTGCGTCCCCCAGCAGACGACCCTTGAAGGTCAGGACAACCCTACCGTTGGCTAGTTCAGTGGAGTCAATTAGTTCTTGTAAAACAAGCCATTGAAGTTTTGGCTCTAACGCCTCACCGTGGATCTCTTGGAGATAAGAAGTTGAGACGCCCTCTACGGTTCGCAGCATCAACATGATACTTTCAAAGTCCCGGGTGGAGGGCTCAAGTATCTCGCGTGCAGCTGCTGGAGACTGGTTGTTTCGGATGCGCCCAGAGTAGGCAACGGGGTGCTTGACGTTCCACCAACGAGTGCCGTTGATATGAGAATGCGCTCCGGGGCCAATGCCCCACCAGTCCTGGTTCTTCCAGTACGCGTAATTATGGGTGCTTTGAGTCTGTGGACTAGTTGAAAAGTTTGAGACCTCGTACCACCGGTAACCTGCCGAAGACAATAGTTTTTCCGCCTCGGTGTACATATCTGCCATGAGATCATCATCGGGCAACTCATACTGTCCACGCTTAATCTGCACCGCTAGTTTGGTACCGTCCTCAACAATGAGTGAATACGCTGAGATATGGTCAGGGCGGTAGCTGATCGCAGATTTAATCGACTGTACCCACTGCTCCAAAGTCTCACCCGGTGTGCCATAAATAAGGTCCACCGAAACCTGCAAACCAGCATCCTTAGCCCACTGAACTACCTTGGGCACATTAGCTGGAGTATGAGTACGATCCAGAACCTCTAGAACTTCCGGAACAGCAGATTGCATTCCAAAAGAAACTCTAGTGAAACCACCATCAGCTAACACCTGCAAATCTTCCGCGGTCACAGAATCTGGATTTGCCTCGGTGGTTACTTCTGCATTATCTTCCAGCCCGAACAAATCAATAGCATGTTGGAGGATGCGCACCAGATCGCGAGCAGGCAATTTGGTGGGCGTCCCGCCACCAAAAAATACGGTATGCAACTTCCGTGCAGGTGCCCCATTATCCCGAAGGACGCGAGCCGAAAAATCCAGCTCAGCGATGGCGTCCTGCGCATAAGAATCAAGACCTACACCATTGCCAAAATCATCAACAGCGTACGTATTGAAATCACAGTAACCACACCGAATCGAACAAAACGGTACATGCACATACAGGCTAAAAGCGCGATGCTCCGCGCCGATGGTGGATTCTTGCGGAATCGAACCATCGAGCGGAGCAGGCAAACCTAAAGGTTGAGCTGGGGTCACTTCTTGGACTTATCCTTTGACTCTTCGCCAGAAGAAAGCGCAGCGATGAAGGCTTCTTGGGGAACCTCCACACGGCCCACCATCTTCATGCGCTTCTTACCTTCCTTCTGCTTTTCAAGAAGCTTACGCTTACGTGAAATATCGCCACCATAGCACTTCGACAAAACGTCCTTGCGAATCGCGCGAATATTTTCACGCGCAATGATGCGTGAGCCAATGGCTGCCTGAATTGGCACCTCAAATTGCTGGCGAGGAATAAGCTCACGGAGCTTACCGGTCATCATCACGCCATACGAATACGCTTTATCTCGGTGAGTAATCGCGCTGAAAGCATCAACCTTCTCACCCTGCAAGAGGATATCGACCTTGACGAGGTCAGCTTCTTCTTCACCATCGAGTTTCCAATCCAATGAGGCATAACCCTTGGTACGTGATTTCAGCTGATCAAAGAAGTCGAAGACAATTTCAGCAAGCGGCAACCGGTAACGAAGTTCAACACGATCCTGTGACAGGTAGTCCATGCCCCCCATAATGCCGCGACGGGACTGGCAAAGCTCCATAATTGCACCAATAAATTCACTGGGCGCAATAATCGTACACGCAACCATTGGTTCACGAATCTCCGCGATTTTACCCTCGGGGAATTCGCTGGGATTAGTCACACGACGAGTCTCGCCTGATTCGTCCACTACATCGTAGATAACGTTGGGTGCTGTAGAAATTAAGTCGAGGTTGAACTCGCGTTCCAAGCGCTCGCGTACGATTTCAAGGTGCAAAAGACCCAAAAAGCCTACGCGGAAACCAAAGCCGAGTGCTGCCGAGGTCTCAGGCTCATAAATCAAAGCTGCGTCGTTCAGCTTGAGTTTGTCCAGCGCATCACGCAGGACCGGGTAGTCAGAGCCGTCGATAGGGAACAATCCCGAGAACACCATGGGCTTGGGATCTTCGTATCCACCCAAAGAATCTGATGCTCCATTCACTGAGCTAGTGACGGTATCGCCAACACGAGATTGGCGGACGTCCTTAACACCGGTGATCAAGTAGCCTACTTCACCAACGCCAAGACCCTTAGTGGGGTTGGGTTCGGGCGAAATCACACCAATTTCAAGTAGATCGTGCTCGGCGCTAGTAGACATCATCTTAATTTTTTGACGCGACTCCAAACGGCCATCCACCACGCGAACATAAGTAACCACACCGCGGTAGGAATCGTAGACTGAGTCAAAAATCATAGCTCGGGCAGGAGCATCCGCCTTACCCTCAGGCGCGGGGAGAAGCTCAACAATACGGTCCAGAAGTTCTGTCACGCCTTCACCGGTTTTACCTGAAACACGCAAAACATCCTCGGGCTCGACACCAATCAGATGAGCGAGTTCCTCCGCATACTTATCAGGCTGAGCTGCCGGAAGGTCAATCTTATTAAGCACAGGAATAATGGTCAGATCATTTTCCATTGCCAGATACAGATTCGCCAGGGTCTGAGCCTCAATGCCCTGAGCCGCATCCACCAACAAAAGCGCACCTTCACACGCAGCCAGCGAGCGTGATACCTCGTAAGTGAAGTCAACGTGACCGGGGGTATCAATCATATTCAACGCATAATTCACGCCATCTTTTTCCCACGGCATACGAACGGCCTGCGACTTAATAGTGATGCCGCGTTCACGTTCGATATCCATACGGTCAAGATACTGCGCCTTCATCTCACGGGGTGTAACAACTCCGGTAGCCTGCAGCATGCGGTCAGCGAGGGTCGACTTACCGTGGTCAATATGCGCAATAATGCAAAAATTGCGAATGACGGCTGGATCTGTTGCCGAAGGAACCGGAGGGTTAGTGGCCAAGGGTGACACGTAGGTATCGTCCTTTCTACACGCGCGCTCACGCGAAGAACAGTAGATATGAGGCACACAAAATGCCCGTTGAAAACTCAAAAGTTAATTCTAACAAGGCAACCGTAGAAAACGTATTCCAATCCGATATCTGCCGGGTGGCAAATAGCACGGTGATGTAGCTATCCGGCAAAGTTTTTGTCTAGCTCATCTTGAAACTCAATGCGTAGCGTGGGTACAGCGGTAAAGTTAAAACATGAATTTCAATCTCTCCACCGTCCGAAAGATCATCAGTTTCGGTCAACGCGCCTACCGCGAATATCAAAAAGTTCAGAAACTCCAAAAACCCACTTCCGGCCAGGAATCTCGCCCGGCTGGCTATACCTCTCCCGAAAACGTTCCCACGCATGGAACAGCCGCCTCGCGATTGTCAGCTCCCTACCCCGGCGATTACTCAGGCACAGTTCACGCAGCCTACTCCCCTCAACCTGATGGTCAACCAGGCCCAGGTGAAGTGGTATGGACATGGGTTCCTTACCAGGAAGATTACTCGCAAGGTAAAGATCGTCCCGTGCTTATTATTGGACACGACAACCAGTACCTACTGGCCCTGATGCTGACCAGCAAAGACAACACCAACGTTTTAGATCGTGACCCGCGATACCTTGATATCGGTACCGGCTCATGGGACTCAAAGGGGCGTGCATCTGAAGTTAAACTCGATCGCGTTCTACGGGTTCTCCCCCAGGACGTTCGCCGTGAAGGCTCTGTCATTGCAGAGAACCTTTTCAATAAGATTATTTACGCTCTGAACCAGCAATAACACGGTTTCTGTGGCATAAATCTTAGAGGTTTGGCTGGCAAAGTCTGGTACAGTCTATAGATGTGTGTCCGATGGTCATTGGACACAGCTGGTTGATTGCCATAGGCATCCCCACGCCGCTCAGTCGATGATCGACCAGCGTCGCCCTCACCGACCAATTAGACAAACAGAAAGTTATACAAGTGGCTAACATCAAGTCCCAGAAGAAGCGCATCCTTACCAACGAGAAGGCTCGTCTGCGTAACAACACGATCAAGTCTGATCTGAAGACCAGCATCCGTAAGGTAAACCAGGCTGTAGAGGCTTCAAACGTTGAAGCAGCAACCGAAGCGCTCCGCACTGCAAGCCGCAAGCTTGACAAGGCTGTTTCAAAGGGTGTTCTGCACAAGAAGAACGCTGCTAATAAGAAGTCAGGTCTTGCAGCTCGTGTAAACAAGCTTTCAGCATAAGTTTTACTTATGTAGCTTTTTAGAAACTTCTAAAAAGCAAAATGACCCCTCATCACGAGGGGTCATTTTTATTTAAAGTTTTTACCTGCCAGCGGTTGCAATGGCAAGCACTGCCTTCTCTACAACGTACTCGGGAGTTGAGGACTCCCCCTTCAGAGCTGCATCAGCTTCAGCTAATACAGTGAATATTCGAGCGATATCGTCGGATGAGAACCTGCGTGATTCGCGCAGTGCCTGTTGAGCTTGCCAGGGAGCCATACCCGGTATTCCATTGGCTGAACGGCCGCCATGCACTTTCGAAATATTTCGCATGCGGGCGGCAAGAGCACCTACCAATGGAATAGGCTCAACTCCTGTATCTAGAGCATTGCGAAGAAGTTTCATAGCTACCCGCGGATTTCCTGAAACAGCCGCATCAGAAACTTTGAAGGCAGTAACCTCAACCCGATGACCGTAGTATTTATCGACCAGTTTGAGATCGATTGTTCCTTCAGAGTCCTTAACCAATTGCTGGCAGGCGGAGGCTAACTCCGAAATATCGTTGCCAGCAGCCGAGACCAGCATCTCTACCGCATCCGGTTGAATGTGCCGTCCCATATCTTTCACCATGTAGTGAACAAAATTCTGTTTTTCGGAATCCTTCTTAAGCGGCTTGATTTCAATAAAGGGATGCGACGATTTTTTGACGGTATCAATCAGCTTTTTACCTTTGTTACCGCCGCTGTGAATCATCACTACAACTGAGTCAGTATCTGGTGTTTGCACGTACTGCAAAGCGTCTGGAAGAAAAGCATCGCTCATTGACGCTAGATTTTCTACTTCAACAATCTTTGCGCCACCGAACAACGAAGGGCTTGTTTCGGCGATTAGTTGACCAGTTTTGTAATCTTTAGCGTTCAACTGAATAACTTCAACATCATCGTTGGCTTTTCGAAATTCAGCGCGAATTCGATCTCGTGCTCGACTTGCAAAGAACTCTTCTGATCCGTAGAGCATGATGACGGGTGCTGGGCCCACTGTTTTCCACGCATAGGTTTCTGAATTGTTTGTTGCACGAGCCACGACAGCACCTCATTTTTGTCTTATAGTCCGATTAGAGCATAACGAAATGAACCCGCTAGCGCTAACTCCTACCGCGCGCATGAGAGCTAACCATCATAAGTCTTCCTTGTTCTACATACGTAGCGATGTGCCCTGACTCGATGGTGCTCGCGGTGGGTACATGATGTTGGGCAAGATATTGAGTAATTTCTTGGTGTGGGTGACCGTATTCGTTATTCTTGCCTGCTGAAATCAGCGCAAGTTGTGGATGCGTGGCCTCCAGTAAAGCTGTGCCTGCGCCTTTCGAACCGTGATGAGGGACAGCCAATACATCAGCGTGAACATCTGGATTTTGCGATAGCAACTTCTGCACACCCGGTTTTTCTAGATCGCCGGTGGCTAGATATGTCAGATTTCGATCCTCGATGCAAGAGATATTGAGTAGCTCTGTCAACGAGTCATTGTTGTACGATGCTTCTAGATGTGCTGTTAAACCGTCTGGACTCAACGTCTTTGCTTCAACGCTACATTGGTCACCGGTGAATCCTAACGACTGACCTTGTAGCTGCCTTTGCAAATTTGTGTACCCTGACGGCAGTTGCTTCTGCTCAAAAACAGTTGAGACGTATACGGGTGTACCACGAAATTTTTCAACGCTTTCTAGGGCTTTGACATGGTCCTCGTGTTCATGGGTCAAAAATATTCCTTCCAATTTCGATATTCCTGCCCAATTCAAGCAGCCTAGGAGCTTATCGGGCTCGTCCCCAGCGTCCACGAGGACTGCACTGTCATGGTCGATATGTATCAAGGACGCGCTCCCCTGCCCAACATCGCAGGTCACAATCTGCCACTGATTAGGAGCCGCGGTTACACGTTGCGTCCCCAATTCATGACCAATTGTGAACCCAGCTAACACGGTGATTATCAGCCAAAAAAACCAGGTCTGTTGACGACGCATCCTTCTATGGTTACCACGAATGGACATCGTGACCTCTATCAGTGTAGAAGGCAGTTCGTTCAAGATGCCCTCTAAGCTTCAGTCCGCAGATAGTCACCAATACGATAACTATTAGGGCGAGAGACATTGTTCTCCACGATGGTTCAAGGGGCACGACACTCAGTGGTAAACCGGATACCCAGTGGGCAATATTCATGAGAGCTCGACAGCACATTCCAGCTAATTGTATGAGCAACTGCACGAGTGCATCCAAGCTGGGAACTGAGTTTAGATGCAGAAAAATAGCTACTGTAGCGAGCAAACCGATTATGGTCACCGGTGCAACAATGAATGTTGCCATGATATTAGCTGGAACGGAGTACGTTTGGTAGGACTGCACCATCAGAATCATCACAGGAGCGCACCACAGCGAGGCAGAGATAGGAATCGCTAGTATTTCCGAAATCAGACGCGGCATAACAGTTGAAAAAACTATGACCAGTGCTGGCGCCAGGATAATGAGAGCTGCAGTAGCGATAACAGATAGGGCAAAACCATAATCGAGGGCATAACGCGGTTCTATCATCAAAAGCGCAATAACGGCGACCCAGAGCATGGGTGCGCTAAAGCGTCCTGTGCCTGAGATGAGTGCAAGGGCTCCTAGAACACCCATGCATAGGGCTCGCAGAACTGACGGTTCAGCACCTACTAATGACACGTAGAGTACTATAGCCCCAGTTGAAATCATGATATTGAGAGTGCGGTGGCACCTAAAATACTGAAGCACCCTGAAACCTAACACAAAGACCAGGCTTATATTTGCACCGGAAACCGCGGTGAGATGCGTTAGACCGGTGGTTCTAAAATCATTCGCTGTCTCATCGCTCATTCCGGAATCGTCACCGTAGGTCATTCCTAGAACGAGGGCCGCTTCGTCTTGGTCAAGGTTTGATTCGGTGTACTCACGCATTCTCGTTTTAAAAGCCAACGTCGCGGGTTCTTGTCCCCTGTGCTGAAGAGTCGCGGTCGGTCGCATAATGCGGTAGTGGCTACCTGTCGCTTGCAAGGTTCCGCGCACCGAGATGGTATCGCCTACTTTCATTTCAGCGCTATCGTAGGTGGTGAAAGAAACAGGTAGATCAAAAGGACTTTGAAAATTGCGCGCTTTCATTTTTGTCCCTTGAACAATGATTCTTTGAGAATTTTCGCCTTTTTCAGCAGTTCTCACAGTTCCGGTGATTTCAACAAATGAATTGTTCCACTCATTAGCTGCCTTGAACGCCTCTACCTGATGGGTAGCAGTTAACAACAAACTCTGCGCAAGAGTTATACCTGAAGCTAAGACGATTAGACCGGTGTATTGTTCAGCGGGTGTGTAAAACATTCTTGCGGCAATAGCACAGATCAGCACTGCCGACACTAGATAGATGTAACCCAAAAACTGATCCGGGGAGATGATAATGCCGGACGTTGCACCCCAAATACCAAGAGCCGGTAATAGCATCCGCGTATCGGTGATGCTGGCGTGCGCTCTCTTCCGGTAGCTTGCCTCGAGATCTTTTGAATATGAAGCAGCTAATGACTTCCAGATCCTCTGCACCTTGATTGACTTCATGTTTACACCGTCACTAGCGGTGTCAGCATCTCGAGCATCGCAGGTCCGATGCCGGGAACGTTATCTAAATCAGCAACCGAACTGAATCCACCGTTAGTTTCTCTCCACGAAATGATTTTTTCAGCGGTGGCAGGTCCGACTTTAGGTAGCTCTTGAAGTTGCTCGGATGTTGCGGTATTGAGATTGATAACTGTGCCGGAGCTGGCGGAGGGATTTACACCGGCAGTGCTCGCCGCAACGGGTAGCCCTACAACTTGCTCCCCCACCGCAGGAATATATATTTGGGCGCCATCGGTCGCTGATGCAGCAAGGTTGACCTTAGAGGTATCTGCTTCTGCCGTTACTCCCCCAGCTTTTTCTACCGCATCGTTGACGCGAGAACCTTGGGGCAACTGAAAGACACCGGGTTGATGTACCTGCCCAACAACGTGAACAACTACCGTGCCGTTGGAAGTCACCTGTGATGCTGTAGCTGAGGTAGTGGGGATTTGTGCTGGGTTCTCCGACGCTTCGTTTGAAGTTTTCGCATCTTCTGCTGTAGCCACGACTGTAGCATCCTGGGATCCTTGATGCGAAAGCAGGAAACTAAGAGCTATGACCGTGGCAAAAAGAATAAATAAGCCAGCGATAGATTTTAAGGAAGGCGGTTGCCAACGAACTACGGAATGTTTAAGTGGCTCAGGCTGAGGCCGATCTTCGTGATCAAATTCGTAGGCATAGTTGATGGCACTTCGTGGAAACTGATCTGGTTCAGTTGTATCACGGCCTCTCCGCTTGGCTAGTAGCCGAGTCACAGCATCCGGTTCAGCGTCTGTTTCAGGAGAATGTGGTTCGTACATGCCTCAAGAGTAAATGCGTCCCACTCAGGATGTTGGGGAAAATATGAAAATGTGGATAAAACCCGGTTTTTAGTGACTTATCCACACAAGCTGTGTCCACAAAAGACGGGTGTCCACATTAGTAAACGGCAACTGCTAAGATACCAAGACCAGTATGAGCTGACAAAACTGCTGGCAATGCGGTCAAAACGGTGGCCTGATCGCCGTTGATGTCTCGAGCAAAATCTACTGCTTCGGCTCTATTCCCACAGTAATGTACTGCGACAACGCGTCCTTGGGTTGCCAAAAGCATTTCATCATGGCTGCCTGCTACCTGATATCGCTCTCGGCATTCAGTGGTAATAATTTCTTTAAGACGCTCTTTAGCCCTCGACGCGGTGCGTGGGCGTTCAAGGTACACCAAACGACCATCTTCAACCGTTGCTACCGGCATGATTTGGAACATCTGACCTACTCGAGCTAATGCCGGATGTATGCGGCCGCCTTTTCGTAGCGCATCTAAAGTAGGCACATAAAAAATGAGACGTGTGCGTTCACTAATTTCGTATGCTGCATCAACCAAAACGGCCAGATTGTCGTAAGTTTCAGTCAGACGCATGAGTTCGCGTACCACTGTTCCCTGAGCCATCGCTACAGTTTTGGTATCAATGACATGGATTGGCAGATCAAGCTGGTGGGATGCGGCGTGAGCCGCGTTGACTGTACCTGAAAGCTGCCCGGAGAGATGGACTGAGAAAATCGCATCGAATCCTTCAGCTTCAAATTGTTGATAAACCCGCTGAAAATCACCGGGCGAAGGAGAGGACGTCTGAACAACTTCGCCTTGAATATGAGCTAACGCTATTCGTTCTTCAACATCTGGGGTAGAGGTAATATCTGTGTCGTTGATGCGAACGCCGAGAGTGACGACAGCAAAACGCCCAGATTCTTCAAACTTTTTAATCTCACCTGCATCCAAAGCACAGGCAGAATCAGTAACGATAGCAATCTTCTTCACACCCTTATACTAGCGTGCGCGAATCAAGCCATAAAAAATGTGGGGATACGTGAAATACGTATCCCCGCATTTTTCATGTTCTAGCCGAAACTAGATGACGATGTTAACCAATTTGGGTGCTCGAACAATCACCTTACGGATTTCAGCTCCGTTGAGTGCACGCTGTATAGCTTCGGACTCAAGCGCAAGCCTCTCAAGGTCAGCTTCTGAGATGTCCTTGGCAACATCAAGGCGATCCTTAACTTTGCCCTTGACCTGTACAACTGCAACTACGGTGTCATCAACCAACAAAGACGCATCAATCTCTGGCCATCCTGCGGTGAGTACAGGCTCATCGTGGCCAAGGTTGTGCCACATGTCCTCGGCTACATAAGGCGCATACAGGGAGAGCAAAATTGCGATTGCTTCTGCAGCTTCACGTACTGCTGGGTCAGTAGCACCTGCGCCAGAATCAATGGTCTTGCGGGTTGCGTTGACAAGTTCCATGGTCTTAGCGACAACCACGTTGAACTTACCGGTTTCTACCAGCTGAGTAACATCGTTCAAAGCGCGGTGTGTGATACGACGTAGCGATACATCGCCCTGGGTAATATCTGAGTTCGCTTCGGCTTCTACGTCGTTAGCAATACGCCATGCACGTGCCAAGAACTTTGATGCACCACCGGGTGATACATCTGCCCAGTCGACGTCATCTTCGGGCGGGGATGCGAACACCATAGTAGTACGAACAGCATCCACGCCAAAAGCGTCCAACTGTTCACCGAGATCAACACCGTTGCCCAATGACTTGGACATGGCTTTGCCTTCGTTGAGTACCTGGCCCTGGTTCATGAGTGCCTTGAAAGGCTCGTTGTGCTCAATCAAACCAAGATCACGAATAACTTTGGTGAAGAAACGAGCGTACAACAAGTGCAAAATCGCGTGCTCTACACCGCCGACATACATATCCACCTGACCCCATTTTTTCATTTCTTCTGGGTCGAAGGGGCCGCCGTCATACTGGGGCGAAACATAACGCAAGAAGTACCATGACGAATCCACGAAAGTATCCATGGTGTCTGAGTCACGCTTTGCTTCACCGCCACATTCAGGGCACTCTACGGTATTCCACTCGGTAGCAGCCGCTAGAGGTGACTGCCCCTTAGGAGCCAAGTCCTCGCCCTTAAGGTTATCGGGCAAAGTTACGGGAAGCTGCTCCTCGGGAACAAGCACTTCACCGCACTTCTCACAATGAATAACGGGAATAGGGGTACCCCAGAAACGCTGACGTGAGAGCAACCAGTCACGCAAACGGAAGATCGTCTTGCCTTCACCGGTGCCGGCTTTCTCAATGATTTCGATAGCTTTAGCGATACCTTCAGCCTTCGACAAACCGGTAAGCTCACCTGAATTGATCAAAGTGCCTTCACCAGCGGTGGCAACACCTGTTTCTGCAGGATCCTCTTCCCCGGTCTCCACCACGGTGACAACGGGAATATCAAACTTCTTAGCGAAATCAAGATCGCGCTGGTCGTGAGCAGGAACAGCCATAATAGCGCCGGTACCGTAATCAGACAGCACGTAGTCAGAAGCCCAAATCGGCAGCTCCTTGCCGGTCAGAGGGTTCACAGCGTAGCGTCCGGTAAACACACCGGTCTTCTCACGCTCAGTCGACTGACGTTCAATGTCGCTCAGAGCCTTAATCTGCTCACGATAATTCTCCAACGCCTCAACCTGGTCTTCAGCGACCAAATCAACTGCGAGCTGAGAATCAGCAGCTACAACAAAGAAAGTAGCACCGTACAGAGTGTCCGGACGGGTTGTAAAGACAGGAATTGAAGTCTCATCTTTACCACCACCGGCAGCAACAACGAAGTTAACCTCTGCACCTTCAGAACGACCAATCCAGTTCTTCTGCATCGCAAGGACGCGTTCAGGCCAGTGACCTTCAAGTTGCTTCATGTCATCAAGGAGCTCCTGCGCGTAGTCAGTAATCTTGAAGTACCACTGGTTCAGATCCTTCTTAGTGACGGTGGTTCCGCAGCGCTCGCAGGCACCGTTAACAACCTGCTCGTTGGCAAGAACAGTCTGATCCTTAGGGCACCAGTTCACCTTTGAGTACTTGCGGTAGGCAAGACCCTTTTTGTAGAACTGCTGGAACAACCACTGAGTCCACTTGTAGTACTCAGGATCTGAGGTGTGTAAGCGGCGGGACCAATCAACTGCGATTCCGTACCGCTTGAATGAGTTCGCCTGGGTTTCAATGTTCTTGTAGGTCCACTCTTTAGGGTGGGTATTGTTTTTAATTGCCGCGTTTTCCGCAGGCAAACCGAAAGAGTCCCAACCGATGGGGTGCAAAACGTCCATGCCCTGCTGACGCCAAAAACGCGCGTTGACGTCGCCGATAACAAATGCTTCAGCGTGCCCCATGTGAAGGTCACCTGAAGGGTACGGGAACATGTCTAGTACGTAGCGACGTTCTTTGCCCGGCTCATTGGTGGGAGCGTAAACATTAGTTTCTTCCCAGTAGGGCTGCCATTTCGCTTCAATTTCTTTGAAGTCGTATGACTTTTCGTTAGTTTCTGTCTCGTGAGACAACTGAAAAATCCTGTCTATTGGTGCCTGCGCATCCTGACAAATGCACAAGAAGCATCTGACGGAAAACATAATAATTCTGTACCAAGTCTAACGTGTCTTTGCACTAAATGCTGAGGTGGTTCAACGTTAGCTCACATACCAAAAGGCATCAGTATTGCTCAAACCTGTAAGCTGTTATGGAGCTATTTCATGGCTGTTGGCAATCTTTGATGAGAAGAGGCGTTCCGTTGACTCCCCCCTTTGAAAATGTACCGGATACTATCCTTCGAGGAGCTGAGCACAGTGCGGTGGTCTTAGGCACGCAAACGCATTATTGGATTTATGGGGATACATGCAATCCACTGGTGGTTCTTGTACACGGTTTTCGGGGTGATCACCATGGACTTGCTCTGATTGGTCAGTACCTTTCCGATGATTTTTGTGTGATTATTCCTGACCTGCCGGGGTTTGGCCGAACTTCATCTGTATCTGATGCTCAGCATAATCTCTCTACTTACGCTGCCTGGCTCAACGCATTTGTAGAAACAGTAATCGAGGATTCCGTTGTCCTAGTTGGGCATTCATTTGGGTCTATCGTCAGCACCTACGCTGCAGTTGTACGTCCTGAAAATTTCACGAGGGTTTCACTCATCAACCCTATTTCTGAGCCTGCTTTAGAAGGTTCTCAAAAGCTGGTATCTCGCTTGGCATCCGCCTACTATTCAGTGGGCACAAAATTGCCGGAAAAGCTTGGTTTTCTCTGGCTTACGTCAAAAATTGTGACACGAGCAAGTAGTGAATTTATGATGCGTACCACCAGCCCCGAATTACGTGCCTTTATCAATGGCCAGCACGACGCCTACTTCGGTGCATTTAGCTCCAGACAAACTCTACTGGATGCTTATGAAACATCTATTAGCGAAACCGCAGCTTATTATGCCCCTGCTCTGCAGACTCCAACCCAGATGATTGTTGCTGAAGATGACGATTTGGGCACACTTAAAACCGCCACCGCTATGCGCGATTCAATTGCCACGGTTCGAATGGACGTCATCGAACAGGTTGGTCATCTGGTGCATTACGAAACACCACGTCATGCAGCTCAACTCATCAAAGAATTCATCGAGGACTAGCACCATGAAACTTATTGTGGACGCGCGTTACACCCGAACCACCCAGCATGACGGCATTTCTCGTTATACAGCATCACTCATTGAAGCTTTACAACGGTTACAACATACTAATGATGATGCCGTTCCCGCGAACTTCGAATTACTCATGGCAATCAGCGATGATGCCCAACTCAAAATGCTATCTAACGTGCCCCACATCAAAATTTGTTCTCCCACGGGGCCGCTCGAGCCGCTGGCGTCCTTACAACTGAACAAATATTCGCCGGATGTTGTGTTTTCACCCATGCAAACCATGGGTACTCTCGGGCGAAAATTTAAAGTGGTTCTGACCCTGCACGACCTCATCTATTATGAGCACCCTACTCCCCCATCATTTCTGCCGCGGGCAGTACAAATCGGATGGCGCATCTTCCATAAGTCGTACCTACCGCAGCGATTTTTACTCAACAGGGCCGATGCTGTAGCAACAGTGAGTAGGACTACGGCAGGACTCATTAAGCAACACCGTCTCACTCGTCGTCCGCTCCATGTGATAGCGAATGCTCCACAGCCTGGATCGGTCATCAGCGAGCAGGAAGCACTTACCGTCGCCACGCATCGCACGAAAGATCTTCTATACATGGGGTCCTTCATGCCTTATAAGGGCGTAGAGACCCTCATCCAAGCAATGAAAGATCTGCCCGATTACCGGTTGCACTTGCTCTCACGCATCAACCCTGCAGACCACGCCAGGCTTAAACAACAAGCGCCGAGCAACGTCATCTTTCATAACGGTGTCGAAGAACATCACTACACCGAACTACTTTCACAAGCCTCAGCCCTTCTCACCGCAACACGCGCCGAAGGCTACGGCCTACCCGTAGTGGAGGCACAAGCATCCGGCTGTCCTGTCGTCATCTCAGACATACCTATCTTCAAAGAAATAGCACCGCACGCACTTTTCGCAAGCCCGCGCAATCCACACGAATTTGCCCAAGCAGTCCGAGATCTCGAAGATCCAGTTCTGCAAAACAAGCAAATCATTGAAGGACTGCACGACGCGAACCAGTACTCGTGGGACGCATCCGCACGAAAACTCCTCGAAGTACTCAAAAACCTCTAGCCAGGAAAGCTAGAGAATATCCAAGCCATCACAGCGAATCTGTACCGGTGAATGGATTTTTAGAGCAGAAGAAGCTGACCGCGCCACTCGCAATGCAGGGGTAATGTCATGTGCCCGGGCGTAGCTGAAAAACAAAATAACGCGCCAAAGCACCTGATCAGTCTCCTGCTCATAAAATCCTTCGGGGCTCTCTAAGATAGCAGGTCCTACCACACGCACGTCCTCAGGAAGATTGAGCTTACCCAAAAAATCTTTGACGGCAGCTTCTTCACCGGTAATGGCAGCAGTCCGAACCGCCGGCGGAAGCATGAGTTGTGCTCGTTCCTCTAATTCTTCCAGAGCAAAACCTACAGGGTCCCAGCGCACTAAAGCTTGGAGGGCGACGGACTCTTGAGCCGTACACACCACTCGTCCGCCTTGAGCAAAGGGACGAGTCAGCGCAGCCGCATTTAGCCAGCGTCTGAGTGCCATTTCTGGGGCTCGCAAAGAATCTCGAGCATACATGCGGTCGGCATCAAGAAGTAGTGTTGCGCTGTACCCGCCATCTGCCACAGGTTCAGCACCGGGAGTAGCGACAACTAAAGCTGGTTCTGCACCAATATCCGCTCGAACATGCTCACCGCTAGAGGAAATAACGGGCACGTCAGGAAAAGCCCTACCCAATTCTTCAGCAGTACGTAAAGCTCCAACGGCGCTCATACGCCACCTGTCGTATCCACACTCAGAACATTTCCACTGATGGGCTCCCCTACCACACCAGCCGCATTCGGGCACGCTGGATTGTCCGGTCACTTTTAATGGTCCACGGCAATTCTGACAACGAGCCGGCATACGACACCGCTGACAAGCAAGCGATGGAACATAGCCTGCACGAGCCACCTGAACCAGTACTGGTCCATTTTTCAGCGCCTGCTGAGCCAGCTGATAAGCAACCTGAGGGATGCGCGCGAAAGCTGCCATAGGGTCTCGCGCCAGTTGGTACTCATCGCCGGTAGATAGGACGCGCGGTGAATGGTCGCGAACTACTGAGCGGTCAGCGCCGAGATAGGTAGCCCAACGAGTTTTAACTAGGCGGGCGCTCTCGCTGCTCATGGAGTAGCCCATGAAAAGTGCCGCGCAATCACTGTGCTGAGCACGCAACAACAAAACATCACGCGCATGAGAATACGGGGCGCGTCGTTCAATAAGGTTAGAATCGCCGTCGTCCCAACAAGCCACAAAACCCAGATTGCGGACAGGTGCGTATGCAGCTGACCTGGTACCAATAACTATCCGGACTTCCCCTGTACGAACTTTCATAAAGTTCTCGTACCTCTGTGAAGGCTTATCATTGCCGGTGAGCTGAACAAAATGTTCTTCACGGACTAACAGTGACAAAGCATCGCTTAGTCGTTGTAAAGATTTTTGTTCAGGTACAACGGCTATAGAACCTTTACCAGCGTTCGCTGCTGTCACGAGAGCCGCAGCTAATAGATTCTCCCAGCTGTGCTGTTGCGTGCTAGCAGGCAACACCGTCATAACTGCTCGAGTGGCTGAATGCGGAAGATCTTCGATAAATTCTGGTCCGTTATTGTAGAGGTTAAAACCGCTCGTTTCGCAAGGCTCGATATCAGGAGCTTCCGCAAAGAATTTCTCTAAGCTAAACCTCTTGTTATCTGGCGCGATTTCTTCTTCACGACTAGTTAGTGCCTTCTTGATGTACTTGTCTTCAGCTCGTGCGATTCGGGCCGGCACCGCTAAACGCAATACATCCTGTGTAACTCCGGCAAAACGCGACGCTACTTCATCAGCAATCTCAAACACCTCGGTACTCACCACCGGGACCGGTGAGATGACTTGTTTGAGAGGCAACAGGCGACCGGGCAAAGAAGATTCAGCTGTGCGTTCTCTGATGAACCCTTGCACAGTGCGCGAGCCAAATGGAACCTTAACCCTCACACCTGGCTGCGCCACGCTAGCCAAATCCTCAGGTACAAGGTAGTCAAAAAGCCTGTCCAGATGAGGTACGTGGGTTTCAACGAGTACACGGGCAACCGGCAGCTCAATAGAACTGCCTACCGCACCTTGCTCAAAAGCAGGAAATCCCTGCAACAAATCTGTTTGCAGGGATTCCTTAAAATCGTTAGAACCCATAGGTTCTATTATGCTCCAATTACATCTTTCAATGCATCTACTCGGTCGGTACGCTCCCAGGTGAACTCGGGTTCATTGCGACCAAAATGACCGTGCGCAGCTGTCTTTGCATAAATCGGGCGGCGCAAATCTAGGTCATTGATAATAGCTAGCGGACGCAGGTCGAAGACTTCACGAATGGCTTTTTCAATTTTTGCAGGATCGATTTTTTCGGTTCCAAAAGTCTCAACATACAGACCCACGGGAGCTGCTTGGCCAATTGCGTAAGCTACCTGAACCTCTGCTTTATCAGCTAGACCAGCTGCTACAACATTCTTAGCAACCCAACGCATCGCATATGCAGCCGAACGATCAACCTTCGAAGGATCTTTACCGGAGAAAGCACCACCGCCGTGACGAGCCATGCCGCCGTAAGTATCAACGATAATCTTTCGACCGGTCAGACCAGCATCGCCGACTGGGCCACCCTGAACAAACTGCCCAGCGGGGTTGATAATGAACTTAGTATCGTTGGAGGTCTCAAACGGCAGACATTCAAGAACCGGTGAAATCACGTGCTCTTTGATATCAGCGTTGAGCTGCTCCAAATCATAGCCGCGCACATGCTGGGTTGAAACTACAACGGTATCGATAGAGACGGGCTTCGCACCGTCATAGCCCAAAGTAACCTGGGTTTTACCGTCAGGACGCAAGTCTTCGAGAATGCCCTGCTTGCGAACATTGGTCAGCTGCTCCGAAAGACGGTGAGCTACCCAGATGGGGGCAGGCATCAAGACCTCGGTCTCATTGGATGCGTAGCCGAACATGATGCCCTGGTCGCCTGCGCCCTGAGCGTCCAAGGCGTCCTTGGCTTCACCCTTACGGGTCTCAAGAGACTCATAAACACCCGCATTGATGTCAGGAGACTGCTCACCAATGGATACCGAAACTCCACAGAATTCGCCATCGAAACCGTGGGTTGAAGAGTTGTACCCAATATCAAGGATTGTTTTGCGGACAATCGAAGGAATATCCACATAACCATTAGTGGTAACTTCACCGGCTACCATTACCTGGCCGGTAGTCACCATGGTTTCGACAGCAACGTTGGACGCTGGATCCTGCTCAAGCAGACCGTCCAGGATTGCATCTGAAATCTGATCACAAATTTTATCTGGATGCCCCTCAGTGACTGACTCACTGGTGAAAAGGCGTAAATGCTGATTATTAGTCACGTATCTACTGTACTGTCTTTCGGGCCCATGAGGGCAATCATTAATTTTGTTTGAGTTGTTGCGCAATAAGTCGAATGAGTGACTGAGCTACGTCATCTTTACTGCCCTGCGCATGAACGATATTCGATGTCATTGACGAAAGAATCGAGACTTCATTGGTGTCGGTGCCGAATCCTTTAGTTGAACCGACTTCGTTCACCACTAGCAAATCGCATCCCTTGCGCTTGAGCTTCGCCTGTCCGAATTCTAAAGGAGAAGTATGACCATCGCCGGTTTCGGCTGCAAAACCCACGATGAGATCAAGTGCAGAAATAGTTTTCTGCTCACGGGCCTCGACTATACTCTTCAAAATATCCGGATTTTTCACTAGCTCAATAACCGGAGCTTGGGGATCGTCGTCCGTCTTTTTGATTTTGAAGTCTTCGTACTGAGCGGGTCGAAAATCAGCTACGGCCGCCGCCATAATGAGAACATCCGCGTCGATAACTTCTTCAAAAACAGCTTTTTGAAGTTCTTGAGCGGTTGATATGGACCTAATTTCAACTCCTGCAGGAGGATCAACTTCCATATGCCCAGCAACCAAAGTGACATCGGCGCCAGCTACCTGAGCTGCTCGCGCAATAGCCACGCCCTGCTTGCCCGACGAACGATTACCCAAATATCGAACGGGATCTAGCGGTTCACGGGTTCCACCTGCTGTCACCACGACCTTCTTGCCCTGCAATTCATTTGAAGCTGAAGATTTGGGCGCAACACCGGCTTCTAAAGATGCCAAAATGCGATGAGCTTCTTCAAAAATTTCCTCGGGTTCGGGCATCCGCCCAACACCAGAATCAGGGCCAGTTAACCGCCCCACAGCAGGCTCAATTACGTGATAGCCAAACCCTTTAAGAGTCTCTACGTTTCGTTCCGTCGCCGGATGCTCCCACATTTGCGTATGCATCGCGGGGGCAAGAATCACCGGAGCGTGCGTTGTCAAAATGGTAGCACTCAGCAAATCATCTGCATGACCGGACGCTAAACGCGCCATGAGATCAGCAGTGGCAGGTGCTACCACAATGGCATCGGCCTGCTCTGCCTGACGCACATGGTTAACTTCAGGTACCCGCTCAAAAACAGAAGTCGAAACAGGATTGCCGCTGAGTGCCTCAAACGTCGGTTTGCCAACAAATTCCAGGGCTGAAGCAGTTGGCATAGCAACTACCTCATGACCAGCTTTAGAAAAAAGACGAAGGAGCATTGTCGCCTTATAAGCGGCAATGCCCCCTCCGAAACCTACGATAATACGCATACCGTTAGATGAAACCCTTATTCTGAGTCTTCAGCATCCACGTATTCAACTACGGGAGCATCAACAAACTCTTCACCGTACACCTCACCGGGGAAGAAGTCAGAACCGGTTACTTCGTGGATGATTTGACCGTTCTCATCGAACTTAGAATCTTCAACGTGATGAGCCTCAATCAGACCTTCGTTGATTTCGCGCATCGCAACAGACAAAGCCTTCTCGTTGGGTTCGCTGTCAACCAAAGGACCAACATGATCGTAAAGGTTATCGTGCAACTGTGAGTAGTAAGCATTGATCTGGCGTGCACGACGAGCACCGAAAATCACCAGACCGTACTTGGACTCAGCCTTTTCAATCAGCGCGTCAGCACTGGGGTTGATGATTCCTTCTTCGTTGTGAACGTTAGCCACGAATACTCCAAAAATTGTCGAATAAAATGTACCGGATAATTTCGGTAGAACTCCTCATCAGAGAAGCCAAAACTAAGTATCAACTATAGCGGTTCTAAAAGTATTTAGCACGCGAATGCCCTGCGAAACACATTACGTGAATACGCAGGGCATTCATGCGAGATAGATTTGGCTATCGAGTCAGACCCATCAAGCTCACAATCTCCTCAGCCGCTCGTTCTACCTTGTCATTGACCACGGTATAGTCGAATTCAGGCTCAGCAGCCAATTCTTCCTTAGCGGTTTCAAGGCGAATAGCCTGTTGCTCAGGGCTTTCAGTGCCGCGTCCAACCAAACGATTAACGAGCTCATCCCAACTCGGAGGAGCCAAGAAAATCAGTTGCGACTCCGGCATCGCGTTGCGAATCTGACGAGCACCCTGTAAATCAATTTCCAAGAAGACATCACGCCCAGCGTCCAACGCTCGTTGAACCATGGAACGCATGGTTCCATAGCGGTAGGAATTATGAACTGTAGCCCACTCAAGCATCTGGCGGTTTTCAACCATTGAGTCGAATTCCTCATCAGAAACAAAGTAATAGTGAATGCCGTCTTCTTCCCCCGGACGCGGGTCGCGAGTGGTCGCAGAGACCGAAAACCACACGGTGGGATAGTTCTCGCGAATGTAGGCGGAAACTGTTCCCTTACCAACTGCTGTTGGACCAGCTAAAACTGTTAGTCGAGGTGTGGTTTTTTCAGTCATCTGTACACAATCCTTGGTTATTTGTTGAGGTACTCAACTAACGCACTGCGCTGGTGAACGCCGAGACCACGCAAGCGGCGTGATGATGCGATGTTGAGTTCTTTCAAAATAGCTTCTGCCCGAACTTCGCCGATGCTCGGCAGAGCGGTCAGCAGTTCAGTGACTTTAAGTCTACTCAGTGCTTCTTCATTTTTTGCACGATTGAGTACTTCTTCGACAGTAACTTTGCGCTGTTTCAAATCTTCTTTGACTGCAGCACGAGCGATACGTGCGGTCTTAGCCTTTTCGCGAGCTGCAGCGCGCTGTTCGTCGGTCAGTGGATTGAGCACCATTATATTATTCCCTTGTTTATTTTTTCTTTCCCCAAAAACCGTCACCCTACCAGGCTGTTCCCCACAGCCGAGAAGTTAACGGTGATTGTTTTATAAATATTATCCTACGGTAACTTAAAGAAAAATAGTGTGCTAATACTTATTTAATATGTATTAGCACACTATTTTACGGTGATTTGTATCGTACTAGCGGTTCAGTAGATCCTCGCGGGACATATCGCACGCTTCAGCCAACTTCTGAAGGTTGGGACCGTGGGAAAGCACTCCCCTGCTGGAGTTCACCAGAACCTGATTCTCGATTCCGGCGAAAACACGATACAGGTCAGCTGCGGTCGCGCCTTGCGCACCATAGCCTGGAGCAAGAATCGGTCCGTTGAAGCTACTGAGGTCAATCTTTAGCTTCTCAAGAGCATCAGCTACAGTTGCGCCAACCACCAGACCACAAGAGCCCATAGCGGACCATTCCTGACGCGCATTTTCCTCACGCGCAGCATCCACAATATTTGCAGCCACTGATTGAGCTCCCCCGATATGCTGAACACTTTTACCTTCGGGATTTGAAGTTAGCGCCAACACAAAGGTGCCACGCCCCTTTGAATGCGCTGCATCAAAGGCCGGACGCAATGATTCAAATCCGAGATAAGGACTCAAAGTTACCGAGTCGGTAGCTAACGGAGATTCCCCCAACCACGCATCTGAATACGCTTTCATTGTTGAGCCAATATCACCGCGTTTAGCATCCGCCACAATAATAATATTGCGGCGCTTCGCCTCAGCAATAACCTCTTCAAGGACGGCCATGCCAGCTGAACCGTATTGCTCAAAAAAAGCGACCTGCGGTTTCAGTGCTGCTGCATGATCACCGCATCCTTCAAGTACAGCCTCTGCAAAAGCTCTTACACCATCAGCGTTCAACGGCAAGCCCCACTGCTCAAGTAATTGAACATGGGGGTCAATACCTATACACAGCGGACCTTTAGCCTCAATAGCATCGGCTAGGCGATCACCAAAGCCTAAAGAGCTCATGCATTCACCTCTTGTGCTTTAGCAAGATTTTGCTCATGTTCCTGCAGGCTCATAACGCTCCAGCTGTATTCCCGAAGTGCGTTGATAGCCTGAACTGCTGAGCCAAACTCAGACACGGTCGTCATCACCGGGCAACCCACACTGGTAGCTGCAGCACGAATCTGGTAACCATCGCCTCGTGCCTCTCCGCCACCTGAAGGAGTATTGAAGATGATGTTGATTTCACCATCATTGATCATATCCACGATGGACTTCTCATCTTCAGCAGTTTCACGCATTTTAGCGACCACCTGGGAGTCAACACCGTTACGACGCAAAACGTCCGCGGTGCCACCGGTCGAAACAATCTCGAATCCAAGTTGTTGCAGCATCTTCACGTAGATAATGGTGTTTCGCTTATCGCGGTTAGCCACAGAAACGAAGACCTTACCTTCGGTGGGAAGGGTAGACCCTACTGCAGTCTGGGCTTTAGCAAAAGCTGTGTCCAGGTATCGATCAAGACCCATAACCTCACCGGTTGAACGCATCTCCGGGCCAAGCAATGAGTCAACAACGACGCCCCCGGGGGTGCGGAAACGACTGAACGGCAAGACAACTTCCTTGACAGCAATCGCTGTATCTGAAGGCAGCGAAGCGCCATCCATATGCTGTGGCAGGTAGCCTTCCTGCTTGAGCTCGGCAATCGACTTGCCGGTGCCAATCAAAGCTGCTGCTTTCGCCATCTGTACGCCGGTTGCCTTAGAAACAAACGGAACCGTTCGCGATGCACGAGGGTTAGCTTCAATGACGTAAAGAATATCCGAGGCGACAGCGAACTGAATGTTGATGAGACCTCGTACGCCTACGCCCTTAGCAATTTCGTAGGTAGCTTCCTTCACGCGCTGAATAATGTCAGTGCCCAACGTGATAGGTGGCAAGGTGCATGCGGAGTCGCCGGAGTGAATACCAGCTTCCTCAATATGCTCCATCACGCCACCCAGATACATTTCAGTACCGTCGTAGAGAGCATCCACGTCAATTTCGACAGCGTCTTCGAGGAACTTATCAATCAGTGCAGGCTGTGAAGGTGAAACCTCGGTCGCATTTTCCAGGTAGCGCGCCAGGTTTTCTTCGTCATACACGATTTCCATACCTCGTCCGCCCAGAACGTATGAAGGGCGAACCAGAACAGGGTAACCAATCTCGTCAGCAATTTTCTTAGCAGAGTCGAAAGTGTATGCAGTGCCGTTCTTGGGTGAGAGCAGACCGGCATTCTCAAGAACCTGTGCAAATTCACCGCGATCTTCAGCCAAGTCAATTGCCTCAGGTGAAGTTCCCAAAATCGGCACACCAGCGCTCTTGAGCTGCTGAGCAAGCTTCAATGGGGTCTGACCGCCCAGCTGCACAAATACGCCCATGAGCCCGCCGGTACGACGCTCGGATTCGATAACTTCAAGTACATCCTCAAGAGTCAGAGGCTCGAAGTAGAGGCGGGTTGATACATCGTAGTCGGTTGAAACAGTTTCCGGGTTACAGTTCACCATGACAGTTTCGTAACCGGCTTCACGTAGAACCATCGATGCATGAACACAGGAGTAGTCGAATTCGATGCCCTGGCCAATACGGTTCGGGCCAGAGCCCAAAATCATGATAGAGGGCTTGTCGTGCTGAGCTACTTCATCCTCTGTGTCATATGAGGAGTAGTGGTACGGAGTAAATGCCTCAAACTCGGCAGCACAGGTATCAACCGTCTTGAAGACAGGACGAACACCCAGCGCATGGCGGACGCCGCGTACAATGTCCTCGTTCATACCAACAATTTCAGCGAGCTGCTCGTCAGAGAAACCGTGACGCTTTGCGTAACGCAGGATATCTTCATCAAGAGTTCCCTTGTCAGCGACCTCTTCGGCTACTTCATTGAGCAGAACTAACTGATCTAGGAACCAAGGGTCGATGCCGGTAGCATCATACATCTGCTCGATGGTTGCGCCTGCAAGTAGTGCCTGCTGCACCTGATGGATGCGTTCGGTGGTGGGCACCTTGGTCTTCTCGATTAACTCATTCAGTTCTGACTCTGACAGTTCAGGCTTAATGAATGAGAAGGCAGATCCCTTCTGCTCCAATGAACGCATTGCTTTTTGCAGTGCTTCAGTGAAGTTTCTGCCAAGCGCCATAGCTTCGCCCACGGATTTCATAGTAGTGGTCAGCGTGGGATCAGCAGCCGGGAACTTTTCGAAAGCAAAGCGCGGAACTTTGACAACCACATAATCAAGAGTCGGTTCAAAGGACGCGGGGGTCTTCTGAGTGATGTCGTTAGGGATTTCATCGAGAGTGTAGCCCAGTGACAACTTGGTTGCGATCTTCGCAATCGGGAAGCCCGTTGCCTTTGACGCAAGAGCTGATGAACGTGATACACGAGGATTCATCTCAATAACGACTACGCGGCCGGTATCAGGTTCAATCGCAAACTGGATGTTACAGCCACCGGTATCCACACCAACCTCGCGAATGACGTTGATCGCGATATCACGCAAACGCTGGTACTCGCGGTCAGTGAGGGTGAGTGCTGGAGCAACCGTAATTGAGTCACCGGTGTGAACACCTACGGGATCAAAATTCTCGATGGAGCAGACAACAACGACGTTATCATTCTTGTCACGCATCATCTCAAGTTCGTATTCTTTCCAGCCCAGGATGGATTCTTCAAGAAGAACCTCGCTAGTGGGGCTGTATTGAATACCAGCACCCGCGATTCGGTACAGGTCTTCTTCGTTGTACGCAAGGCCTGAACCCAAACCACCCATCGTAAAGGACGGGCGTACCACCATAGGATAGCCCAGCTCTTCTGCTGCCTTGAGCGCTTCGGGCATGGAGTGAACGATGATGGATCGAGCAGATTCACCACCGGCACGTTCTACTACACCTTTGAAAGCTTCACGATCTTCACCGAGGTTAATCGCTTCAATATTCGCACCGATGAGTTCAACATCGTATTTAGCTAAGATTCCGGCTTCGTCCAGTGAAATAGCCGCGTTCAACGCTGTCTGACCACCGAGGGTCGGCAAAATTGCATCGGGCTTTTCTTTGGCGATAATCTTCTCGATGACTTCAGGTGTAATCGGTTCGATGTACGTAGCATCCGCAAACTCGGGGTCAGTCATAATGGTCGCCGGGTTTGAATTCACGAGGATGACGCGAACGCCCTCCTCCTTCAAAACGCGAAGTGCCTGTGTTCCTGAGTAATCAAATTCGGCTGCTTGACCGATAACAATTGGTCCGGAACCAATCACGAGGATGCTGTTAAGATCTTTTCTGCGTGGCATAGTTGTAGGTTCCTTCTCTAGTTCTTGTTTTCGAGCATGAGATCGATGAAGCGGTCAAAGAGGTAGGCAGAGTCATGCGGACCTGCTGCTGCTTCGGGATGGTACTGGACGCTGAATGCAGGGATATCTAGGCAACGAATGCCTTCTACCACCTGGTCATTCAGGCCAACATGGGAAACTTCTATCTCACCAAATTCTGCGATGGGAGCTGTGGTTTTGCCCTCAACAGGGGCGTCCACCGCAAAACCATGATTCTGAGCTGTAATCTCAACCTTGCCAGTGAGCTTATCGAGCACAGGCTGGTTAATGCCTCGATGGCCAAACGGGAGTTTGTAGGTGCCAAATCCCAGGGCGCGTCCAAGAATTTGATTACCAAAGCAAATGCCAAAGAACGGAGTCTTGTTCTTGAGAACGCTACGAAGCAAATCTACCTGTGCGTCAGCTGTCGCCGGGTCACCGGGACCATTTGACATGAAGAAACCGTCAGGATTGTAGGACTGAATCTCTTCAAGAGTAGTGTCTGCAGGAACAACGTGAACACGTACACCTCGTTCTGCAAAGCGCTGAGGAGTCATTGCTTTGATCCCTAAGTCAACGGCTACAATGGTTGCCTTAGGCTCTTCTGCCCAACCAAAGTCTTTCGGCTCCACCACAAATGCTGAATCAACGGAAACGGATTCGGCGAGTTTGCGGCCCTTCATCTGCTCTGAATTTTTAACCTCTTCAATGAGCTCTGCCTCTGGGCGACGCGCATCATCACCACTGAAAATACCTGAACGCATCGAACCAGCAGAACGTAGATGACGAGTTAAAGCACGGGTATCAATTCCCTGAATTCCAATGATGTTTTGATCAATCAATTCTTCATCGAGGGTGCGTTCGCTACGCCAGTTAGAAGCACGGCGGGCTGCATCGCGTACCACATAGCCTGCGACCCAAATCTTTCGAGATTCAGCGTCTTCAGAATTTACGCCGGTATTACCAATATGCGGCGCGGTTTGAACAACAATCTGTCCTGCGTAGGAGGGATCGGTCAGGGTTTCTTGGTACCCGGTCATTCCTGTTGAAAAAACTGCCTCGCCGAGAGTGCTACCAGTTTTTCCGTAGCTGGTGCCACGGAAAACTTTTCCGTCCTCTAGCACCAATACCGCTGGAGATGACGTTGAATGACTCATCTACTGTTTCCTTAATGGTTGTTGTCGTAACTAACTGCGTTAGCTTTGTACTGGAAGTTCATGGTGGGCTTGAGGGGCAATCAGCTGAAGTCGCTCCACCAAAATACGCTTATCTTCTGCAAACTGTGTACGAAACCCAGTGTCAAGATCGACACCGTGATGTTGCCATGAAATCACTACAAGACCGTCTTTTTCAACGAACTTTCCACTCATCCCAGAGTCTAAGCGGACGACGCTGATCTCTGATGAGGGGATATAGATGTCTTGCGCACCATCTCGAGCGATAATCAGCGCATCATCGAAAATAAGAGCTTGAGCAGGGGACTTGGCTCCTAGAGTGTGCACCGCAATGCGGTCTAGCCAATCACCCATTCGAGTGGTCACTACATAGGTGCCGGGAATTCCTACCTCAGCTGGAGCATCATCATACTTCGGTGGAACCTCAGCAAGCGGCGCAATATCTGACTGACGCTTCTTACGGTTGTTCCATCCAAGAGCAATCAATCCGATGATTGCTACAACAATAAGCAGACAAATTAAGGTAGGAATTACCCGTGAATCCAATGTGTTGATCCTTTTACTGATTGATGGGAGTAGCCAGACGACCGTCTAATACGGTTGCATGACCACGAAGGAAAGTGGCACGGACTTCGCCGGGAACTTCCATGGCGCGATAGGGGTTGTTCTTGCCTTTAGTTGCCTGCGCCTCAGGGTTGATGGTGCGCTTTGCCTCAGGATCAACCAGCACGATATTTGCGGGCTCCCCTACCTCGAGTGGGCGTCCCTGATCAGTTGCACGACCAATCTCGGCAGGCTTCTGGCTCATGATACGAGCAACATCAGCCCAGGTAATTTTTCCAGTATCGACCAAAGTCATCTGGATAATCGAAAGAGCCTGCTCAAGTCCGGTCATACCATTTGCAGCGTTAGCCCATTCAACCTCTTTGGCTTCGGTAGGATGCGGCGCGTGATCGGTACCGATCACATCGATGGTTCCGTCGGCAACAGCTTCGCGCAATGCCTCGACGTCTTCTTGTGCACGCAGGGGCGGGTTCACCTTGAACACCGGATCGTATGAACGAACCTTTTCGTCTGTCAGAATCAGGTGATGCGGGGTAACCTCAGCAGTTACATTGATACCGCGTTCTTTTGCCCAACGGACAATCTCAACACTGCCCTTGGTCGAAAGGTGGCAGATATGAACGCGTGAGTTTACATGTTCAGCTAGCAAAACATCGCGTGCAATAATTGCCTCTTCAGCAACTGCCGGCCACCCTGCCAAACCCAGCTCTGCAGAAACAGTGCCTTCGTGCATCTGAGCTTTCTCGGTCAGACGCGGCTCCTGAGCGTGCTGAGCGACTACGCCATCAAAAGTCTTGACGTATTCTAGGGCACGGCGCATCAAGGCAGGATCCCAAACACACATTCCATCGTCGGAGAACACGCGTACTTTTGCGCGTGAGTTAGCCATAGCGCCAATTTCAGAAAGACGCTCACCCTTCAAGCCAACGGTGACAGCGCCTACCGGACGTACGTCGACCCAACCAGCAGATTCACCCAGTGAAAGCACCTGCTCCACAACACCGGCAGTATCTGCTACAGGGTTTGAGTTAGCCATCGCGAACACCGAGGTATAACCGCCAAGTGCTGCTGCCTTTGAACCGGTCTCGACAGTTTCGGCATCCTCTTGGCCGGGCTGACGAAGGTGAGTATGGATATCAACCAGGCCAGGAAGCGCAATCAGACCGTCTGCCTCTACGACCTGGGCGTCCTTGCTCTCTAGTGAATCGCCAATTTCAGCAATCTTGCCATCTTCAATCAAGATATCTGCAGTGCGCTCACCCAGTAGCGAAGCGCCCTTGATGAGATAGGTATTCTGTTCAGTCACAGTCAATTCTCTTTTCTTCAGTCTTAGAGCTACTTCTAGTTACCGTAAAAGTCTTCGGCACTACCGCCGGTCATCAGCAGGTACAGCACTGCCATGCGCACTGAAACTCCGTTAGAAACCTGACGAAGTACCCACGAACGATCTGAATCAGCTGCTACAGCACTGATTTCTAGACCACGGTTCATCGGACCGGGGTGAAGAACAGCGGTCTCATAATCCATCTGATCAAGAAGAGCAAAACGCTCCGGGGTCAGGCCCCACAGACGAGAATATTCCTCTGCGCTGGGGAAGAATGCAGCGTGCATACGCTCCTGCTGAATGCGAAGCAACATCACAGCGTCCAAATGAGTCTCCAGTGCCTCGTCAAAGTTGTAGTAGACTTCGCAGGGCCAGTCCTCAATACCCACAGGAAGAAGAGTGGGAGGAGCTACGAAGATAACCTCCGCACCCAAAGTATTGAGCAACCACAGGTTAGATCGAGCAACACGGGAATGAAGTACATCGCCTACAATTGCTACTCGCATTCCCTTCAAATCGGTGCCTCGAGTAGGCTTACCGGTGATTTGAGACTTGAACTGGCGAAGCGACATCGCATCCAGTAGAGCCTGAGTTGGGTGCGCGTGAGTACCATCGCCAGCGTTCAAAACAGGAACATCAATCCAGCCAGCTTCAGCTAGTCGCTGAGGTGCGCCAGATGCTGAGTGGCGAACAACAACGGCATCGGCATTGATAGCCGCCAAAGTCTGTGCAGTGTCTTTTAGTGACTCTCCCTTTGACACTGATGAACCCTTAGCAGCGAAATTAATAACGTCTGCTGACAGGCGCTTTTCTGCTGCCTCAAATGAAAGACGAGTTCTGGTGGAATCCTCGAAGAAAAGGTTGACCACAGTGCGGCCGCGAAGCGCCGGAAGCTTCTTGACCTCTCGCGTTCCAACTTCTGCCATGTAATCGGCAGTATCAAGGATATTGATTGCTTGCTCGTAAGTGAGCTCTTTAGTATCAAGAAGATGACGCATTGGATTTACTCCCCCTGCAGAATTTCGACGCGGTCACTGACACCGTCGATTTCAGAAATTAGTACTCGAACGGTTTCATCGGACGCAGTCGGCAAATTCTTGCCCACATGATCAGCGCGGATGGGTAGCTGTCGGTGACCACGGTCAACCAGAACCGCTAAGCGGACAAGGGAAGGACGGCCGAACTCATTAATCGCATCCAGTGCTGCACGAATAGTGCGACCTGAATACAGCACATCGTCAACTAGAATGACGTTTTTGCCGTGAATACCGCCGCTAGGAATACGAGTGGGTTCAAGTGTCTTTGAGGGGTGTGAGCGTAAATCATCGCGGTACATGGTGATATCCAACTGACCCAGCGAACGCTCGATACTGAAATCAGAATCTGTCTTAGCGATTTTTTCAGCTAGACGTTGCGCAATAGGAAAACCACGACGCGGAATGCCCAAAATAACAAGGTTCTCAACGCCCTTATTGGCTTCGAGAATCTCAAATGAAATACGAGTCAAAGCTCGATCGATGTCGGCATCTGAGAGGATGACGCGAGCCTCGCTAGAAGAGGTTGCTTCGTGCTCAGTCATAGTGCCGGCCTCCTTCCCCGCCTCGCAGGACGGACTTAAAGGTTGCTTGCAAGCAATAATGTATCACGCAGTGCGCGGACGCGTCATTACGAGCGCTCACTGTGTCGTAACAATTTCATTATAGAAACAAAAACGGGGTTTATGACTAGATGTACTAGTCAGAAACCCCGTTTTAATTTCAGTAAATTATGCCAACAAGGTGGGCTTCACCTGACGCAAACGATCCAGCAGACCGTTGACGAACTTAGGTGAATCATCAGTTGAAAGAGTTCTCGCAAGACCTGCAGCCTCAGAGATAGCTACAGCATCGGGAACCTCATCATTGAACAAGAGTTCCCAAGCGCCAAGTCGCAGAATCGTGCGGTCTACAGCGGGCATGCGATCCAGCGTCCAACCTTGTGAATAAGTTTCGATGTACTCACGAATTTCTTCGTCGTGTTCGAAAACCCCACGCACAATTTGCTCAGAGTATGTCGAAATCTGTGCAGAAGTATGTGCACGGCGTCGCACGAGTGTATCGAGTACATCATCATTGCGCTGCTCAGCCTCAAAAAGCACCTCAAGTGCTCGGAGACGTGCTTTAGTTCGTGAATTCATGACGCCTATTAGTTGTTGACGCGACCGAGGTAGTCACCGGTGCGGGTATCAACCTTAACCTTGGTGCCCTGCTCCAAGAAGAGCGGAACCTGAATCTCGGCACCGGTTTCAACAGTCGCAGGCTTGGTACCTGCTGATGAACGGTCACCCTGCAAGCCGGGTTCGGTGTAGGTGATTTCCAGAACTACTGAAGCAGGCAACTCAATGTAGAGGGGTGACCCGTCGTACATTGCGATAGTTGCATTCTGCTCTTCAAGCATGTAGTTCGCGGCGTCGCCAACTACTACGCTGGGGACGTAAATCTGGTCGTAAGTCTTCAAATCCATGAATACGTAGTCGTCGCCGTCCTGGTACAGGTACTGGTAATCGGAGCGATCTACGGTTGCAATATCAACCTTTGCACCTGCGTTGAAGGTGCGGTCAACAACCTTGCCGGAGGTCACGTTGCGAAGCTTGGTGCGGACGAATGCGCCACCCTTACCGGGCTTTACGTGCTGGAATTCGATGACGGACCAGAGGTTGCCGTCAATCTTGAGGATAACGCCGTTTTTGATGTCGCTGGTAGTAGCCAACCGACTCTCCTTAGGATATGGGATTTTTCAATGAACGAATGAACGATAGCAATTCTAACGTGGTTTTGAATGTCAATGGTAGGTGACAGGGCGTGTTTTCTACCAAATAGTGAATGCGGTGACCGTACTTTCATCGGTAAGGTCACCGCATCTTCTTTAGTTTGCAGCTATTTCAAGATAGGTCGCGAAAAGAATTGAGTCGTCAGGGACTTCCATAATTCTAGGCTTCGCAATGTCGTCAAGAACTACGAAACGCAAAAGGGCTCCTCGTGATTTTTTGTCGCGTCGCATTGCTTCGAGCAACTTACTCCACTGGTCCCCCCGGTATGAAGTGGGCAGGCCAACCAGATCGCATAGTGCTCGAGTACGAGCTACAACGGACTCATCAAGATTGCCCGCCGCGGCAGCGAGTTCTGCCGCAAAGACCATACCCACAGAAACCGCTGCACCATGCCGCCACTGATAACGTTCGTTGTACTCAATGGCATGGCCAAAGGTATGACCGTAGTTCAAAAATTCGCGTCGACCCGCTTCTTTGAAATCTTCAGAAACAATGTCAGCTTTTACCTTGATAGCCCGTTCAATAAGCTCTCTAATTACGTTAGACTGCGAGTCTCGAAGTTTCTCCGGGTTCTCTTCGACAAGATCAAGAATCTTAGTGTCCGAGATGAATCCGCATTTAATGACCTCAGCCATGCCTGTCAACAACTCGTATTCCGGCAGGGTGCGTAAGGTCCCAATTTCACACAAAACAGCAGCTGGAGCATGAAAGCTACCGACAAGGTTCTTACCCTCAGCGGTATTAATGCCGGTTTTACCGCCTACTGCCGCGTCCACCATTGCTAGCAAAGTAGTGGGAATATGAATGATGCGGATGCCGCGCAACCAGGTGGCAGCTACAAAACCAGCAACATCTGTTACGGCTCCACCACCGACAGAGATAATAGCGTCACTTCGAGTAAAATCATTTTGCCCCAAGACCTGCCAGCAAAATGCGGCAACCTGTATATGCTTACCTTCTTCAGCATCCGGAATCTCAGCGCTGAAGGTTTCGAACCCCACTTTACGCAAATCTTCCATCACGAGTTCCCCGGTGGAACGCAAAGCACGAGGGTGAATCACCAGGATGCGACGAGTACGCTGCCCTAAGATATCGGGAATCTGCCCAAGAAGGTTATGACCAACCAAAACATCATAGTTTTCCTCCACGCGAGAGCCCGTTACCGAAATCTTAGTAACTTCGTTTTCACTCATCAGTTAGCCTTTCTGCTATCCACAACAAATTGCTGAATTTGAGAAGTCATCTCAGTGATATTGCGGTGTCCCCGAGCGTCCAACGTATATTTTGCAAGTTGCTCGTACCGCTCTCTACGCGATTCAAATATTTGTGACCATTTTTCAATGGGGTTAGGTTGTAGCAGTGGTCTCTTGCTATTACCAACAATTCTGGGTTTGACCGTATCAACATCTACCTTGATGTAGACTACGGTTTCATTCTTGAGCATTTCTGCCACCTCTGCCGTCATAGGCGCACCGCCGCCCAGAGACAAAACGGTGTTTCTATGGTGAGGTGAGTTCAGAACCTCGGAAATTACCTCTGCTTCAAGTTTGCGAAAATACTCTTCGCCATGAACTTCAAAAATATCTGTAACCGGACCGTATCGCTCAACAATCAAGTAGTCAGAATCGATAAATTCATACCCGTAGAAACGTGCTAAATGCGTTCCTACATATGATTTTCCAGCCGCCATAGGTCCAATAATGACGATGGGTCTTTGCCGATCCAAGTAACCTTCTTGAATTTCACGCAATTGTTGTGGATCAACTAGCTCCGCCGGTTTATTGCCGGCAGAGCTAGCTTTAGACAGATCCGTGTGATGGGATGTCATGAATTACAGATCCCAGCCAGACACGTTAGATTCCCAGTTGAGTGAATCGGGAATGTTTTCAAGGTATGAATCAAGATTGCGACGGGTTTCGGCGATGGAATCCCCACCGAACTTTTCCATAGCAGCATCAGCCAGTACAAGAGCTACCATGGCTTCAGCTACTACACCAGCGGCGGGAACAGCGCATACATCGGAACGCTGGTGATGCGCACGTGCAGGTTCACCAGTTGAGGTATCAATAGTCGCCAAAGCCTTAGGAACCGTGGCAATGGGCTTCATAGCAGCGCGTACACGCAAGACGTCGCCAATGCTCATACCACCTTCGATGCCACCGGCACGGTTGGTCAAGCGCTTGACACCAGCGTCGGTTACTTCAATTTCATCGTGAGCTTCGGTACCGGGACGCGCCGCGGTCAGGAAACCATCACCGACCTCAACGCCCTTGATCGCTTGAATTCCCATCAGGGCGGCAGCCAAGCGAGCATCTAGACGACGGTCCCAATGAACAAATGACCCAAGACCCGGCGCTACGCCGTAAGCAAGCACCTCAACAATACCGCCCAAAGTTTCGCCTGACTTATGAGCCTCATCTACACGAGCCACCATCTTTTCGCTGGTAGCAGCATCAAAGCAACGTAAGGGATCAGCATCTAGCGTATGAACATCAGCAGGAACAGGACGGGAGGAATCGTAGGGTGTTTCTACTCCCCCAACTGCGGTTGTGTGGCTAACCAACCCTACGCCCAAAGCTTTTAGAATTTGCGCAGCAACCACACTTAAAGCCACGCGGGTAGCAGTCTCACGCGCCGATGCTCTCTCCAAGGCAGGACGCGCATCGTCGTACCCGTACTTTTGCATACCGGTAAAGTCAGCGTGACCGGGACGCGGACGAGTCAGAGCAACATTCCGGGCTTTGCCTTCAATTTCGCTAGGATCAACGGGATCTGAGCTCATAACTTTTTCCCACTTGGGCCACTCTGTATTAGCAATTTCAATAGCAACAGGGCCACCCATGGTCTTACCATGTCGGACACCGCCCAAAATGCGAACCTGATCCTGTTCAAATTTCATGCGAGCACCACGACCGTAGCCCAGTCGACGTCGGGCCAAAGCGTCACGAACCATCTCCGAGGTTAGCTCCACGCCAGCCGGGACGCCTTCAATTACTCCTACAAGAGCTTCGCCGTGAGATTCACCGGCTGTCAGCCAACGCAACATTGCTGTGTTCCCTTTTCAGTTTCCGAGGGCCACCGCCCCTGCCATTTCAATACTTTGGTTAAAGACTTCCAAAAAACCGGACGTACTTCAAACTGGCGTCATGATATGAAAAACCAGATTAATTTGAGGTTTTGATGAGTTTCATCTGGTCAAATACCTGCACCGGTAGTTTAGTGCGGGCTGGTAGACCTACTGACTGGCACATTGCAGCTAGGATTTCTAATTCTTGAGGAAGCCGGTCTTCAAGCTTATAACCGTTGAACAACTTAATTTGGTCGAGCGCCTGATGCATCAGCATTTCAAGACCTGAAACGCTCTTTCCACCCAACGCCTCATAAGCCTTAGCCACCGGCGAGGGCCACACCGCGTACGAAACATCCAGCAGGACAGAATTCGGGGCAACTGCTGAGGACGGTTCTAGAATCAGATCAGCAACTCCAGCAGGCAGCGTAGACACAGTAACAGCATATCGATGGGCATCCGCGCCAGCGTCTGATATATCGTGAAATACAAATTCCACGCCAACAGCTTCTGCCACATTCTGGACGCGTTGGGTTCGGCTCTGCTCCCGTGCGTAGACATGGACAGTTTCGGCTCCCATATATGCAAGTGCCGCGCACGCCGCGGTGGCGGTTCCTCCCCCACCCCAGATAGCGTATTCGCTGTCCGCGCTCGGATTGGCTCCAGCATCCGTCAAAGCGTTCACAATTCCAGAGACGTCTGTATTATGACCGACAGCCTTCCCGTTGCGCCAAAACACTGTATTTACAACCCCAACAGCACGAGCAAAAGGTGTAAGTTCATCCAGGTAATCAATAATCGCTGATTTAAGCGGCATCGTGACTGAAAAACCTCGAACATCGTAATTCTCAGTAAGGTACTGCCACTCACGCGGCAAATCCCGCTCCGTAACATCCCAGCGACCATATTCAATCGATGAACCGAGTACAACACTAGCCGCTGAATGCAACGCCGGCGACTTTGAATGGGTAATAGGATGCCCCAAGACAAATGCCTTGGGGCCTAAGTGAATATTCATATTTTTAGTTTAGACGCATTTGCCTTCGTTATCTGAACACCACTGATTGTATTCTTCTACGTTCTTCTCATGCTCCTCGAAAGTCTTAGCAAACTTGGTTTCGCCAGTATCGAGGTTTACGGTAACCCAGAAGTAATAATCGTTCTTATCGGGGTTAGCCGCAGCATTAATAGCTTCGGTGGCTGGTGAACCAATCGGACCTGCAGGCAAACCCTGGTAGTAGAACGTGTTGTACTTGTTAGACGCGTCCTGCTTTTCCTCATTCGAAATGTGGTAGGTCTTCTTGCCAAGACCGTAAGCAACAGTTGCATCGGACTGCAAGAAACCACCGGTTTCGCCATCAGGATTATCAAGACGGTTCTCAATCGCACCAGCAACAGGCTTGTAGTCGCGCGCAGTAGCCTCAAACTCCAAGATTGAAGCCACAGTCAATACATGGAACTGATCATCCTCGGAGGTGATGTTTGCTGCTTTGAGCTCTGATTTGGTGTGATCTACCAAAGTACGAATGACGTCCTCAGCCGAAGTACCCTGTTCAAAACGGTATTCGCCGGGATGCAACCAGCCCTCAAGGTTGGGGAACTTCTTCGGAATCCCGAAAGTATCCAGTTCTTTATCGTACTTAGAAACCTCGGTGATATTTACGCCCAATGCATCTGCAATAGCCTGGTACGCCTCGTCCTTACGCATGTTCTGCGGAATCGCAAGATAAATCGAATTAGCGTCCTGATCGCCTACCAGCTGAGAAATCGCTGCTGAAGAACTCATATGTTCTTGCAGGTCATAATCGCCAGGCTGAATGAACTTATCTGCAGCATCCTTCTGGTAAGTTTCCAAGAAACGCCCTGCATCTGCAATGACACCAGCTTCTTCGAGATTCGCAGCAATCTGACCGTTGGTATCGCCTTCGCTCACTACAAAAGAGACTGAAGTGCCGTTACCGTCGCCATTATAGTCTTTGCGTTTGAACCAATCATATTTTGGAGCCAATGACGAGATAACCATAATGATTGCAACACTAAAAACGAGGGTTGCAGTAATCATGAAATTACGACTGCGAGCACGACTGCGACGTTGTTCTTCATCGCTGTATTCAGCCTGCTCAATAAGTGGGCTGACAATACCTGCACGTGCTTCTTCATCGGTGGGTGCTAATAGATGTGAGAGGCTTTCACGATCTTCGTGAGCACCGTTAGAACTCGGATTCTTAGTCACTCGGGTTCTCCGTTTCGTTTGCAGGTAATGTGTCAACCGATTCCTCAGCTGACACAGTCTGGGGAGTTAGAGTGTAGCCAGGCAGATTCTTGCCGGCTTTAACAGTGTCAATGCTGAACTGCAGGATATTGACGGCAGCTACTTGGTCTACCACTGCTCTAAAGTCGCGGGAAGAGACTCCAGCCTCATGCAATGAACGATGAGCGCTCACAGTTGTGAGACGTTCATCAACGAGATGAACTGGAATCTGATGCCCATCTGTGCTGAGTTCATTGGCTAGTGCTTGAGCGTAAATTTCAGCCATCTCTGTCGAAGCACTACTTCCGCCAGACATGGTTTTGGGTAGCCCTACAAACACCTCTGTTACTTCGTGAACCTCGATGAGTTTCCGAAGGACTCTTCGATCAGAATTCTTCTTCATATCTCGTCGAAGAGTTTTTAGAGGGGTTGCCAAAATGCCGTCAGGGTCGCACGTTGCGACGCCGACGCGGGCATTGCCCACATCGACGCCCATACGTACACCACGTGTAAAGTTCACGCGTTATGCTCCTGCAATCGCATTTCTAATAGCGACGAATGCTTCGTCAATCTTGGTAGCGTCCTGACCGCCACCCTGTGCGACGTCGTCCTTACCGCCACCGCCGCCGCCGAGTACGCCGGCTGCTACGCGAACCAGCGCGCCAGCCTTGACGCCTTCTGATCGAGCAGCTTCGTTAGTTGCTACCAGAATTACTGGACGGCCGTTGTTGACGCCGGTGACAGCTACTGTCGCTGCATCCTCGCCAAGTCGTGAGCGAAGATCGAGGGCAAGACCACGAACATCGTTAGCGGATAGTTCTCCAGCGTTATGCAGAAGGACGCGGACCTTGCCTACCATTTCTGCTGATTCAACGAGCTTGCCAGCCTCAGCCTGGAGTTTCTCCTTGCGGAGTTTTTCCAGTTCCTTTTCAGCGGCCTTGAGCTTGTTGAGGGTCTGAGTAATCTTTTCAGGAAGGTCTGTTGAGGACTGAACCTTCAGCATGCCCGTGAGCTGATTGACCAGAGTACGCTCAGCTGCTAAGTGGTTGAAGGAATCCAAACCGACTAGAGCCTCAACACGACGGTTACCTGAACCTACGGACTGCTCGGTAAGCAGGCTCAAAGAGCCAATCTGTGATGACGTTGAAACGTGAGTACCACCGCAAAGTTCGCGAGAGAAATCGCCACCGATTTCAACCATACGCACAGTATCGCCGTACTTCTCACCAAAGAGGCTCATCGCTCCCATTGCCTTTGCCTCAGCCAAAGGCATTTCACGGGTGACAGTCTGCAGGTTATCGCGAATAGCAATATTTGCTACTTCTTCAACTTCCTGCTGAGCAGCTGCTGAAAGACCTTCATTCCACGCGAAGTCAAAGCGCAGGTAGCCTTCCTTGTTAAAGGAGCCGCGTTGAGTAGCTTCATTGCCCAGCACCTGGTGCAGAGCAGCGTGGATAATGTGAGTAGCTGAGTGAGCCTTTTCGCCGTCACGACGACGCTGCTCATCAACATGTGCAATAACCGGGGTACCTGCAACTACTTCGCCTTCGATGACGGTAGCGCGGTGGACGCTCAGGCCCTTAACCGGCTGCTGTACATCGTGGACTTCAATGCTGAAACCATTACCGCGGATGGTACCGGTATCAGCTGCCTGACCACCTGCTTCAGCGTAGAACGGGGTCTCGTCTAGAACGATTTCTACCTTGTCACCAGCCTTGGCTGCAGGTACGTTAGCGCCATCTACCAAGATCGCACGCAAAGTGGTCTCGGTGCGCAGTTCATCGTAACCGGTGAATACCGAAGTGCGCTCATCAGCCAACTGGCGAAGAGCTGAAAGGTCAGCGTGTGCACCCTTCTTAGCCTTTGCGTCAGCCTGCGCACGTTCACGTTGCTCTGCCATCAAAGCGCGGAACTGCTTCTCATCAACCTTAACGCCAGCTTCTTCAGCCATCTCAAGGGTCAAGTCAATCGGGAAGCCGTAAGTATCGTGCAGAGCAAATGCTTCTTCACCAGAAACGACAGCATTACCGGTCTTCGCGTGCTTAACAGCCTGCTCAAGGCGCTCAGTGCCCGACTCGATAGTGCGCAAGAACGCCTGCTCCTCAGTGTACGCAATACGCGAGATGCGTTCGAAGTCGTCAGCCACGTAAGGGAAGGCACCAGCCATAGCATCGCGAGATGCAGGGAACAGAACAGGCAGGCAGGGTTCAGAAACACCGAGAAGACGCATTGCGCGAATTGCACGACGCATCAGGCGACGCAGAATGTAACCGCGTCCCTCATTCGAAGGTGAGACGCCGTCTGCAATCAGCATTAATGACGAACGGATATGATCCGCAACAACGCGCATGCGTACGTCATCTTCGTAGCCAGCGTCTTCAGCTGACTCGGAGCCCTGGTACTTCTTACCGGAGAGCTTGGATGCAACGTCCAGCACGGGACGAACCTGATCGGTCTCGTAGAAGTTCTCAACACCCTGCAAAAGCATAGCTAGACGCTCAACACCGAGGCCGGTATCGATGTTCTTCTTGGGCAATTCACCCAAAATCTCGAAGTCATCCTTGCCGATGCCTTCACCGCGCTGGTACTGCATGAAGACGAGGTTCCAGATTTCGATGTAACGATCATCGTCAACCGCGGGGCCGCCCTCTTTACCGTATTCGGGGCCACGGTCATAGAAAATCTCTGAGTCAGGGCCGGCAGGACCAGGCTGACCAGTTGACCAGTAGTTTTCCTTCATGTTCATACGCTGAATGCGCTCAGCAGGGAAACCAACAATGCGGGTCCAAATATCGTAAGCTTCATCATCACCCTCATAAACAGTGACCCACAAACGATCAGCATCAAGACCAAAACCGCCCTTATCAACAGAGCTAGTCAGCAGTTCATAAGCCCACGGGATAACTTCTTTCTTGAAGTAATCGCCAAATGAGAAGTTACCTGCCATCTGGAAGAAGGTGCCGTGACGAGCAGTCTTACCAACTTCTTCGATGTCCAAGGTACGAATGCACTTCTGAACCGAAGTTGCGCGTGAGTAGGGAGGGGTTTCGCGTCCCAAGAAATAGGGGATGAACGGAACCATACCAGCAATGGTGAACATTGCGCCGGGCTCGTTTGAAACCAGTGAAGCTGAAGGAACAACGGTGTGACCGCGAGCCTCGAAGAACTCAATCCACCGCTTTGAAATTTCCTGTGAAAGCATGAAGGGATTTTCCTTAACGTCGATTCATCAAAACTATATGTATAAGACTATTACTCAAAAAATTTGTCGCCTAATTTGGCATCTCGTTCAATACGGGTTTGAGTTCCCGAAATCTCAACGGACTCAATGACGTGGGCATCAACAGTCGGCGCTGAGGATTGTTGCGCCGGTGAAAATTCTGTTGAGTGCAACTTATTATCAAGTGGACGATCCCAGGTATCTAAAGAACCGGGACGAAGATCTTTCTTTTGAGTCTCAAACCGTTGCTTTAGCTCAGCTTCGCGCTCATTCATGCCTTTTTTCACGTTTGCAGCAAATTCAACAGTTTTCAGCGCGTAAGGCTGCAATTTTTTGCCAACCGTAGAGTCGAAAAACTTGGCCATAGTACCCTCCATAGTTGACATGACCTCACGTCCAGAGGTTGCTCGCGAGACAAGATCTGTCGAACTCTGCGGACGAGTTTTCTGAGCTTGAGATGTTATATAGCCGGCGACTGCCCCACCTGCGATCAGCGCAAGAGCGCGAAACATACCCACTAGATTCCACCCTCAGCTCGTTCTGACGCTGCAGATGCACCGGGAGTTTCGCGCTCCCCCTTCACAGCTTTTTTCAAACCGTAAGAGAAAGACGCCACCTTAATCAGAGGCTGTCCAACCGTCGAAGCAACAAGAGAAGATAAAGCAGAGACATTCGCTGACGCATCAGAAACGTTACTGGTAATGCCATCTACCTTCTCCAACTGGGAGTTGGTTGAGGCAACAGTACGAGTTACTTCATCAATCAAGGGGGTGGTGTTATCGTTCAACGATCTAATAGTAAGAGTCAGCTCATCAAACACTTTGCCGAGTTTGATGATTGGCATAGCCAACAGAGCAACCAAAACGGCAAATACACCTGCTGAAATTAATCCGGCAATATCGGCTCCGCTCACGGCTCCTACTTTCTACGATTTAAGATAACGAACAGATAACAGTCTACTGTACACAGGGCATGATTTCAGCGGTTAAGCAAACGCCGCTACGAGAACGGGCGAAAAACACATTTTGAGTAAAAGAAAAGCGGTTTGCATTCCGGTGTGGAATGCAAACCGCCTAACCCAACAAGCTATTATGCAAGGCGTGAGTAGTATTCAACCACGAGCTGCTCTTCGCAGATTACGGGGATTTCTTCACGCTTGGGTGAACGCTCGAGCTTAGCGTGCAGCTTCTCGATTTCAACGTTCAAGTAAGCAGGAGTGTCAGGCAGAACGTCCTGGTGTGCACCGGTTGCTGCAACCTGGAACGGAGCCATCTTCTCTGACTTGGGGTGAACGTGGATCAGCTGACCGGGCTTTACGCGGAATGACGGGCGGTCAACACGAACGCCGTCAACCATGATATGACGGTGAACAACGAGCTGACGAGCCTGTGCAATGGTGCGTGCAAAGCCTGAACGTAAAACAAGTGCGTCGAGACGGCTTTCGAGGATCTCAACCAGGTTCTTACCGGTCTGACCTTCGATGCGCTTTGCTTCAGCGTATGCGCGACGCATCTGTGCTTCGCGGATGTTGTACTGAGCGCGCAGGCGCTGCTTTTCCTTCAGCTGTACTGCGTAGTTTGAGTCAGCCTTCTTGCGTGCACGACCGTGCTGGCCGGGGCCGTAAGGGCGACGTTCGAAGTACTTTTCTGCCTTAGGGGTCAGAGCAATGCCGAGTGCACGTGAGTGACGTACGGTACGGCGAGTGCGATTCTGCTTAGCCATATTTGCCTTTCAAGCGGTTGATATTGCACAAACGGTGCATGCAACATCATTTATTCTGTAGTGGTCTGGCCTCCGGTAATATCCGCACACGTATTCGTGCGGTGGAGAGTTCACAGCAGCCGCACTGTTCACTACAACCCGTTGGTGATCAAATCAGGTAAACCCTTTCATTGCGTTTTAACGGGCTTGCCAGCCAATCACCCATACTACGGCTTTAGCTAATCAATGTCAGCTATTTTTCAGAAACCGTGGTGCGTGGTTTTGGTTACTCATACCTGAGTGCTCATTCTTTATATAAAGAGTATTTAGTAGAGTCTAAGTACCCTTCATAGGCACAAGCGGGCGCTGCAAACGGTTCTACTCGCGCTGATTTATCCTGCCAATCAAGCAGTCCAAGCCCAAGTATCGGGACTACCAGATACCGTTTGTGCTTGCTGAACCAGTTACAGATGAGTAATTTCCAATTACTCTTGAATCAGCAGCGGATCCGCTGGGTAGCGCCTGCGTTCCATTTTTTGGTCCGCGTGTAACCCAATTAACCGTAAGCTTCCACAATGCCAACTGCTGATTGTAATAGTCACGACATTCGTTGCTACTTAGCCCAATGGACTCGTAGGTCGGAGCACCAGAAGCAAGTTCAGGTGTAATAGTGATGTAATTCTTCCAACGCCCGGCAGGAGAGTTACCGTCCAAGAATCCTAGAGCCAGATCCTTTTCTTGGTTGGGAGAAATACTGCCCACGAAGGTCCAATTGACTATTCTCTGGGCAGTTCCGACAGGTTGGTTCTGAATAGGATAATTCTGGTAGGAAATTGATCCCTGTGATGTAGAAGGGTTAGAGAGACTTCGGCCGCTGTCATTGAGTGAAACGTTATTTCGGATAGCCACAGTCAGATGGAGCGGATTTGCGGCAGTAAAGTTAAGGGTGCAACTAGATAGATTCTTGACATTGACTGCTACGTTCGAAACGAATCCATCAGAGGCCGCAAGAGCCTGATAGATATTGAGTTCCAGCTGGGCTGGTTGCCCGTTGCATTGATGAAGGGCACGCGCTTTGTTGAATGCTTCATCAATTTTTTGCTTACTCGTAGGTGAACAGATTGATGCCGCATACGCCGGAATTGCCGAAGTGGCAGCGATTGTAGGCACTGCCCACATAGCGCCTTGAGCCAAGGAACGTCGTGAAAATTTTGAAGACATGCTTCCCTTACCGTCGCTGTCGATACTTATACTTCATAGTAAGCATGAGTCATTGATAGGAATAATATTTCCCAATATATGATTACACTTTTTATTTTAAAATAAATATTAACCAAAAGTGACAGTGCGTCTAAACCTCTTAACACCCCACAAATTCGGCGAAGTCGCACGCTCGTCAAGAGTGATTGACCTACCCGGTAGTTGCAGCTTTAAACCAGCTGAACTTATTCCTTAACTACCTGGTAACCAATCAGCGCCTAGCAATTACTCCCCAGCCGATTGCAAACTATTTATAATCAACAAGCTTATTTATTTCTGAGCAAATTCTTAATCTTTGATAGGCGATCAAACAAGGTCCGCTCAGCACCATATTGCGTTGGTTTGTAGTATTCAGTCCCGGTGAGGTTCTCGGGTAGATACTGTTGAGCAGCTATCGCATGTGGAACATTATGCGGATAGATATATCCCTTACCGTGCCCTAAAGCTGATGCCCCCTGATAGTGTCCGTCACGAAGATGCATGGGAACTGCACCAGAACCGCCGGCCTTGACATCGGCCTGCGCCGCATCAATAGCCGCACATACAGCGTTCGACTTAGGAGCAGTTGCCAAGTGAATGGTCGCTTGGGCCAAATTTAGTCGAGCCTCCGGCATCCCAATGAACTGCACTGCTTGGGCTGCGTTGATCGCAGCTGTCAATGCTGTGGGGTCAGCCATTCCGATGTCTTCACTGGCATGAACTACCAAACGACGCGCGATGAATCTCGCGTCCTCCCCTGCCTCAAACATACGGGCAAGATAATGAAGTGCCGCATCTACATCAGAACCACGGATAGATTTGATAAACGCGCTCACCACATCATAGTGCTGGTCACCATTACGGTCGTATCGAACTGCCGCTTGGTTTAGTGCCTGCAAAGCGTGCTCAATACTGATTCCTGGTTGTTTATCTGATGCATCAGCTTCACCTAAAGTCACAGAAGCTGCCGCCTCAAGAGAGGTTAGCGCTTTCCGTGCATCCCCCGATGAAACCCGTACTATATGTTCCATGGCTTCATCGCTCAGAACAACAGCGCCTGCCAAACCGCGGGAATCTGAAACAGCACGATTGATGAGCCCCTCAATATCGGTGTCCTCAAGCGAAGTCAAAGTCAGTAAAACTGATCGCGACAACAAGGGAGAAATCACTGAAAATGAGGGGTTCTCAGTAGTCGCCGCGATCAGAACGACCCAACCGTTCTCAACGCCAGGAAGTAAAGCGTCCTGCTGAGCTTTTGTAAAACGATGAATCTCATCTAAAAACAGGACCGTTGAAATCCCGTGAAAGTCTCTGTCTTGCAAGGCCTGATCCATGACGGCACGCACATCTTTTACGCCCGCAGTGATAGCTGAGAGTTCAACGAATTTGCGACCACCCGCTCGAGCAATGACATTCGCAAGAGTGGTTTTTCCTGTCCCGGGTGGCCCCCACAAAATCACGGACTGCGGCGCAGTCGTTGAGCCAGACTCCCCCGCTAAAACACGCAGTGGCGAGCCCGGTCGCAGAAGATGCTTTTGACCTACAATCTCATCGAGGACGCGTGGACGCATCCGCACCGCCAACGGCGCCTTGGCGCGACGTATCTCTGGCTCTGCCGCATCATCTTCAGAACTCATAGTGTCAAATAAATCTGCCATTACAGAAGATCTTTCGAGTCAAGAATAAGCGTCACGGGACCATCGTTAGTAAGCGATACCTGCATATCAGCACCAAATACACCCGTCTCTACCGACACACCTAGTTCGCGTAACTTGGCAACATACTGCTCATACAGAGGTTCAGAAATTTCACCCGGTGCCGCCTTTGACCACGAAGGACGACGGCCTTTTTTCATGTCGGCGTAAAGAGTGAATTGGCTGATAGCAAGTACAGGTGCGCCAATATCAGTAGCAGATTTTTCGCCATCAAAAATTCGCTGGTTCACTGTTTTCTCAGCAAGTTTGTTGACTTCGGCATTACCATCTTCGTGAGTGATACCAACCAGTGCGACTAGAGCAGGCCCGTCAACTGCACCTACCACGTTGCCATCGACTTTCACCGTTGCATTTTTTACGCGTTGTACTACTACTCGCACCGTCAAACCTTTCTTCGTACACTGAATGTCTTAAATCTACCCTTTACAGCCAATAGTGTCGTTGGCCCTCTTTGTCTTTCACAGACGGCGAAGACAAAAAAGGGGCTACCCCGAAGCTCACAGACCCAACTTAAAAGTGGGTCTGGATTCAACCGAAGTAGCCCCATCAGCTAAAGGAATATATCACTGGTAATAACCAGTGAAACAGGCGTCTTACGCGTCCTTTTTCTCATCCTTCTTATGCTTGAAATCCACGCCAGCTTCCTTACGCTGCTGAGCGGTGATGGGCGCAGGTGCGGCAGTCAAAGGATCGTAACCGCCACCGGTCTTCGGGAAAGCGATGACGTCGCGAATTGAGTCGGTACCGCCAATCAGCTGTAGAACGCGATCCCAACCGAATGCGATGCCACCCATGGGAGGAGCGCCGAAGGAGAACGCGTCCAGCAAGAAGCCGAACTTCTCGCGAGCTTCTTCTTCGCCAATGCCCATAACGTTGAAGACGCGTTCCTGAACGTCTTTACGGTGAATACGAATTGAACCGCCGCCAATTTCGTTACCGTTACATACGATGTCGTAGGCGTAAGCCAGGGCATCACCGGGGTTCTGGTCGAAAGAATCGAGGAACTCGGGCTTAGGCGAAGTGAATGCGTGGTGCACTGCTGTCCAAGCTGAGTTACCAAGAGCCACATCGCCGGATGCGGTTGCATCTGCAGCGGGTTCAAACATGGGAGCATCTACAACCCATACGAATGACCAGTCGCCATCCTTGATGAGGCCGGTGCGGTGACCGATTTCAACACGTGCTGAACCGAGCAGTGCACGTGATGCCTTAGCGTCACCCGCAGCGAAGAAGATGCAGTCGCCGGGCTTAGCACCGGTTGCAGCAGCCAGACCTTCACGTTCTGCATCAGTGATGTTCTTGGCTACGGGACCGGTGAGTTCGCCGTCTTCCTGAATGAGAACGTACGCAAGACCCTTTGCGCCGCGCTGCTTAGCCCATTCCTGCCAAGCATCCAGGGTACGGCGTGCCTGCGAAGCGCCGCCTGGCATAACTACCGCGCCAACGTAGGGTGCCTTAAAGACGCGGAAAGTCGTGTCCTTGAAGTAATCAGTAAGTTCAGTAAGTTCAAGACCAAAACGAAGGTCGGGCTTATCTGAACCGTACTTCTCCATTGCATCTTTGTACGTGATGCGCTCAATAGGACGAGGAACCTTCACATCGATAAGGTTCCAGACTGCTTCCACAATGCGCTCACCGAGATCAATAATGTCTTCCTGATCAACGAATGATGCTTCAATATCGAGCTGAGTAAATTCAGGCTGGCGATCCGCACGGAAGTCTTCGTCACGGTAGCAACGAGCAATCTGGTAGTACTTTTCAATGCCACCAACCTGCAGAAGCTGCTTGAACAGCTGCGGTGACTGAGGCAACGCGTACCATGATCCGGGCGCCAAGCGAGCAGGCACCAAGAAGTCACGTGCGCCCTCAGGAGTTGAACGGGTCAAGGTCGGGGTCTCAACCTCGGTGAAGTTATCCGAAGCCAAAACTTCACGGGCTGCACGGTTTGCTTCTGAACGCAGACGCATCAAACGAGCAGGTTCGGGACGGCGCAAATCAAGGTAGCGGTACTTCAGGCGAGCCTCTTCGCCCACCTCAACATGCTCATCAATCTGGAAAGGCAGAGGCGCTGCAGTATTGAGAACCTCAACCTCCTTAACCATGACCTCAATTTCACCGGTCACTAGGTTAGGGTTTTCGTTGCCCTCAGGACGCTTGGAGACCTCACCGGTGACCTTCAGGACGTACTCGTTACGCAGGTGCTCAAAATCAGCTTCGTTGTGGAAGACGACCTGGGTTACACCTTCACGGTCACGCAAGTCAACGAATGCGACGCCACCGTGATCGCGACGGCGTCCAACCCAACCTGCAAGAGTAACGGTTTCACCAATGTTTTCGGCGGTCAATTCGCCGAGGGTATGTGTGCGTAGCACTCATAATCCTTTCGTAGGCGCCAGCTTCTAACTGGCTCACTATGTTCTGGGCGTGCCGTTGAGTAGGCACGGTGAATTAATAAAAGTTTATCGGTTCAGTGAAGCTTATTCGCCAACCGCTGTCACTGAAACCTTCAGATCCTCAGCCGGAGGGTTCCAGGAGGTCGGGTCTGCCTCGACCTGTTCTCCACATCGGATGTCCTTGACCTGGTGGTCGATAACACCGTCCTTTTCGTTCAAGAACCAGACAAAGGGAATCCCACGTTTTTCAGCGTATTTAATCTGCTTACCGAACTTAGCCGCATTGGCAGAAACTTCACACGCAATGCCGCGTGAGCGAAGATTATCTGCAACGTCCTGAGCTGATGACCACATCTCATCATTGGTCAATGCAATAAATACTGCTGAGGGAACTGAGCGTGAGGCTCGAGCAAAGTTCTGTGACAGGATGCGTGCGACCACACGGGTGACACCAATCGACAGACCAACACCGGGGTAAGTCTTCTTACCGTTGGATGCGAGAGACTCGTAGCGTCCGCCAGAGCAAATGGAACCCAGCTGTTCGTGGCCTACCAGCACAGTTTCGTAAACGGTGCCGGTGTAGTAGTCAAGGCCGCGTGCAATAGAAAGATCAGCAAGGACGCGACCGGGTGCTCGCTTTGAAGTTTCTGCAATGACTTCTTCAAGTTCTGCAATGCCCTCTTCAAGCAGCTCATGCTCAACACCAAGAGCTCGAACCTGTTCTACAAAGGAAGTGTCATCGGTTTTGATTTGAGCCAGTTTAATTGCGGCTTCTGCCTGCTCATCGTTAGCACCGAGTTCGTCCTTGAGAAGCTGAGTCACAGCGTCCGGGCCAATCTTGTCAATTTTATCGATAGAACGCAACACGCCGGCAGTGTCTTCGAGACCAATGCCCTTATAGAAACCTTCGGAAAGTTTACGGTTGTTGATGCGCAACTTAAAAGCAGGAATCGGAAGCTTGGAGAGAGCATCCACCATGACTAGAGCGAGCTCCACATCGTAGCGGAAGGGCAACTCGCCATCCCCCACAACATCAACGTCCGCCTGTGTAAACTCACGTGCGCGTCCCTCTTGGGGGCGTTCACCACGCCAAACCTTTTGAATCTGGTAACGCATAAAGGGGAAGTTTAGATATCCCGCATTTTCAACGACATAACGCGCAAACGGCACAGTGAGGTCAAAGTGCAGAGCCAGCTTTTCTTTCTTACCGCGAGAATCGTCTTCTTGTAGGCGAGAAATTGCGTAAACCTCTTTATCGATATCACCCTTGCGCAGCAACTGATCGATAGTTTCAACGCTACGAGTTTCGATAGGAGAAAAGCCGTGGAGCTCAAAGGTTTCACGCAAAGTATCCAGTACAAAATTCTCAACCAGACGCTCTTGAGGCAAGTGCTCTGGGAAACCAGAAAGTGAAGCCTTACGGGCCATTATTCAAACTCCTGAAAACGGACGATGATACTACCAATCTGTAATCCCCGTCAGATAACGGGAAAACACAGTTACTTTAAAGATTACTTGAAAAACCACTACTCCCCCAACTAACGCACGGATTCACAAGCTGATGAGCTGTTACGATTGGTCACACCAGTATCTCGGGAAACGACCTGCATTTCCCCTACAAAATTCACTGTGAATGATGCGCAACAAGACCAGACGACAGTAGACTAGGAGGACGTCGTGCGCCCATGCCCACTGAGTTAGGTATACTCACGACGTCACGTTGTACATATGTGCTTTAATGCACCAAACGAAAGAGAAGTTTTAGCGGTGACTAACAAATCCGACGACAACACCACCGTCAACCTCGAAGAGGCCCGCAAATTTGGCCGAGTATCAGAAGACAATCACGTTTTTGTCATCGTAGAAGGCGAAGATTTTGTAGTTGGTCAGGTGCCTGAGGCAAAGACCGCTGACGAAGCTCTCGCTTATTTCGCTCGCAAATTCCAGAACGTAGAATCACAGGTTGCCCTGCTTGAATCACGAGTTGAAAACAAGGCGCCAGCCGCTGATACACAGAAGGCTGTAGAACAGCTTGCTAGCCAGCTTGCTAAGCGTGACATGGTGGGTGACTACACCAAACTTACTGAGCGATTGGCCGCTCTCACTAGCAAAATTGCTGAACGCGCAGAAGAAGAAACCAAGGAATCTGAAGCTAAGCGTGCTCAGGCACTTGAGGCTCGTGAAGCAATTGTTTCTGAAGCTGAAAAAATTGCGGCTCAGGATAAAGACAAGATTCACTGGAAGAACTCATCCAACCGCATGAATGAGCTTTTCGAAGAATGGAAGAAAGTTCAGCGTGAGCTCTTCTTGCCCAAGGCAATTGAAGACGAGCTCTGGAAGCGTTTCCGCGCAGCACGCACCTCATTCGATAAAGCACGCCGCGCTCATTTCTCGCAGCTCGATGCAGCAAACGCTAAGGCTAAGAAAGTTAAGCAGGGTCTGATTGAAGAGGCAGAAGCTCTTTCATCCTCAACCGATTGGGCTGAAACCACCGCTAAATACCGAGCTCTGATGGATCGTTGGAAGGCAGCTCCCCGCGCATCACGCCGTGAAGATGACGCCCTCTGGGCTAAGTTCCGCGCCGCGCAGGATAAGTTCTTTGACGCTCGCACTGCAGCAAACGCTGAGCTGGATAAAGAATATGAAGCCAACCTTGCAGTCAAGGAACAGCTACTCCAAGAAGCTCGCGCAATCCTGCCCGTCAAGGATATAAAGGCAGCTAAGGCCGCACTTGAACCCATTCTTGACCGATGGGATGCTGCCGGTCGAGTTCCCCGCAAAGCTGTGCGTCGCATCGAAGGCGAACTCAAGAAAATCCAGGATGAAATCCACAACGCTGAGAGCGCTAAGTGGTCAAAGAGCGATCCTGAAAAGAAGGCACGCGCCAACTCAATGCTGACTCAGCTTGAAGATTCCATTGCGGGACTTGAAGCTGACCTTGAGAAGGCGCAAGCTGGTGGAAACTCGAACAAGATTAAGAAAGCGCAAGAGGCACTGGATGCGCGTCGTCAGTGGCTTGAGACCTTGAAGGCTTCATCTTCTGAGCTCAATAACTAAATAGTTTATGACGTAAAATTTCGCGGATTTCGGAGTTATCCACAGCCTCCGGAATCCGCGATTTTTTATCGCTCGCTTTCATGTACCCTAAATCTCATGAGCCATGACACACATTCAATTCTCACGATGCTTCCATACCCGTTGCTTAATGCTTCCGAGCAATCTGAGGCTGAACAGATAGCGCAGTTGAGCCGTAGAATTGTACCCGTCCGAAAACCTGAACCGTATATCCGAGAAAATGAGGTCAACAGGTCTCTCAATCACCAGTGTCTGGAAGAAATGATTGATATCGGCTCTCTTGATTTACAACCCGAAGAGACTTCAGCCCTAGTTGCAGACCTGAACTTGAAGCATCTGGTGGGGACATTTTTTGTTCAAAATACTGTGAGCGTTACACCACGCCATCGATTCATAGCGCTTGGTGCATCGGTTCCTGAAGTTGCCAGACAAGCTGGGCGGTTCTCGCGCACCACTGCAGGTTGGGCATGGGGCTTCAATCCATTACCGGAAGAACTGCACATGGATTTCGACAGGCTCAAAAGGCCCAATCAAGAGATTCTCAAAAGACACGGACTAACTGTGCACCAGGTACATTTGCATCCACTTGAAGGCGCCCAATATCACGAGACGACGTGCACTACACCCCTGAAAACCGTTGTTGACTTGATTGTTCATCATGAAAACCTGGCTCTAGATTATCTGCCCACCACGCTGTCTGATGCGCCATACGGATGCACGCCTGAGAGCATCATCAGTTATATTCAAGAAACCCCCTACGTTCGCAATAAAGATAGGGCCGTAGATATCGTTAAAGTTGTAGAGGCACTCAGCAGAATCCGATAGTTATCTCAATGTAAAAAAGTGCGCCGTGACTTTTGGTTCACAGCGCACTTTATACTGAATAGCGTTTTAGGAAGAACGTGATCCCGTCAGGCGGTAGGCGCGGTAGACGCCATCAACGTTCTGAATAACATTGATGAGATGTTCCAACATAAACCTATCCCCGAGTTCCAAGGTGTAACGAGATACCGCAAAACGGTCTTCGCTCGTATGAACCCTCGCGTCCACAATGTTGACGTGTTGCTCAGAGATGGTACGAACTACGTCAGATAGTAGGGCCTTGCGGTCTATACCTTCCACCTGAATCTGCGTGCGGAATACAGCCGTACCGGTCGGAGCCCATTCAACCTCGGTAAGTCGAGGTTCTTCTTCAGCACGACGCATATTAGGGCAGTCTTTTCGATGCACCGAAATACCCTGCAGCTTGGTAACAATACCAACAATGTCATCCGGGGGTACAGGATTGCAGCATCGAGCTATTCTTGTCATCACACCTTCAGCGCCGGGAACCACAATGCCGTTATCGCTCACCGGCTGACGACGTTCGGTGAACATTAGCTCGTCAAAGTCATTAACTTCGGGCTCAGGCCCGGTCTGATCGCCATTGTAAAGCGTTACCAGAGTGTCAATGACATCCTGTGCGCTAATCTGACCATCGCCCACAGCATGGTAGAGCGAAGCTACATCGTTCTTGTGGAGAATCTGCGCAGCCTGAGTCATTAAGGCGGGCGTCATCATTTTCTGCAAAGGCAGCTCGTGATGACGCATAGACTTGGTGAGATTGTCGCGGCCTTTATCAATAGCCTCTAGACGGCGTCCTTTAGCAAAGTGCTGGCGGATTTTAGTGCGAGCACGTGAGGACGCGACAAATTTCAACCAGTCTTCACTCGGCTCAGCATTTTGAGCGTTGCTGGTCAAGATTTCAACGGTATTACCTGAATCTAAGACAGTGTGAAGCGGAACCAGCTTGCCATCAACACGAGCCCCGACAGTTTTCTCTCCAACTTCAGTGTGAATTGCGTATGCAAAATCGACAGGGGTCGAGTTACTGGGTAGCGGAATAGGTTTACCCTGCGGGGTTAGCACTACAATCTCATCAGTATCGAGATTTTCAGCCAGCATCTCGTAGAATTTCTCGGACTCAGGGTTTGAACTCGAGATTTCAGCGATGCTCTGCAAAACACCAATGTTGAGATTTTGAGAATGAGGCTGATGCTCGTGGCTTTTACCGTTTGTGGATGCGGCGTCTTTCTCACCGCGCGAAGCCGCTTTGTAACGCCAGTGTGCTGCTACACCATACTCAGCTTCTTCGTGCATCTTGTAGGTACGAATTTGGACTTCGAAGGGAAAGCCACCAGGGCCAACCAAGGTAATGTGCAAGGATTGGTAGTGGTTATTCTTAGGAGCTTTAATGTAGTCCTTAAAACGACCGGGAACGATAGGCCACAGCCCCATCACATGACCCAACACGGTATAGCAAGTGGCCTCGTCATCCACCAAAATACGCACGGCGAGAATGTCATTGATGTCGTCAAAGCTTTTATTCTTAGACTTCATCTTTTGGTGAATGGAATAAAAATGCTTGGGACGGCCCGTAATCTGCGCATCAATACCCACCGCGTTAAGATGCTCCAAAATGGTGGTTCGTCCTTCTGCAAGGTACTTTTCCATTTTGGGGGTTCGCTCCCCAACCATACGCACAATTTCAGCGTAAATATCTGGAGACATGGCCGCAAACGAAAGGTCTTCGAGTTCCCATTTGATGGTGTTCAGACCGAGTCGATGAGCTAGCGGAGCATAAATTTTAAGCGTCTCTTCTGCCTTCTTTGCGGCTGATCCTGCTGAGACAAAACGCCAGGTTCGAGCATTATGAAGACGGTCTGCAAGTTTAATGAGCAGTACGCGAATATCTTTACTCATGGAAAGCACGAGCTTGCGAATTGTTTCAATGGGTGCGTGCTCGCCGTATTTAACCTTATCGAGCTTAGTCACGCCATCAACGAGATAGGCAACCTCTTCACCAAAATCAGCAGTGAGCTGATCATAGGTATATTCGGTGTCTTCGACGGTGTCATGAAGAAGACCAGCAACCAGTACAGGACCTGTAGCCCCGATTTCAGCCAAAATAGTGGTAACAGCAACCGGATGCGTGATGTAAGGATCACCGCTTTTACGTTTCTGCCCGCGGTGGTACTTATCAGCTACCTCAAAAGCACGCTGTAGAACATCGAGATCCTCATCAGGATGATACTTCTTGACGGTTCTAATGACGGGTGCCAGCACCGGAGAAAAATGACCAGACGGTGAGACATCAGGTGCATAACGAGGAAAAACTAGACGGGTGGGGACGCGTTCGCCAGCAGACATGACGCGGTGAGAACCTCGCGTGGGTTTAGGGTTTTTGCCGCCCTGAGCCGAACCAGCATTGTGAACATCTGCCATGACGCTCCCCCTGTTCCATTCCGTGTGTAGGTTTATTGTATGCCCAAGCACATATTTCTGCACGTTGACGTGCGTAACCTTGCTTCACCGATACCCCGGCTAACATAGGCACAACAAAGGCGGCCACCTGTGCAGGTGACCGCCTTCGCTATAGAGGGGTGATGAACCCATACTTAGAACGAAACGCTATTGATTTCGATGTTCTGAGCAGGTGCTGTGGCAACGCGCGCCGCAACCGGTTCATCTTTCAATTCGCCAGAGCGATACTTTGCAACGAGCTCACCATGTTCGCTCACACGTTTCTCGCCTAAACGCAGCAACGCATACAGCGGAGCTGCAACGAACAAGGTTCCCAACGTACCCACAATAATGCCGATGAACAAAGCCAACGATAGATCTTTCAAGGTACCGGCACCAAGCAACATCGCGCCAATAAACAAAATCGAACCGACCGGCAAGAGACCCACAATCGAGGTATTAATCGAACGCACCAGCGTCTGGTTGACGGCCAAGTTAATCTGCTCGCCAAAAGTACGATCCTTGCGTTCAAAAACATCAGCTGTGTTTTCACGAATCTTATCGAAGACAACCACCGTGTCATACAGAGAGTAACTCAAAATGGTCAAGAAGCCGATGATCGCGCTCGGAGTGATCTCTAGGCCAATGAGAGCATAAAGCCCGACCGTAGTGCTGACGGTAAAAATCAAACCGGCGATAGCAGAAACCGCCATCTTCCACGTACGGAAGTAAAGCGCCATACCCAGCATCACCAGCAGAACAAACCAGACCAAACCCCACATCGCCTGTCGAGTGACATCAGCACCCCAAGTAGGACCAACGAATGATGAGGTGACATCTGAGTCCTGTACGCCATAAGCGTCCTTGAGAGATGAGGCTACAGCTAACGTCTGCTCATCGCTGAGTTCGCTCATCTGCGCGCGAACCGTACCGGGAGCAATATTCGTCACGCGTACATCGGTTGCCTCCGGTGCAGCCTGAGAGACCGCGTCCTGCCCCACTGTAATATCGGTGTTAGAAACAGATGACACCGTGAATTCTGAACCGCCGCGGAAATCAATACCAAGGTTGAAACCGCCCTTAAGTACGGGAATCAAAGCTGCAATCACAACAATTGCAAATGCCAAGGCAACCCAACGCTTACGGTGAGCAACAAAGCCAAAAGACTTTTTGCCCGAATGCAGGTCGTTACCAAACTGGGCAAGTTTATTAGCCATTATTGACCTCCGCTGCCTTTTCTTCTTCCTCTTGGGCTAGGCGCAACGCACGACGACGTTCCGCCGCTCCCATACCATCATTCTCTTCAGGTGTGCGGACGCGTCCTGCTCCTCTGTACAACGGTGCAGCCCCCAGAGCCTCAGGGTCCATGCCCGAGAATCGACCACCATTTGCAAAGTATTTGGTGTGGCCGAACAGAACCATCATGGGGTGAATCAACAGGTACGTAACAATCAGGTCAGAAATCGCAGTCAAACCAAGTGTGAATGCGAAGCCGCGTACGTTACCAACAGATGCTAAGTACAGAACCACAGCAGCGAGAAGATTCACTGCCTTCGAGGCCAAGATTGTGCGCTGCGCGCGATCCCAACCATGATCAATTGCAGCTGCGATGGTACGGCCGTTACGAATCTCATCACGGATACGTTCGAAGTAGACGATGAAGGAGTCAGCCATCAAACCGATAGACACGATTAGACCAGCGACACCCGCCAGCGACAGGCGGTAGTTCATCATATTGCCCAGCAGAATAATGAGCGTCAGTGAGAACGATGCAGCAACCATAATCGAGATGATGTTAATCAGACCCACTAAGCGATACTGGAACAGCGAGTAAATGAAGACCAAAGTCAAACCGATCGCACCAGCAATCAGACCCCACTTGAGCTGATCCTGACCCAAAGTTGCAGAAATCTGCTGCTCAGACTGAATGTCGAAGCTAATCGGAAGCGCACCGTACTTGAGCTGTTCACTCAAAGATTTAGCGGTTTCCTCGGTGAAATTACCGGTAATCTGAGACTTACCATCGGTAATCACAGCCTGAGATGTAGGTGCCGATAGCACTTTACCGTCCAGCATAATCGCAAAACGTGAACGTGCATCCTGAGGATTCTGCGCACCAATACCCACAAGACGAGAAGTCACATCCTGGAACTTCTGGCGTGCGGTATCGGTCAGTTCCAGATTCACGCCCCACTGGCCTGTTGAAACACCCTGAGACGATTGAACCTGCGAGTAACTAGCATCCTTAATGTCAGTACCGTTCATTTCAACCGGGCCGAGAATGTACTTCTCTGCACCATCAGTAGAACACGCTACAACCGGTTTGCTAGGATCCTGCGCTTCGGTATCTTCATTTGCGACAGCCGCACAATCCTTCGCTTCATATTCCCGGAAGATGTCAGCGGTCACCCAGTTCATATCGGAACCGTCTTGAGGCTCCCCCGTTGGCTGAGGAAGCTTATCCTCAGCAGTTCGCTGATCTTCTGCGACAGGAGCACCATTACCAGCGACCAACACTGAACGGAAAGACATTTCAGCGGAAGCCTGAATCAAATCACGAGTCTGACTATCAAGTGTACCCGGAACAGAAACAACCACATTCTTACCGGACTGAGTTGTCACCTCTGCCTCGGCAACACCAGAACCATCAACGCGCTGACGAATGATATCGACAGCCTGAGCCAGCTGTTCCTCGTTCACCTCTCCAGAGTTATCACCAGAAACCTTTGGCGCAAGAATCAACTGTGTACCACCGGATAGGTCCAAAGCGAGCTTAGGTGACCAGGTTCCACCGGTCGATGCGAATGCAAAAATACCGCCTATCACAGCGGCTATCACCACGAACATACCAATGATGGCGTTCCTAGCTTTAGCGAGCTTACGGCTACTAGCCATATACTGCCCCTTATATTGAGTTAAATTCACAACGCAAATGCACGTAAGCATCAAAAATATTCGCTTACGTGCATTGTGCTTTTGATATTTAATTATGAACGCTGTAGCTGGTGGAACGCTGTATTCTTATCCGATTTTGAGACACAGTTAGAAAATTAAGTGCCACGTAAACCGTCTTGCGTTGGTTTAACCACAAAAATTGGTTACGCCATTTCCGGTGGTTCTAGCCCTAAGTGTTCCCACGCAGCGGGTAAGGCAACGCGTCCCCGAGGGGTTCTACCCACCATACCTTCACGCACCAGATAGGGCTCAGCCACACTTTCAACTGTCTCAGTTTCTTCGCCGACCGCAATGGCAAGAGTTGAGAGACCAACTGGTCCGCCGCCAAATTTATGAATCAGAGTTTCGAGAACATCTCTGTCGAGACGGTCAAGACCACGCGAGTCAACCTCATACATATCAAGGGCTGATGCCGCGTCGTGGGCGTTGATATCGTCTACCCCATTCACCAGAGCCCAGTCGCGGACGCGACGAAGCAAGCGGTTAGCAATACGCGGAGTGCCGCGTGAACGACCAGCAATCTCGCCAAAACCTTCGGTTGAAATTCGCATATCCATCAAACCAGCGCTACGGCGAAGCACCAGTTCAAGTTCTTCAACAGAATAGAACTCAAGATGTCCGGTAAAACCAAAACGGTCTCGCAATGGGCCAGGAAGTAAACCGGCTCGTGTGGTTGCACCCACCAAAGTAAATGGCGGCAGATCCAGCGGGATTGAGGTTGCGCCTGCTCCCTTACCGACCACAATGTCAACGCGGAAATCTTCCATCGCCATGTAGAGCATTTCTTCTGCAGGACGTGACATGCGGTGGATTTCATCGAGGAAGAGAACCTCACCCGGAGTCAACGATGAAAGAATAGCCGCCAAATCACCGGAATGCTGAATTGCGGGGCCGGAGGTGATGCGCAAGGGTGCTTCCATCTCTGCAGCAATAATCATGGCCAGCGTGGTTTTGCCCAAGCCGGGAGGACCAGACAGCAAGACGTGATCGGCGCTACGACCGCGCATCTTGGATGCTTCAAGAACCAAAGAGAGCTGCTTGCGGACGCGCTTCTGCCCTACAAAATCGTCGAGACTCTTGGGGCGAAGTGCCGCCTCAATCATCTTTTCTTCGGGTTCTTCCTCTGTTGCAACTAGGCGCTGACCGGGAATGTCAACTCCGCCTGCGATACTCATAGACCTAAACCTCTACTTCAAACTTAGTGCGCGGTTGACGGTGCTTAATGGCGGCCCAAAGAATGCTGAGACCCCAGCGTTGCCAGTACCGACTTGAGCGCCTGAGCAACCGACAGTGTTTCCGCCTTGGCGTCGTGCTGAATGAACGCATCCACTGATGCGGTAGCGTCCTTTTCGCTCCACCCCAGCCCCATCAGAGCATCAACTACCTGAGGCTTCCATGCAATCCCGGTATTCAAAGGCAACTGATCAGCTGAATTTTCTTCACCCGAAAGAATGAGCTTTCCGGCAAGCTCCAAGACGATGCGACGCGCCCCCTTAGGGCCAATACCCGGCACCTTGGTAAAGGCTTTATCATCACCGGTCGCCACGGCCCGTTCAATATCAGAGGCGGTATGAATGCCCAAGGCAGCCAATGCAATGCGCGGACCAACGCCCGAAACGGACAGGAGAAGATCGAAAACAGCGCGTTCTGCCGGCTCTGCAAAACCGTAAAGAGTCATGGAATCTTCGCGCACAATCATGGTGGTGAGTACGGTGGCTGTCTCCCCCACATGCAAGGATGCCAAAACACGCGCTGGCGCGTTCACCAACATGCCAAAACCATTGACATCAATCACTGCGGAATCAAGACCTACGTGCTGTACGCGGCCGGTCAAAGAACTAATCATAAAAACAATTCTATTAGAAAATATGTTCGAATATCTACCCTATGGGCGTGCGGCTAGTTACGACCTTCTAGCTTTCGCCTCAGCATCCATCCAAGCACGTTGAGCCGGGGTGAGGTTTTGCTTACGACGCACGCGAGCATGGGTAGACCTTGAGCCCTGGTGAGTCTGGGTGCGCTCGGACATGTTAATACCGGAGCCAATACCTCCACCGCGCCAACCGTGGCAGATGGCCAAAGCCAACGCATCCGCCGCGTCCGCAGGCTTAGGAAGAGCATCAAGACCCAAGATACGTGCAACCATTCGCTGCACCGACGCTTTATCAGCTCGACCAGAACCCGTCACAGCGGCTTTCACCTCAGATGGGGTGTGAAAGAAAACAGGAACACCGCGAGAAGCGGCAGCTGCAATCACCACACCCGAGGCATGAGCGGTACCGATAACAGTGTTCACCTGCTCCTGGGCAAAGATACGCTCAATCGCCAGAGTGTCGGGCTGATACGCATCAAGCCACTGTCCCGCAGCCTCGAAAATTGTGTGCACGCGATGATCCAAAGACTGGGTCGCTGGAGTTCCAGCAACACCAACATCAACAAAATGCGCCTTACGGTTAGCAGTCATATCAACCATGCCAAAACCGCAACGCGTCAAGCCCGGGTCAACACCCAAAATACGGGCAGCGCCCGGAACACGAGCTTCACGCTCGCCTTCCGGGCGCCTAAAGTTCAGTGAAGTAGGCAAACCCTGCCCTCACCTTTCTCCTCAAGACTTAGTCGTCTGCCTCAAGCTCAGCCATAACATCTTCTGAGATATCAGCGTTTGAGTACACGTTCTGAACGTCGTCAAGTTCTTCAAGAGCGTCAGCCAGTTTGAGGAACTTCTTTGCGCCGTCCTTATCGAGAGCTACCTGCATGGTGGGGCGGAAAGCAGGCTCATCGTTGTTGTAGTCGAGCTCAGCTTCTTCGAGAGCCTTACGCAGCTCTGGAAGGTCTGAAGCACCGGAAACAACGGTGAAAACCTCGCCCTCGTCAATAACCTCTTCAGCGCCTGCATCCAAAACAGCCATCAAAACATCGTCCTCAGTCAGACCATCAGTCTTGGTAACTTCTGCAACGCCCTTGCGCTCGAACATGAACGCAACTGAACCTGAGTCAGCCAAGGTACCGCCATTTCGGGTAACAGCAGTGCGAACTTCAGCAGCTGCACGGTTGCGGTTATCGGTCAAACATTCAACGTAGAGCGCAGTTCCCTGAGGGCCGCGTACCTCGTACATGATTTCGGTGTAGTCAATGGTTTCACCGGTCAGACCAGCGCCACGCTTAACTGCGCGATCAATGTTGTCGTTGGGAACAGAGTTCTTCTTCGCCTTTGACACAGCGAGGTCAAGAGCGGGGTTAGCTGAGGTGTCAGCGCCGCCCATACGTGCTGCAACTTCAATTGCCTTAATGTACTTCGCGAAAGCCTTTGCGCGCTTAGCGTCGATTGCAGCTTTCTTGTGCTTGGTAGTCGCCCATTTGGAGTGACCCGACATGGAATTCTCCTTGTACGTAGTGTCTGCTTGGTGTTTTAGCGCCAAAAGTGCGGTAAAAATCAAGCTTTATTGCGTAGTAAACCGGGTTCTATTGTACCGGTATATGAATTTTTAGCGAGGACGCTCGATAGCGGCTGCGCGAGCCTTTTCTACGAGCGAGTCATCGATGGTTGCTGGAGTGAACTCGCCGTACTTCTTTTCTGCTGCTTTTGAAATCAAAAAATCTGAAATCTTGGGGTTCTTTGGCAGAAGTGGGCCGTGTAGGTATGAGCCGATGACGTTGTGGACGCGGGCCCCCTCCTTCTTGTCGTCGCGGTTGTTGCCTTCGCCCTTGGTGACGGTGGCAAGCGCCGTGACGCCGTCTCCGAGGTGGGTAAGACCAGAGTGGTTTTCGTAGCCCACGATGGTGCCAAATTCATCGGATTCTTCGACGATGTTACCGATGAGGCGTTCTTCGCCGCCTTCAGTAATGAGGTCAAAGATGCCAATGCCGGTCAGATTCTCGCCGCCAATAGTGCGGAACTCTTTACCAAAGAGCTGATACAGACCACAGATCACCAGCATGGGTGTGCCGCCTTTAGCCATCGCTTTGAGACGGTCACCAATAGCGAGTAAGTCGTCCTGAATGATGGTCTGACCGGAATCTTGGCCGCCACCACCTACGATAATATCTGCATGCTCAAGAAATTCGTCACCGGGGTTGTAGTCAATAATCTCGGTGTCGAACCCGTGTGCCTGTGCACGACGCGAGAGCGACAGCGTATTGCCCCAGTCGCCATAGATATTCATATCTTTGGGGTACAGCTGAACAATGGTGAGGGACTTTTTATCCTGTGCAGTCATTATGAGATCTCCTCAACATCGGTAATCTTTGCCAGCTCTTTACGCAACGCCAACATCGCGGTGTAGGTGCAGAAAATACGCATCGACTTGCCTTCGGAGTGCTTGATGAAGCGCTTGAGTGCAGTTTCAAGATCCTCTTCAACATGAGCAACGGCTACGTCATCGTGTTCAAGGCGCAACGCCATATCGTACGCACGAACACCTGAGACCATGTCAACTCCGCCATCCTCAAGGGAGTGGAAGTCAACATCCCACAGCCATGAGACATCGCGTCCGTCGGCGTATTGGTCGTTGATAGCAATCATGGTTGCGTAGTCTTCAGCGGATGCCGATGATAGCGACAGTCGGAAACCAGAGGGGTTCTTCACCAACAAAAGCTGCAGGGTCTGGCCGTCGACATTCAGGGTTTCACCGCGACCAAAAGCCGGGGCAATCTTAGCGAGCTCTGCGATCAATGCCGGACGATCGGCGTCCTGACCCATAACCTCTAGGGTCAGGGCCATTGCTGCAGCCGCGTTGAAAATGTTATATACGCCGTAGAGGTTGACGTCTCCGGTAACTTCTTCGCCGTCGATGAGGAAGGTTGAACGAGTGCCAGTGAATCCTGTCAGTGCGACTTTTGCATCGGGCAGCTGCTCGGTTGAGGCAGTTACACCTGAACGCATTTCATCGTCTGAGGGGAACATGGCGCGCAACTTCTCGCTCAGACCGAAATACTCGATGGTGGTGTCAGCAGCTACATCATTGGCAATCCGACGGATGCGGGGGTCCTCGCGGTTGAGGATGACGGTGCCGGTGGTTGCGGCAGCAACGGTTGAGAGCATACGACGCGTGGTGTCGATTTCACCAAAGCGATCTAGCTGGTCGCGCAATACGTTGAGCAACAAGGCGTAATTGGGTTTCACGCGCTTTACAAAATGAACCGCGTGAGCCTCATCGAGCTCAAGCACAGCAATATCGGCATCGAGCTTGCCGCGCAGATTCATCTCACCCAATAGCGCAGCGGCAACGCCGCGCACAAAGTTGGAGCCGGTGCGGTTGGTGAAAACTTTCAGACCCTGAGATTCCAGCAACTGCACCACCATCTTGGTAGTGGTAGTCTTGCCGTTGGTACCTGAGACAACAACGACTCCGCGAGGAAGCTTAGCGAGCTCTTCAGAAACAAAATCGGGGTGAAGTTTTTCCATCACAAGGCCGGGAAATGCTGAGCCGCCACCGCGAAGCTTGGTTGCGTAGCGAACACCCTGCCCAATGAGGCGAGTTACTGGTCTAGACATACCCACAAGTTTAGCGTGCTTAGGTTTTTTATGCCCGGTGCGCGACGAGGATCTCAGGCAGTGTGAAAGAGATTGCAGGTGGTTTTCGTGAGTCTTGATGATGCCGGTCAGTGCGCCTAAACTGTTCGGCGTGCAAAATCTTCTCTCACAAGCTCAGTCAGATACTCTCATTTTCCGCGATCTTAAATGGATTGACCGTTCACCTACCATGGTTGTTGAACCGCTTATAGACGGCACTTCAAGCGGTGAATTAGAACGGATCTCTATCACCCCGAATGCGTTTATTGGGGTCGATTTTTCTTCGGCCGCCCTGGCGAGCCGTGGGATTTCCGACCAACGGTTTTGCGCCGGTTATGCCAAAGCCAGCGAAGAGCACACTGGTTTCTACACAGTGGCCTGCCCCCATTCCGCAACCATAACTCAAGGCAAACAGTGCCCCCAATGCTTGGCACTGGACGAATTTTCAGCGATGCACGGGATTCACCGCGGCGCTCGCTTAACCTCAGCGGCTGAAGACTACGCCGAGCTCGAGCACTGGCTCTACATCGCGACCTTCCCCGACGGCACATCCAAGGTGGGCACCGCGTCCGCCCATTCAAAGCCGCGCCGCCTCGATGAGCAAGCCGTCGCCTGCGCAACCTACGTAGCTCACGCCAATGACGGCCGGCAGGTACGCATCTGGGAAGATTTAGTAACTCGCGAAGCGGGTCTAGTCCAGGCAAAACAAGTACGAGCAAAATACAAAGCATGGACGTCACCGCTGCCTGCATCAGAGATTAAGGAAGCCCATGAGAAGGCCGTCGCGCTTGCAACCTGGTCCTTACAAGAAGCAGCGCTTTTCGAGGACTACATCGAAGAAGACCAAATCATTGCTGAAAAGTGGCAACCATCTCCAGCCATGAAGAGTGCGTATTCTTCAATTGCTGAAGGTAATGATGGATCTTTGCACACCTTTGAACCGCTACTCAATAGCCCTCGCGGGTTCTATATCAACGGCGCAACCGGAAAATTTCTGGTGGCGCACTTTGGCAACTCAGAGGCCGTCTTTCTGGTCAATCTTGCCGAAGTAGCAAACCGGGCGTTCATTGTCACCGATACGGTGACAGAAGAACCAACCACACAGGGTTCTCTGTTTTAAACACACACACACGTTGTTTTCGTCTCCCTATCGATTGATACGGGACATCAAGTAAGAGAAGTGCGCGGTCAAAGACTCTAGGTACAGACACGCTAAGTTTGCCGCGAGCATCCACCACTTATAATGAAGACCCGCGAGCTGATTCACTCGACGTTTTTCCACCCTTCAGACAGCAAAGTACGAATATCGTCCAGTGTTTGCGTCATGGTTTTAGTGCCGGCAATAATCGGCAAAAAATTGGTGTCGCCCGACCAACGCGGCAGAATATGCTGATGCAGGTGCGCAGCTACCCCTGCTCCGCCGACCTTGCCCTGATTCATACCGATGTTGAAACCATCTGCTTTGCTCACCACGCGCATTACCCGCATAGCCTTTTGGGTTAACTGAGCAATCTCAGTAGCTTCTTCAAGCGTGGCGTCATCATAGTTAGGAATATGACGATACGGGCACACCAGCAGATGACCGGGATTATACGGATAGAGATTGAGCACCACATAAGCGTTTTCACCGCGGTGCACAATGAGCGATTCTTCATCATCGCGTTCCGGTGCCGCACAGAACGGGCACGTATTTTTGGTGTAGTCCTGTTGCCCTGTCTTGACGTACGCACGACGATGCGGCGTCCACAACCGCTGAAAAGCGTCGGGAACGCCGGGAAGTTGAAAGTCATCTGTTTCGTAAGTGGTGTCTTCGTGCATGTTTTCAGTCTAACCGTTGATGCAAGTCAGGGCGTGTTGAGTGGATTTTTAGACGTGATGGTAGGGACGGTTATTGGCGATCTCTCCGGCGCGATAGATCTGTTCGGTAAGAATCAGGCGCACCAGCTGATGCGGGAAGACCAGCTTGGATAGAGACCACACCGTGTTGGCGCGCTGACGCACCGAATCGTCCACTCCGTAGGCACCGCCAATGACAATAGTGACGGGTTTGTGCCCCAGATTCTGATTGAGGAGCTGTGAAAGTTCGGGTGAGCTGAGGTTCTTGCCACGCTCGTCCAGGAGAATAAGGTAATCGTCAGCGCTTACTTTGCTGAGGATGCGCTTGGATTCTTCAGTACGTGCCTGTTCCTCGGCAAGAGATGAATGTGCAAGGTAGTTCCAAGTGACGTCCCATGGCTTGCGCAGGCGGGTTTCGTAACGGTCAATACCGTCTTTAACCCACTTCTCGTGCTTTTTACCGATGGCGATAATTTTAATGGTCACGGTACTCCCCTAGTCTTTGCGTTTTGCGAGGCTAGGTTCAATCGTACCCAATGCTAAACCCCTAGCGTTGCGCTCAAACGCAGGTGTTAAAGTCTAAGCAGATGAGCGGAACGCTAGGGGTTGGTGAAAGAGTTAGCTCGTTAGCGACGTGTGTTCCATGCACGCAGGTACTGAGAGGGAACATAATCAATGTCAGCATTGAGTTCCTTAGCCCAGTTCAAGGCAAAGGACGCGTTGCGCAGGGCCTCGCGTCCTACCAACACTACGTCAGCCTGTTCTGACCCCACAATGTACTCAGCCAATCGAGGTGAGTTAATCATGCCAACCGCAGCTACCGGAATAGCTGCCTCGCGCTTAACCTGCGCTGCCATAGGGGTCTGGTACCCCGCGTAGACCTTGATAGGTGCCGGGTAGTTACCGCTGGTTGAAATATCTGCCATATCAACACCATCTTCCTTGAGCCACGCCGCAACCTGGGCTGTTTCTTCAACAGTGATGCCGCCGTCTACGAATTCAGTTGCTGACAAACGGACGAGCAGAGGCATATCCTCAGGCATGTTGGCACGCATTGCACGGGCAACACGACGAATCATGCGAGCACGGTTTTCCAGCGAACCGCCGTAGGAATCTTCGCGTTTATTAGAAAGCGGTGAAAGGAACTGAGTCAGCAAGTAACCGTGCGCACCGTGAATTTCGAGGAAATCATAACCTGCTTCAACCGCACGGGCTGCGGCTACACCAAATGCCTCAACGATCTCGTCAATGCGGTCTTCGGTCAGTTCAGTCGTCTCTTTCAGCCCCGGGTAGGCAATAGCTGAAGGTGCGAAAGTCTCCCAACCACCTTCTTCAATGGACAGCGAACCGCCGTCCCGCTTTTCACGTTCTGACACGCTAGATGCCTTTCGTCCTGCATGAGCAATCTGGACGCCTGCCTTAGCTCCGCCATCGTGGATTGCCTGGACGACGCGACGGTGCGCCTGAGTGTGCTCGTCGCTCCAGATTCCTAGGCAAAGAGGGCTAATGCGTCCCTCGGGTAGGACGTTGGTCATCTCAACGATGACGGCGCCCGCGCCACCGCGTGCCAGCGCATTGTAGTGGTGCTCGTGGTAACTGGTCGGAACACCATCCCGCTTTTCAACCGAATACTGGCACATAGGCGGAATCCAGATTCGGTTGCGGGTAGTCATAGAGCGAACAGTGAATGTGTCAAAAAGCGGGGAGGCCATGTTTTCCCTTTCGGTATGGATTCAGTGTGCACGAGCTTTAACCACATGGAACGAATGAAAATTCCTGTCTGAGTCAATTCGCTCAGTGAGATAAGTAAAAATCAGACGTGCGAATGGGGGTCGTGAAAAGTAAACTTGCAGTCATGCATGAACTTTCAGAAACGACCATCCGCAAGAGCTTTGTCAACTGTTCCAAGGGCGAGGCTAAGCGTCTCAACTTGCCTACATTGCGCGAGGTGAAATGGGAGGATCAGATTTTCCTTTCATGGCTTGACCACAAAAGCCCGCTCAAGGGTTGCCTAGTGGTTGAACATGAGGGTGAGGTTCAGGCAGTTTTGTTGCAGAAAGCTAAGGCACAGAGCAAGGCAGCGCAGATGTGTCAGTTCTGCATGACCCTGCACCCCGGCTCGGGTATCTCGATGTACACGGCTGCTCGCCCGGGCGAGTCAGGTCGACGCGGTAATACCATCGGCACCTACCTTTGCGCTAACCTAGCCTGCACCGATTACGTGCTGGGCAAGAAAAAGCCAGTGGGCATTCGACAAATGGAAGAAACACTGACTCTCGAAGAAAAGATTGAGCGCACCAAGAGCAATGCGCTGGGCTTTATCGCACGACTCAAGGACGAGTCTCAAAAACTAAGGGGTACATCGTGTTCGAGCTGAAAGATTTGGAAGTCCCGCTGATTGGGGCGCCGATGGCTGGCGGTCCAACGACACCTGAACTCGTTGCTGCAGTTTCTAACGCAGGCGGTTTAGGAATGCTAGCTGCCGGTTATTTTGATGAGAAGCAACTGGCGGACGCGGTGGCGCAAACGCGTACTTTAACAAAGGCACCCTTCGGCGTCAACCTCTTTGTTCCTCAGGAGCCGATGCAAGATTCCGTGCTCGCCTCTTTGGATACTTATCGAACTGAATTGCAACACTTTGGTGATCAGTACGGTTTAGATATGCAGTCGGTTGAAATCACCATTCCAGAGCATTTTGATGCTCTTATCGGCTGGCTCGAATTCAATCCCCTGCCGGTTGTGACCTTTACTTTCGGCTTACCGTCCGTTGGCGTCATCAAACGCCTTCAGGCAGTTGGTACAGCTGTCGGTATTACGGTGACAAGTGTTGCTGACGCTCTTTCAGCTCACGAGTTCGGGGCTGATTTCCTCTGCGTTCAGGGGCCGGATGCCGGTGGTCACCAGTCGACATTCGGGGTGTTTGAGGATGCAAATACGATAGCTCTTCCCCAGCTTGTACGTGATATTCAGAATGCGGTAGGCCTACCGTTGAGTGCCGGTGGTGGTGTGGGATCAGCTCAAGATGTTGACGCCTTACTGGGCCTTGGTGTTCATACAGTTCAGATTGGCTCTCTGTTGTTGCTCACTGACGAGGCAGGCACCAGCCAGCCGCACCGCAATGCATTACGTTCGGGCATTCGCGAAACACGCATTACACGAGCCTTTACCGGACGTCCTGCCCGTGCAGTTGTCAATGAATTTGTGGCTGAACTCGACGCAAAAGCACCCGCAGTTTATCCTCACATGCATTATTTGACGGCACCTTTACGCGCTAAAGCCAAGGATGCTGGTACTTGGCAGCACGTGAACGCATGGGCGGGTACCGGCTTTGAGAATGCGCAGAGCAAACCGGCAGCTGAGGTTATTGCGGAATTGTTCCCAAGTTATTAGGGCTAATCTCCGCTTCCGCTAGCCCAATTTAGCTGAATTCGATACGTGCTTTGTTGGCTAGCTCTCGACGAATTTCTCCTGTTTTTGCAAAGGTCGCCCAAATATCGCGGACTGCTTGGGATTGTTCTTCTCGTTCATGGGCGTAGAGACCGCCGAAAAGGTCTGAGCCTTTCCACGATGGATTATCGAAAAGTAGTCCGAGCTCTGTGCAGTGCGCGGATGCCATACGATGAGTGGGAAAACCGGTTTGCAACAAGTAACGCGTGGCTTCTCCCCCAGCTTTACGATGGCGTTCTGCAAAATGATCGGCTGTTTTTGCATACATTTTTTGCGAGAAATAGCGGGTGATTGGCTCAATCGTTCTCATGACGCGGTAAGGCAGCTTGTGCGAGATAAAGTACGCTGTTTCGCGTTTATTTGAGCCGATGAGAACCTTGATGTGCTGAGCTACTTTTGCATAAGAAGCGTCTACGTCTTTGGCAACTGGTAGCGGATAGTGCCCGAGCTGGGTTCCAAACGCCATGGTGGAACGTTCGAAACCGAATTTGATTGGGTTCTGCATCTGCATTTTGTAGGCGAGCTCGCCGTATTGCTCGTAAGGCGCGTCCACGGGTAGTTTTTCGATGACCTCGTTGAGCATGAACTCAGCCATTTTTTCTTTGCCGTGGATGAGATCCAGCGGGGCGCTTTGAATAATGGCTTTGTGGATGAGCTCTTCCTCAATAACACCTTCAGAAATCATGAGACGTGAGATGAGGTCACCACCGGCTGACTGACCAAAGGCAGTGATGCTGTTGGGGTCTCCCCCGAAGCGGGGGATGTACTTTTTCACCCAGCGCAGAGCTTCTCGTGCATCGAGCAGACCGAGGTTGGCAGGCCGTCCTTCAGTTCCGCCGAGAAAGCCGAGAATACCCAGGCGATAGGTGACGCGCACTATGATGACGCGGTGCTCAGCCAGCAGGTTGTCCGGGTTGTAACGGGCGCCGTCGCCGCTACCCACAACGTAGGACCCGCCGTGGAAGTAGACCATGACTGGCAGTTTCTCATCCTCTTGAATATCAGCGGGCATAATGACCGACAGGTTCTGACAGTCCTCACTCATGAGCACGGATTGGCGGATGTCGGGCTGTCCTCCTCCGCGAATAAACTGCGGGGCAGCTGGCGCGGGTTGTGACGGGTCAAAGTCAGCGGGCAAATCTTCCAGAGCAAACGACTCAGGGTAGGCAAAGCGGTCAGAAGTAGCGTAGGGAATACCGAGGACTTCGAGGACGCTGCCGCACTGGTGGAGCAGAATATTGGCACTGCGCATAGGGATATTGAGGCTTATTCAAAAGTCCCACCAGCCGCCAAAAACACCAACCCGCGAACTACCGAGAACACCCGCTGATACGAGCTCAACGGCCGTCTGAAACCCATGTGCAGAACCCGCCAGGTCTTAATGTGAGCGATGACCCGCTCCACCACTG
>NZ_JAAXPV010000019.1 GCF_012396615.1 Rothia terrae | reverse complement strand
TGGAAGCGCCGACTGAAGAGGTGTGGAGTTGACTGGTACTAATAGGTCGAAGGCTTACTTTTCAATCATTTTTTGGTGGTTGGTGTGAATAGTTGTTTGGTTGTTGTTGCGTCCACTATGCGGTTTTGAAATAATAAACCACCAGGTTTAAAACAAAAAAGAGGTTCTCACGGACCTCTTTTTTATTTAACATCCTATTTTATCCGGGTACCAGCCTGACTGGTGCCCGGATTTTTTGTATCCACCCACAAGACAACACCGGCGTCCCCAGAGCGAACTCCACACAAGCGTCAGCGTCCACATACACACCAAGAGCCTAACGGAACAGTTCACCAGCAGGTACTAGAGTAGAAACTCGTACTTATAACTCATAGATAGAAGACATAGCTTCATGACCTTTACCCCACGCAAACTCTTCAATATCTTCGCAACCGCTGAGATGATCACCTGGGCAGGCCTCATCAGCGCACTCATCTGCAGAGTAACAGGCATCGCTGACTTCGTCTCAGCAGCAGGTGGCGTGCACGGCTTCGTATTCCTCAGCTACGTAGCAGTAACCGTGTTCGTGTGGGTTAACCAGAAATGGAAAGCACCGGTAGGGATCACCGGTATTCTGCTTTCCGTTATCCCCTTCGCTACCGTGCCCTACGAAATGTACCTCAACAAGCGAGGATTACTCCGAGGAGGCTGGCGACTAGCTCCTGGGGGAGACACTCCCCATAACGCATTAGAGCATCTCCAAACTGTCGTCCTACGCAAGCCTCTCATCTCAACACTCACCATCCTGGGTGTTATCGTTATCGTCTTCGTAGCGCTCCTGATGATGGGACCTCCAGTACCCAAGAACTAAAACACTGTCACAAGTATCTACTGAGTAAGCTAGTTACATGAGCTCCTTGTTCTCACACCAGATTGATGAAACACCGGCACCTGAGACAGTTGCCCCACCCGAGAGTAGAACTGGGCTGTGGATCGAATCAGAACTGTCACCGGCAGAACTCTGGCAAGCATTCACGGAATACACCCACCTGTGGTGGCCGGTAGACTTACGTAGCTCCCACGAAGCACACGTAGAAATCGGTGACGAGCTACTTATTGAAGAAACAGCCGAGGGGGAGCTGCAACCACTGGCTCAGGTAGTTCACCTGGTTCCACTCGACGTGGTAGCTGTACAACCTTTAGAAGGCGTACTCAACGGCGCATTTGATGGCGGGCTAAGCTTTACCTTCGATGAAGAGGACGAAAGAAGCATCGTAGAAATATCTTCAGGTGTTATCAAACCCCAGGATATTGACCCTGATGCTGAGCTGGGCGTCTTTGAGCACGATAAGGACGCGGCGCAGCAGTTGCTGGGAAGCTTTGCTCGCTTTATCGGCACTGAAGTGAAAGAAGGCTAGCGGTGAATAAAACAGCTCTCATTACCGGGGTGGGACGTGCGAACAGTATCGGTTACGTTGCGGCGAAGAAACTCGTTGAAAACGGCTGGAACGTGTGCGTCAATTACCTACACTCCTATGACGATAGGGCAGAGCTGACGCGCGACGAGAACGATCTTGATGAGCTTGTGCATTTTGGCCAGCAACGTGGGGGAACCATACAGCCCGTTGAACTGGACCTTCAAGAGGCGGAGGCGCCAGCGTCCTTGATAGAGCACGCAGCTCAGCTAGGCGAAGTGAGGGCAGTTATCACCTCGCACGCTGAAAGCATTGATAGCGATATCCTTACCACTTCGATTGAAAGCTTTGACAGGCACTTTGCGGTAAATACCCGAGCTAACTGGCTTTTGCTTAAAGCCTATGCAGAGTATGCACATGCATCTTTGTTTGAAGAAACTACTAAGAGTTTTGTGGCTCTTACCAGTGATCACGTGGCGTATAACCTGCCATACGGCATGAGCAAAGGCGCTCTAGATCGTCTCATTGCCGCTGGGGCGGTAGAACTTGGAGGGCAAGGGTTTCGCGTCAATGGCATTAACCCCGGACCGATCAACACCGGATGGATGAACGAAGAGCTAGAACAGGTTCTTACACAAAGCACCCCGGCAGGACGTTTAGGCACCCCTGAAGACACCGCTCACCTCATCGAATTTCTACTGTCTGATGCGGGGCACTGGATCAACGGACAGATTCTGCACAGCAACGGTGGCTTTGGCGTGAGCTAACAAAAAGCGGGGCAAGACGCCCTTGTCTTATCCCGCTGGTCTACGCAGCGCCCTATCGGCAGTTCTACAGGTATGCCTTGAGAATCTGCGCCAACTCCTCCGGAGAATTACCGAGCTGCTGATTAGCAGTGCACTGAAGCCACATGCGTGACAGGCTCGTCTGGTGAGCGACAGGCGTCATCACCCATCGGAAATCCACCTGGGTCTGCGCGCCCAAAACGTTCAGTACTAGCTCAGTAATCTGCCGATAAGTGTGTTCCAACGACGCACGCATCGAGTCAGTGAGCGCAACAATGTTGTGCGCAGGACGCTTAGGCAACACCATAACCTCGAAAGCCGCTGAAGGCGCGTACGGCACAAAAGCCACCCAATGATCATTATTGAGCAGGATGCGGCGTCCATCGACAAGTTCAGCCACGAGAATGTCAGAAAGGTAGTCGCTGGCATGGCTCTCTTCCCAGCGCTTGCCCTGAACATGTGCCAGCTGAACCTCAGGTGCAGGAGAATTAAAGGCCGTAAACTCCGCACTAACGCTTGAACGGCGTGCCTTCTCAACCACCAGCGCATGTGAGTAATGCAGGTTAGAAAGAGCAACACGTTCTAACGTATCGATATAAAAATCCAGTCGATGCGCGGCCGCGTCGGACGTGAAAGGCGTAAGCTTCGGATCATCGACGGTGGTGCTCCAGAAGACTTCAGCCTCATCGGGGGGCACCTGAGATGGTTCAACAATCGAAAAATTCTGCTGCAGGTGTGCGAGCTTAGAGTTGAGCGGCGCATCCGGCACACGGTAGTAACGGTAACGCCCCGTCAATGCATTGCGTCGCACCGACAGCTGAGTTGTTGTAGGAACCTGGGTTTGCTGATCTACAGTCATTGTGCAATCACCACTTCTTCTACGAGATCTTTCATCTGGTAGATAGCTGTTTCGGGAGTTTTTTCGTCAGTAATAACGACATCAATATCGCTCCACTGCGCGAACGTCATAAAACTGGTGACCCCCCATTTACTGTGGTCAAACCCCATCACGACGCGCTCTGCGGAGGATATAAAGTGCTTGAGAAGTGCCGCTTCTTCAGCATCCGGCGTTGAAAAAGCCGACGCCAAATCAACAGCGTGAGTACTCGTAAAAAGAGTCTGCACATGGATGTCTTCTAACGACTTGATAGCCAGGGGGCCGACGAGCGCATCTGCTGGGCTGCGGCGTCCACCGGTCATCAGAAGGTTGATGGAGGGATTTTTGAACTCGTCAGCAACGCGCATGGAGTTCGTGACAACCGTCAGCTCGTTGAGGCCTTGAATATGGGATGCGAAAGCCGCGCTTGTAGAACCCGCTGAGATGCCAACAGAAGTGCCGTCGGTGATGAATGCAGCTGCGGCTTGAGCAATTGCCTGTTTTTGTTCCTGCTGATGCTTGAACTTTTCAGCGTAGCTAGGGTTGGCGGATGTGTGAATGGATCTTGCACCGCCGTGAATTTTAATGATGCGCGCCTCTGCTGCCAGCTCCGCGAGGTCGCGGCGGATAGTGATGGGTGAGACGCCAAAGCGTTCAATAAGAGCTGCAGTTGAGACCGTACCCAGCCGGTCTACTTCTGCAACGATGAGTGTTTGACGTTCGTCTGCCAGCAAAAGACTCTCCATGCTCAAAAATGATTACTTATGATTATTAGTGATTTAAATATAATCATTTAAGGGTGGAGAGGCAAGCACTATTTATGATGAACTTTAAGAAAATCGCAGCTGACCACCGGAATGAGGATGTAAGGAACAGGCAATGCCCCAAAAACCTTCGGAAAGAATGGCCGTAACAGCTCTAACGCTCATGCTATTCGCACTGTTTGCCACGCTTCTTATCTGGACATGGTCTGCAATCGCTGGCCGCGATCCGCTCGACATGTTCATTAACTGGATCCCCTCAATCGGTATATCGCTCATCTGCATACTCGTTGCTTGCCTGAAACCGCCGCGTCCCACCAATAAACGACAACAATAAGGCACAAAAAATCGCGCCCGCACACAGCGGACGCGATCCTTATTTAAGAAAAGAGCAGAGAAGAATTAGTTCTCGTCTGCCTCAGCCTCAGCAGCTGACTCGTAGTGCGAGTTGGCGAAGCGTTCCTGAGCTTCGCGAACCAGGCGCTCAGCGGTCTCACGACCTTCCCAGCCTTCAGCCTTAACCCACTTGCCGGGCTCAAGATCCTTGTAGCGCTCGAAGAAGTGAGCAATCTCAGCCTTCACGTGCTCCTGAACGTCCTCAAGCTCCTTGACGTCGTCGTAGCGCTTATCGGAAGGAACGCACAGAACCTTAGCGTCGCCGCCAGCCTCGTCAGTCATGTTGAAAACAGCGATGGGGCGTGATTCAACCAGAACGCCGGGAACCAGCTCATCGTTAATCAGAACCATAGCGTCCAAGGGATCGCCGTCTTCGCCCAAGGTGTTTTCAAAGTAACCGTAAGCGGTGGGGTACTGCATGGAGGTGAACAGTACGCGATCCAGGCGCAGGCGACCGGTTTCGTGGTCGATTTCGTACTTAACGCGTGAGCCGCGGTTAATTTCAATAGTGACGTCGAGTTCCATGTGTACTCTCCTTCGTAGTGCCAAGCTGTCATATTTCAACAGCCCTTACAGAACAAAACCGCCAAAAGGCGGGCTTTGTCTTAATGGTATCGGTTATAGGGGGTAAGTACACCAAAAATAGGGCAAAACCGCGCGAAACTAGCACCACATTTCTGGGACGGCATATATTCGGTGGTGTTCTTGGGGTGAGGACGCGCGTCGATGAGTGGGACAATAAATTTTTTCGGAAGCTGATGTAGGTGGGGTAGTGCTTAAGCTTGTTTTTCAACCCTCAATAAGTGAAACTTAAATAAACTTAAACAAACTCAAATAAACTCAAATAAACATGCGCGCGGGTTGCCTGCGCGCATCCGCACTAGAGGAGCAAGCGATGGTGCTTGAAGCCGCTTCAGAAGGCGTTCGGCTCGACCTAAAGTTCGTCGACTACCTGATGCTGATCATCTATTTTGTAACCGTTCTAGCCATCGGCGTTATTGCGCGCCGCAGCATTAGAACCTCCATGGACTTCTTTCTCTCTGGCCGCTCAATGCCGGCGTGGATTACCGGTCTAGCGTTTGTGTCTGCAAACCTGGGCGCTATTGAAATCCTTGGTATGGCAGCGAACGGTGCAGAAATTGGTATGGCCACCATGCACTACTACTTTATCGGTGCTGTGCCCGCGATGGTCTTCCTCGGCCTCGTCATGATGCCTTTCTACTACGGCTCAAAAGTGCGCAGCGTCCCCGAATTTATGCTGCGTCGCTTAGGCAAGGCAGCGCACCTGGTGAACTCCATTGCGTTCTCGGTGTCTAATGTTTTGATTGCGGGCATTAACCTCTACGCCATGGCAATCGTTGTTGAAGCAATGCTCGGCTGGAGCCAGTGGACAGCAATCATTGTCTCGGCAGTGTTCGTTCTTGTTTACATCACCCTGGGCGGTCTTTCCTCAGCAATCTATAACGAAGTCATGCAGTTCTTCGTCATCGTTGCTGGTCTGGTGCCGCTCACTGTCGTTGGTTTGCACCGCGTTGGCGGCTGGAACGGTCTCAAGACGGCACTCATGGAAACCGACGGCGTTTCACGTCTGCACCTCTCAGCATGGCAGGGCACCAGCATCGGCGACGTCACCAACCCCATCGGTGCTAACTGGCTAGCCATCGTCCTCGGACTGGGCTTTGTGCTTTCCTTCGGTTACTGGACCACCAACTTCACCGAAGTGCAGCGCGCATTCTCGGCAAAGAACATGTCAGCTGCCCGCCGCACCCCGCTCATCGGCGCATTCCCCAAGCTTCTCATTCCCTTCGTCATCGTTATTCCCGGCATGATTGCTGCAGCAACCATCGGCAACCAGTTTGCAGACGGCACCCTGACCTACAACGATGCGATTCCTAAGCTCATTCAGATGTACCTGCCCTCGGGCGTCCTCGGTGTTGCCGTGACCGGTCTGATGGCGTCCTTCATGGCGGGTATGGCGGCGAACGTGTCATCGTTCAACACCGTCTTCACCTACGACATCTGGCAGGAATACATCAAGCCCAACATGCCCGATGACTACTACCTGAAGGCAGGACGCGTCGTCTCAATTACCGGCGTTGTTATCGGTATTTTTACCGCCTACCTGGCGTCGCAATTCGGCAATATCATGACCTACATTCAGACGCTCTTCTCATTCTTTAACGCACCGCTATTTGGTGTATTTATTCTGGGTCTGCTGTGGAAGCGCATGACGCCCGCTGCGGGTCTCTGGGGCTATATTGCCGGCATTATCGCTCCGACTATCGTGTGGATCGCCTACCTCAAGAATCCATCACTGTTCGCAACGGGTACCGCTGAAACCCTCTACGGTGCGATCATCTCGTTTGTAACTGTCATGGTGGTTTCGGTAGCTGTTTCGCTGTTTACAAAGCCCAAGAGCGATGAGGAGTTACAGGGTCTGGTCTACGGCGTCGGAACCATTGATGTGAAGTCAGACCATGTAGCCGGTGATACCGCTTGGTACCGTTCACCTGCACTACTGGGCACCGTAGCCCTGGCTCTGTGCGTCGGCTTCTACCTGCCCATCGTCTAAGCGCAAGAACAAGGAAAATATCATGAAAAATGACAACGCTGTTCACACATCGTACGCGCCATTGACGGAGCAGGAAAAAGCCCGCCTGGTGCGCTCCACCCGCCGCACTGATATTCGCAATATCATCGGCGCGCTCTTTCTGGTCTACGGCATTCTGGTGACAGCCACCGGCTTGCTGGATCCCGCCGCTGACCGCGCACTAACCGGCGGAATCGCCATCAACCTGTGGACCGGCATCTCTATGCTGATTGCATCTGCTCTCTTCTTCGTCTGGGCGAAATTTGCTCCTGTTCCTGCTGAAGATATCTTGACGAGCGTCGAGAACATCGACGAAAAACGAGCAGAAGGCGAAGGTGCTCTCTAAAACATGAGGACGCCGGGGGCAGCGCGCCGTTGCTGGCGTCCTCGTGAGTGTCGTCGCATCCTATATTCTCTACGTTCGATGCAGAACGCAGTGCGCATATGTACTAGTCAATGAAAGGTTTAGTCGTGGTAGATGGGTTGAGTCCGCAAGGGCGTAGCGTTCGTATTACCGGAGGTGGATATACCGCCACTATCTATGAGGTGGGCGCCAACCTTTCATCGCTCACTGCACCTGACGGACGCGACCTTATTCTCTCGGTATCCGAGTCTCAGATTCGTGAGGGATCACGCGGTGCCCTACTCGCGCCGTGGCCCAACCGCCTTGAAGATGGCTCCTACACCTTTGAGGGCGAGACTTATCAGGTACCGGTCAACGAAATTGACCGCAACAACGCTAACCACGGCCTGGTTGATTGGCAACGGTGGGCGCTGAATGCTGAGGGGGACCAGCCCTCTAGTGTGCGCGCGTCCTTAGATCTTCTACCGACGCCGGGCTACCCTTTCCGACTGAGCTTTGAGGCAATCTACAGCGTCGATAAAAACGGTCTGAGTGTGAGCGTGAGCGCCACCAACCGCGGTGCGGAAAACGCGCCCTATGCGCTGGGGTCGCATCCGTATCTAGTGGCTGACGGAAATACCGCTGAAGGTTCAGTGGATGAATGGACGCTGTGCGCCCCCGTGCGCACTTTCCTCGAAGTCAACGACCGTATGCTGCCGATTGCTGAAAAACCAGTGGAAGAGTTGCGGCTGGATGTTCGCGAGGAAATCCCGCTCAAAGATTTAGAACTCGACCACGCCTTTGGCGGCATTGAATTTGATGAAACCGGTAGCGCCTGCGTGCGCGTGCTTTCCGACAGCGGTAAGGGTGCAGGCATCTCCTTTGACCGCGATATTAGATGGGTGCAGATGTACTCCGATGGAGCCTCGCGCCGGGCACTCGCGGTGGAACCCATGACGGCCCCGGCGAATGCTTTCATCAGCGGTACCAACCTCACCGTGCTCGCACCGGGAGACACTAAAACCGTCAGCTGGCGTATTTACAGCATCGAATCACGCTAATATCTCGCCCCCGACAACGTTGTAGAAAAGAGAACGTCCGTGATTATTCCTCAGCACTACCAGAACCTCGATGTCCTGCACGAAAACACTCTGCCCGCGCGCTCTTACTATGTGCCCGCGTCCTCCCCGCAGGGGGCGCTGGTGCATGACAGGGAAGTCTCGGCCCGCTTTCAGTTGCTGAGTGGCACGTGGAAGTTCAAATACTTTGACAGCATCTACGACGTGCAGGACGAGTTCTTTGCGCGCGATTTTGTTGCGGATGCTTTTGGTGAGATTCCCGTGCCCGGCGTCTGTCAGAACCACGGCTTTGACGGGCATCAGTAGACCAATATTCGGTACCCGATTCCGCTGGATCCGCCTTTTGTCCCGCATGAAAACCCGGCAGGTGCTTATATTACCGAGTTTGAATATTCACCTGAGGACGCTGCGCCGCGAGCACACCTGAACTTTGAGGGCGTGAAATCCTGTTTCTACGTGTGGGTCAACGGCGAGTACGTGGGCTACAGCCAGGTTTCACATGCCACTGCTGAGTTTGATGTAACCGATCAACTAGTGCCGGGTACGAATAAGCTGGCGGTGCTGGTACTCAAATGGTGCGACGGTACCTACCTTGAGGATCAAGATAAGTTCCGCACCAGCGGTATCTTCCGTATCAGAACGTACACCGTCCCTTGCGAGTGGAGAACTTCGATGCCGACTCCGGCCAGGTAACCCTGCGCAACTACCTAGATTTTTTGGACGCCGGCGAGTTGGTGCGCGCCCGCTACGAGCTGACGCATCACGGCGAAGTGGCCGCACGTGGCGAGGTTGACCAGACGGATGCCGGGGTGGAGATTTCAGGGCGTATCGGCATGGTGGCACCCACTGTTCAGCGCATCCTGCTGATTGATGCGACCTGGCGGGTGGACGCGTCCGGCGCGATTTCCTGCCGTTTAGAGGCGCAGAAAGCGCCCGAGTTCCCTGACCTTCCGCGCTTTGGTGTGCGGGTCTTCGTGGATGCGGCGCTGGGTCATGTGACCTATCGCGGCTTAGGGCCGTAGGAGAACTACGCCGACAAAAAGCGCGCAAGCTTCCATGGAACCTTCAGTGCGTCCGTTGAGGAGTTGCACGAGGACTACGTGACTCCGCAGGAAAACGGCGCTCGCGGTGACTGTGAGATGGTGCAGGCCTCCGGTGCCGATGCGGGACTGAACGTATATGCCGTAGGCCGCGCCTTCTCGTTCAATGCCTCGCGCTACACCACCGAAGAGCTGACCCGCGCCGCGCATAACTACGAGCTCGAAGAATCCGGTTCCACCGTGCTCGTGATTGACTACGCGCACAACGGTATTGGCTCCAACAGCTGCGGCCCCGAAGTGCTCGAAAAATACCGCTTTAACGCAACTAGCTTCACGCACGAGTTCACGCCGGGGTAGGGGCTGTGCTCCCCGTTGCAACAGGTAAAAAGGTGCCCGCCTTCTCAAGTAAGAAGGCGGGCACATGCGGTTTATGCGCTTTACATTCCGAACATAATCTTGAACGCCAGGTAGAACATGATGAGCGCAATGACGCCGTCCAGAATTCGCCAGGACTTTTCGGACGCAAACAACGGACGCAAGAAGCGCGCACCCAAGCCCAACCCGGTAAACCAGAGGAAGCTACCGGTGATAGCACCCGCGTAGTATGCCCAGCGTCCTTCTTCGCCGTGCTGGTTAGCCAGTGACCCCAGTAGAACCACGGTGTCGATATAAGTGTGTGGGTTCAGGTAGGTCATCGCCGCCGCAATAGCGATCGCCTTACCGAGGGTCTGCGGTCCTTCGGTGGACGCATCCACCTTCAAAGAATCGGGGTGCAAGCTGCGACGCGCCGCCGAGAAGCCGTACCAGAGCAAGAACAACCCGCCACCCCAGCGCAACACCTCAAGCAACCAAGGCGCACTTTGCAAAATAAAACCAAAGCCGAAAATACCCAAGCTGATGAGAAGCATGTCTGACAGGGTGCAAAAAATAATGATGGGCACAATGAACTTGCCCAAAATGCCCTGCTTGAGAATATAGGCGTTCTGCGCGCCAATCGCCACGATCAGCGAGAGTAGTGTGGTTAGTCCAACCAGGTAATGCGAAAAGAAATCTGCGGTAGTCACGGTATTCGAGACTAGGAGTTTTTAAGCACTAAGACAATCTAATGATTCTTTGGTTGCGTAAGATACTCTTATGACTCGTTTTACCGCAGACCAGCTCAAGACCTTCGCCACCGTTGTCGAGTACGGCACCTTCGACGCCGCAGCCGACGTTCTCATGATCAGCGCATCCGCTGTTTCCCAGCGAATCAAGGCAATGGAGCAATCTGCGGGACGCGTACTCATCAAACGCACCAACCCCGTTGCGCCAACAGACTCCGGTGAAGTCGTGTTGCGCGTCGCCCGCCAAAGTGAGTATTTGCACACCGAGCTGTCTCGCGAATTGGACGGCGACGAATCCGCGCAAACGGTATCAATCGCCGTCAACAGCGACTCGCTTTCCACCTGGCTTTTGGATGCGGTGCGCGTGCTCGCCCGCGAAGACCACATCTACTGCGACCTAAGACGCGAAGGCGAATACCACTCATCAGCACTGTTGCGCTCCGGCGAAGTCATGGCGGCAGTCACCTCAGAACCCGACCCCATCGCTGGATGCGCCGTCGACAAACTCGGTATCGGCAGTTACTGGCCCGTCGCATCCACCGAATTTGCGCGCGACTTCTTTCCTGACCTGCCCGCATCGCTCACCGCTACCCAGCTGGCCCAAGCGCCCGTCATTGAGTACGACCACAAAGACTTCGGGCAGCAACGTGGCCGCCAGCTTATCGCGTCCAAGTATCGTTTGGGTAAAAACCTGCAGGATGCGCCGAGCGTCTATGTGCCGTCCTCACCGGACTATGTGCGGGCTGTTGATATGGGTATCGGGTGGGGGATTGTGCCCGAAACTCAAAGCGCAGACGCGCTCGCCGAAGGACGCTGGGTTAAGCTCGCCGATGAGCCGGTAGAGATTCCGCTGTTTTGGCAGCACTGGAAAATTACCTCATCAGTGATGGAGCGCGTTACCCAGCGGATTTACGACGCGTTGGGGGAGGGGTACGTGTACTAATTTCTGAACTTTCCGTGGATTTGCGCTGTAAAAACGCGAAAATTTTAGCGCAAATCCGCGGAAAGTTAAATTTTCAGTTGGGTAAAACACCTAGTCAGCGTTTTCTTTTCTAAAATTTCCAAAAAACTTTACGGAGAAAGTTTGCAATCTATAAACTTTACGCGTAAAGTAATTGCCACAAGGAAACAACACCTCCCGAAAGGAAAAGAACAATGGCAAATCTCTTCGCAGGCAACTGGAGAATCGACGCAGCACACTCACGCGTAGGCTTCGTAGTACGACACGCAGGCATCTCAAAGGTGCGCGGCATTTTCGAGCAGTTCGACGCACAGCTCAACGTAGCCGAGAACATCTCAGACTCAACCGTTGATGCAACCGTGCAGATCGCATCTATCAATACTGAGAACGAAGCACGTGACGGTCACCTCAAGTCAGCAGACTTCTTCGACGCTGAAAACCACCCCACCATGACCTTCAAGTCAACCTCATTCGAGATCGATGGCGAAGACATCACCGTTGCAGGTGACCTCACTATTCACGGTGAGACCCGCCCTGTTACCCTCACCGGTGAATTCGGTGGCGTAGCTGTTGACGCATTCGGTGCTACCCGTACCGGCGCATCCGTATCAACCACCATTTCACGCAAAGAATTCGGCATCACCTGGAACGCAGCAGTTGAGACCGGCGGTGTCATGGTTTCAGACAAGGTTCTCATCGAGCTCGACCTCGAATTCACTGCACCCGAGGCATAAAGACTTCCCGTAAAGGGTAAAAATTCCCGAGCAGAAGGAAACTTCTGTGAGTGGATGTGTGTGAGTAAAACTGCCCGTCACCTTCTGGTGGCGGGCAGTTTTTTGTGCTGGACGTGGTAGTAGGGGTCGGCATCCAACTTTCCGTGGATTTGCGCTGTAAAAACCCGGAAATTACAGCGCGAATCCACGGAAAGTGTAAAATAACGTCGCAGGGGAGAGCTACGCCAGTGCAATGGATCCAAAAACACCAGGTAGCTCTCTATCTTCTGGCGCTTGCCATGGGCGCTCTCGTTGCGTTGGCCACGGGCGGGGCGACCGCATCTTTAGAACCGCTGATTCTTCCCGCGCTCGCTTTGCTCCTTGCCGCCACCTTCATGATGATGCCGCTTCAAAAGGTGAAGGCGGTACCTGCATTTCGCGGGTTTTTAGCTCTGCTGTTTGGTGTTAACGCTCTGCTGGCGCCTTTGGTGGTGCTGGGGCTTCTGAGCATTTTTGACTCACTGGATGACATCACGACTTTTACGGTGGCTCTGGTTTTGCTCGCACCGTGTATTGACTACGTGGTGGTTTTTGCTGGTCTTGCCGGGGCGGATGCGCGAAAGCTGCTCAGTGCCACGCCTGCGCTTTTGCTGGGGCAGGTGGTGATGATTCCGGTATGGCTTTGGGTCTTTGGGGCGGTGGGTCTGTGGTCTCGTGTGCCGTGGAATCTCGCCACTGTTGTGGATAGCGCGCCCGACGTTGTGGTGACGTTGAGCGCGGTGATTGTGCCGCTGATGTGTGCCTGGGGTGCTCAAAAACTTGCCGTTTGCGGGGGCAATCTTGCCCGCATAGAAGCGGCCTCGCGCAAACTTTCAGAACTCTTTATGATGCCGTTGATGATGCTGGTGCTCTTTACCTCGGTTGCCGCTCATTTTTATGAGGTGGCGGGGCAGTGGTCGCTGGTAACTCCCGCATTAGTCTATGTTGTGTTTGCGCTTACCATGTGGGTGGCAGGCAGCTTATATGTGCGCTGGCTAGGGCATTCACAGCATCCGGATGCTTGCCGGGCGGTAGTTTTCTCCGGTGTCACGCGCAATGCGCTGGTGATGATGCCGGTTGCGTTGGCGCTCGCATCCACCCTGCCGGATGCTGGTGTGGCGGCGCGGATTCCGCTCGTCGTTGTCACTCAAACCTTGGTGGAATTGTGCGTTATGGTGCTCATGGTCCGCTTCTTTACTGGCTTTCTCAAGAAACAATATTTTTCTTAAAACTTGTTATAAAACACTAACCGTGAGGTAAAGAAAATCCGGTGGCTTTCACAGTAAAAAAGGTAGGATTTAAGACAAGTTTTTGAAAGTAGAAATAACCGCTGCAAGAAAGCTCATTGCGCATCCCCCCCCACCGCACCAGCTAGATTGTTTTCGACAAAATCGTTGCGGTAGAACAGAAAGAGGACGTCCCCCAACGCCTACTGCAGCTTCGCGACGCCAGCTTATTAAAGGTGCTAGCTGGTCTGTGCCGGTGGTTATTGCTACTTCGGTTGTTCCTGCCTATGCAAGGTCAAGCAACCCTGAGTACGCCGGTGTCAGCGCGGGGCAAACGGGTACGGTCAAGTCTTATACCGACGCTACTAATCACACTCGCTATCACACCGACGTTCATTCGGCGGGTTACCAGATTCAGGCGATTAACGGTAGCGCCGCAACAACGGCGAAACTTACCAGCTTGGAATACTACATTGTAATCAGTAGCGTGCTTGCTGCGGCTGCACCGACTTTCCTCGGCGCTACCGGCACTTACTGGAACGCTCCGGTAAAAGTTACTACCGCTATACCGATGGCTGACGGTACTACTATGGTGATTCCTACCGGATACGTGGATTACAAGGTGACCATGAAAACTCCCGGCGCAACCACCATCACCATTCCTAAGGGCGGCAACTCGCCCATCGTGACGAACAGTGCGGTGAACCTGCGCTTTGACAGCCAGTACGGCAACATTCGCCCCTGATATGAGGGGTTTGTTGCCACCTACGCCACGGCGAACAGCAAGCAGTACACCAGCCAATCCACCGTAAAGTCATATCAGCCGCCAGCTATCGCTAAAGAATAAAAGACGTAAAACGGCAGGTTCCCGGAAGAAAACCCCGAGCACCTGCCGTTTTTAAAAGTAGGACGCGCGTCCTTGATGAAATTTTTTAGAGGGCTAACCGCCCAGAGCCTGCCAGGCAAAATACGCCGCTGGTGCCGCGATGAAGCCAATTAAAGCCCAGCGTCGTAGTTTGGTTTCAACAATTGCTGCCTTGATGTCCTCGCGATCCTCACGTTTTTGCGACGGATCAACGGGGGCAAGGTTTGAGGGGTTGGTGACGTCAGGCTTAGACGCGTCACTCGGTGTGTTCGGCAGCTCGGGGTGAATATCCGAACCGGCAAAACCCTGGTGAGCCACGATTAACGCCACCTAGTGGTCATAATCAGACCGAGCATCATCAGGCCAACACCAACTACGAGGTTCCACGCGCCGAGGGCGGCGATAGGGTAGGCGCTTTGCGTGATGTAGTAGACCATAATCCACACAACGCCGGCAATCATCAGACCGAACATGATGACGCGGTACCACAGCGGGGTGGGGCTGGCGAACTCGTCGGTGGTCATCTCGCGCGCTACCTTGCGAAACTGCGCTTCTTCATCAAGATCTGACTGCGCTCGTTTGCTACCTGACTCAGCCACAATACCTCCAGCACCGTGCACAACTCGTGTACGGTTAAATAGTTATAAAACGTACTTCAATGCATGATTATATCGCCCTCACCTTTTAAGAAAAGTGCAGAGCGGCGGCGAAAGGTAGACGATGAGCAACACCGCACAGCACGGTAGCGTCGCTACTAAGGGGGCGCGTTCGGCGTCCCGCAGGAGCCCTCTGCAGTGGATCATTCAAATTTTTGGTGAGCTGCTCATTACGGTTGGCCTTATTCTTTTGCTCTTTGTTGCGTGGCAGCTGTGGTGGACGAACATTGCGGCTAACAGTGCGCAGGATGATACTGTGCAGTCGCTGAGCCAAGAGTTCAAGGACGCGGCAGGCTCTTCTGCGGACGCGGCTACTGACGGCGTCGGTAATGGTGCTGAAAGTAGCGACGGCACTAGCGGTGAGAACGCTGACTCATCGGCGCAGAACACGGATGCGAGTAACCCGCCCGTAGCCGCAGGCGCGCCGGGCGAAGGAGAAGCGTACGGCATCGTCTACATTCCGCGTCTGGGCGAAAACTACCAGCGTCCTATCGCCGAAGGCACCAGCACCGAAGTGCTCGACACCCTCGGACTGGGACACTACGAAGACACCGCCGAACCCGGCGAAATCGGCAACTTCTCGCTCGCAGGCCACCGCCAAACCAACGGCGCAGTGCTCGATAACATCGACCAGCTTCAAGAAGGCGACAAAATCTACGTGCGAACCCGCGAAGGGTACTACACCTACAGCGTGTACAAGCACGAAATTGTTCTGCCCACCCAGGTAGAAGTCATCGCCCCCAACCCCGATAACCCGGGCGCTGCACCCACCGAGCGCATCATGACACTCACCTCCTGCCACCCGCGCTACGGCGACACCGAACGATACATCGTGCACGCAAAAATGGAATCATTCCAGCCACAATCAGCAGGCGCGCCCGCCGAAATTGCCGGCGCAGTGAACTAAGGAGAATTTGATATGTACGGATGGATCTTTAGACATCTGCCCGGCCCACTGTGGGCGCGTATTCTCATCGCTATCGTGCTCATCGTAGCGGTAGTTCTACTGCTCATGCAGTACGTATTCCCCGCATTCGTGGAATACAGCCCCTTCACCGAAACCTCAACCATCGAATAGCCTCACCGTCAGAAAGGTGCAGACCATGACAAAAGTTCTGGTTATTGATAACTATGACAGTTTTGTGTTCACCCTGGTGGGCTACATTCAACAACTGGGCGCACAAACCACCGTGGTGCGCAACGACGAAATAAGCCTGGATGCGGCCATCGCGCTCGCTGAGCAGCACGACGGCGTCCTGATTTCTCCCGGCCCCGGCGCACCTGCAGACGCGGGCGTCATTATTGACCTCATTCGATGGGCAAAGGACGCGCGTAAGCCGCTTCTGGGCGTCTGCCTAGGACACCAGGCAATCGCTGAGGCGTTTGGCGCAACTGTCTCGCACGCCCCGGAACTGATGCACGGTAAAACCTCGCGCCTGGTGCACGAAAACGAGTCAGTGTTCAAAGACGTGCCCTCGCCCTTTACCGCAACGCGCTACCATTCACTCGCAGTGGAGCCCGAGACTCTGCCCGATGAGCTAGCGGTAACCTCCACCACCGACAACGGAATCATCATGGGCCTGGCACACAAAAACGCGCCCATGCACGGAGTACAGTTTCACCCCGAATCAGTGCTCACCGAAGCGGGCTACCTCATGCTCGGCAACTGGCTCAAAGACCTCGGCATGCACGGTGTGGCCGCACGCGCTAAGGAACTTTCTCCGCTGATTGCCAGTTGAGACCGAAAATTCGCTAGCAGGCTAATAAGGGCTAGCACGCATGATGAGCAGATAACAAAAAGGGCGCGTGGACAATTTCTTGAAAATTGCCCACGCGCCCTTTGCTCGCTGTTACCAGAACTTAGCGGCTAGCCGATGCGCTCGGACGCGCTGACGGACGTGCCGTCGCGGACGTCTGCGCAGAAGGCTGAGCGGACGTCGCAGCCGACGGAGCAGCACTAGCAGAGGGCTGAGCCTGGGCGGCGTTCTGATTAGCCTGGTTGTTGTTAGCTTGCTGAGTCGCAGCCGCACTAGGAGCAGGTGCTGCCGATGCGCTCGCTTGAGGAGCGGGTGCATTAGCAATACGGATAGTCACTGTAGAACCCTGCTCAATGGAGGTTCCAGCCGCTGCGCTCTGCGACATTACGGTGCCTGCAGGAGCGTCATCGGTCTGAACATTTTCAATGTTGGTGCTCAGCAGTGCATCAGGGCCGGTCAGTGCAGCAATCGCCTCGTCGCGGGTTAAACCTACGAGCGAGGGCACCTCAACCTTGCCGGTTGAAAGAATGATGTCGATGGTTGACTCAGCCTTAACGGATTCACCTTCACCGGGCTTTACGCCCACCACCATGCCAGCCGGTACGGTGGGGTTATTCACCATGGACGTGCGTCCCGGCTTGAAATCAGCGTTGGTGAGAGCCTCACGTACATACGCCTCGGACTGACCGTTCAGGCCGGTGGGAACCTTCACCATCTCATTGCCCTTAGACATGTTGAGTTTTACAACGCTGCCTTCGTCAATGGCTGTTCCCGCAATGGGATCGGTACCGATAGCCTGACCCTTCTCAACCTTGTCAGAGAATGTCTCTTCAAACTCAAGCTGCAATCCTGCGTTGCGTAAGGAGTTTTCTGCTTCTTCACGAGACATACCGGTAACAGAAGGCACCGCCACGGTGGGAACCTCATTCAGCTTGTTCTGGTAGTACAGAATCAGGCCAATGCAGGACGCTGCCAGCAAGAAAATCACAAGGCCGGAAAGGAACCTGCCCCACGCGCGCTTGCGACGGTTCTTGAGAAGAACCTCAGAATCGCGACCGTATTCCATGACTTCTTCATCGGAGTACTCGCTCTGAGCACCGGCAAAGAAACCGCCCAAACCCGCGTCTTCCACGGGAGCCTGCGGGGTAGACTGGGTATCAAGCACGCTGTACTTGTCGTTGGACGCGGCTACGGCCCCCGCGCCAACTGCGGTAGCAGTTGACATAGCTGAAGTAGCAGGTGCGTTGTCGATATCGTCCAAGACAGATTGCGGAAGTATGCCGCGGGTGGCATGTGCCAGTGCGTTGCGGAAATGCTCAGCATCTTGGTAACGCTGAGCGGGATCCTTGCTCAGAGCCTTCAAAACTACGCGGTCAAGCTCTGCAGGGATCTGCTGCTTAGCGTAAAAGCTCGGTGCCTTAGGCTCTTCAGAAAGATGCTGCGAAATAATCTCGTTGACAACATCGCCAGCAAACGGCGCGCGTCCTGCCAACATTTCATAAAGAACAACCGCAGCGGAATATACGTCGCTACGCTCATCAACCTGAGCACCGCGAGCGTGCTCCGGCGAAATATAACGCGGCGTGCCAATAACGGTGTTCACCTGGGTCAAAGGCTCGCCCTCAGCCACACGAGCGATGCCGAAATCCATGACCTTAAGCTGACCGGGAATGCCGCGCTGACGATCATCATCGGTAGGATCCAACACCATCAGGTTAGCGGGCTTAATATCGCGGTGAATAATGCCCTTGCTGTGGCTGTACGCCAAAGCCTCAAGCAACTGCACACCGAAGATAGACGCATCCTTAGTTGAAATGCCGCCGCTGCGCATCATCTCGCGCAAAGACTTACCGCGAACAAGCTCCATCACGAGGTAGGGAACGTCAATGCTTCCCTTCTCATCAGGCACATTCACCTTGCCGGTATCGTAAACAGCCACAATGCCGGGGTGGTTCAGTGAAGCAACGGATTCACCTTCGCGCGCAAAACGAGAGAAGGATGCCTCATCGCGGGCAATATCAGGGCGCAATACTTTGAGTGCTACCTGGCGTCCCAAACGATTATCGGTAGCTGAATACACGGTTGCCATGGCACCGCTACCGATAACCTCTTCAACGGTGTAACGCTGGTCAATCGTACCGGGGAGGTTCAGTTCCATACTCTTATCTATCCATTATCTTGGGCGGCAGGGGACGTGGACGCCGATGCAGAAGCGGAGGGGGATGCTTCAGTGGTGGGCGTTGCAGCTGCTACAGACTCAGAATCTGTCCCCGAAGATGAGGACGCCTGAGCTACATAAACATCAACATTACTACCAACTTCTACGTGAGAGCCTGAAGACGGGCTGGTTCGTAACACGGTGTTAGGATCTGCACTGTCGGTGGTCTCCATGTGAACCTGCACGTTAACGCCTAAATCGGTGATCTGCTTGATGACCTCGTCGGCGTTGCGGCCTTCTAGGTTGTTGGGCAGGGTGACGCTTGCAGGGCCGGTGGAGTACGAGACAGTGACGGTTGAACCCGCGACAACGGAGCCGGTGGGTGAGATGGAAAGAACGGTGTCGCTCTTCTCATCGGAGGTCACGCCCTCGGTCTTGGTAGACAGCCCCTTCGAGGTGAGGTCGTTGATGACTTCATCCAGCGGACGTCCTACATAGTCGGCGTTACGCAAAGAGATGCGTTCTTCTTCGGCGGTCGCAGTGGGTTCAGCGGACTCCTCTGAAGGGGCGACGCTAATGGTCGAGACAGTGCCTGAAGGCGCGGGAGTATTCGCTGGCTGGTTGGAAGACGAGTTATTGCCCAAGCCGCCCAGCAAGAAGAAACCAACAACGAGACCCAGCAGAAGAAGGGCCAAGAAGAGTGAAACCCAGCCCCACGGGCCTGACTTCTTCTTCTCGGGGGTGCGCGCCCCAGCAGCCTGAGCGTCCTTGGTGGGCACTGCCGGTTGCTTGGCGGTAGTGGGCTCGGGAGTGTACGCCACTGCGCCAGAACCGTAGCGAGGTGCCTTAACGGTTGAGGTTGCAGCTGTCATGACCTCTGTGGCTTCGGTGTCTGCACCCTGCGGAAGGAAGGTCGACAAAGAAGGCACGGCCTTAATCGCTGCCGGAATATCGCGGCGGCGAATCGCATCCACCGCTGAAGCCAACGCGGTTGCAGATTCAGGACGCTGCTTGGGATCCTTCGACAGCAAGCACATAATCAGTGCAGCTGCGGGCGCGGGGACGTCCTTGGGTAGCGGTGGCGGCGGATCATTAACCTGCGCCAGCGCAATAGCAATCTGTGATTCACCGGTGAAAGGACGCTTACCGGCAAGGCACTCGTAGCCGATGATGCCCAGCGAGTACATGTCAGAAGAGGGGGTCGCGGGCTGACCGGTCGCCTGCTCAGGCGCCAAGTACTGCGCGGTACCCATGACCTGACCGGTAGCGGTCAGCGGAACCTGGTCGGTCAAACGCGCGATGCCGAAGTCGGTGACCTTCACACGCTCGTCCGGGGTAATGATGAGGTTACCCGGCTTAACATCGCGGTGTACCAGACCCTGCGCGTGGGCAGCAGCCAGCGCGCGAGCAGTCTGAGCAATCACGTTCAGAATGCGGTCTGAATCCAGGCGCTTTTCTTTTTCGATGATGCTCGACAGCGGATCGCCAGGCACAAGCTCCATCACCAGGTAGGCAGAGCCCTCTTCTTCGCCGTAGTCAAAAACGTTAGCGACACCGGGATGGTTGAGGAGCGCGGTGTGACGAGCCTCGGCACGGAAACGCTCAAGGAAGCCGGGATCACCGGTATATTCCTCTTTCAGAATTTTAACCGCGACGATGCGTCCTAGCACCTTATCGCGTGCTTTCCAGACCTCGCCCATGCCGCCAATGGCAATGCGCTCCGTCAGGTCGTAACGACCGCCTAGTGTGGTCTCAGCTGAAGGCCTCACTTGTTCAACACCGCCTCAAAAAGAGCCTTGCCCGCCGGAGAGGTAAGCGAGGCACCTGTAACTGCATCTACATCTTCATAAACTACCGCAACAGCAACCTGGGGGTCATCTGCAGGAGCAAACCCCGTAAACCATGCGTTATTAGAGCCGGTACTACCAATCTCGGCAGTGCCGGTTTTACCTGCGACTTTCACACCGTTCACAGCTGCGCCCGACGCGATACCGTTATCCACGTCGTTCACCATCCAATCTTTTACCTGAGAGGCAATGTCTGCACTTGTTGATGTACGAAGTTCAGATGGGGAGAACTCGTACAGGGAACTCAGGCTGCGAGATTTTACGGATTTCACGAGGTTCGGTTTCATTTGCTTTCCATCGTTCGCAATAGCCGATGACATCATCGCAACCTGTAGCGGGGTTGTTTTGACGTCGTACTGGCCGATGGATGCAAGTGCTAACTGGTCCTGTGACATATCAGCAGGGAAAACTGATGGAGAGACGCTCAGCGGAATAGAGAGGTCTTCTCCGTACCCAAAATTCTTTGCCGTCTGAGCTATCTTATCTTGACCAAGGTCCATTGCGATCTGCGCAAAGGGAGTGTTGCACGATTGTGCAAGCGCCCATTCAATGGTTGCTTGCGTGCGTGTTGAGCACTGCCCGTTGACGTAGTTGGGGAGCTTGGTGGTGGTGTTCGGTAGCTGTAACTCTTGCGGGTTATCAATGACCGAATCAGCGTTGTATTTTCCAGATTCTAGGGCGGCAACAGCGTCGATAATTTTGAAGGTAGAACCGGGTGAGTAGGTGTTACCTGCGATTGCTCGGTTGTAGAGCGGGTTATCGGGGTCGCTGTTGAGGCGTGAGTACGCGTCGATGACCGCGCCGTTATCGTGTGATGACAGCTCGTTAGGATCGTAGGAGGGGCTGGACGCCATCGCCAGAATTTCGCCGGTCTTGGGGTTCATCGCCACGATTGAGCCCTTGTGACCGTCGAGGAGTTCGGCCGCGGTCTGCTGAATTGCGGGGTCGATGGTGAGCTCAACGGTTGCGCCGGTGGTCTTGCCGCCGGAGAACATTTGGGCGATGCGGTCGTAGAACTGCTCATCCCCGTTGCCGGAGAGCTCATCGTTCATGGCTGATTCAAGGCCGCTAGAGCCGTAGATTGACGAGAAGTAACCCGTCAGACCAGCGTAGAGTTCGGGCTGTGAATATACGCGCTGATAATCGTAACCGTCATTTGAAGGTACTGAGGACGCGATTTCTGTGCCGCCTACGACAATAGAGCCGCGCTGTGAACCGTAGGAGTCGTAGAGTGTGCGACTGTTCCACTGGTTAGCCATCAAGGTTTTTGATTCAAAGAACTGGATGTAGGTGAGTGCGCCCAGTAGCAGAACAAAAACGCATGCTGAGGCAATCCACAGGCGTCGAATTGCTTTATTCACGAACCGCACCTCCTTGATGGTCAGCGTTATTGTGGTCAGTAATCCGTGAGATGACGGAGGTTGCTCCATCATTCTCGTAGCTGTCGAGGTCGATGGTGTCTGAGCTTTCTTCGGGCTCGAAGGTATCGACCAGTTGCGGGGCTCGGGCGCTGTGCGAAATCGCGATCAGCAGGGCAACAATGACCCAGTTGGCAAGGAGTGATGAGCCACCGGCAGACATAAACGGAGTGGTGAGACCTGTCAGTGGGATCAGACGGGTTACGCCGCCGATGACCACGAACAGTTGCACTACCATCACGGCTGAAAGGCCGGCTGCCAACAACTTGCCAAAAGCATCGCGGACGCCCAATGATGCGCGGAAACCGCGTGATACCAGGAGCATATACATCATGAGCAGAGCGCCGAGACCGATCAGGCCGAGCTCTTCGCCGAGGGACGCGATAATCATGTCCGAATTGGAATACGAGACGAGATCCGGGCGTCCATTGCCCCAGCCGCGCCCAAAAAGACCGCCGGAGGCAAGACCGAAAACACCCTGCACAATCTGACCGGATCCGCCAACAACCTGGTTGTAGACGTCGGGATCAAATGCGTGAACCCAGGACGAGATGCGGTAGTAGACGTGCGAGATGAAGTTGTAGGCGAGAAAGCCGCCGGCTGCCACAAAGAGGAAGCCGAGAACTAGCCAGGTGACCTGACCGGTGGCAAGGAAGATCATTGCCATGAATAGGCCGAAGAAGAGAATAGCCGAACCGAGATCACGCTGGAATACCAGCACACCGATGCTAAGTAGCCAGGCGATGAACATGGGCGCGAGGTCTTTGAAACGCGGCAGACGGAAAGGCCCGACGCGTTTACCGGCCAGCAGAATTAAATCGCGGTGCGTTGAAAGATAGCCAGCGAAGAATATAGCCAGGGTAATCTTGGCGATTTCGCCGGGCTGGAAAGTGCGTCCGGCAATACTAATCCAGATGCGCGCGCCGTTAATTTCCAAGCCGAGGCCGGGAATCAGGGGAAGAAGCAGCAAGAAAAGTGATACCGCCAGCGAAATATAGGTGACGCGTCGTAGTGCTCGGTGATCTTTGAGGAACAACAGCACGATCGCGGCGGCAGCCATAGCCACACCCGTCCACATCACCTGTGACGCGCCAGCTTGAGCGCTAGTGGTGAGGTCAATGCGGTAAATCATTGCCAAACCGATGCTGTTGAGCGCCAGTACCAGCGGCAAAATCAAGGGGTCAGCAAAACGCGCCTTGAACTGGATCACTAGGTACAGCACCAGCGCACCAATGCCCAGAGTGAGTGTTGCGGTAAGCCAGCGGGTATCGCCACCCGCAATCACTTCGCTGTCAATGAGCCACATCGAAATCGGGCACAGGGCGACAGCTACGGCAGAGAGAATAAAGCCTACGATGTAGCGTGAACGCGGCGCATCATTTTTTTGACGCAGTGATAGAGCCATTACTGACCTCCTTCGCTGGCACGGTCTGACGGGGTTTCGGATGCGGGTGCTGAGGCACTTGCTGAGCTACTTGCCGGCGGGGTAGCGGGAACGGTGGTTACCCTACCCGGCTCGGGCGCGGCTTCTTTCCTGAGGTCGTCCACAATGCGCTGGGCATCATCGCGGTCTTTAGCGGTAATGGTGTCGCGCAAAAGCGTTTGCGAGTAGGAGGGCAGGTTGTTGACCTCAACGTCGGTTTCTTCAACGAGCTCGTAGAGGTGGATGGGGCCAACGGACTGTGGGACGCCGTTGTAAACCGCCACTTTATTGTTCTGCACACCCACGTAGTACTGGTGTGAAACCCAGTTCAGGGCGCTCCAGATAGAAGCTCCCAGCACTGCGAGAGTCAGCAAAGTAGCAAAGATGCGTACTGCCCAGCGCGGACGCGGATCTTCGTAGGATTCATCGTCCAAAAGTGCGCGGAATTCTTCGGGAAGTTCCGCCGTCTTTTCTTGGGAGTGCAGACCACCGGTTTCTGCCAGTGTGGCGCGTCGTTGCATGGTGTGCTCGGTGACGGTGGGAAACTGCCCGGTCTCAGTGGCGTTGGCAGCTGAGCCCACCAGAATATGCGGACGCTGTTGCAATTCTGTGCGCAGAACTGATGCCGATGACTCGTCGGCGTCGGTGGGACGCTCGTCCACACCTGCGGTCTGGGTCATCACGTTGAGCACGCCGTCAGAGAACGACTCACCGCGCCATTTACCGTGACGCAGTGCGTTGCGCAGTTTTGTTTCTTGCGGCAGGCGGCGACGCCACGGGATGCGGTGATGGCCTTCGGGTGCGGCGTCCACGGCTTCGCAATCAACTTCGGCAGAAGTCTCAGCTTGCGCGTCCGGAACGGGGTGCAAACCTACCTGCTCGCCGGATTCGTCGTACTTGCGCACCGGAATAATTGTCTGAGGAGCGGTGACGGTTTCTGACAGCGAATCTTCATCAATCACCTGTAGGGCAACGAGGGTGACGTTATCGGGTGCGCCGCGTTCCAGCGTCATGTTGGTGAGAACATCGACCATCTGTTTGAGGTCGGCGGTAGAACGCATCACGGCTTCGATTTCATCGACTTCGACGCGGTTATCCAGGCCGTCGGAGCTCAAAATCCATTTTTCGCCGATGCGCGCATCGAGGGTTTGAAGTTCGAGTTCGGGGGACGCGTCGACGTCGCCGAGCACACGCATAATGACGTTTTTGTGCGGGTGGTTGGCTGCCTCTTCGGCGGTAATGCGCCCCTCTTGCAGCAGGCGCTGCACAAAGGTGTGGTCGGTCGTAATCTGCTCAAAAACACCGTCGCGCAGGCGGTAAGCGCGGGAGTCGCCGATGTGCGCGAGTTCAATGGTGTCACCGTCAATCAACAGGGCAGTGCAGGTGGTTCCCATGCCGCTTAGCAGGGGATTGAGCGAAACCAACTCGTTCATAATAATGTTCGCGGTCTGAATCTCGTCAGCGAGATAAACTCCCGCAGACCCCTCGTATCCCGCGTGATCCAGGGGAGTGAGGTCGAGAACGGTGGTAGCGGATGCGACGTCGCCACCCACGTGACCACCCATGCCGTCGGCAACAACGGCTAGATAGTGGCCCGCATAGGCGGAGTCATCATTTTTAGCGCGCACTTTACCCACCTCGGAGCGCGCGGCAAAACGAAAAGCGAGACTCATAGGCTAGGCTCTTAGCTGCATGGTGGTTCGGCCCACGCGGAAGTCCGTGCCCACCTCAAGCACGGTGGCGCGGGTTAGGCGGTTGCCATTCACAAAGGTGCCGTTGGTTGAACCGAGGTCCTCTAAGAACCAGCGTGAACCCTGCGGGAACAAGCGCGCGTGATGGCCGGAGGCGTAATCGTCTTCAAGGGACACTTCAATATCGTTAGCGCGTCCCATGGTGATCGGCTCATCGCCCAAACGCATCACAGCACCTGCCTGCGCACCATCGGTAATTACCAACTGTGATGCACGCGCCGGCGGCGGTGCCACCGGAGTCGGTGAGGACGTCGGAGCCCCAGCCTGCGCACCGGGCTGAGCACCAGCATCCGCACTGCGAGCAGCACGAAGGTTACGACCAATACCCAGATCACGACGAGACGCCGCCATAACCATAAAAACAAACAGCCACAGCAGCGCTAAAAACGCAAAACGCAGCAGCGTTACGGTAATTTCAGATGCCATGACTTAGCTCCTTGGAACCATCAAACGAAAAACAATACGGGCGCGACCCATCGTAATAACGGTGCCACTGGTAATCTCACGACGCCCCTGCAGGCGCTGACCATCAACGTAGCTACCGTTCGTTGAGCCAAGATCAACGGCGAGGTACACGCCGTCCTGCTCAACAATTTCAAGGTGACGACGCGAAACACCGGTGTCTTCAACGGTGATATCGGCGCCGCGTCCGCGACCAAGAACAACGGGGAAAGAATTAATGGAGTACTTTTGCCCGTTGATATCGAGAACAGGCTGAGCCTTCGGCTTGGGTGCCTCGAATGCTGGGGCAGAATAACCCGGCTCCGGGTAGGGCATGCGCGTTTGCTGATGCGCGGCAGAAGATGCGCCTGCAGAAGCTCCTGCGCCGTGGCGTCGCGGCGGGCTCGCTACCGTGGGTTTGGTGATGCGCGTGGGCAACTGCTCGTGGGCAGGCTCAGCGCGGTAAGCCGGTGCGGGTTCTACATTGTGAGGTGCCGGCGGCTGAGTAGCAGACTGAGTGGCGTCCTGCGAAGGTGCAGCAATCTTCTCTTGTGAAGAATTGACAATGAACTCACCGGGTTCAAGATCATCGCCCACCATAAACGTCACGCGAACTGAGCCGCGCAGAGAATACGCCTGCGCGCGGGCATGGCGGATAGCAACATCGCACAGCTCTTCAGCCAGCGGAGCACCCCACCCCTGAACACGCGGAAAATCCTGCGCCGTGAACTCAATAGTAAAAACATTAGGGGCAATCGTGCGTCCAGAAGGAATAGCGTAAGCACGATCATCCATTTCAGTGCGCATACGATTAGCAATATCGACAGGCTCAAACTGCCCACCCTTATTAAAAGTGGAGCGTACGGCTTTCTCTAAACCCTGTTCGATTTTGGTGATGAAACCCATGACACCTCCTTACAGTTGACCTATCGCTCGCTTGCATACCCTCGCCGCAACCGCTCATTCTTTGTTCGCGGTAACGGGCGAAAAATCTACCTTACGGGCAACTCATGAGGCTTTCATGAGCAAAACCTGAGTGCTTGCTTTATGAATAAAACGCGCGCATCAAGGCAGAAACATATGCATACTACTTCTCTAGTTTAGTAGAAAACCTGTAAAAACCCTGAGGTGAGGGGGCAGATACGGCGGTTTTTGGCTCAGCGCGGCGGGTTGTTGACGGGCTAGTAATCAAAGGAGCTTTCATGCGGGGCGCGCACTGAAGGATGCTGCGCGCGCACCTTCTGCAGGTGAAAACGGCGGGTGATACGAATGCACGGGCGAATAAGCATCAGCACAGAACCAATAACAAAAAGCCAGGTGCCCTCGTAGGTGGTACTCTCAGAGAAGAACAGGATAGAACCCACCAAAAAGATGACGCCAATCAGAATGTCATTCAGAATCGACAGGGTTTCGTAGCGGTCGCGAATTGTCAGCTCATCGTGGCCGATGGTGAGCGTGAGGTCGTGAGATTTTTCAGTCATGACCTCTATAGTTCCATACGATAGTAAACAGACTGATAAAAGGTGGGACGCGGGCGCGTGGGGCGGCGGCTTGTGAGCTAGTGCACGCGCATCCTAAATGGACTTTTTGCGCATGCTTTGTGTATAGTAGTCTTCGTTGCTCAACGAGCTCACGCTCGAAAGCGCCGCTTGCGCAAGTGGCGGAATTGGCAGACGCGCTGGCTTCAGGTGCCAGTGATCGCAAGATCGTGGGGGTTCAAGTCCCCCCTTGCGCACAAGATAAGAACCCCCGGTTACTTCAGGTAACCGGGGGTTCTTTTTGTTTAACCATCTGCGGGTTACGGGGGGGGGCTGCTGCGACTACTGCCGCCGAGATCCTGATTTATCGACGAAATCCTGTTTTAAATCAGGATTTCGTCGATAAATCAGGATCTTGATGGGGTGGTGCAGAGGGACGGTCCTTGCTTTCTAGCCGCTCGAAGTGTCAACCACCAAAAGAGGGAAGTCTTAGAAGCCACCAGGGCCACCAGGACCTCCGAAGCCACCACTGCCGGGACCGCCGAAACCTCCGCGACCGCGTCCCTCTCCAAAACCACCGCCGGGAATATCATCGCGAGGACGACCTCCCCCAAAGTTGCCTAACTGACCACCGAAGGTACCACCAAAATTACCTGGCATAGTGTTACCCACAAGCCCTCCGCCGCTGAACAAGCCACGGCGTCCGCCGCTAAAGATGCGACTCAGAAGCCCCGCGCGTCCACCCACGCCATCACCGCCGGTGAGAGTGCTCCACACCGCAGAACCAACAAAGCCTGCTGCAAGAGAAGCCAACACCGTCCCGCCGCTACCCAGCCCATTGCTGAAAACGCCACTCAACGCCCCCGGCGACTTCATCTCGAGCCGAGTAGCTGCCTTCGCCAATGAAGAAGACGAACTGTCTTGAGGGGTTTCACCACCACGGGCAAGCGCAGCTAGAACTTGCTGTCGTTCCTCAGCGCTCATCGACGCAAAAGCTTCCTCATGAGCTTTTTCGATATTCTGCGGGCTGGCAGTTGAAAGAAGGTACTGGTATCGGTCTAATGCATTGTTGCTATTAGCAGTGGTCATGTCAGGCATCCTCTCTTGCGCTGTATGTATTACAAAATTAGCTAAGAGATGTATGCGACAACTTTCATCAACCTGTGTGACTCCTGTGCAAGATTCTCATCCGCATAGTGGTTTGGATGGCGGTTCTTTACAAGGTATGACCACGCTGCGTCTTTTAGGAAGTTTTTGCTGACTAGAAGTGTTAGTTCTGCTTCCTTAATTTGCCGGATGCGCGTGCTCGGCCGGTTGGGTAGCGTCCTGTTGCGCGTATTTCTTTTCCATGCGCATCTTAGAAATCCAGGCGATAGGGCCGAAAATAGGCAGCGCTAAGGCGAGCAGAAGCCACACGAGCTTCTCGGTCTGATTGATGTGCGGGTTCTTGTGAATTGTGAACACGCAGTACAGCGCCAGCACCACACCCAGCACAAACACAACCGTAAATAGCACCTGAAAAACCAGCGAAAGATCCATGCCTACCAGTGTACGGGGATGCGTCCGTGGTTACCTGCATGAGCCAGGAGTTGCTTGCGTCCGCGCTGCCTGCCTCATGCGCGTCCTAATATGCGCCGAGATCCTGATTAATCAGGATCTCGGCGGCGGAAGCGGCGGCGGAAGGAGAAAGCAGAGCAACAGTTTTACAGGGCAAACCTGCCGTCAATTGTGGACACACGCCCCTGTGGATGACACGGATGTCCACATTTAACCTCGTCTCCCGCAAATATCCGCATTTTCTGCGACTATAGGGCGCATGAGAACCACCAAAGAACTTTACGACTATGCGCACTCCACCCAAGAACTGCTGGAGCGCGGCCACTCAACGCGGAGCATCAAAAATCGTGCGGATGCGGGTGAGCTCGTTACCCTGTGCCGCGGCGGCTACTGTGAGCGGCACCTGTGGGAGGGTGCCAATCCTAAAGAGAAAGCCATTCTGAATGCCGTGGCTACCCACAAAACATTGTCGGAGAAAGTTGTCTTTTCCCACGAGACAGCGGCGGTAGTACAAGGGCTTGCCACGCTTGATGTTCCGCGCGAGACGCACATTGTTGGGCGTCGCATCCATGGAGAAAAGCAGGGGCTGCGGCGCCACTACCACGACGCGTTTCAGGGTAAGAGCACCCCTGTTGCGGGCACGCCGATGCTGGCTCTGCCACCAGAGCTGACGGTGCTTTCGTGCGCGACCTCGCAAAGCGTGCAGTCTGCGCTGGTCACGGCAGAATCAGCTGTTTACAGTGCCGGGGTGCCTTATGACGATCTGCGCACTGTGCTCCTTGAATCTAAAGGACGCGGATGCAGAACCGCCCGCCGGGTAGGCCAGTTAATGAGCCCGCTTTCGGAGTCGGCGGGGGAAACGCTCGTACGCTTTGCCCTCCTAGATGAGGCGTTGCCCGAGCTGGTGCAACAGTACGAAATTAGCGTTGCCGGGCGCATATATCGCGTGGACTTTGCTCTTCCTGAGCTGGGAATCATCATCGAGTTCGACGGCGCGCTGAAATACACCGACTACGGGCCGGCTGACCAGGTGATTCTGCGTGAGCGTCAGCGCGAAAAAGACCTGCAAAACGCGGGATGGTACGTGATTCGCGTGGGCTGGGGTGACGTGTACCCGCGTCCTCACCGCCTGCTCGCGATGGTGCGCGATGCGGTAGAGAGGCGCAGTCGCGCACCGAGAGTTGCTTAACGCGCACTGCTTACCTAGACATCCGTCAAGATCCTGATTAATCGACGAAATCCTGATTTAAAACAGGATTTCGTCGATTAATCAGGATCTCGACGGAAATAGAATACAGAAACTATCCCAGCGCGTGCTTCAGGGCGCCGCTGAGCTGGTCGTCAAAGAAGACGTACCCGCTCTTCACTAGTTTTTCGTTAGACACAAATTGGTCTGCCAGTGCCAGCTGGTCGGTGCCCTCTTTGCCCAGCAACGCATCGGACGCGACCCTCGGCGCGCGCATCAGCGCCGGGCGCTTGAGCGTCTGACCTACCAGGCGCGCAACTTTCTTTGCGCTCGCCGGTGATGAGGCGACAGCGTTGACCGGTCCCTCCACCGAGTCGCGCAGTACGGCATGCACGTAGATACCGGCGATGTCATCCAGCGAAATCCACGACTGGATGTTGTCGCCCTTGCCGATGGTTCCGCCGGTTCCACTCAAAAACAGCGGCATCTGCAGTTTCAAGAAACCGCCCAGCGGGGTGAGCACAATACCGGTGCGCACATGAACGACGCGAACACCCGCCTCGCGTGCGGGGTCGGCGGCTGCCTCCCATTTCTGGCAGACCTCAGCGAGGAAGTCGTTACCCGCTACTGAGTCTTCGCGTAGGGTTTCGCCGGTGCGGTCGGCGCCGTAGTAACCGATGGCTGATGCCACCACGAAAGTTTTCGGGCCTTTCCCGGCGCCCTGCAAACGCTGGATAGTGCGCGCCAGCAGCCCGGTGGATGTAGTGCGTGATTCGAGAATTTTCTTCTTGTTTTTCTCGTTGAATCGCGTGTTGATGGACGCGCCGCCCAGGTGGATGACGGCGTCCGCACCAATGAGCGCGGTTTCGTCGATCTCGCCCTTATCGGGGTCCCACGCGTACTCGTTGTCGTCTTCGGGGTTGCGGCGCACTAGGGTGCGCACGGTGTGGCCGCCGGTGGTGAGTAAGGCTGAAACCTGCTGGCCCACCATGCCTGATGCGCCTGCGATGACGATGGTTTTCGGCGCGATGTCCGCGTAGCGTGCTTGGAAGTCAAGGTCGGCTTCGATGCGTCGGGCGCGGTCGGCGAAGACTTTTTCGAGGTGGCGTGCTGCCACCTTGGATGCGACGATTTCGGTGCCGCCGCGCACGTTGCCGGCGAATTCGAGGGCGCCTGAGTTCTTCTCGATGGCGCGTGATTTTAGGTCTTCGCCGCCTGCAACGGTGAATTCGATGTCATCGCGAATAACGGTCTGGTTGGCGGTGCCCAAGAATTTGTGGGTGTGCTTCCAAGTGCTGAGTGGGCCTTCCAGCATGATGTCGGAAAAACCGGAGTCGTGGACGTCCGTGATGAGTGCCGTCCATGAGCGATTGGCTAGGCCTTTTGAGCCGGGAATCGCCATTTTGAGCTTAGCTTGGACTCCCTCTTCAACGCCTTTGTCTGATTCGACGGAGCCTGACCACGGGGGAGTGGCGCGGGTGAGCGCGCCTTTGCGCATGTGCCACGCAGCGACGGTTTCTACCGGGTGCTTATAGGTGGAGGTATGTGAGAACGTGCCCATGAGAGCTCCTTGTCAAAACAGCGGTGCTGGTTTCAGCGTTTCTCTCAACCTAGCAGGGCTAGTGTGAAACGTGGCTCACCACACCGCAAAAAGTTAGTTTTACATACTATATGACGGTTGGGGCAGGTATAACATCACGTTCGTCGGTGCAAAAACAATGCGCAAAAAGGCCCTGACCCGCACCCTTCGGTGCTTGTCAGAGCCTTTTATTGTGGGCTTCTACTTGAGAGCCTCCTAGAACTTCACGCCGTTCTGGTCAGCACGGTAGAAGAACGCTGCGGATACTTCACGTGTTACGTCCGCACCGGGGCGGAAAGTACCATCAGCCCAGCCTGTGGAGAGCTTGCTGGATGACATCCACGCGATTTCCTTGTAAAAGACGTCGGAAGTTGAGACGTCCTTAAAGGGAGAGTTCGCCGGTGCCTGGAATTCAGGTGAGCCGGCTGCGCGGTAGAAGAACGCTGCAGCAACTTCGCGGCTAACAGGTTCTGCGGGGCGGAAAGTACCATCACTCCATCCGTTAGCGATTCCTTCGTGGTGCATCCACGCAATCTCCTTGTAGAAGGGGTCGGTGGTAGCGACGTCCTTGAAGGGCGAAACAGCTGGTGCCTGGAACTCCGGTGAGCCTGCTGCGCGGTAGAAGAACGCTGCCATGACCTCACGACTGGTAGAAACCCATGGACGGAATGTGCCATCTTCCCAGCCGGCGGTGATGCCGCGTTGCTGCATCCAGGTGATTTCGTTGTAGAACAGTGAGCCTGCTGGAACATCGGGGAACGCAACACCCTTCTTGCCGCCCACCGCCACCGTTACGTGCGTCTCGGTGCCGGTTGCCGCGTCCTTGAGGGTAACAACGTGCTGACCTGCAGAAACCTTACCCGCCAGCGGAACATCAACCTTAGCGGTGCCGCCCTCAACGGACGCGGTACCCAGCTCAACGCCGTCCACCGAAACGCTCAGCTTCTCAACGGCAGGTGCCTTGAAAGAATCAACGTTCAGTTCGGACGCGGTGAAAGTCAGGTTGCCGTTCGCATCGTACGAATCAGCCACGTCAGAAATCTTCACTGCCTGCTTGTTAAAGCGCGGTGAAATGGTGCCCTCGCCCTTCAGGTAGGACTGGAAAGCGTCTGAATCAACGAGTGCGGTGTCTTTTGCATCCATACCCTGTGACAGCGTGCGGAAGTTATCTCCGCCGCCGAGCAAGAATGACGGAATGGCGACGGTAATCTGCTGATCATCGGTGACCTTCTTACCGTCAATGAAGATTTCATCGATGTTGTTGTTCAGCGTTGCGTGGCCGCTCGCATCGCGGGCACCGGTAAAGGTGTAGCTGACGTTGGACGAAAGGCCCAGCTGCAGGTATGCGCGTGAGGTCTGCGCGCCGTCCGCGGTGGTCTGCCACTGCTCCTCAAGAACCTGCTTAAGCTGCGCGCCGGTCAACGTGGTAGTCCACAGGTTGTTTGCAAACGGGGTGACATTCAGCGCCTGAGCCACGGTCACATCGCTAACAGCGGTATCCAGCGAAGTGCGCAAGCCGCCCGGGAACTCATCGCGCAAACCACCGGGGTTCACAATGCCAATATCAGCCGGGGTGCGACCGGTTGAATTAGCCGCTGACAAGTACATATCAGCTACCAGGTGACCCATCGTTGACTCGCGGTCCCGCTGATCAAAACCACCGCGGTTAGCCGCCTGCGCAGAATCCCAGCCCGTAGTAATCGGCGCGGTCAGACCAGCCAGTTTCTGCTGACCAACCTCGGTTGCGTGCGCATTCGCGTCGTCAAGAATCTTCTGAGCCTTCGCCAAAACAGGGTCAGCCGCTACCTTCTCGGGCGCGGGAACAGCCTCACGCTTAACCAGCTCATTAGTGTATGAAACCACGTTGTTATCGGCATCCAAGGTCAACACGATTTTGCCCAGATTATCGCCGTAGTTACCGGTCTGAATCACGGGACGAGTCTTATTAGTGCCCGGAATCTTACCGTCCAACAGGTACTGCTGGTGCGTGTGACCGGTGAGAATAGCATCCACATTCGCGTTGGTCTTGGTGACCATGCCGTCCATCATCGCGTCGGATGCGCGTACACCCTCGTGGTATTCCGCGAGCACAACATCGGCTTCACCGTTATCGGGGTTGCCGTCAGAAAGCTGATCCGCGTACTTGTTGACCGCGTCCACGGGGTTCTGAAAATCCAAGGAGCTCAGCGCTGACGGGTCGGTCAGCTGCGGGGTTTCCTGCGTGACAGCGCCGATGACAGCTACCTTGGTGCCATCGGGCGCGTCCAAAATAACGTAGGGGTCAAGCGCAGGCTGGCCGGTGACGGTGTCAATGACGTTCGCGCCGAGGTACGGGAAATCAGCGTGCGGTTCGATGCGGTTGATCAGGTCTGAGAAGCCGCGGTCAAACTCGTGGTTACCGGCAGCTGACGCCTGCAAACCCAAGGCGTTCAGGTACTGCAGGGTGGGCTCGTCCGCCTGCACGCTAGAGACAAAGAGGGATGCACCCACATTGTCGCCCGCTGAAAGCAGAAGGGAATTGGGGTTTGCTGCGCGCTGATCCTGAATAGTCGCCGCAAGACCCATGCCAATGTCGTTGCTGATGCGACCGTGAAAGTCGTTGATGTTCAGAATCTGCAAGGTGCGGTTCTCGTCAGCTGCATGAGCCGGAGCGGTCAGAGGCACAACCAACAGCGCCAAAGCGGTTGCCGATGCCGCCGCTGTCTTTGAGAAACGTGAGGCCACGAGTGCTCCTATCGTTCAAGAATATGAGTATGTGAGTGATTCCACTTCATACTGTAACCCCTGCAGGTAACGAAAAGGTTGCCAACGCGTAGCCACAAAATAGTGCTCACTCACTTTCTATGAATTGACGCTGTAATTTTCGTGCTTTTACAGCGCCCATCCATAGACAGCGAGGGTGCCCGGTAGTCCCAAAGGGTGGGTCGGACGCGGGTTCCTCCGCCCCGCGTCCGCCCTCAGCTTGCTCGCGTCCTTACTTGGCGACCTTTACGCCTTCAGACTCACTCTAGGTGAGGTGAGTACCGTCGCTAAAGCGCAAGTGAACCTTTCCATCGCTCTCAACGCGCTCGTCGTGAGTCGGGAAGCCCATACCGTCAATGAAACCGTGCTGCTTCCAGTACCAGTACAGCGCACCCTTGGAATTAACCGCGTGCGTGCCGGTGCCCTCAGACCAGAAATAACCGGTCTCAGCACCGTTGGTATCACGGAAGAACGCGGATGCGCCGCCGCGAGTAGTCGCGGTCTCGTCGGCAATGGGAAAGCCGTGCTTGTAACCGTTAGCTACCCACAGGGCAGAAATCGCACCGCGATCATTGAGAGAATGCGCGCCTGTGCCTTCAGACCAGTACACAGCGGTGCGCAGATCCTTCGCGGGCTGGTAGAAGAACTGGCGAGCTCCACCGCGGAAGGAACCCTCACCGCTAGCCGGGTAACCCGGTCCGTTGAAGCGCCCCTGTGCGTTGAACTTAACGCCAATTGCACCGTTCTCAAAAATGGGGTTAGCGCCGGTCGACTGATGCCAGCCGAGGGTGTATGCGCGTCCATCGGCACGCTTGAAGCTCTGGTAAGCACCACCGTTTGCCGCCGATGTTTCATCGGTGGTGGGGTAGCCGAACTTATTCTCGTAACCGTTGACCTTGTACAGGTTGCCAATGGCTCCCGAGAACCATACGGGGTGAGCGCCGGTGCCCTCGCGCCAGTAAATGGTGTAGTTATTCGCGAAAGCTTGGCCTGCGCCGTTATCTACCAGCGGGAACTCGTTAGTGGTCGGATTACCGTACTTACCTTCAGCGCCAGATGCGAAATACTTCTCGCGGATTGCGCCCTTCAGCGCGAAACCGGGACGCTTGACGCCAGCACGGTCGAGGGACTGAGTAAGGATGGAGGGGAAGTCGTACTGGTAGTGGTTTACAGGTGGGGTTTCTCTATGAGAGTTCCAGTACCCTGCCTCGAGATACATGTTGTATCCGCGGGTGCCTTCTCTAAGAGTGCTCCAGTCGGGAGGATTCGTATTTCCGACGACATCGTATTGACCTAGATACCATTGATAGCTCATACGCTTCGCGGTGTCATTAGGTGCCGTCTGCATGACGTTGGTATTACCACCACCCACCATGATAGAACCACCAGCGTTACGCCATGATGTTTGGCGGTCTGCACCGAGTTCGAAAGGTTTCAAATTCTGCACCACCGGAGTAACCGATGGTCCAGATATTATTGCGATCCGTGCCCGTAGCATTAATAAACCAGTTTGCGTACTCGCGGAACCAATCACCGTTGCGATCCTGCTCCTCCCACCAAGTAATACCGTCGCCACCAGCATTTTTATCCGGTGAAATAACGGGAACAAAAACCATATTGCGAGAATTGGCCACATTTGCCATGCGGGTGAGATCGCTATTCGCAGGATTGTGAACCTTTGACTGGTAGTTGTAAAAGTAATCGCCATCCAAGTAGAAGATAATGCCTACAGGTAGGCTCCAATCGATGTTATTTGCATAAACATGGTACTGAGAAGAAACACCTGCAGAAGAGGTATAGCCACGGAAACTTCCGTTAGAGGTAGAGGCATTAGCTGCGGGAGCTGCTGAAAATAAGGATGCTGCGATGGTTTGCGGACGCGAGTGAGCCAGTCAGGAATTTCTTCCAGGAGAGGTTTTTCATGGGGGATATTGATTTTTCTGTGAATATGAGGGGGATAAGAGGAGGGTAGTGAATCCTCATGAATGTACGCATTAAATATATTTGCTTAATGTGCAGAAATGCTTATATTTCGCATTATTTATTATTTTAAAAACAACTTTTATGGATTTGCGCTGTAGTTTTGACTTTTGTTCAGCGTAAATTTACGGAGAGCAGGTGGTATGACCGCCTCTGCACGCAAAAGCGCCCCGCCTCTCGTACAAGAGAAGCGGGGCGCTGCGCTTGCGCCGGAGGCCTAGTCCCTATGAATAAGCCTCGTTACCTGGAGTCAGGCACGACGCCTATGCTTTTAGAGCTCACGGGTTACAAATCGATCGTTTTTGACGCATCTTGCCCCAAGGTGGTTGAACACCCGGTTTTTGGCTCTGAACTTGTATCAAAACCCTGCGCCAAAACAGATTGTCTTAAAAAGTAACCCAGATAACTTTTTTGAAACAGCACAAGTCCAAATATTTCATCAGCGGTAATATGACAACCAACCAAGCTCTCCAGCTGATTTATACACACTGAGGACTCCGCCCATGAAAGCCGAAGAACGTCACCGGTTGAACATCAAAGAACGCCATCGCCACACCACCAGCTTTATCTGTATGGTCGGACGAAAACTAGAGAACCAACGAAGAACTATCCTGATCGCGCGGAATATCAAAAACGCCGAATACTCCGTGCTGGTTGCTTTATCAGAGAAGGATCGAACTCAGAAGGAACTGGCCGATGAACTTGGGGTATATCTCAGTCATATTGGGGTACTGATAAAAAGCCTCATGGAAAATGAACTTGTTATCGTGGCTTCACCTGTCACTGTGGTGCGGAGCAAGACATACGCGTTGACTCCTGATGGGGTCAAACTATACGAGGAGCTACAAAAGGAGATTCTTGCTATTGACCAGCAACTTTTCGAGTGCATGACTGAACTGGATCTCTTTTTGCTTGAAGGGGTGCTCGAACGAGTCCACCACCGGATTCCATTTCTCGTTAAATAACGAGTACCTTTTCAGCTTTGGCGATTGCTACTTCATTCTTATCAGACGAAGTGAATTTATTGCTTTCATTTATAGGACATAATGTACGTTATGTACCATAAAATGGGTTAGACGGGCCCGGCAGTGGTTTTTCGGTGGTACGGGTCCGAGCAGTGGGCGTCGGGATCCATGATTCCTACTTCTTGCCCAACGACGCGAAATATCCCTTTCCGATCGGGATTGAAGCTGCTGGGGTGATCGAAGAGATCGGCAGCGAAGTCCGTGGCCATCGGCCGGAGGAGCGCATTGCGTTTGTCAGCTCCATGCAGCCCAAAGGCGGAACCTGGGCAGAATACGTTGCCGTCAAGGCGACGTCGCTCATAATGCCCATTCCCACCGGATTGGGTTTCGTTGAGGCTGCCGCGATACCCGTAGCCGGGAACACCGCACTGAAGGCATTGGGGACACTGGCTACGGCGCCCGTTGACGGGTCGCTCTTCATTGCTGGTGGCTCGGGGGCGATCGGCACGGTCGCCATCCAACTTGCACGCCAACGCGGATGGCACGTTGCCGCATCCGCGTCGAAACCCAATCACGACTACATGCTTTCGCTCGGCGCGCACAAGGTAGTTGACTACGGCAACCCCCATTGGCGCGAGCAGATCCTGGAGTGGATGCCCAATGGCGTCGACGCTGTCTTGGCGGTGCAACCGGGCACCTCGGCGGAAAGTTTGCCCGTCGTGAAGGACGGTGGAACATTGGTGTCGATCTCCGGAGATGCACACATCTCCGAATGTGGCATACACATGACGGGGGTCCCCTACCAAATGGACGTTCTCGATGATTTGGTGCAACTCATGGAGCAGATCGCCGCAGGGGAGATTCATTTGGAGCTTGAGCAGGTTTATCCGTTTGCAGATGCCCTGGCTGCCCTGGCGAAAGTACAGACCCGGAGGGCTCGAGGCAAACTCGTGCTCAGACGAGAGTAAAGCACATGGCCGAGGAACCATGCGGATTCAAGAAGGTGCTGCCTTGCCGAATTCTCAGCCGGTCCGGGTTATTTACAACTCTCTACCCCGTATTTAATTCATGGCTTGCGGGTAAGAGGCGGACGATGTTGAGCCGGAAGGGTTGGCATGTCAGACCGCCCAAGGCACGGGCACTGCTTGGGGCTCGGGACTACAGGAGGAGCATCTTGTACGGATGCTGATGACTTCTTCGAAGACGGGACTTGCTGCCACCGGCTACGGTTTGGCAGCGGCCACAGCGACCAGTTCGGCCGCGACTCCTGTCAATCGTCGAGGTCCTGACCAGACGGCCGTCAGGGGGCGGCTGATCCCTTGACCCTCAAAGGGAACGCGCAACAGGTCCCCGCTCTCGAGCTGGCTACGAAGGGCGAGTTCGCTCAGGGCAGCAGGACCCGCCCCGGAAGCAACAGCAACGCGCACCGCGGCGTTGCTGGCAAGCACCTGCACCGGCTCGACAGTGACGAACCCAGCCAACACCTCTTGCAGCGCCTCGCGGGTACCTGAGCCAGGCTCCCTGACAACCAAGGGGGTTTCCGCCAGCTCTTGCAAACCGATCCTGCTCGTACGGTTCGCCCATTCATGGTTGGGAGCGACAACTACCAGCAACTCATCCTCTTGGACGACCAGGGCATTCAACCGCACGGGAACGTTCGGGGTCTCAACGAAACCCAGTTGAAGAATGCCCCTTTGCACTTCTTGGAGAACCTGCGCCGAATTCAGCACCTGCACCTCGATGCGGACCGGCGGCAATCGACGTTTCAACTCTGTCAGCCAGACCGGCAGCAGGGTTTCTGCGATGGTCATGCTGGCCCCCACACGAAGTTCCAACGTTTCGTTGCTGCGGCTGGACCGTGACCAATCGTTGAAGCGTTGCCCGGCATCAAGTAGTTCACGGGCTTGAACAGCCAGCAACAACCCCAGTGCCGTCGGTTCCGAACCGCGGGGGCTGCGCTCAAGCAAAGCCGTTTTCATCCCCGTCTCCAGCTCCGCGATGGCTCGGCTTGCGTTGGGCTGCGCCATCCCCACTTTCCGTGCGCCAGCCCCCACGCTGCCTTCGTCCACCACGGCAACGAAGAGTTCTAGTACTTGAAGGTTCGGCCAAGCTTCGCTCATATCAAAAGCATATACCTTGATGCGAAATTGCCGTCTATCGGGCTGACGGGGATCAGTGAAGTATGGAAGTATGTTAACGCAAATACAACAGATAGATCCCATAACAACCCGCCGCGGCTCCTACGCACTGAAAAAATATTCCCCCGGGTTGCTTTTGTGTGCGGTCGCTGTGGCAATCGCGATGACCGTTAACGTCTTCCTTCCCGGTGTCAGCCCACTGATCGTCGCGATCGTGCTCGGCATCGCCCTGACCAACGTGGTTCGCCTACCCGAGTCCACGGCACCGGGACTGACGCTGGCTTCCAAGAAGCTGCTCCGATTGGGAATCGTCTTCCTGGGCCTGCAACTGGTGCTCTCAGACATTGTCTCCCTCGGTGCGCCCATGCTCGTGGTCATCGTGTGCATCGTGGCCGGAGGCATTTTCGGAACCATCCTGATCGGGCGGCTGATGAAGATGCGTCCCGCCCAGGTCCTGCTCATAGCATGTGGTTTCTCCATTTGCGGCGCCGCCGCTGTGGCCGGAGTCGAAGGGGTCACCGACTCAGACGAAGAGGACGTGGTCACCGCCGTGACCATGGTGGTCATCTTCGGCACACTCATGATTCCGGCGATTCCCTTGCTCGGCCAGCTGCTGGGCATGGAGCCTGAACTCAACGGCATGTGGGCCGGTGGCTCCATCCACGAGATCGCTCAGGTTGTCGCCGCCGGAGGAATAATCGGCGGCGGGGCGCTGGCTGTCGCCGTCATCGTCAAACTCGCCCGCATCCTGCTGCTCGCCCCGATCGTCGCGATTTTGAGCATTCGCCAACGCCGGTCAGGAAACGTCAAACCCGATGAAAAGCGTCCTGCGATCGTCCCACTGTTCATCATTGGCTTCCTGGTCATGATCGTGCTCCGTTCCACACTGGACCTGCCCGAGGGCCTCATCCACGCAGGAAGCCTCGCGCAAACGGCTTTGTTGTCCGCCGCAATGTTTGGACTGGGATGTGGGGTGAAGATCCGCAACCTCATCCGGGTCGGAGCCCGCCCCTTCATCCTGGCTGCAGCCTCAACCATTCTCGTCACAGGCATCGCACTTGCAGGCATCGAACTCGTCCACCTCTGATAGGGAACCACATCCTGCAGTCCCCGCCCAAGCTGATACCTCGTCCGCCCACCACATGACCTTTTAGGAAGGAACCTGACTTGACATTTCTCACCGGTCCAGCTCCGATTATCGTCGGCGTCGACAGCTCCGATTCTTCAATTGCGGCACTGCGGAAGGCAGCCGAGCTTGCAGCATCACTGCAAACTCGGCTCCTCGTGATCACTTGCTGGACCGTACCGAACTTCTACAACGGCACCATTGAATTCGATGAAACAGCATTTGAGCGTGACGCCAAAGAACGACAAACCGCAGCCATCTCGAAGGCCTTCGAAAACGGCTGCCCCGTGCCAGCACAAAAACGCATAACCCACGGGCGCCCGGCAGCCGAGCTCATCAAGGCCTCAGCACAGGCCCAAATGCTGGTGCTAGGCACAAGGGGCAGACACGAATTTATCCATATGATGCTGGGCTCGGTCAGTCTCGAATGCCTCGGGCACGCCCACTGCCCCGTCCTAACCGTAACCCAAGGGCCACGGCCGTGAGCTCGACACCGGAAAATCTGCCTTCCGCACACATCATCCGAAAGAAGCAATGCGCAAGCCCACCCTTGCCCTAGTTGTGGCCGCCCTGCTGGCCGCCAGCACATTGGTTTCCTGTAGCAGCACCTTCAGAAACTGCGAAACATCCAGGAAGCACACTATCCGCAGAAACACCTGCCACGCCTTCGACAGAAGCCGAACCTTCGAAAATGTCAGCCGAATTAGCAGCCAAACTGGTCCCCAACAACGCCAGGGTGATCAATGATCCCGCCGTACCCGAAGCGACCCTGGTCCTATTCACTGATTACCAATGCCCCTACTGCGCCCACATGGACGCAGTGATCCAGCAGGCCAAAAACGACTACCACGACCAGTTACGCATCGTAGTGAGGAACTTCCCTCTGTCAATGCATGAGAACTCCAAAGTCGCCGCCCAAGCAGTGGAAGCAGCCGCAGAACAGGATGCACTGGAAGAAATATCGGCATACATCTTCGACAACCAGGACGACTGGAATGGCCGCCGCGCAGGAATAGCGGAAGTCTTCATCAATTACGCTCAGAAACTCCATCTTGATCCAACGAAGTTTCGCGCCGACTTCGCCTCACAAAAGATCAAAGAGCGAGTCGAAAACGACCTGCAAGATGCCCTTGAACTTGGACTCGAAGGTACCCCCACACTGGTACTCGATGGCAGAATCCTGGCTGTAGACCCCACAAATTACCTCACGCTTCAAAAACCACTGGACCAGTCCCTGGCCGATTGAGCATTCAATCTCTCCAAGGGGTTATCTAGCACTGCAGCCGCGTATATGCGGCGTGTCCGCGGGCCTCCTAATGACACGTTCGCTCCCCGATCGGCAGACTGCTGCCTCGGTGAATTGGCGTTGCTCGCACAAGTTGGTGGCTTCGATTCAGGAGACGCCGCATATAGAAGATTCGCGAGGATACGGCTTCGCGTGGTCGTAAAAGGAACGTTTTTGACAAGGGCTAAAGGAGGACCTCGAAAACGGTCGAAAACACCTGTTTTCCTCTGTCAAAAGTCTTAGTCAAAACTGTAGACCGTCAAAACCACCAATGCACCCGTTTTTGAAAGAAGACCTCTTATGACAATGAAAGTTTTGTTAGGTGTATGTAAATATGACTTTTCATATTTTCATATTGATGGCTTTTCATGCGCCTATAGCCTTCCTTAAAGCCCTGGGTGCAGTGAGGCTTATTCAAAAGTCCTCCCAGCCGCATAAAACACCAAACCCCGTACCAGAAGAAAACACCCGCCGATACAAACTCAACGGCCGTCTAAACCCCGAATAAAGAACCCGCCAGGTCTTCACTTGAGCGATAACCCGCTCCACCACAGCCCGTCATCTATTGATAATGCGATTATTATCCTTGACACCCTGAGGCACTTTCACACCAGGCTTAC
>NZ_JAAXPV010000018.1 GCF_012396615.1 Rothia terrae | reverse complement strand
AACAACAACCCTATAAACTTCTCAAAACCACCGTCTGACTAGGAGCTTTACCCACTCCCTCGCCGCGACGACTCATACAACTATACGCACATGCTCCCCGGTGTGCAACTCGAGAGACCGTACCCTATGTCACAAAAATACTCCTTTTGCAACATTTTCCCACGTCAACCCACAAAAAACAAGGTGAAAAGTTTTTCTAAAAATTTTCAAAAGCCCTGTTTTACCTAGTAAATAGCCCATTTTTGTAAACCAGAGCATAAATCTACATCACAGATAAACACAAAGCGGGGTCTTTCACTCTGAAAGACCCCGCTTATTTCCACCGTCAATTAGCTAGTGGCAACTTCTACGACTGCCATGTTCTTTTTGCCTCGACGTACAACTGCGTACTTACCGAGCAACAACTGTTCACCCGAGATAGTCGCATCCTCACCCTGAACCTTCACGTTGTTAATAGCGGCACCGCCCTCTTTCAACGTACGACGCGCTGCTGACTTCGACTCTGACAAACCGGTCTCAGTCAAAACAGTAATCATATCCAGCTCATCGGCAGACAAGACTGCATGAGGAAGTTCAGCAGTAGCAGCCTTCAGAGTTGCTTCATCAAGTGCCTCAAAATCGCCCTTACCGAACAACGCTTCAGATGCCGCAATCACCTTACGAGTAGCATCCTCACCGTGAACCAGCTTGGTGACCTCAAACGCCAAAGTCTTCTGAGCCTCACGCTTAAAGGGAGCTTCATCAGTCAACTTCTGCAACTGAGCAATCTCATCACGAGACTGAAAGGTGAACACCTTCAAACGATCAGCGACATCAGCATCAGCAGTATTCAACCAGAACTGGTAGAAAGCGTACGGTGAACACATCTCGGGGTTCAACCAAATAGCATTGCCCTCGCTCTTGCCAAACTTAGTACCATCCGCGTTAGTAATCAGCGGTGTACCAATAGCATGAACGCTCTTGCCTTCAGTTTTACGAATTAGCTCGGTACCCGAAGTAAGGTTACCCCACTGATCTGAACCACCGGTCTGCAACGAACAACCGTAACGACGGTTAAGCTCGCGGAAGTCATTACCCTGCAAAATCTGGTAGGAGAACTCGGTGTACGAAATACCCTCATCAGAATTCAAACGCTTAGCCACGATCTCTTTTTTGACCATGGTGCCCACGCGGAAGTTCTTACCAATCTCGCGCAAGAAATCAATAGCAGAAAGCTCAGAAGTCCATTCCAAGTTATTGACCATACGTGCAGCGTGCTCGCCCTCAAAGTCAAGAAAACGCTCAATCTGCTCACGCAACTTATCAACCCAGCCCTGGACAATCTCGGGTGAGTTCAACACGCGCTCTGACGTCTGACGGGGATCACCAATCAAACCAGTCGCACCGCCCACAAGGCCCAGCGGGTTATGCCCCGCCAACTGGAGACGACGCATCAACAACAGCTGAACCAAATGACCCAAATGCAACGAGGCAGCCGTGGGATCGTAACCGGTATAGAAAGTCAAAGACTCCTCAGCAAGCGCCTTCTCCAACGCTTCTTCATCGGTAGAGACGTGAACGAGTCCACGCCATTTGAGTTCCTGCCAGATGTTCTCAAAAGAATCATCGTTATGCTGTTCTGCCAAATGCTGAGCAGTCAAGACTTACTCCAATTCAAACTAAGGGCGGTATACAACCGATATGACTAAAAAATTACCAGTTCTGCCCGTCCTAATCCACCGGCGGATAGTGCCTCAGCCAGTGAAAAGACAGGGCAATGAACCGTTAGTTGATTCCTGCCGGCAGCGGCTTTGACGCAACAAGATGCAAACGCTGAGTAGGACGAGTCATCGAAACATACAAGTCACCCACTGAACCGTTGGCTGCTTCGACTAGGTGAGCCGGTTCAACGATGATGACAACATCAAATTCAAGACCCTTTGCTTCCCACGGTGTGAGCACAAGAATCTGATGCTCCAATGCGCTCTCGCTCGTCCCTGTTTTACCTCGATGCGCGCGTCCAACCGCCTGAGCAACCTCTGCGTACTGACGGGGATCGACAATGACACCAATCAGACCTCCACCCGAAGCCTCAACCTCATGAGAGACAGTCTCCACAGTTTGAGCCACCAGCCGTTCCGGTGAAACTTCAGCAATCAAAGGACCAGATTCGCCCTCTCGAACCGCACGAGGAGCAGAGATTTCAAGACCGGCGGCACGAGCCACTGCAACCGCCGCATCCGAAATCTGGGCAGGAGTACGGTAATTAACCGTCAGCTCATCAAGGTGGAAGCGCTCCCCCACAAAAGGTTCCAATGCTTGCGCCCACGACTTAGAAGCCGCTGCAGAGGACGCCTGCGCAATGTCACCTACGATAGTGAAAGACTTCATGGGGCAACGGCGCATCAGCAAACGCCACTGCATCGGCGAAAGCTCCTGAGCCTCGTCGACCACCACGTGACCGTACGCCCAGGTGCGATCGGCATTCGCCGCAGACGCCGCAGTCATACGACTGATGCTTTCCTCATTGAGATTAGTAATCTGCTCGGCAGTAATAATGCCATCTGCACCAATATCTTCAAGCGCATAGTGCATGTTCTCCAACGCCTTATTCGCGTTTTCAATATTTGCCTTATGCTCAGCTACCGCACGCGCAGCAGCAGCGGCACCGGTGACCTTTGAAAAATCGCCCAGTAGCTCAGCTGCCTCATCAAGCAAAGGAACATCAGACTCAGTAAACGGCGCATCGGATGACCGGTGCAGAAGATCGCGCTCTGTTTCAGAAAGTACTCCCGCAGTAGCGGATTCCAAGTAATGACGCTTCGCAAACAAAGAACGCACAAGGGTCTCCGGCGATAGCGGCATCCACAACAAATTCAGTGCACGGCGGACGTCCAAAGACTCGCGGACGTCGTCCTGAAGGTAAGGACGATCAACCGCGCGCCCCGCTGAAGCATCCAGCTTTTCATTGAGCTGCTTGGTGAGGTCTTTGAGAAGAACCTTCACGAATGTCTCGCGAGCCTCATTATGAGTCTTGCCCGTTGAACGGGCAGTTGCACGAGCATGTTTGACCATCTTAGGAGTCAACTCAATATCGGTAGAGTCAACATACAGACGCTGGTTCTTGGCGGGAATCTTCTGACGATCAGCAACAGCCTGCTTGATAACATCAGCCATTTTTAAATCGCCTTTGATACGCGCAATCTCCGGGTTAGTTTCCGGTACCGCGCGCAAACCAGGATACAGAGTTGCCAACGAAGACATCACCACGCCGGTCTCACCCAACGAGGGCAAAACACGCTCGATATACCACATGAAAGATGCGCTCGGACCAACGACCAAAACGCCGGCGTTATTCAAACGTTCACGGTAGGAATAGAGAAGATACGCAGCGCGGTGAAGTGCCACAGCCGTCTTACCTGTGCCGGGGCCCCCCTGAACCACGCGAACGCCCGGTAAATCAGCACGAATAATCTTGTCCTGCTCAGCCTGAATCGTTGCAACGATATCGCCCATGCGTCCGGTACGCTTACGGTTCAGCGCCGCAAGAAGCGCGCCCTCACCATGCAAAGCATCATCGTCTTCAAGAACAGAAGCATCCAGTACATCGTCTTCGATACCCACAACGTCACGTCGTTCCAGCATCAAATGACGCCGGCGGCGAACCCCCCGACGATCAAACGCAGTAGCCTGATAAAAAGTGCCTGCCTCAGGTGCACGCCAATCAATCATCAAGCGCTCATGATCCTCAGTGGCCAAGCCGATACGACCGATATAGCGCGAGCTCTCATCATCCATATCGAGCTTGCCAAACACCAGACGGTGGTCCACAGCATTCAACTGAGCCAGGCGATCCTCATAATGCTGCGCATAAGCATCACGTTCAGAGCGATTTTGATGGCCGCCCACCGACTGATTACGCCGCACGCCCTTCAATTTCGATTCGTTCTCAGCACGCAACTGATCAAGGCGTGTATACAACATCGAAACGTACTCACGCTCAATAGCAATCTGCTGAGCTAACGCGTCGTTAGACGTCTGAGTGCCCTGCTCATTTTGACGCTGCTTAGATTCGGTCACAAGTACCCTTCCACCTGAAAAATAAAAACTCTGCGCTATCATCGATTTCACGTTGAAAGTACGATGCACAGAAAGCGGAGATTAATCTTACTCGCTTTACGTCCCAACTAAAACCCGCTCCCTTAGGTTCGAGAACCGGCAGGTATAAAAATAGCCAAGAAGCGAAAATATCGCGTCCTCAGCCATTTTTCTTTATCTACTTACTCTGTAGTGAGACTCAAGCTCTCCACACGGTGATCGCCCATCTTAGAACGGCCGCCCAAACCATCAAGCTCCATCAAAAAACCGACGCCTGCAACTTCAAGTTTGGCCTGTTCCATCAATGAGATTGCGGCCTCAACGGTTCCTCCCGTGGCCAAAATATCATCGAGAATAAGAACTCGCTGACCTGCCGGGATATCTTCTTTATGAATCTCAATCGCAGCGGTACCGTACTCCAAGGTGTATTCAGCTTGGAAAGTTTCACGCGGAAGCTTACCCGCCTTACGAACTGTCATGACTCCCTTGCCCGTCTTATATGCGAGGGCGGCTGCCATCAAAAACCCGCGAGCTTCAACACCTGCCACAATGTCGTACGTACCCTCAAAACGGTCCGCTAACTCGTCGATACTGCGCTTAAAAGCAACGGAATTAGCAAACAAAGTGGTGACGTCATAGAACAAAATACCCTCGTGCGGAAAATCAGGAATCTGCGCACAAGCAGCAGGCACAAGTTCGTCAATTGGCATTTCAGCGAAATTGGGCTGAGACATCAAAAACCTTAGAAAAATCGACAGTAAACCAGATGCAAGTATACGTCACGCATCAACAACACACCGAGCTAGTAAAACATCTCCAGCGTTCAAGTAACGTCCCCGTACGGGGTCATAGATTCTTACGCTACTCACTTCATATTGATGTTTTACTAGCTCGGCTGAAGTACGTACTAACGTAAAGGGCTGCTAGCTAATAACTTGCGGACGCTGTGCAAAATCTCGCTGGGCAGACAGCTCCTTCTTGAGCTGAACCAGCTGTTGCTCAACAGCTGACGGTGCAGTACCGCCCTGGGCGCTTCGCGAGTTCAAAGAACCCTCAACCGTCAGCACTTCGCGGACGCCAGGCGTAAGATCTGAGGAAATCTGAGCGAAATCCTCGTCAGTGAGATCCCAGAGCTCAATTCCCTTTTCTTCGCACACCCGCACCGCGTCCCCCGCAACTTCGTGCGCGACACGGAAAGGTACTCCCTGACGCACCAGCCACTCCGCAACGTCCGTGGCTAAAGCGAACCCCTGGGGCGCAAGCTCCGCTAAACGCTCCGTGTTGAACTCGAGAGTATCAACCATTCCAGACACAGCAGGCAAGAGCACTTCAAGCTGATCAATAGCGTCAAAAACAGGCTCTTTGTCTTCCTGCAAATCGCGGTTGTAAGCCAGCGGAAGTGCTTTCAACGTCGCCAACAGCCCCGTCAGATCACCAATCAAGCGTCCTGCCTTACCGCGAGCAAGCTCAGCGATATCGGGGTTCTTCTTCTGAGGCATGATCGATGATCCAGTCGAGAAGCTATCGTGCAACTTGACGAACGAGAACTCTTTCGTCGCCCACAAAATCACTTCTTCGCTCACACGAGACAGGTCTACAGAAATCATGGCGGCAATCCACGCGAACTCAGCGTAAACATCGCGAGATGCGGTACCGTCGATTGAGTTCCACGTTGCCGAGTTGAAGCCCAAATCCTCGGCGACAGCCTCAGGATCAAGCCCCAGTGAAGACCCTGCGAGCGCACCAGATCCATAGGGCGATACCGCCGCGCGTTTGTCCCAATCCAATAAACGGTCTAGGTCGCGGCTAAGTGCCCAACCATGTGCTAAAAGATGATGCGAGAGCAACACCGGTTGCGCATGTTGCAGGTGGGTTCGCCCGGGCATGGGTGCGTAGGGGTGCTTTTCGGCTTGGGCGATCAACCCGTCAATGACGGCGATTATCCCACTGGCAATAATGGATGCGTGATCGCGCAGGTACATGCGTCCCAGCGTCGCAATCTGGTCGTTGCGCGAACGTCCTGCTCGCAACTTGCCACCGAGTTCTGTACCGGCACGTTCAATCAGCCCTCTTTCAAGAGAACCGTGTACATCTTCATCTGACTCCGCCGGGGCATAGTCGCCAGAACGCACATCGGCTTCGAGCTGATCAAGAGCATCGAGCATTCCGCCTAATTCTTCGTCTGTCAGCAGCCCAGCTTTCTTCAGCACTCGAGCGTGGGCTCGGGAACCGGCAATATCGTAGGGCGCCAAACGCCAATCGAATTGGGTTGACTTTGAAAGAGCAGCCAAAGCGTCCGACGGACCGCCAGCAAAACGACCGCCCCATAGCGCGCCGTCATTAGTGCCGTGTTTTTCGTGAGAAGACATCACTAAACCTCATTGTTGACCTGGTATAGAACGGTGAAAATTCAAGTTGGTAGGGCTCAGATCCAGGTGTCCAAGCCCTACCAGCTATTGCGTCTTACAGCGGGTTAATTCCCAGGTTCTGATCGCGACGTGAAGCAACCTTTGAAGACATACCGAACAACTCGATAAACCCACGTGCCTGTGACTGGTCGAAGCTGTCGCCTTCATCGTAGGTAGCCAAGTTAAAGTCATAAAGCGAAGTATCAGAACGACGGCCGGTAACAACCGCACGTCCACCGTGCAGATCCATACGAATCTCGCCGTTAACCATTTGCTGGGTATCAGCGATGAAAGCATCCAATGACTTCTTCAGGGGTGAGAACCACTGGCCGTCGTAGACAAGCTCTGTCCAGCGCTGACCAACAGTCCTCTTAAAGCGAGCCTGTTCACGTTCAATCGTTACGTTTTCGAGCTCTTTATGTGCCGCGATGAGAGCCATCGCGCCGGGAGCCTCGTAAACCTCACGAGATTTGATGCCCACCAAGCGGTCCTCAACAACATCGATGCGTCCAATCCCCTGAGCGCCTGCGCGGCGATTCATCTCTTGGATAGCCTGCAAAGGAGTGACAGGCTGACCGTCAAGAGCAACGGGAACACCTCCTTTGAAGGTGATAACTACGGTGTCGGGAGCGGGAGAGAACGTGGGATCGTCAGTGTAGTCGTAGACATCTTTGCTGGGACCGTTCCAAATATCTTCCAAGAAACCCGTTTCAACCGCGCGACCCCATACGTTCTGATCGATAGAGAAAGGATTCTTCTTAGTAGTAGCAATGGGCAGATTATTCTTCTCTGCGTAGTCAATTGCCTTATCACGAGTTAGGGCAAGGTCACGCACAGGCGCGATGCACTTTAGATCTGGGCCGAGGGTCTGGATACCAACCTCAAAACGAACTTGATCGTTGCCCTTACCGGTGCATCCGTGTGCAACGGTCGTAGCACCAAATTCACGAGCTGCCTTGACCAAGTGCTTTGAAATAACGGGACGCGAGACAGCTGAGACCAGCGGGTAAGCCTCCATGTATAGTGCGTTAGCTTGCAAGGCAGGCATGCAGTATTCATTAGCGAACTCATCACGCGCATCCGCCACATAAGCTTCTACCGCGCCGCAGTCTAGAGCGCGCTGGCGAATGGTTTCAAGGTCTTCTCCACCCTGCCCTACGTCTACCGCCATTGCGACTACTTCAGCTCCGGTAGCCTCAGCAATCCAACCGATTGCTACTGAGGTGTCGAGACCACCCGAGTATGCAAGTACGATGCGCTCTTTCATTGCAGTTCCTTTCAAAGTTTTATTCAACTACACATAATTATTCACAAGTATTTATATTCATGCAACCCAACCTAGGTAATACTTAGAAATTTTCCATAAAAATTTGCTTTTTAACATCAAAAACGGGCAAGCTATTCAGCTTGCCCGCCTTGAACGACCTCTTATTGAGCGCCTAGCGCTGTGTGCGTTCCACCATCATCTTTCGCAATTCAGTCTTCAAAATCTTACCGGTCGGCCCCAGCGGTAACTGACGAATAATCTCATAGCCACGGGGGTACTTATACGACGAAAGCTTTTCACGACACAGCTCTTCAACTTCGCTCAGCACAGTGGCCTCATCTTCTTCAGTCACATCTTCGGTTGGGGTAATGAATACCTGCACCTCTTCATCAACCTTAGGATGCGGGTAGCCCACAACCGCACACAGGTGCACTCGCGGATGGGTGTAGATGATGTCTTCGATATCGCGCGGATAAATGCTGTATCCATTGCGCAACACCATATCTTTCTTACGATCAACAATAAAGATATTGCCCTTTTCATCGAGCCTCACAATATCGCCCGTTGCAAACCAAGCACCGTCAAAGACTGCCGCATTAGCTTCCGCGTTATTCCAGTAACCAGCCATCACGTTCTCACCGCGAACCCACAGCTCACCGGTTTCGCCCTGCGCCACAGGCTGACGATTTTCATCGCGCACCTCAACCTCAACACCGGGAATAACAGGGCCAACTGAGCCAATCAGCGTGCCAGTTTCGGGACGGTTGAAAGATACAACGGGCGAGGTCTCGCTCAGACCGTAACCCTCATAGATAGGCACGCCCAACGAGTTCTTAAACTGTTCATGAATGTACTCCGGCAAAGCGGCACCACCAGAAATTGTTGAACGCAAAGTACCGCGATATTGTGCTGCGTCCTCCCCCATCTTTTCTAAAGCAACCGCAATAGCGGCAAACATACTGGGCACCGCAGAGACATTGGTAACGCCGGTTTCTTTCATCAGGTTAAGTGCGCCCTTAGGCGTAAAACGAGGAAGCAAGGCCACGGAAGCGCCCGCAAAGAAAACAGCGTTCATAGCTACAGTCTGACCAAATGCGTGGAAAAGCGGCAAGCCACCGAAAATCACATCTTCACCGGTATACCCAAAGACGCTCGCAGTTTCAGAGGCATTGGACATCATATTCCGATGAGTCAACGTTGCACCCTTAGGATGGTTTGTCGTGCCGGAAGTATAAAGAATCACGGCAGGATCAGCACCGGTTACAGGCTCAGGCCCCCACGAGTAATCATCAAGGACAGGTAGCTGATAGGTAGCATCTAATTGCTCTACGGCAACTCCTGAGGACTCAGGAAGAGCCCGCGCGCTCTCAGCAACACGGGTTCCATCCCACGTCACTAAGATCTCCGCCTCGGAATGCTCTAACTGGTATTTCAGCTCATGAGCGCTCAGCAAAGGGTTGAGAGGAACACAAATCGCACCCAAAGAAATAATCGCGTAGTAGTAAACCGGCATGAAAGGCACGTTAGGCAGCGACAGCGCAACACGCTTGCCCGGCTCAGCACCGTGGTTTTGAAGGACGCGGCGCGCAGCAGCTACCGAAGCATACAGCTCACGGTAGGTCATCGATTGATCCGCCCAATACATAGCGGGACGGTTATTGGAATGATGATTGGCCACGAAAGATGCAAGGTTGTGCGTTGAAGTCGCTGATTCTACGGTAAGGCTCACGTTATCCTACCTCGGTCAATTACTAATACAAGGTACTAAGTTATCAGTGTCTGAGTTCACGAGGGATGCGTACTTGCATCTGTTAGCGTTTTTCTTGTGTGTCCACTAAAGGACCTCTACGAAACACCCGCCTTGCGAACCAGACGATGCGTACAGTTAATACACACTAAAAATCTCCCCATTATAAGGATTTCCATGTCAGGCGAACTCACGCAAGAAGAAATTGAATTTCTCAATTCTGTCTTCGATTTAGCTCGCGATGGCAAGGTCACCGGTCTACATTCTCTGATCACTCAGGGTGTGCCGGTAGATCTCACCAACGCGAACGGCGATACTCTGCTCATTCTCGCTTCCTACCACGAAAACATTGAGGTCGTGAACATGCTGATTAACGAGGGCGCTGATTTAGACCGCATGAATGACCGCGGGCAAACGGCGTTAGTGTGCGCAGTTTTTCGCAATAATCTACAGCTTGCCCAGTTGCTTCTCGATAGTGGAGCGAACCCTTCATTGGGAAACCAGACTCCGCTGGATGTTGCTCGGTATTTTGAATACGCGCATATGCAGGAGTTACTAGAGAAACACTAAGCACAGATCAGATGCACTAAAGGCCACCTACCGTCAGATGATAGGTGGTCTTTGGTGTCAGTCCTTATTCTGCCCAGGTTAAGAAACGGTCAGCGAGCGCTTCTCCGCCTTCTTTGTCGCGAGTAATCACCATGACGGTGTCATCGCCCGCGATGGTGCCTAGAATTTCGTCAATTCCTGAGTGGTCAATTGAGGATGCGAGGAACTGCGCCGCTCCAGGCGGAGTGCGAAGAATGACAAGATTTCCTGAGGCTTCTGCGGTGACAAGGAGTTCTTTGAACAGGCCAACCATGCGAGAGTCCGGTGCATCGGATGCTGTGCGACGTACCGGGTGGTTGGGGACCGCGTAGATGAGGCCGGCTTTAAGGTCGCGTACGCGCTCTGCGCCGATTTCGACGAGGTCGCGTGAGAGGGTTGCCTGAGTTACTTTGACGCCATCGTCAGTGAGTAGCTGTGCAAGTTCAGCCTGCGACCGCACTCGGTTGCTCTGCAGAATTTCAATGATGCGAGCTTGTCGAGCTGTTTTTGTTGCTGGAATAGCCATGATTTTTCTCTTTGAGGGTTGGTGGTTGGTGAGAATCTTGAGTTTCTACCTCTAGGTTCTTCATAGCTTTCGGTGTACGGATATTGCCCGTTTGCGCCCTTTTAGTATAGTGCATAATTTTTTAATATTTATTCAAAATTTTTGATTGTTCCCAGTTTTCTCAACAATTATCAGCCTCGCTTACTATTGCTGGGAACTGGCGGCAAAAATTTTCCACCTCGACGATGCTGATGTTGAGGGCTGGCGCTAGCCTTACCACGCTTGGTCCTGTCGCGTTGATAATAAACCCGTGATGACGCGCGCGTTCTACGACTGTTGGTGCTAGTGGCAGGCCTGAACGCGTTTTTTCATGGGTTAATCGGATGCCTATGAGTAGCCCTCTACCTGTTGTTTCGTCCACTTCGGGCAGAGAGCCTACACGCTCACGAATATATGCACCGACCTTTTCTGCGTTTGACAGTAGGTGTTCTTCATCGATGGTTTCGACAGTTGCAAGAGCTGTCGCTGTCGCCAGCGAATTGCCGCCAAAGGTTGTTCCGTGCATTCCCGGTTGCAAGAGCGCAGCAGGGTTCTGCCCCACCACTATCATGGCGCCAACGGGAAAACCTGCCCCTAGCCCTTTAGCCAGAGTAATGACATCGGGGAGGTTTTCTGCAGAAAGCTCGCGAGTACATTCAAACCAGAGACCTGTTCTGCCCATTCCTGTTTGAACTTCATCGACAATGAGCAGTGCACCATTTGCTCGCGTCAGTTCACGAGCGCGGGCTAAGTAGCCAGGAGGTAGCGGTAGCACGCCGGCCTCGCCTTGAATGGGCTCCACGATGAGAGCTGCAACTGTTTCATCGCAGTGCGCTTCAAGCGCCTCCAGGGTGGCGGGAATGTGCTTGATGCCGGTAGGCAGCGGCTCAAAGGGTTCTCGGTAAGCCGGTTTATGGGTCAGAGCAAGTGCACCTGTAGTTCTGCCGTGAAAACCGTGTTCGAGAGCCAAGATAGTAGTTCGTTGGGGGCTTGATAAATTACCATGACGACGAGCCAGCTTATAAGCGGCTTCGTTGGCTTCGGCACCCGAGTTACAGAAGAATACACGAGCGGCCTGCACCGGTGATAATTTTTCGATCAAAGTGGATGCAAGCCTTACCTGCGTGGGCGAAGTAAAGAAGTTAGAAATATGTGCAAGTTTGGCGGCCTGCTGCTGCACGGCTTGTACCCATCGGGGATGAGCGTGCCCCAAAGAGTTGACAGCAATACCTGCTAATAAATCAAGATATTGCTTACCGTTGGCATCCGTGACGATGTTTCCGGAGCCTTCGACAAGCACGAGCGACGGGTCGCCAAACACGCCCAGAAGATCGTGTTTGTACTCGTCCAATATCTGTTGCTGAGTCATGAGAGACCTCCTTGCTCTAAAGTGGAAGACGCAATGCTGAAATCAGGTGGCGGCACCTGCCAGCCAGCATCATCATCAGCAGTTACCTGAGTACCAATGCCGGTGTCTGTAAAAATTTCAAGAAGTGATGAGTGCGGTAATCGTCCATCGACAATGGTCGCTCGGGGTACTCCCTGTTCCACTGCCATCAGACAGGCCTGCATCTTAGGAATCATGCCCGACACTAAAGTTGGAAGCATCGCTTTGAGCTCACTGACCGTCAGCGAAGAAATCAGCGAGGATGCATCGGGCCAGTTGGCGTACAGACCCTCAACGTCCGTCAGCATCACAAGTTTTTCAGCTCCGAGAGCTGCAGCGACTGCGCTGGCAGCAGTATCCGCATTCACATTCAAAATTTCACCGGTCAGGCCTGCGGTTCCGTGACGATGATCAGGGTATTTCATCGGATCGTGCAGCTCGGGAGCTACCGATGAGATAACGGGGATTTTTCCTGCGTCAATCATGGATGCGATAGCGGTGGTATTCACACCAACGACTTCACCAACCAGCCCCACATCGGTAGCAACACCGTCAACTTGAGCTTTGATACGCCGGGCACGCAATAAGCCGCCGTCTTCTCCACTCATTGCCACCGCGTAAGGACCGTGCGCATTAATAAGACTCACCAACTCACGGGCAACCTGCCCGGTAAGCACCATACGCACTACGTCCATTGCATCGGGCGTCGTGTAACGCAACCCTCCCCTGAATTCAGAGGGGATATTCATCTTTTCAAGCATGGCTGAGATTTGCGGACCCCCGCCATGCACTACTACCGGTTTGATACCGACAGACCGCAAAAAGACCATGTCCTCAGCAAACGCGGCGCGCAACTCATCAGAGACCATGGCGTTGCCACCGTACTTAAACACCATCACTTTGCCCGCAAACCTCTGGATCCACGGCAGCGCCTCCATGAGGATTTGAGCTTTGCTTTGTGCCTCTAAAAATCGCGGTGCAGTTCTCCTCTGTTCAGTCATAAGTTCCCTAGCTCGAATACGCGGAATTCTCGTGAACATAATCGTGGGTGAGGTCATTCGTCCAAATCGTCGCGCCAGACTCCCCCATGTTCAAATCAATCTCAACAGTGACCTTGCGGGAGTTCTTCATCTGAACCTTTTCGCGAGGCTCACCAATCCCACCGCCGGTACACACCTGCACACCGTTGATAGTTACGTTTACTTTCTCAGGCTCAAAAGCTGCAGAGGTTGTGCCAACTTCGGATAAAATCCTGCCCCAGTTAGGATCATTGCCAAAGATGGCAGCTTTGAAAAGATTAGAGCGGGCAACAGCACGCGATACTTCCTCAGCGTCTTGCTCAGTCACCGCGTTCACCGTGATGACGTGAATATCGTGGCTTGCGCCTTCGGCATCACCAATAAGTTGAAGCGCTAAATTCTTACACACCTCAGATAAAGCCCACGTAAATTCATCCAATGACACCTGAACATCCTGAGCTCCCGAGCTCATCAATACCACGGTGTCATTGGTTGACATACAGCCATCAGAATCAGCCCTGTTGAAGCTCACCCGCACTGCCTCGCGAAGCGCATGATCTAACTGTTCAGCAGGCAACGGCGCATCCGTAGTGAGCACCACCAACATTGTCGCAAGGCCAGGCGCTAGCATGCCTGCACCTTTAGCCATACCGCCAATCGTCACACCGTTCGCAAGCTTGATACCAGCTTCTTTTGAAACAGTATCGGTCGTCATGATCGCTTGAGCTGCGGCAGTTGCGGACGCGGGCGATGGCGAAAGCGCGGCAGCAGCGTCCTCGATGCCCTCTGCCAGCCTCTCCATCGGTAGACGCTCGCCAATCAGCCCGGTCGAACACACCAGCACATCGCCGGCAAATATACCCAGGCTGTTCGCTACCTGCTCGGCACTTGCATGGGTATCTTGAAATCCTTGTGCCCCCGTGCACGCATTCGCCCCTCCGGAGTTCAGCAGTACTGTGTCCACCCTTCCATCAGAAATCACTTGCTGCGACCATATCACCGGAGCTGCAGCAAAACGGTTAGTCGTGAAAACAGCAGCTGCCTCAAAACTCGGCCCTTCGTTGACGACGAGTGCAACGTCTTTCTTGCCTTTTGTTGCGCTAATACCGGCGCTGACGCCAGCAGCGGTAAACCCTTCAGGGGCGGTAACACCTAACTGTTCTACAGTGTCAATATGATTCATTAGGGACTCAAACCTTTCTGCAAAAGTCCTAGGTTCTCGGGGAGTCCGAGCGCGATATTCATTGATTGGATAGCCCCACCGGCGGTGCCTTTGACGAGGTTGTCAATGACGCAAGTGACGATTGTTCGGTGCGCGTGGGGGTCAAAAGCCAGTTGCATAATGGCGTGGTTAGAGCCCTGAACCATCTTTGTCTGCGGCCATTGCCCTTCAGGAAGCAGGTGCACAAACTGTTCGTTGCCGTAGGCGGCTTCCCACACGTCGCGGAGCTGTTGTTCAGTGACCCCGCTGACGACCTTTGCGGTAGCGGTTGCGAGAATCCCGCGTGGCATCGGAGCTAAGGTCGGGGTGAAAGAAACCTGGACAGGCTGGCCAGCCGCCAACGAATAGCCCTGTTCAATCTCGGGTGTATGCCGGTGCATACCACCCACACCGTACGGACTCATACCACCGCTAGTTTCCGATCCCAGCAGGTGAGTTTTCGCTGTCTTTCCTGCGCCCGATGTTCCCGATGCCGCTACGATAACAACGTCTTGAGGCTCTAACACTCCAGCCTGAAACCCCGGTGTCAGTGCCAATAAGGACGCCGTGGGGTAGCAACCGGGCACCGCAATGCGCTGGGTGTTTTTTAAATTTTCGCGTTGCTTAGAGCCACATGGAAAGAGAAATTCAGGAAGGCCGTAGGGCCAGGTTCCGGCATGCTCTGTTCCGTAGAACTTCTTCCAGTCTTCAGCACTGTTGAGTCGGTGGTCTGCACCGGCGTCGATCACCAGCGTCCCTTCAGGCATACCGGCTACAAGATTTGCGGATGCGCCGTGGGGCAGGGCGAGGAAGACGACGTCGTGACCGGTCAACGTTTCAACAGTTGTGTCTTGCACTGTCATATCAGCAAAACGTCGCACATGCGGTGCCAGGTCTCCAAGTCGCTGGCCAGCACTTGAGTGTGCGGTGACTGTCTCAACCTCAACCTCCGGGTGCGTAGCAAGCAAACGAAGGACTTCTCCGCCCGCATACCCGGTGGCTCCTGCTACTGCTACTGAAATGCTCATACCGGCAGTTTACGCACATTTATTCATACATTGCTATATTTATTCATAGATTACTTGTAAATACGCCCCAAAATTTCACTATATGAATTTTTTATGCTGTGTGTAGATGCGTTCTCGGAGTATTCTGGGGGTATGAACAAGAGCATGAAAGCAACATCAATATCAGAGATAGGGGCTCCCTCAGTCCTCCAGAGCACCCAGATTCAGACCCCAACTCCCGGTAAGAATCAGGTACTGGTCAAGACAGCAGCCGTCGGTGTCAACTTTATTGAAACCTATCAACGAAGCGGCGTATACCCTGTACAGCTCCCTTTTATTCCGGGTTCAGAAGCCGCTGGCACGGTAGTAGAGCTGGGTGAAGCCGTTCACAATATTCAGGTGGGTCAACGTGTAGCAACCGCGTCCGCTACGCATACTTATGCCGAATACTTTCTGGTAGATGCACAAAAATGTGTGGCTATTCCAGATTCAGTCAGCGATGAAGACGCCGCCGCTGTACCGCTACAGGGCATGACAGCGCACTACTTGATTAACTCAACTTTCAACGTCAAAGCTGAACATACCGTGGTATTTCATGCAGGGGCCGGCGGTGTAGGCGGAATCGCCCTTCAGCTACTCAAGGCAAAAGGGGCAACCGTCATTGCCACCGTTTCTACCGATGCAAAAGAAAAGATAGCGTATTCTCACGGCGCTGACCACGTCGTTCGCTACGAAAATTTTGCCGATCGCGTCCTGGAAATCACCGATGAACAGGGCGTTGATGTAGTCTACGATTCCGTTGGCAAAGATACGTTCGACGATTCTCTGCGCTGTCTCAAAAAGCGCGGCATGATGGTGCTCTTTGGCGGCGCATCGGGGCAGGTTCCCCCGCTTGACCCGCAAAAATTGAATCAGCTGGGTTCGCTGTTTCTCACGCGTCCGACCTTAGCCGATTACACTCTTACCCGCGAAGAAATTTCGTGGCGTATGGGAGATCTTTTCGATGCAATTACCGCAGGCACCCTGACTGTCACCGTCGATCAGGTCTTCCCCTTGAAGGACGCTGCGTCCGCCCACGAATACCTTGAAGCACGTAAGACCCGCGGCAAGGTAGTGCTGGTCCCCTAGCTCCGTAGCTATCTCCTGCCCCTTTCCACTGACAGAAAGATCATTTTCATGACGTCGTCAACCCCGCATATCAATCCCAATAGTGTTCCCATTGCAGAAACCGTGCTCCTGCCAGGCGATCCCCTGCGTGCGCAGTTCATTGCAGAAAACTATCTCACTAACGTCCAACAATTCAACGGCGTACGCAATATGCTCGGCTTCACCGGTGAGTTCAAGGGACAACAGGTTTCGGTCATGGGCACCGGTATGGGCATCCCGTCTGCAAGTCTGTATACGTGGGAACTCATTCACGTCTTTGGCGTCAAACGACTCATCCGCATTGGCTCATGTGGCGGACTGCAACCCGATCTCAGCCTCTTTGATATCGTGGTCGCCTCCGCATCGTCCACAGATTCTAACTTTATGAATCAGTACAATCTGCCCGGTACGTTTGCGCCCACGGCCTCTTGGTCTTTGCTGAGTGCTGTTGCACAAGAAGCAAACCGCCAAGGGGTGAAGCTGAACGTCGGCAACGTCCTCTCTTCAGATGTTTTCTACAATTTCGATTCCACCGCTCACCAGCGTTGGGCTGACATGGGCGTGCTCGCCGTCGAAATGGAATCAGCCGGTATCTACGCCACTGCGGCGCAAGCAGGATCTGAGGCACTGGCAGTCTTCACTGTCTCTGATCACATCTTCAACGGACAAGAGACCACTTCTCAGCAAAGAGAAACCGCTTTCACCACCATGATGGAACTGGTACTGCCGGTTGCTGCGTCCTAACTCAAGTACACCGCTGAGGTTCAAATAGAGCTCAGATATAGCAAAGGGGCGGGTGGATGCTAGTGCATCCCCCGCCCCTTTGAACAGCTGGCAAAACTTATGATTCTTTGCGGAAGAAATAGATAGTGCCGAGAACACCGCCAACCAGGACAAGTAGCGAAGCCACCATCATGGCCCAGCCTGTCACGCGTTGCATCGTCACGGTAGAGTTAGTCACCTCTTTCAAAGAACCTTCCTCGCCCGTTCTGACAACCTGCAACTCGCCGTTATCTTTTTCGACCAACAAGGCATCAACTTTCTCCGGGAAGTCCTCACGCACATCGCCAGTCTGCGAGCCACGGAATTTAACGGTCTCACCCACCGACTTCACCTGCTGGACGTCCTGCAGGTCAGAACGGTAATCCGCGCCCACCAAACGCTGGTCAGCTGGCAGTGCCCCCTGATAAATCGCGACATTGGACTTAGTCTGCAGGTCCGGGGTCAAATCCACGTAATCACCGCTGATCACCCAGGTGTGCCCTTCGTATCCTTCGTTAGCACTTGCCTCGTTCATCGAACGAACGCCGAACAAAGACAGCAAAATTGCGATGATGACGGCAGCTAGCATGGTTCCGATAGCAGCCAAACGAAACTTATTATTCTCGCGAGAAGAACGCTGCTCGTCTTCATCATCAAATTCGAAAAAATCAGTCTCTTGGTAATCCTGGCTCACGGTTTTCTCCTACCATTTCACCGAACATCTGTGAACAGTCAACTCTACCTCACATCACACTTATCAACGACACCGTTTGGGTAATATAACCGCCGATTCGCACCGAGTTCACAGATTTTACGGCTGAACACTCCAGCAAAAAGGGACGCTAGCTCACTAGCGTCCCTTTTCACTATCATCGATAGAATGTTTTAGCGCTGTGTAGCTCCAAAACGTTCAGCGGTTACAGCTACAGCAGCCTCACGAGCGGCTGATGCTTCATCAGCAGTCAAAGTGCGGTCATCTGCGCGGAATCGCAGGGTAAACGCAACAGACTTTTTGCCCTCTTCGATGCCGGTGCCACGGTAATCGTCAAACACGCGGATATCTTCAAGCAAGTCGCCTGCACCTTCAGCGAGCGCCGCCTTGATGTCGGATGCGGGAATATCCGCGTCCACAATCAACGCCACGTTCTGGTTGGTGGCAGGGTAACCGAAAATACCGGTTGCCTCAATCACGCCGGTCTTAGCCTCGATCAGCGCTGAGAAGTTCAGCTCGTAGGCCGCAGTGCGCTCGGGCATATCAGTGGTTGCAAGGAGCTTAGGATGCAACTCACCGGCATAGCCCAGGTGGGTTCCGTCAGCCAGCGATAGGGCTGCGGTACGTCCCGGGTGGAAGGCCTGGTGAGTACCCTGAGAAATAACAATCTCTACCCCGGTCACGGAAGAAATCAGACGAACCGCATCTACTGCGTCCTGCCAATCGTAAGCTCGCGGGGTGACGCCGGGGGTTGCTTCGGTGTCAGTACCAGCGAACAAACCAGCGATGTAGCGAGGCTGTTCGGGTAAACCTGCGTTGATAGCCTCAAGAACATCGTCGGCGGGCTTCTGGCCCAGGCCGGGGATGCTCTCTACACCGAGTTCAGCCTTCGGAATGAAGACGTAACCGGTTTCGAAAATCGCTAAGTTGCGGAAGCCGCGCGCAGTATTGCGCTTGAGCACGGTGGTGAGTCCGGGAAGCAGTGATCGGCGCATCCAACCGGTGTTCTCAGCAATGGGGTTAGCCAGCTTGATGGATTCAACGGTCTCATTGGCTGATGCTGATGCCCACAGGTTGTTATCGTCGGCTGATACGAAGGGGTACGCGAAGACTTCAACGCTACCTGCAGCAGCCAAAGAGTTGAGCACGCGACGGCGCACGGTCTGCTCAACGGTGTAACCGCGTCCGGGAGGAGCTACCGGAAGGGTCGAAGGAATCTGGTCGTAGCCCACCAGACGAGCGACCTCTTCGGTCAGATCTTCCTTATCGGTGATATCCGGACGCCATGACGGAACGGTGACGCGGTAAGCACTCTCCCCCGCTTCAACGCTGGCGCCGATTTCAGTCAGTGTCTGAGTGACCTGCTCGGGAGTGTAGTTGATGCCCACACGCGATGCAGTGTATGCGTTAGGAAGCTCTACCACGGTGGGTTCAAACGCATCGCCGAAATCGGTGACGCCTTCTTCAACAGTTGCCCCGCCGAGCTCTACCAGCAAATCAACAGCACGCTGGGCAGCTGCCGCCTGGATCTGCGGGTCAACGCCGCGTTCAAAACGCTTGGATGCCTCGGACGTCAGCTTATGACGGCGGGCAGTGCGAGCAATCGAAACCTCGTCAAAGCGAGCAGCTTCAATCAGGATGCTGCTGGTTGATTCGGATACCTCAGTGGATGCGCCGCCCATAACGCCGGCTAAGCCAATGGGGCCGGACGCATCGGTAATCAAAAGATCTTCAGCGTGCAGTTCGCGTTCTTTTTCATCCAAGGTGGTGAGCTTTTCACCTGCGGATGCGCGTCGTACAATGATGCTACCGTCCAGCTTGTCTGCATCGTAGAAGTGCAGGGGTTGGCCGGTCTCAAGCATGACGTAGTTAGAGATGTCCACTGCCAGCGAGATGGAGCGGACGCCTGCCAAACGCAGACGCGATGACATCCAGGTAGGTACGGGTGCGGATGCGTCGAAGCCGGTTACCTTGCGAGTCACAAAGCGGGTGCAACCTGAGTTTCCGTGAATAGGAGCTGAGTCATCAACCTTGACAGGGAAGCCTGCCGCGTTAGCAGCCGGTGCCTTCGCAGCCAACTCGAGCACGAAATCGTCGAAGGAGTTGCCGGTCGCGTGGCAGTATTCGCGGGCAATACCGCGAATGGAGAAACCGTAACCGCGGTCGGGAGTCACATTGACTTCAGCAGCCTGGTCGTACAGCCCCAGCAGTTCCATCGCGTCAGTGCCGATTTCAGGATCAAGACCGAGAGTAGACAGAACGAGGATTCCGCCGTGGTCGTCACCAATACCGAGTTCTTTGACGGACGCAATCATGCCTGCTGACTTGTGGCCGTAGGTTTTACGCGCAGTAATCGCAAAACCACCGGGCAGAACAGCTCCGGGCAGCGTTACTACCACCTTGTCACCGGGTACAAAGTTGTGCGCACCACAAATGATGCCCTGCACACCAGATTCTTCAATGCCCTTACCGGTCAGAGTCTGGGTCTGTCCCTCAGGGACAACTCGAACCTGGCACCAGTTGACAGTCTTACCGTTGGAGTGAGTTTCGGATTCCATCGACAGAACCTGGCCAACGACAATTGGGCCGGACAGCTCGTCAGAGGGGCGGTGAACGTCCTCTTCTTCAAAACCAACCTTCACCAGGTCAGCCATCACATCTTCTGCAGTAGCATCTGCAGGAACAGGCGCGTATTCACGCAGCCAAGACAAAGGAATTCGCATTATTAGATCTCCATTCCGAACTGCTGTGAGAAACGAATATCGCCCTCAATCATGTCGTGCATATCGGCAACGCCGTTGCGGAACATGAGAGTGCGTTCAATACCCATACCGAAAGCAAAGCCAGAGTAGACTTCAGGGTCAATCCCAGCAGCGCGCAGAACGTTGGGGTGAACCATGCCGCAACCGCCCCACTCGATCCAACGGGGACCGCCCTTAGCGGTGGGATGCCAGATATCAAGCTCAGCGGAAGGCTCAGTGAACGGGAAGTAATTAGGACGCAGGCGAATCTTCGCTTCGGGGCCGAACATGGAACGTGCAAGGTGTTCCAAAGTGCCCTTCAAATCAGCCATGCTCAGGCCCTTATCAACCGCCAAGCCTTCAATCTGGTGGAAGACGGGGGTGTGCGTCGCGTCCAGCTCATCGGTGCGGTACACCTGACCGGGGCACACAATATACAGCGGAACATCACGTGACAGTAGCGAGCGCATCTGCACCGGTGAGGTGTGAGTACGCAGCATCAGATGCTTCTCAACAGGATCAACGAAGAAAGTATCCTGCAACTCACGCGCGGGGTGGTCGGGTTTGAAGTTCAGCGAATCGAAGTTGTACCACTCAGATTCAAGCTCGGGGCCATCAGCAACTTCCCAGCCCATACCCACAAAGATGTCGGTCAGAGATTCCTGCAAAACGTTGATGGGGTGACGCGCGCCGGCATGACGACGACCGGACGTAGCGGTCACATCGACAGCTTCTTCGACGAGGATGCGAGCCTCGCGTTCAGCTTCAAGCTCGGCGGTACGGCCCTCAAGAACCTTGTTCAAGCGTCCGCGAGCCTGACCCATGAGCTTACCGACCTCAGCCTTGTGCTCCTTTGAGAGACTACGCATCTGCTTATTCGCCAGGGTAAACGCGCTCTTGTCGCCTGTAAATGCCAAACGCACGCGCTTGAGCTGATCGAGATCAGTTGCCTCTTCAGCCACTGCCTGCTGAGCACGCTCAAACTCGCCGTTAAACGCCTCACGAACTTTCTCTAAACCGTTGTCGGGATCGTTCTCTAGGACCTGTGCGATATTCGCCAAAACCTCGTAAGATTCTGGGTTCTGCGCATTCTCGGTCGGTGAATCAGTCATAAAACTCTTCTTCACATCGATGAATCTGGGATAACTGCCGTATTTCAGGCATTCTCTACCAGTCTAATACAGGTAAGGGACGCGAGAAAAAGGTGAAGAGATAGTGGGAATAAATTACTGCTTCAGCTGAGATCCAAAGTGCTGTTTGGAGGGTTTTTGGTAGTCGAAAACAAACCACGCTAAGCCCAATACAAGGTAGCTAGAAGCTACAGCAATATCTGCGAAAGTGTATGGGTTAGACAGCGCCAGCACCAACCCCAAGCCACCACCGATGACAGAGAATATCGCGCAGATAAAGCCAATCATGCGCGCGGTACCGTTGCGGGCGCCCAAACCGCGCACGACAAACCTGCAGATAAAAAAAGCATAGGAAAGCACCAAGAAGAATGCTGATCCACCCGCGCCGGTCGGTTAAGAGGTAGGTATCAAGATACGTGAGTGTTGTTCCCACAATTGCCACCGCTTGCAGAACCCGCACCGTCGCTGGGGTGGCTGACACATCTTTGCCTACAAAGCGCTCGGTCACGCGCTCGCTATACGTACTGTGCTCGGAAAAGTCGTTGTGGTTTTGACTCATTGTTCCTGCTCACTAGGTATCTAGGACTTCTTCCACCTTACCGGCGTCAAAAGAGTATCTCTACCGTGCGGAAACATACTGCGTTCCGAATGGGCTTGCAGGTGCCTATGAATAAGCCCTCTTCTATTCGAACAAGCCCGAGGCAATGAAATCATTTTCATCGCGGATACCCGGCGGCACCGCAAAGAGTGCTGAGCCATTGTGTTTGAGGTACTCGCTGAGCGCATCTGAACTGGTCATGGTGCGAAGCATCGGAATAAAGTGCGTGCGCGGGTCGCAGACAAAGGCAATAAAGAATAGCCCTGCATCCAGGTGACCGAGACCGTCCGTACCATCGGTGTAATTGAAGCCGCGTCGGAGCATCTGCACACCATTATTTTGGTCGGGATGCATCAGATACAGGTGCGAGTTATGCGGGATAATCGGCCCGCCGCGTCCCTTCATCGAAAAGTCGGGAGCATCGAATTCACCACCGCCTGAAAGCGGTGCACCCTCACGCTTAGTACGCCCGATAATATCCTCTTGCTCGCGCAACGGCGCCCTATCCCACGGTTCAATGAGCATACGGATGCGGCGCGTCGCAAGGTAAGATCCACCGTTCATCCAGTTGGGATTCCCCTTAGAATTCTCGGTGGACGTCCACACGTGTTGCGCTAGCAAGTCTGCATTCTCAGTTTTCAGGCTGTTCGTGCCGTCTTTAAAACCGAAAAGATTACGCGGAGTTTTCTGCGTGGTTGAGGTGGATGAGGTTCGCCCGAAACCGAGCTGGCTCCACGCGACGACGGCCCGTCCGGATGCGATACGCACAAGGTTACGAATGGCATGGACGGCGACCTGCGGATCATCAGCGCAGGCTTGAATGCAGAGGTCTCCCCCGCTACGGTTCTCTTCAAGTGCGTCCCCGCGCATTTTAGGAACTTCAACAAGAGCTTCGGGGAGCTGATGGGCAAAGCCAAAACGGTCCTTGCCGTTGCCATCTACAAAAAGCGAGCGTCCCAACCCGAAGGTGAGAGTCAGGTGAGCTGCAGACAGATCCATTGCTTCGCCAGTGTCATCGGGCGGAGTTTCGTAGTTTGTGGCGTCTCCTAGTTCGTGGCCTGCCATCAGAATCGCCGCGGCTTCACTCCATTCCTGGAACAGCTCCTTGAGTTCTTCGGCAGTTTCAACTTTGACGTTGAGAGCAACAAAGTGCATGCGGTCCTGTGCCGGGGTTTCGATACCGCTTTGGTGCTCTCCGTAAAAGGCGTGAGAATCATCAGCGGCCTGGGCTGGGGCTGGACGTCCTGCCCAGTAGCCTGCGCCGGCCGCCGATGCCGCCGCAACAGCAGCACCTGCACCACCGAGCGCGGCGCGGCGAGTAAAACGCGGTTGATTATTGGTGGGCATGGGTGCTCCTGTCGCGGGGGTAAGTGGGTGATGAAATTTAGCTGACGACTGTTCCGGTGAGTTTAGAAAGGGGTTCGCTCAACGAATCGATTGCGTCTGAAAGCTCGCGTACTTGGTCTTCAGAGAGCTCTTCGTAGCTGACAAATGTGCCGTCAGTTGAGTGCTGGTCAAGAAGCTGCTGAACATCAGCAAATTTCTTGTCGAGGTCCTTAGTTAGCTCGGCGTCCTTCTTTTCTGCGATGGGCTTGAGAACGTCGTATGCGACCTTAGCGCCGTCGATGTTTCCTTGGAAGTCTGACAGATCGGTGTGCGACCAGATTTCTTCTTCACCGGTTACCTTACTTGCTGCGACCTCATCGAGAAGTCCCTTCGCACCGTTGCCAATCTGGTCAACGGTCAAGGCCAGGTCGCGAGATTTCTCTTGGAGACTCTTGGTATCTTCAACGAGCTTGTCAGCTACTTCTGCGCGCTCAGCGTCGGTCAACGGCGTGTACTTTTTGCCGTCATTTTCTTCAGCGGTAGGCTGCCACAAATCCTTTTCGATGCGATGCCACCCCGTCCATTCCTGACCTTCTTCAAGGTCAGCTTCACGCGCATCCAGTGCGGGGTCGAGATCCCCGAATGACTCCGCCACCGGCTCTACTCGTTCAAAGTGCAGTCGTGCAGGTGCGTACTGTTCACGAGCAGCATCATCGTCACCTGATTTGTAGGCTTCGGCAAAAGATTCGGTGGCAGTAACCAACTGATCAATCTGATCCTTGGTGTACGCAGCGTACTGGGTCTGTGCGTCTTCGCGGAGTTTTTGCTCGTCGGCTGAGACTTCTTGTGCATCGGGGTTAGCCGTAACCGTGAGATCACCGCGGATGCCATCGCCAACCATACCCGGCTTACACGCGGTCTTGTAGTTGCCCTCGGAGAGGGTGACTGTCAGATTGCGAGTAATGCCTGGCCCGATGTTTTCAACTTCTGAAATGATGCGCAGACCGTCCTCTGCCAGAATGTAGAACTCGGTAACCTGTGAGCCATCGTTGGTCACGTTAAACACTGTGTTCCCGGCTTTAATTTCGGTGGCGGACACCTTGCATTCGCTCTCGGTTGACGAAACCTTGATCGAGCCGTCGAAACCTGAAGCTGGATTATTAGGAGTGCACCCTGCCAGCGTCATTGCTGCCAAAGAGGTGATTGCGAAAGTGCTGAGAATATGATGAGATGTCATGATTTTCTTTCGATTGAATGTGAGTGAATTAGCGGCGCGCGCGGGTGTTTCTACGCTGAGCAGCGATAAAGAAGAAAAGGGCGATTGCTACGTAAAGCACCCATACAATAGCCTGAGCCCAAGTGGTCGCGGGCGAGAAGTTAAAGATGCCCTTCAGCAAGGTTCCTGTCACTGAGGTGGGTGCAATAATATGCGAGACATCAAACGCAAGATTGTGCAGGCCGGGTAAGAGGCCAGCCTCTTGCAGGTCATGGACACCGTAAGCGAGGACGCCCGCGGCAACAAAAATCAGGAAGGCACCTGTCCAGGTGAAGAAGGTTGAGAGGTTCAGCTTGAGAACGCCCTTCATCAGTAACCAAGCAAGGACGATTGCCACCGCGATACCGGCAAGAGCACCCATCAGAGCCACGCTGATTCCTTGGCCACTGGCCTTAGTAGCTGCCCATAAGAAGAGCGCAGTTTCTAGCCCCTCGCGTCCAACAGATAGAGCAGCCAAGACAATCACAGACCATGTGCTGGTCTGTACCGCATCAATTTTTTGGCCGAGTTCGGACGATAGATGTCGCGCGTTGCTTGCCATCCAGAAAATCATCCAGGTAACAAAACCAACGGCGATAATGGACAGTGAGCCACCGATTGCTTCTTGAGCTTCGAAGGTGAGGCCCTGCGGTCCGAAGGTCAGAAGCGCGCCAAACCCAAGTGAGACGAGCACTGCGAAACCAACGCCAGCCCAGATTTTAGGTACAAGGTGGTGACGGTTGGTCTTACGCACGTAGGCAAGCAAAATGCCTACGACGAGAGCTGCTTCAAGCCCTTCGCGCAAGCCAATCAAGAAATTTTGTAGCACCGTAAACCTTACTTAAATGAGACTTAGAAGTTATTTAGGCAAGACTAATGTTACTCTCAGGGGTGGGTAATACGAAAAATTTGTATGTTCAAATTATTTATTACTTAACGAAAAAATGGCGACGTCCACGCTAGACGCCGCCATATCACTATTTTTTATCTCTGAATGGTCGCTAAAAGGGCCTCAACAATAGGAAAATCTGCAGGAATCCAGTCGATTTCCTTCAAAGTCTCAGCCACATCAAACCACTGCACTGCGAGTTGCCTTTCAAGCGCTCGTGGCTCTCCCACTGAAATCTCAGCACACCACACTCGCATGGCGTGGCGTTCAGTCAGTTGCCACCCCTGCTCAAAAGGTCCGGGGATTTCTACGCTGAGCTTTGTCTCAATACCGAGTTCTTCGACAAGTTCACGCACAAGCGCCTCTTGGCAGGTCTCCCCCGCATCCACTTTGCCACCGGGAAACTCCCATTTTCCGCGCAAAGATTCAGGACCACTTCGCTGGCTCAACAAGATTTTGGTGGGATTCTCGAGAGAATTCAGGATGGCGGCACCCACTACCTGAACGTCAAACTGCTTGGACATCGAACACCTCAAGCCTCATGAATCGCACGAGCAGACGCGTACAGACAAACGGCCGCGGCGATACTCACATTCAAGGACTCAGCGCTACCGTGCACCGGCACAGCAACTCGCGTATTCGCCAGACGCTTTTCTTCAGGACTCAGCCCCTGAGCCTCATTACCGAACAGCCACATGGTCTTACGAGATAAGTCATACTTTGGCTTATTTTCCAACTCAACGCCAAGACGCTTTGCCGCAGCCGCATCCTCAAGGTCGTTGAGGTTAACCTTGCCGTAGCCATCAGCTGCCAGAACACCAATGCCTTGGGCTTTAGCGTCCTCGGCAAATTCTTCGAGCTCAACGCCTGAAATCATGGGTACGTGGAAAATTGATCCCGCTGTTGATCGAACCACCTTAGGGTTATAGACATCAACGGTACCTTTAGACAGAACCACAAGATCGGCACCGGCGGCATCGGCAGTTCGAATAATAGTGCCTGCGTTACCCGGGTCCTGGACGCGTGCCAAGACAGCAACAAGGTGGGGGTTGATAGCGTCTGCACCCCAAATATCGGCAGGGGTTTTATCTAACATAAATGAAACCGCAAGAACGCCCTGAGGAGTCACAGCCCCAGCCATGGCATCCAGAACCTCATCGGTCACCATACGCATAAACACCTTGCGTCCAGCTTCAGGGGTCGGTGTTCCGTGGACCTCTTCCATCAGCTCAGCAATGTCATCGTGACGTTCAAACGCCGCCTCGGTAATATAGACCGCGTCCAAGACTGGGTTCTCAAGGTGAGCTTTCAGCGCCTCACGCACAGCCTGAGGTCCCTCCACCAAAAATTGCTTCTTCTTAGTGCGGACGCTACGGGTAGCGAGCTTAGCGATATCCTTCACGCGATCAGCGTGAGGGTTTTCCATCATGACGGGGGTGCACAGGCGTTCTTTAAAATCCATAGCCTTCATTGTCTCACGAATGCCAAAATGCTGTACCGCTCAACGACTAGCGGGAAAAAGGCTTGGCGTGCAGTCTCAAGTATCAACTGCTCATAAAGGCTACGACGAGCACGTATTAGACCGTAACTGGTGAATGTTCCACGTTCGAAAATCTAAATCACCAACCGCAAATTGATCAGTCTCATGACTCTGCGTAGGCAACCAGTAGAAAGGGCTCTGCCGAAACATAATCTGCTGACCGTTGTATGATTTCAGCTTTGATTCTAAGTCACGAGGACAAAGATCAAAGTTGAATCCTTCATAGATAAAGGTAGTGCAACCTTCGGTTTTAAAAACCACCCGAGCTTCATTTCTTTCAGCCCGCTCAGCACGTTCAGAAACACTAGCGTCCTTGAGAGTGCAGGTTATGTAGGTGTCAGTATGCTCAGCACTATAACGCTGGATAGCTAGATAGCCAGTAGGCACGCAGATAAATACCATGGCAACAAAGCCTGACCAGAGATAGAGCATCAAAGGAGAGACATCAGGTTCAACGTAATCATCCGGTACAATGCGAAAACCCAAAGGCTCAAATAAAATTTTCACAGTTCCACCTTTTTCACGGAATTTTCTTTAAAAGGCGTCCCCGGAATTTCTTCTCTTTGAAGAGGGAAAACCTCAACTTCTATCTCTTGCCCTACAAGCGATTCATAAAATGAAACCTGCTCAGATGATATCTGCTTCCGCAGATGGAGCTTCCCACACTCAAGGGTGGAAAGATCAACGGTCCAGAAGTTATCTTCTTCTCGTGTTTCAACGAAATACACCGAACACTTCTTGCTTTCCACCGCACCCCGGGTAGAAAAATGCCAGATGTGAAAGGCCAGAGCAGCGATAGCAAGCAGGATAACCCAAACAATAATGGCAATTTTTAACTTTTTATATTCTGGCCAGTCTATTCTCTGCCCGTTGGTTGCTTGCTCCATTGTGCCTGTTCATCAGGAGTGGTTTACCTCATCATATCTGATTGTTCGACTCAGCCTGAGAAGTTTTTTAAGAGCAAAATTGCCGCCCACCTGACAGTGAGCGGCATTTTCAAACGCTAAAAGCTAAAACTTACGCAGCCTTGGGAGCTGAGGTGTCCTCAGGCAGGTTGTCCTTAGCAATCTTAACGAGAGCTGAGAAAGCAGCTGAATCGTTAACAGCGAGCTCAGCGAGCATACGACGGTCAACCTCAACCTCAGCAGCCTTCAGACCCTGGATGAAACGGTTATAGGTCAGGCCCTCTGCGCGAGCAGCTGCGTTGATGCGCTGAATCCAGAGACGACGGAAGTCGCCCTTCTTCTTGCGACGGTGATCGTAGCTGTATACCAGTGAGTGAGTGACCTGTTCCTTAGCCTTACGGTAAAGGCGTGAACGCTGGCCACGGTAACCTGATGCGCGATCCAATACGACGCGACGCTTCTTGTGCGCGTTAACCGCGCGCTTCACACGTGCCACGTGTGTCTCCTTCGTCTTATGTCCCCTACCAGCAAAAACTAACGCCGGTAGCAGGAGCGAGTTCTAAAAAGTTCTATCAGCCCAACAGGGCACAAGCGGTGAAAAGAAGGGTGAACCTTACTTGTTCAGCATCTTCTTGATGACCTTAGCCTGACCACCGGTTACGATCTGGTCAGATGCCAGACGACGGGTCAGACGTGAGGACTTGTGCTCCAGGTAGTGGCGGCGGTTTGCCTGCTGGCGCTTTACCTTGCCAGTACCGGTGAGCTTGAAGCGCTTCTTAGCACCAGAGTGGGTCTTCTGCTTCGGCATGTCTGCCGTTCTCCTTTACGTTTCGCCTTGCGTCCGCCTAAAACGAGCGCAAGAAACTTGTGTCTGTAGCAATTGTTTGCACAATGCCACCTCGAAAGGTTTGGCTTATCGAGATCCAATGGAGTGGCCTCTAGCAGCCTGCGTGTGCTTCCCGGTGGGGTTCACCGTTCAGTCACGCATTGACATTCAGTTCTTTATTCTGCTGAAGCCTGTGCCTTCAATTCCTCGGGCATAGCATCTGCCAAAGAATTGGATACAGGGGTTGCAGTGGTGGTGTCGACGCGTTCACGACCCTTGCGTCCGCCTGAGTTCTTGTTAGAGTCACGGCGAGCTTCTGCCTTACCGCGAAGCGGTGCCAGAACCATCACCATGTTACGGCCGTCAACTCGGGGGTTAGACTCTATGGTGCTAACCTCGGCCAAATCTGCAGCCATACGCTCAAGCAGGCGCACACCCATCTCGGGGCGCTGTTGTTCACGACCACGGAACTGAATCATAGCCTTGACTTTGTCACCGCCGTTGAGGAAACGACGAGCGTGCCCAACCTTGGTTTCATAGTCATGGGTGTCAATCTTGAGGCGGAAACGAATTTCCTTCAAAGCAGAGTTAACCTGCTTCTTGCGGGATTCACGTGCCTTGACAGCAGCTTCGTACTTGTACTTACCGAAGTCCATGAGTTTACACACCGGCGGCTTAGCGTTCGGTGCAACTTCAACCAAGTCAAGATCCGATTCGCGCGCCAGACGCAGTGCATCTTCAACGCGAACGATGCCTACCTGTTCGCCGCCCGGTCCGACAAGTCGTACTTCCGGAACACGGATTCTTTCATTGATACGGGGATCGCTAATGACAAAGCTCCTGTACTAGATGGGGGTGAAACCCTCAATTTTAAGATTGTTATACAAACGAAAAAAGCCTTCGTTGCATACGCAAGCGAAGGCTCAAATACTCCTTTGAGTACAGATGATAATCCGCGAAAGGACCTATCTCTGTAATACCTGTCAGCCATACGACCGACGCAGGTGGGAAGCGAACTTCCGCTTGCAAACTTGACACTACTTTACACGGGGATAATTTTTAAGACAAGGTTTACCGCGATATTCCGGTGTGAATATGACGATATCCCTGCGGTTTAGGACGGTAGATTTCAGCTCACCTCACAGATGTGAGATTCTTATGACATGGCTAACGAAGAAAACAATACCTTCCGTTTTGAAGAGACCTCCGCTGAAGCATCCAACGGTTACGACCCTTCGCAGGAAGAAATTGATGCAGTAAACGCACAGATGCGTGATATCGCCGAAGTACCTGCAGTCGAGATCATCACAACCGCCGCTGTACATCTGATGAGCGCTGCAGCAGTCAAGTGCGGTCTAGCAGCTGAAGAAAATGCGCAGGAACTCAAAGACCTTGATGAAGCCCGCAAACTCATCACCGCACTTGCAGGTTTTGTCACCGCAGCAGCTCCCGAAATCGGATCACAGCACGCAGCCCCCTTGCGCGATGGTCTACGCACCCTCCAGCTTGCATTCAAAGAAGCATCCCAGATTCCCGACGCCCCCGGACAGGGACCGGGCGAAAAATTCACCGGCCCCGTTTACTAAGAGGTGGCTGACGCATCCGCCACGGAATGCACGGTAAGACGGCGGCCGATGCTAGATACGCTGTCAAACAAATGAGGGCGGGTACTTCAGTGAAGAAGTACCCGCCCTCACGCGTCATCCGAGAAGGTTTTAGACTCGCTAAGGCTACAGCTAAGCCGAAGCCAAGGCTACATGCACAGAGTCGACCTTTTCAGAGACCACCGTTGAAGCAGCGAGAAGTTGCTGAAAACCCTGCACCGTCGCGTTGAGCTCCTCACGCGTCAGGGCAGGACGCAAAACCAGCGTAATTTTGAGCTCTGGACCGTGGCCGCCACCATCCAACTCGCGTCCGGACGCATGGACAGTATTAACTCCCTGACCGCGCGAAGCGCGAACCGCCACCACGGCAGGCAATTGAGCCCCGATGCGGGTGAGCTCATGAGCAACCGCATCATCCTTATAGGAAGGAACCCACGGCTCATCCTTTGCCAGCGCCCAAACAGCTGGTCGACGCACCACAAAAGTCACGTCTTGACCAGGATTTACAACCATCAGCTGATTCTCGTCTTCCACAGCACTCAAAGACGTCTTGCGGATATCAGCCGCCACAGGACGAGCCTGAGGGTGCCACTGTGTCAGTGCATCAACATCAGTGAAAAGAGGAAGAGCCTTGCGCCCGTCAGGAGCCTGGATGCTCACCAACGCCATGTCCGACTCCTTATCTGAAACCAAACCTTCATCAGTGATATGCGCCTGAGAAAGTTGCGCAACAACCGGCGCAAACACGCGCGTACCCCGCAGAGCCTGAACAACATCTTCTTCTCCAGCTTCACCGTGTGAAAACATCTCAAGCACACGCGCAAGCTTCTGTTCAGTTTCACCGGTATCAGTCGGATACTGATGCGTATGAGACGTGCCCTCCCCTAAGTTTCGCCCAGACCACGGCTGACCACCGGTATCAGTTTCTCTACCGGCACTTGCCAACTGAGCTTGAATATGAGCGGGAAGCTCACGCTTGCTATGGTGTTCGTGCGAGTGCTCAGCCATTATTCAGGACGTCCCGCAACCTCAAGAGCTTCCTCCAAGGTGAACTTACCGGCGTACAGAGCCTTACCCATAATGGCTCCTTCTACGCCCTCGCCCACCAGCTCACGCAAAGCACGAATATCATCTAATTGAGAAATACCGCCGGATGCGACAACCGGCTTATCAGTGCGGCGGGCAACATCGCGCAGAAGATCAAGATTTGGGCCCTGCAACGTGCCGTCCTTCGTAACATCCGTAACGACATAGCGAGCGCACCCATCATCCTCAAGACGATCAAGTACCTCCCACAAGTCGCCGCCTTCTTTAGTCCATCCGCGGGCCGCGAGCGTGGTTCCACGAACATCCAACCCCACAGCGATAACGTCGCCGTGCTCAGCGATGACACGACGCGTCCACTCGGGATCTTCCAAAGCAGCGGTACCCAAATTGATGCGAGCGGGGTTCAAGCTCAACGCACGAGCCAGCGACTCGTCATCACGAATGCCACCGGACATCTCAATCTTGATATCCAGCTTCTCAGCAACGCCCTTCAAGACTTCGATGTTGTCGCCGCGCCCAAACGCCGCATCCAAATCGACAAGGTGCAGCCATTCGGCACCGGCTTCCTGCCAAGCCAGGGCAGCCTCCACGGGGTCGCCATAACCGGTCTCAGACCCAGCTTCGCCCTGAACCAAACGCACTGCCTGACCGTTTGCAACATCTACTGCAGGCAACAGCTCCAAATATTTTTTAGCCATCGAAAAACCTTCTCTCTTCACTCGCTGCCTGATTTAGTACGCGAAAAGTACGTAACCGCCGTAGGCAAAAGCAGCTAACCCAAGAATCAACAAAACAATCTGAGCGATAAGAGGCAGCCCCTGCTTGCGAAAGGAATAGCCACCGCCCACCAAGAACGCTCCAAAAGTCATCAAAATCAGACCGGATACTGTGGGATCCATTTATTCTCCTTCACTCTCGTCCAGGCGACCGGTCACAGGCAAAGAACCAATCCAGTTGCGCAACAGCTGCAAACCAGCCTCCGCTGACTTTTCAGGATGGAACTGGGTTGCACTCAACGGACCATTTTCAACCGCAGCAATAAAAGGACCACCGTGGTCAGACCACGTCACTTGAGGAGGAACCATCGACTCGTTGTTCTGATCGAAGTTCCATTCTTGAACAGCATAAGAATGCACAAAGTAAAAACGCTCATTCTCAATCCCGTGAAAGAGAACCGAGCCTTCAGGAGCTGAAATAGTGTTCCACCCCATATGTGGAACAACATCTGCTTTCAGTCGCTCAACAACACCGGGCCACTCCCCCATACCGGCAGCTTTAACACCGTGTTCCACGCCCTCATCAAAGAAAATCTGTAGCCCAACACAGATGCCCAGCACCGGACGCCCGCCAGCCACGCGGCGTCCAATCATACGCGGAGCATCGACCTCTTTCAGACCGTCCATCACAGCCTTAAAAGCTCCAACACCGGGAACAACCAAACCATCAGCACCCAGCACATCTTTTTCTCTACGCGATAAAACAACGCGAGCGCCAGCCGCTTCAAGTGCACGCACCACAGAACGCACGTTGCCCGCGCCATAGTCCAAAACGGTAACGGTAGGTTTACTGGTATTAGTCATTATTTACAATGCACCCTTAGTCGAAGGAATATCATTATGTCGGGGATCCGATTCTACGGCTTCTCGCAGAGCACGCGCCAATGCTTTGAATTCTGCCTCCGCAATATGGTGCGGATCGCGTCCGCCCAACACATTGATATGCAGGCAGATTCCCGCATGATACGCGAACGCTTCAAATAGATGGCGCACCATCGATCCCGTGAAATGACCGCCGATTAGATGGAACTCAAACCCTTCAGGCTCACCACCATGCACCAGATACGGACGCCCAGAGATATCCACAACAGCCGAAGCAAGAGCTTCATCAAGGGGAACGGTCGCCTGACCAAAACGGCGGATACCCTTTTTATCACCTAAAGCCTGCTTGAGAGCCTCGCCCAGAACAATCGCGGTGTCCTCCACCGTATGGTGTACATCAATGTGAGTATCACCCGTGCACTTAATGTTCATATCAATCAGAGAGTGCTTGGAAAGGGCCGTCAGCATGTGATCGTAAAACGGCACAGAGGTATCGATGTTCGATGCACCGGTGCCATTCAGGTTGATCTCTACGCTGACACTGGATTCACTGGTAGTACGTTCAATTTTGGCAGTACGAGAGCCAAAATCTGTTGAAGATTGAGTCATGTGGTTAGCGTCCTTAACGAGGTGATCTAGATTTTCAGAGCATGAAGCGAAACGGTTTTTCTCACAGAACTGTATGGCGGCTCTAGTGATCAGATGCAGGCAGGTAAGCGCCGGTGCTCACCAAATAATTCTCCAAAGATTGCAAGAAAGCTGTGGTTTCTTCTTGTGTACCTGCCGTCACTCTTAAGTGCCCGGCAATACCGTTATCTCGAACTAAAATACCGTCTGCCAGCAAATACTCCCAGGCCTCCTTCTCATCCTGCAGCCCCGAGAAAAATACAAAATTGGAATCAGATTCAGCAGGCTTAAGTCCCAGCTCACGGAGCCTAGTCACGATGCGGTTTCTCGCATCCTTAATATCCTCAACGTTTGCTAACAGTTGCGTACGATGACGCAAAGCCGCCAAAGCTGTTGCCTGTGTGACCGATGACAGATGATAGGGCAAACGAACTAGTCGAACCGCATCCGCAATGGCAGGGTGCGCCGCGAAATAGCCCAGTCGCACACCAGCAAATGCAAACGCTTTACTCATGGTGCGACTAACCACCAAACGATCGCGTCCAGGTAACAGCGTCAGAGCTGTCTGCTCTGGATCTTGCGCAAACTCGGCGTAGGCTTCATCAACGATGAGAATGCCATCCAGTTCTTCGACCGCTGAGTAAACCCGCTCGATAACTTCTTTTTCCAGAGCGGTGCCGGTGGGATTGTTCGGCGAACACAGCACCACAATATGAGGGCGATGCTTGATAACTTGAGCAACCGCAGACTCTGCGGTGAGGGTAAAGTCCGCCGCACGCTCTCCGGCGATAAATTCGGTATTGGTACCATCAGCCAAAAGCGGGTACATGGAATAGGTGGGCACAAAGCTCATGACGCTTCGCCCTGGCCCGCCAAAAACTTGGAAAAGTTGCTGAAGTACTTCATTTGAGCCGTTAGCAGCCCATACATTGTCAGCTGTGAGCCCGTGCCCTAAAAACTCTGCGAGTTCTTGACGCAACTCAACGAATTCACGGTCGGGGTAACGATTGAGTCGGTGGGCAACTTTACCGATTTCAGCACCGATGGCTTCTACCACCTCATCGGGCATCGGGTGCGTATTCTCATTGACGTTTAGCGTAATAGGAACATCAATCATGGGCGCGCCATACGGTGAGCGACCACGCAAGTCGTCGCGAATAGGCAGGTTCTCAAGTGCTTGTAATGCTTCACTCACACTGCCAGTCTAATCACAACTACGACGTACTAACCATTCATTACGGGGATTTCCAGATTCTGACCAGTATGCAAAGTAGTGCTGGAAAGATTATTGACGTCGATAATCAGATTCACCACATCACGAGGATCCGATTCGGGGCTCACTTCTCGCGCAACATCCCAAAGGGTTTGACCAGCATCAACAGTCACTGTACGACCCACTGATGATGAATCAACCGGACTTGAACCAGCTTGGGCATCCTGAGGGGCGACAAAGGATGCACCGACTAGAACGATGAGGGCACCTAGAGTCATGAAAGAAAGTCCCTTGAGCATAGAAAGTAGGCGGCCTCGACGAGATGTCCGGGTAGCCGGCGCGACGCTCGGGTTTAAATCTCGTTGGTTTCGAACAGGCTGAGGAAGCTGCCGCGCAGGCTTGATCACTCGAAGCTGAGCAGAAGGAAGCGGTGCGCTCTCTACCCGTTGCGGACGAACCACAGCGTTAGCACGCGAAAAAGCCGTGCCGGGACGGACAGGACGCGGGATAACTACAGTACTCACTATCGGAACTCCTTCTTACTGAACAGGAAACCAAATATTCGAAACTTTGTTCGAACTTCGTATATATGTTCTATCAGAAAATTCGAACATAGTCGAGAAAAATTAGAACAAATGTTTGGTTTTCGAATAAAAGTGCCATAGGCTGATAGAACTAAGACACCAGTGAGCACTAGTCAAACACTGGGGACTGACAAAATAAGGACTACAGAAACGAGCAACCAGTGAGTTACAGCACGCCAGATACTCCGCAGGGTAAGCGTCCTCGCGGTGCTAAGCCCCTCACCGCTCGCCAACAGAAAATTTTGACCGCCATTTCCACCGCCATTGATGAACGCGGTTATCCGCCGTCAATGCGCGAAATCGGAGATCTCGTTGGTCTAGCATCGCTTTCTTCTGTCACTCATCAGCTCTCGCGTTTGGAGCAGATGGGATATATCCGTCGCGATTCAAAACGTCCCCGCGCTATTGAAGTCCTCAATTTTGGCGATGCGGAGCATTCTGCTGAAGAGACCACCGCAGACCTTGTGGCTTCACCGCAGATTCCCTCTTTCGAACCGCCCTCTCACGATCTTGCACAGGTTCCTTTGATGGGCCGCATCGCAGCGGGTGCTCCCATTACAGCGGAACAAAACATCGAGGATGCCATGGCGCTACCTCGACAGCTTGTTGGAAACGGCGAGCTGTTCATGTTGCGTGTTAAAGGTGATTCCATGGTTGATGCAGCAATTATGGATGGTGACTGGGTGGTTGTACGTTCGCAACACACCGCTAACAACGGGGATATTGTGGCGGCTCTTCTTGATGATGAAGCGACTGTCAAAACTTTCCGCCAACGCGATGGTCATACCTGGCTACTGCCCCAAAACACCCAGTATGAGCCCATTATCGGCGATCACGCTCTTATCATGGGCAAGGTAGTTTCGGTTCTCAGAAGCCTTTAGAGCAAAAGCATCTGCACATCAAAAGAGGCCGCCCCACCATCGTGAATATGGTGGGGCGGCCTCTTTTATGTGTTACCTGATTTTAATGGCGGGCAAACCTTCACTATTCTGCATGAACGCTATGCCCCGCACCAGGGTTATTTATTCTCGAAGTTACGAGCGATTTCTTCAGGGGTCTGAATCGGGATCATGCCGGTAACAGGCAGGTGCTCACGTTCCAATTTAGCTTTGGTAACCTTCCACAGAATGGTGAGGACAACAAACCAAAGCGGGATAAGAATCAAAGCGATACGGGTATCTTCGCCCAGTGCCAGTGCAAAAACGATAAAGGCAAAGAACGCAAGAATAAACCACGGAGTGATTTTAGGAAGTGGCATGCGGAACTGCGAGGCCGCGTGACGTTCAGGGAACTTGCGATGGTAGTTGATGTAGCTGACCACGATGCTACCCCAGGTAAAGAGGATGCAGGTGGAGCACAAAGATGAGATCACGGTGAATGCCGAAACCAGGGTATCGCCGGCTAGCAGTAACGGGATCGACAAGAATGCGAAAACCGCGGTGAAGAAAACAGCATTAGACGGCACATGACGCTTGTTTTTGCGTGCAAAAAGTTTAGGCGCATGTCGGTCAAGTCCCAGCGAGTACGCCATACGGCTAGCCGAATAAACACCGGAGTTGGCGCTGGACGCGGCAGAGAGCAAAACCACAAGGTTGACCACAAACGCTGCGCCGGTGAATCCGACCATGCCGAACATGGAGGTGAAGGGGCTCTGTTCTGGATCGATGTCTACCCAGGGAGTAACCATCATAATGATGCTCAGTGCACCCACGTAGAACACCAAGATACGCATGATGATGGAGTTAATAGCCTTAGGCAGGTTTCGGTGCGGGTTTTCGGTTTCAGCAGCTGTGGTACCTACCAGCTCAATACCGATAAAGGCAAAAATACCCATCTGGAAGCCCAGAATAAAGCCGCTCAGACCGGTGGGGAAAAATCCACCGTAGTTCCAAAGGTTAGATACCTGAGCTGTCGTTCCGTTGGGATTATGGTGACCGCTGAAGATCAGGTAAAGACCAACAACGATGAGCGCCAGAATCGCTACGACCTTGATAATTGCGAACCAGAACTCTGTTTCGCCAAAGAATTTAACCGGCTGAAGGTTCAAAATTAAGAGCGCTGAAGCCGTGAGCAAAGCCGGTAACCAGACAGGAATATCGGGGTTGAAATACTGGGCGTAGGCGGTAATAGCTACGATATCAGCGATACACGCAACAACCCAGGAGAACCAGTAGTTCCACGAGACGAAAAAGCCGGCCCAGGGACCGATAAGGTCTTTGGCGATATCGCCAAAGGTTTTGTAGTTGAGGTTGGACAGCAGGAGCTCACCGAGTGCTCGCATCACGAAGAAAAGCACGAACCCGATAATCATGTACACAAAGATTACCGAGGGGCCGACAAGGCTGATGAGCTTACCCGAGCCGAAGAACAGACCGGTACCAATCGCGCCGCCAATTGCAATCATTTGCAAATGACGGTTTGACAGGCCGCGATCCAGTTTTTGCTCAGAAATATCTTGAGTTTGAGCGCTAGATGCCATTGCTATTCACCTGTATTGATGTGTATTTCACGGTGTTGAACGCTCAATACCTTGAGGCTACTGAACGTTTGGATTTTATGAATAAAATCCGCCAGTGAAAATTATAGATTTACTGCGCTCTCAAGCACACTAATACCAATGGTACTTCCTTTTAAAACTGAAAGGATGGAAACCGCACAAAATAACGGGGGTTCTTCCTTCCTTTGTGCGGGGTTATCGATGATTACCCGCATCCAGCGAAGGAAATGACAGAGTTTGCTATGCAACGCTGATGCTCGTAAAAACAAGATGACGATGTATGTTCAAGTTTCTACAGTTGAGAAATAAAAATCGCGGGGCTGGTTTTCAGAAACCAGCCCCGCGACACCAAGACGTTTTCAAGGATCGGCAAAGAGCCTAGTCAATGCTGGCAGCGAGTCTCTCCAAAGCACCGACCGTAACGTCCTTATTTTGGGTCGTCCAAAAAGGCGGTAGAGCTTTCACGAGGTAGCTTCCGTACCGCTGAGTGGCGATGCGCGAATCTAGAACAGCAACTACACCGCGGTCGTTGACGGATCGCACTAGACGTCCTGCTCCCTGCGCCATACGAATCGCAGCGTGGTAGGCAGAAACAGCCATGAATCCGTTGCCGCCGGACTCAGCCACCGCGCGTGTACGAGCGGCAGACAGAGGATCATCAGGACGAGGGAAAGGAATGCGGTCCATAATGACCAGTCGGCATGAGTCACCAGGCACATCGACACCTTGCCATAGGCTCATTGTGCCAAACAGGCAAGAATCCGTGTCTGCGCCAAATTCTTTGACCAGCGCACGCAACGATGATTCTCCCTGCACGAGAATATTGAGATTGGTGCGTTCACGTACGTATTCTGCAGCAAGCTCTGCCCCACGTTTCGAGGAAAACAGTCCAAGCGCACCACCACGAGAAGCCTCAATCAGCTCTAGCACGCGCTGAAGTTGCTCTTCAGACACGCCGCGTCCGGGTTTGGGCAGGTCAGACGCAAGATAAAGGACGCCCTGCTTGGGGTAGTCGAAAGGCGAACCTACGTCCACGGCCTCCCAGCGAGGTCCGCCCGTTCCTTGAAGCCCCAGTGCCCCCGCGACGGAATCGAAAGACTCCCCCACCGTCAAGGTAGCCGATGTAAGCACCACGGTGCGGTCTTCGAAGAGTCCTTCACGCAGGCGGCCTGCTACTGACAGCGGTGCGACGTGTAAGGTTGCAGGATCCGTATCGGAAGCAGCCACATATCCGCGTCCTGGCTCCCAAGAACCTACACGCGAGATCCAGACAACCTCGTACTTTTCATCGGCATTGAGCATGCGCTCGGCAAGCTCCATCACCTCGGTGAGCTTAGCGCGAGCCATCTGGCGGCCGGCATCGGAGTCTTTAGCGTCGCTCTTGGTATCGGACAGCGCCGTGCGTGTAGCGTCCAAAACCTGGCTCATGGCATGCCCAACACGTTCGGGCAGTCCCTTCGGCAGCAAGGCGGCAGGAATTCCGTCTAACGCGTTATCCAAGTTTCGTGCAGCTGACTCAAGCGGAGAAGAATCTGCTTTCGTATTCTTCTTCATGCTGCGGGCTGCGGAATGAACCATCGCCGGTGAGAGCGCACCGGTAACAGCTCCGGTGACGCGGTCAGCAAGTTCATGGGCCTCATCAATGACCACAATTTCGTGCTCAGGCAGAACGCCGATGCCTTCAAAGGCGTTAATTGCCAAAAGAGCATGGTTAGTAATCACGATGTCAGATTCATTGGCACGAGTCTTTGCAAGCTCTGCAAAACATGACTCTACCAACGGGCATTTACGTCCCAAACACTCAGAGGCGTTAACTGAAACCTGTCGCCACGCTTTATCGCTGACACCTGGAATGAGCTCATCGCGGTCACCGGTATCGGTAGTTTCAGCCCAGGCGCGCAAACGCAGAACCTCTTCACCTAATCTGCCGGTAGCTCCACCGGGATCAACATCGAAGAGAGTTTCTTGCTCATCATCGGGGTAACCGCCCTCAAGCTTGTGCAAGCAGACGTAATTGTTGCGCCCTTTAAGAATCGCTACCTCTGTCTCGCGCTCAGGGCGATCTCCCACTGACTCGAGCAGACGCGGAATATCGCGGTTAACAATCTGGGACTGCAAGGCCAAGGTAGCGGTCGCCACAATGATTGGTTTATCACTGTGTTGAGCATAGTGCAGGGCTGGAACAAGGTAGGCCAAAGACTTACCGGTACCTGTGCCCGCTTGAACCAGCAAGTGACGGTCTAGTTCGAGAGACTGCGCAACGTGAGCGGCCATGGTTCGCTGGCCGTCGCGTTTCTGCCCGCCGCTGGCGTCCACCACCGCGTCGAGAAGGTCAAGGACGTCTGCAGCCCCCGGCAAAGTCTCAAGCTCTTGACCGGTCAAGGGCTGGCGCTGGGATTCCTGCCCACCGCTCATTAGCGTACCGTTTCGGTTGCACCGGCATCCAGTGCTTCTTGAATTTCAGGTTCTAGAACTTCTAAAAGTTCTTCATCAAGCACGTACTCTGATAGCTCTGATGCGACTTCATCACGCACGAGTGCCTGTACGTAGGTGCCATCTGAGATAAAGGCGGTACGCAAAATTTCTGCGTCCCATTCGTGCAGTCGTGAGACTACCTCACCGTGTGCGTAAGGAACCATCAGATGAACCTCAATGGAAGGACGCGGAATCATATCCGCAATCAGCTCTTTGAGCTCGTCGACTCCCTCGCCGGTACGAGCTGAAACAACAACGCTGTTTTCCTCGCGTAGACGCAAACGCTCAACCACGAAAGGATCAGCAGCGTCAGCCTTATTGAGAACGATGAGCTCGGGAACGTTCCGTGCATCGACCTCAGTAAAGACCTCGCGCACTGCCTTGATCTGCCCCTCAGGGTCGGGGTGTGAAACGTCAACCACGTGCACAATAAGATCGGCGTCTGCCACTTCTTCTAGAGTGGAGCGGAATGCCTCAACCAGCTGCGTAGGTAGCGAGCGCACAAAACCGACGGTATCAGAAAGGGTGTATCCCACACCGTCAGGTGTTTGTGCCTTGCGGACGGTCGGGTCAAGAGTTGCGAACAGGGCGTTTTCGACGAGGACGCCGGCGTCGGTGAGGCGGTTAAGCAAGGAGGATTTACCCGCGTTGGTGTAACCCGCGATAGCCACCGACGGCACGCGATTGCGCTTACGGTTAAGACGCTTGGTCTCGCGGGCGGGCTTCATCTGCGCGATTTCACGACGCAGTTTTGCCATGCGAGCACGCAGGCGGCGACGGTCCAACTCAATCTTTGTTTCACCGGGGCCACGCGAACCAATACCTTCACCACCGGCGGCGCGTCCACCGGCCTGACGGGACAGGGATTCACCCCAACCGCGCAAACGCGGCAGCATATATTCAAGCTGCGCCAGCTCGACCTGGGCTTTACCTTCACGAGATTTAGCGTGCTGCGCAAAGATATCAAGAATCAAAGCGGTGCGGTCGATGACCTTTACCTTGACAATATCTTCAAGTGCACGACGCTGTGAGGGCGCGAGTTCGGAATCAACAATCACGGTATCGGCGCCCTGCATCTCAACAATTTCTTTGAGTTCCAGCGCTTTTCCTGAACCGAGAAAGGTACTGGGGTCGGGCTTCATGCGACGCTGAACAAGGCCATCAAGCACCTCAGAACCAGCAGTTTCTGCCAGCGCTGCAAGCTCGCGAAGGGAGTTTTCAGCGTCCTGAACCGTACCTTCAGTCCACAACCCGGCTAAGACAACGCGCTCAAGGCGAAGCTGTCGGTACTCAACTTCGGTAACGTCTTCAAGCTCCGTTGAAAGACCTGCAACACGGCGAAGTGCGCGACGTTCTTCAAGATCCCGCTGTTCACCGTCATAGGATGAGTGTTCTTCGCGAAGGTCAGAGAGTTCGCGAGCGCGTTCGTCTAGGACTTTAGAGGATTTCGGTGTTTCTGCTCTGCCCAACACTCGCTCTACAGTTGCTCGCAACTGCTCGTCGCTGGGCAGTTTATCGGTGTTGGGAGTGTCAGTCACTACGGAAAAGTCCTTTCGACAAAAATAATGCTCCCCTATTCTATCGAGGGAATGAGCGTCCTGACTATGCTCGGTGTTGGCTTTTCCCCCACGGCGTACAGCTTGCGCGTTTAGGAACTAAGGTGTGAGCACGTAAAATGGGTTTTATGGCAGAGCAGCATTATTTTTCATCGAATCCCGTTTCTGAGTTCACTCCTCAGCAGGTGAAAGTTCGGTTGGCGGGGCAGGATCGTACCGTGGTGACGGCACCCGGCATCTTTTCACCTGCCGGTATTGATAAGGGCACCGCTGTTCTGCTCGCTGAGGTTCCGCCGGCTACCGGTTCGCGCATCCTTGATATCGGATGCGGGTGGGGTCCAATTACCCTCACAGCGGCTTTAGAATCGCCTGATTCGCAGGTTTATGCCGTTGACGTCAATCAGCGTTCAATGGAACTCACCCGCATGAATGCAGAGCGATTAGGAGCTACCAATGTGCAGGTATCTTTACCCGAGGATGTTCCAACCGATGTTGAGTTCGATCTTATCTGGTCGAACCCGCCTATTCGCGTGGGTAAGGACGCTCTTCATAACATTATGCGCACCTGGCTACCGCGTCTGACGGTTGGCGGTAAAGCCTATTTGGTGGTGCAGAAAAATCTGGGGTCTGACTCATTGCAGAAATGGTTGGTGAACGAACTGGGGTCTGACTACTCAGTCAATCGCTATGCGACTTCTAAAGGTTTCCGCATATTGCTGGTGGAAAGAATGAGCTAAAGTTCGCAACGTTAGCGCTACATTAGCCATGACATAACGGTTAACCCGAAAAGAATTAGAGCAATTAAAGTAGCTACCGCGTTCCATCGGGTGCGAATGGTGGCGGAGGCTTATTCATAAGGGGTCCGACGCCGCAAAGAAAATCAACGCCCGCACCACCGAAGACACCTGCGAATAAGAACTCACCGGACGCCGAGAACCAGTTCGTAGAACTTATCAAATGCAAATAACATGTATGGGGACTAACTTCAGCCATACACTAAAACACCAAAACATAGCTCACTACCTGTCACGGTGAATCATTGAAGGATCAGTTTCACCCCAATTACCTTCCGGAGTAACCAAAAAGGTACCCACAGTTCCAGA
>NZ_JAAXPV010000017.1 GCF_012396615.1 Rothia terrae | reverse complement strand
AGCAACGGTTCTTCCGGTATGGCTTGAGGTTATTTGTAGTGATTTAATCCTCTTATTTTTGCCGCTGGTGGGGCCGTTGTCTAGTTGGTGGGGTGTGGGTGTGTTCCTACTTTTGAATAAGCCTCATAGATTCAGAAGACTATCTACGCCTTCTTATCCCTTCCCTCACTCAGTGCCAGCTGCAAAAGCGCGTCGCGGCGGGCTGTCGCGTCCTCACCTTCGGCGTTGCCGGCATCCACAACATCACCAATCACAGTGATAGCAGGCGGATTCACATCTGACAGCTCCTCGGTTGCCCGTGCCAACGTCGAGTAACGCACGCGCTCATTCTCGCGATACACATTCTCAAACGTGCCCAGCGGCATATCCTCGCGGACGCCACGCGCCAGCAAACCAGCCACCGTATGGGGGAGCGTGCGCACACCCATCAACAGCGAAATCGTGCCACCGGACTTCACAAAACCAGCCAGATGATCCAGCTCAATATCAGACAGCTCAGCGTGACCAGACACCACAGTGAACATATGCGACACCTTGCGCAAAGTCATCGGAACCTTCGCGCTAGCGGGCACAGCAATCGATGAGGTCACACCGGAGACAACCTCAACGTTCAGCCCGGCGCTTTCGCACACGTACAGCTCCTCAGTTCCGCGACCAAACACGTAGGGGTCACCGCCCTTCATGCGCGCCACATTCTTACCAGCCAACGCGTAATCAATCATCATCTGATCAATCTCGCGCTGCGGCACCTTGTGCGCACCGGGCACCTTACCCACATCAATAATCTCTGCACCCGGTGCCCATGCCTCAATGTCAGCGGTTGGTGCCAAATGGTCAATCAGCACAACATCAGACGCGGCCAGCGCCTCAAACGCGCGCGCAGTCATGTAACCGGGCGTGCCGGGTCCTGCACCAATCAAAAAGACAGTACCCGTCTCACCCAGGGGAGCCTCGCGGTCAACGCTCACCACAACTCCTGGCAGAACCTCAGCTATAGCCGAACGCCAATCAGCCACAGCAAGCGCACCGGCGTCCTCACGCGCATCCGCACAGATAACCACCAGCGCAGGACGCAAAGCGGCAGCGCCCTCCAAGCCATCTACACTCGGGCACTGAATAACGGACGCCGCCGCACCGTACTTATGTGCCACACGCGCGGTGCGCTCAGATTCACCGCACAGCAAAACCAGCGAATCGGCGACATCAAGATCAACAAACACAGTTCTCAAAACCTTTCATGGGCACGAACAACACCGCCGTGCCACTGTGCAAAAAGTCGGGCTCTACCCAAGTACACCACGGCAGGTGAAAAGGGTAAAAGCCCGACCTTTCACTGTTCACATCTGAAATTTATGTAACAAATGTTTATGCGGGAGCGCCCACAGGAATCTTAGCGCCGGTAATCAAAACCGGACCGTCAGCGTCCTCAGCATCAGCCGCTGCCAGTTCCTCGGGAGTTGCCGGACGAATCTGGTCACGCTCAAGAACGTACAGGCGTGACGCCTCATCCTGAGCCTCAGGCTGGTTGACGAATGCACGGAAGCGCTTCAGACGCTCGGGATCCTTCAACGTAGCAACCCACTCGTCCTCATAGTTGTCGATGTGGTACTGCATATCAGCATCCAAATCAGCGCAAATACCCAGTGAGTCATCGATGATCACCGAACGCAGGTGCTCAATCGCATCGCCGAACTGCTCATCAAGATCCTCAGCCCAGCGAGCGGTACGCTGCAACTTATCTGCGGTGCGGATGTAGTACATCAGGTAACGGTCGATGTACTTGTAGGCGGTTTCCTGATCGATATCCTGAGCAAACAGGCGACCGTGGGCGGGGTTAGCACCGCCGTTACCGGCAAAGTACAGGTTCCAGCCGTTGGTGGTTGCAATCAGACCGATGTCCTTGCCCTGAGCCTCAGCACATTCGCGGTTACAGCCAGAAACAGCCAGCTTGAACTTGTGCGGTGAACGCAAGCCCTTGTAGCGGTTTTCGGTGTCGATAGCCATCTTCACTGAATCCTGAACACCAAAGCGGCACCATGAGCTACCAATGCAGGACTTCACGTTACGCAGTGACTTACCGTACGCCTGACCTGACTCGAAGCCAGCGTCAATGAGCTTCTGCCAAATCTCGGGCAGCTGCTCCAAACGAGCGCCGTACATACCGATGCGTTGAGCACCGTTGATCTTGGTGTACAGGCCGTATTCCTTAGCTACAGCACCGAAGGCAAGCAGCTTGTCGGGGGTGATTTCGCCACCGGGGATACGCGGAATGACGCTGTAGGTACCGTCCTTCTGCATATTACCCAGGTTACGGTCGTTGGTGTCCTGCAGGGTACCGCGGCCACCGTCAAGAGCGTATGACTTGCGGGTTGACGCGAGAATGGACGCAACGGTGGGCTTACAGATTGCACAGCCGTCTTCGCCTTGACCAAAGCGCTCGAGTACCGAGTAGAAGTCGTCCAGGCCATCCACTGCCTTAACAGCTGCAAAGAGCTCCGCACGTGAGAAGCCGAAGTGCTCGCACAGCGCGTTGGAGACGGTCATGCCCATCTTCTTCATCTGCTGCTTGAGGGTCTTCTGAATCATGGGAACACAGGAGCCGCACTGGGTACCAGCGGTGGTTGCCTTCTGAATGGATGCGACGTCCTGATTGCCGTCAACGATTGACTGGCGGATAGTGCCGAAGTCGATGTTGTTGCAGGAACACAGGATGGCGTCGTCGGGAAGCTCGGTATCGGGAATGCCGTCGCCACCACCAGCTGCGGTCAGGTAGGCAGCAGGTTCTGCGGGAAGCTCACGACCGAGCAAAGGCTTGAGTGAGTCGAAGGGAGCAGTGTCGCCGACGAAGACGCCACCGAGTAGGGTCTTAGCGTCCGCGGTGGTCACGATCTTCTGGTACATACCGCGGGCCGGGTCTGCAAAAAGCACCTCAAGTGCGCCGGGAGTGGTTGCGCGACGATCACCGAAGCCAGCAACCTGAACGCCATCGAACTTCAGCTTGGTTGCAATATCGAACTCTTCAACGGTCTCATTGCCTCCCATCAGGTTCTTGGCGACAGCCTCAGCCATCTGGTTAGCAGGAGCAACAAGACCCCAGGTACGGCCTAGAACGCAAGCGACCTCACCGATAGCCCAAATGTTTTCGTCCTCAGACTGGCAGTTGTCGGCAACCACTAAACCGCCGCGTTCACCCATACGCATTTCAGCTTCGCGGGGAAGATCATCGTTGGGGCGAATGCCGGCAGCGAACATGACGATATCAGCATCAATGACGCGAACATCGGCTTCATCGCCCATGCCGTTAGCAACAGAAACGGAGACAACTTCGCCAGCGTTATCGCGGTTAATGGTTGAGATGAATGAACCGGTCTCAACACCGATACCGGTAGCTTCAATCTGCGCGTTGACTGCGTGGCCACCGCCCTGGTCCATCTCAATGGACAGCAGCCAGGGAGCAACATCCAAAATAGTCGGCTCAGCGCCAAGGTGCTTAAGACCCTCAGCAGCCTCCAGACCGAGCAAGCCACCACCAACAACAATGCCCTTAGGAGCGCGTCCAAGCTTCTTGGTCAGACGATCCATCTCAGAAACAACGGTGCGAACATCGTTGATAGTACGGAAAACGTGAGCTGCCTCAGCGCCGGGAATCGGAATCTTAACAGCGCGAGAGCCGGTAGCCAGAACGAGCTCGTCGTAGGGGAAAACTTCGCCACTGGTAGTGGTTACAGTCTGATTTTTGCGGTCAAGAGCGGACGCGCGGGTGTTGAGCTTAAGCTCGATGCCGGGCTGCTCCCACAGGGTGCTCTCACCGAGAGTCAAATCTTTCTCGGTGTCATTAAAAATCTGTTCAAGGGCTACGCGGTCGTAGGGAACGAACGGCTCATCCATGAGAACCGTAACCGTGTCTTCACCCAGACCTTCGCCGTGAATCGCGCGAACAAAACGCCACGCAGCGGGGCCACCGCCGACAACAAGAATCTTGCGACCTGAGCGAGGTTCTTTCACAGTGTTAACCATTCTTTATCTACCTAATGTGTGAGTACTTAGCCTGCCAAAAAGTGGTGTGGGAATCAGCAAACTAATTATTGGTATCAATAATGCGATAATACCAACTTATGACCACATAATCAGTCATACTTGAAACTGGAAAACTCACTCACACACAAGGGAAAGAACATGGCAGAGACTAACCTTCAGCGTGTATGCAACGTCAGCGATCTTGAAACCAACTGGGGCGAAGTCGCGCTGATTGGCGACCACCAGTACGCAGTATTTCTGGTCAAAGACGGCGCCGTTTTCGTGACCGACCACAAGGATCCCGCCAGCGAAGCACTGGTGATGGCGCGCGGAATCGTGGGGGAGAAAGACGGTAAGCACACCGTGACTGCACCCCTGTACAAAGAGGTCTACGACCTTGAAACTGGCAAATGCCTCTCAGGCAAAGACTTCACTTTGCCCGTCTACGAAACCTCTGTAGAAGACGGCGTTGTCTACATGACAGCGACCGCCTAAACGCCTGCACAGACTTCAAAAGCCCCGCCCAACATCGACTGTTAGGCGGGTCTTTGTGTATGCTAAAACATCAAAATTTTAGTTATGGTGTGTCTGACGTAGTGCTTCACAATCTGTAATAGTGTTGACGCGACTCTAAGCGGAAGCCTTGCACCAAAGTTTTAGCCGTCCCCTTACTAAAAGTGAAGGGTCATATCGTGCCAGCGCGCGCCACCGTGAGTTGAATCAGATACGCCATCGAGTTCAAAACCGAACTGAGAGTAGTAACCAATCAGCTCCTCTTTACAGGTGAGAATCACTCCGGTGCGCTTTTCGTCCCTCGCCTGCTCAATCAGTTTATTGATCAGCGTAGCCGCGTACCCGCGTCCGCGATAGTCAGGCAAAGTGTTAATGCCGAAAATACTCTGGTAAGCACCATAACGAGTGTGCGCATTGGCATCTTCAAACAGCTCATCAAAAATAACGGGGGAGTCAGTCACCATTCCGTTGATAAAACTAACGATTTCGCCGTCAGCCTCAAGGACCCAAAAATGATCCCAAAAAACGTTAAAGCGCGCGGACAACGATTCTAAGGACGCTGCTTCTGCCGCCGGAAAACACTCCGCCTCAATTTCAGCTAAGCGTGCCATATCATCACTGGTCGCCTGACGTACCTTCACAGTGGGCTCGGGCTGAGACTTCTGAACGTCCATGTGCGCAAGCGACTGACCGCCAACGCCCCAATCAGCGCGCGGAACCTCATTGAGCATCACCCACACCGAAGACTCTTGAGTACCCATGACACGGGCATACGTTTTCGTAAGCTCGGCAATCAGCTCAGCTTTCTGAGACTCCGAAACCTGCGCCGCGTAACTAACATTAATCAGGGGCATCTTCTTTCCCTCCATATGAAAAAATGAGTTGAGTCCAATGCTAACAACCGCGCAGATAAGGAGCCGGCCATGCTACCTGTCAACATAAACCTTGAAGGTAAAGACGTGCTGGTTGTTGGCGGGGGAGTCGTGGCTACCCGGCGCGTCCGCACCCTACAAGAGCAAGGTGCCCTAGTGCACATAGTTGCCCCAGACATCAGTGAGGAGCTGCACCAACTACACGTCGAGCAGAAAATTATCTGGCACCACCGCTTTTTCGACCCCAAGGACGCCGCCGATAAGTGGCTCGTGGTAGCCCACACCGACAGCCCACGCGTGCAACAACAGATCAAGGACGCCTGCGAAACACACCGCGTGTGGTGCCTGGTGGGTGGGCAACCCGAGAACTCAAGCTTCTGGTTTATGGCGCACCGCGTCCTTGAAGACATCACAGTGGCGGTCAGTGCCAAAGCCAACCCCAAAAAAGCAAAGCGGCTGGTGGGAGAAATTGCGGGTTTTCTTTCCCATACCTCATAAGGTTCAGCTACACGAGTATCCTCATGACGCCAGCAGTCCCTCTCGCACTCTCGCGCTGGGGCGCTCGGTTGTGATTCACGCCAGTCCCGATGTCAGCTGGCGTCATGAAAATACTCGATGCGAACTGCCTACCGAGTGATCCGGTGATAAAGATTTGCTGCGCTTAGCTTCACGATGTATTGGTGCTCAACTGGCTCGGGGCTGGCGTTTGAGGGAAGTTGAGCACCAATATCTCGATGAAGCTCTACAAGAGAACTCAAAAACTGATGTTTGATTGCGAGCCCCGCGAGAGGGACTGCTGGCGGCACGCGTCCTGCGACGTCAAGTAATGATGTTCCTGCTTTTATGTGTGAACCTAAATGTAAAAGAACTGTTTATCACAATGGCTCAACACGAATTCAACAATTGTAATTTGAGTGAATCTCGTCAAAGCTCACCAACCCCTAAACCCCCTATCTGGGGTTATCCAAGAGCGCTCAGCACAAGATATGGGACTCACACGCGTGTAATTCACTAAATGAGCGATTTTGCCCCGCGTTGAGCCTTCCAAATACGTTAGACACTCAGGCTTAGAACACATAAACTAGGTACCAGTTGCAACGACCCGGCTATCACCGGCGAGCAATTCGGAAGAACAGGCCGTACCTGCTTTTCGCCCACGAATCGTTGCGACGAGGGCGAGCAAGCGGAATAGATACAGCCTCAGTAGAACCGAACGGGTAAGCCCGAAACAGCAGTCATGAAGCGACTGATAATGCTTTGTGCGCACTAGCCCCCTCAAGGATTCTCACGAGCCTTGAGGGGATTCGTGCACCCAAGTGATAAGTCAGTAAGCAAGGTGGTACCGCGCTGTGCCACCCGCACCTTGTGTGTGGGTTCACGCGTCCTTGCACCCCGAATTTAAGCACGAGACTTAAGGGCGTAAAGTGACCAACAAGCCTGTTTATCCTAAGGCGAGCGCTACTGGCGCGAGCGACGTTGTGGCGTCGCCGAAGTTCCCTCAGCTTGAAGAAGCTGTTCTTGAGTACTGGAAGAAGGATGATACCTTCCAGGCATCTATTGATAACCGTGATGCTGGTAAGAACGGCGAAGACGAGTTTGTTTTCTACGATGGCCCTCCTTTTGCGAACGGTTTGCCGCACTACGGTCACCTGTTGACCGGTTATGTGAAGGACCTCGTGGCGCGCTACCAGACGCAGCGCGGCCAGAAGGTTGAGCGCCGTTTTGGTTGGGATACCCACGGTTTGCCTGCTGAGCTTGAGGCTATGAAGCAGCTGGGTATGACTGACAAGCAGGAAATCATTGAGATGGGCATTGATAACTTCAATGCTGCTGCTCGTAAGTCTGTGCTCAAGTACACCAATGAGTGGGAAAAGTACGTGACCCGTCAGGCTCGCTGGGTTGACTTTGAGAACGATTACAAGACTTTGAATGTTGAGTACATGGAGTCTGTGATTTGGGCGTTCAAGCAGTTGCATGATAAGGGTTTGACCTACCAGGGTTTCCGCGTGCTTCCGTACTGCTGGAAGGATGAGACCCCGCTGTCTAACCACGAGCTGCGTATGGATGATGACGTGTACAAGGACCGCCAGGATCCTTCGGTAACCGTTGCATTCAAGATCACCGGTGATAAGTCGTTGGCTAAGCATCCCGAGACTGTGGATGCCCTTGCTGGTGTTGAGGCGATGGCGTGGACTACTACTCCCTGGACTTTGCCGACTAACCAGGCGTTGGCTGTTGGCCCCGAGGTTTCTTATGTTGTGGTTGAGGCACAGGGTGATTTCGCTGGACGCAAGTTCCTGATTGCTCAGGATCTGCTGGGTGCATACGCTAAGGATCTTGGTTTTGAGGACGCTGCTGCAGCTGCTGAGGCTGTGACCGCGACCTTTACCGGTAGCCAGCTTGAGGGCGTGCGCTACGCACCGCTGTGGGACTACTTCACCGACACCGAGAAGTTCGGCACCGAAACCTCATGGCAGATTCTGGTGGCTAATTACGTGACCACCACTGACGGTACCGGTTTGGTTCACCAGGCTCCTGCCTACGGTGAAGATGACCAGAAGGTCTGTGAAGGTTACGGCATTCCCGTGATTCTTTCCATGGATGAGGGTGCGAAGTTCCTTGATTTGTTCAAGGATGACTCATTGGCAGCTGGCGCTCCGTTAGCTGAGATTGCTGGTGTGCAGATCTTCGAAGCTAACCGCACCCTCATCAACATTTTGAAGAACGATGGCGCTCTCATCCGTGAGAAGTCCTACGTTCACTCCTACCCGCACTGCTGGCGTTGCCGCACCCCGCTGGTGTACCGCGCAATCACCTCGTGGTACGTGAAGGTTACCGACTTCAAAGACCGCATGGTCGAGCTGAACGAGGAAATCAACTGGATTCCCGATAACGTCAAGCACGGTCAGTTCGGCAAGTGGGTGGAGAACGCTCGCGACTGGTCAATTTCTCGTAACCGTTTCTGGGGCTCACCCATTCCGGTGTGGGTTTCAGATGACCCGAACTACCCGCGCACCGACGTCTACGGCTCACTAGCTGAACTGGAAGCTGACTTTGGACGCCTACCGCTAAACGAGAAGGGCGAGCCTGATCTTCACCGTCCCTTCATTGACGAGCTGACGCGTCCTAACCCCGATGATCCCACCGGCAAGTCAACTATGCGCCGCGTTGAAGACGTTCTGGATGTTTGGTTCGACTCGGGCTCTATGCCTTACGCGCAGGTTCACTACCCCTTTGAAAACAAGGAATGGTTGGACAACCACCATCCGGCTGACTTCATCGTGGAGTACATTGGCCAGACTCGTGGCTGGTTCTACACCCTGCACATTTTGGCAACCGCGCTCTTCGACCGCCCCGCCTTTAAGAACGTGATTTCACACGGTATCGTGCTGGGTTCAGATGGCCAGAAGATGTCGAAGTCTTTGCGTAATTACCCGGACGTTTCAGAGGTTCTGGATCGCGACGGTTCGGATGCGATGCGCTGGTTCCTCATGTCATCGCCCATTCTGCGCGGTGGTAACTTGAGCGTGACCGAGCAGGGTATTCGTGACGGCGTTCGCCAGGTCATGTTGCCGCTGTGGAACGTTTACCACTTCTTTGCGCTCTACACCAACAGCGCAAATAATAGCGAAGGCTACGACGCTCAGCTGCGCTACACTTCAGATAACGTGATGGACCGCTTTATCTTGGGCAAGACCCGTGAGCTGGTTGCTGACGTTACCGAGGCAATGGACGACTATGACGTCTGGAAGGCATGCGAAATCCTGCGTACCTACGCAGATACGCTAACCAACTGGTACGTACGTCGCTCCCGCGAGCGCTTCTTCGAAGAAGACACCGTCGCATTCGATGTTCTTTACACCGCGCTGACCACCGTGGCTCAGGTTGCAGCACCCCTGATGCCGCTGATGAGCGAAGAAATCTACCGCGGTCTCACCGGCGAGCGTTCAGTTCACCTGACTGACTGGCCTTCGGTTGAGAACTTCACCGACGAGTCAGAGCTCATCGAGCTCATGGAGACCACTCGCTCCATCGCATCCGCGGGTTCATCACTGCGTAAGGCGCAGAAGTTGCGCGTGCGTCAGCCGCTGAACAACCTGACCGTGGCTGTTGCTGGCGGCAAGCAGCTGGCTGGCATCTTCGAGCACATCATCGCATCCGAGCTCAACATCAAGCACGTTAAATTGCTGGATGCCTCAGAGGTATCACCTGCTGACTTCGGTATCTCACAGCAGCTCAAGGTCAATGCCCGTGCCGCTGGCCCGCGTCTGGGCAAGCAGGTTCAGGTTGCTATCAAGGCATCAAAGTCCGGTGACTGGAAGGTTGAGGAAGACGGTACCGTCGTTGTTGGCTTCAACGCTGTAGACGGCGGTATGCCGCTGGTTGAGGGTGAATACGAGCTCGAGACTGTGGTGGCTGAGACCGAGGGCGAGCAGCAGCGCGCTGTTTCTGTTCTGCCCGGTGGCGGCTTCTTGGTGCTCGATACCGCGCTGACCCCCGAGCTTGAGGCAGAGGGTACCGCTCGCGATATGATTCGTGCGATTCAGCAGGCTCGTAAGGACGCTGACTTCAACGTTTCAGATCGAATCGTGGCAACCATCAACGCACCGGCTTCAACCCTGGACGCTGTTCGTTCGAATGAAGAACTGGTGGCGGGTGAAACCCTTGCCAACAGCATCGAGTATGTTGAGGCAACTGAGACCACCATCGATGTAAAGAAGGCATAGTTTGTCAGATTCAAACACCGGTGTGTTTGAGCAGCCCGAAAGCGGCGCTAACCCTAGCGCCGCTTTCGGCGTTGAATCGGTGTATGCCGATTTGCTCTCACGCGCACCAGAAAACAAGATGGCTCCGCGCCTGGATGCGATGCAGCGCGCTACCGAGATTTTGGGGGAGCCGAATAAGGCTGCCCCGGTTATCCATATCACCGGTACCAACGGTAAAACCTCGACGGCTCGCATGATTGAGCGCCTACTCATGGCGCACGACATTCGCGTAGGGCGCTACACCTCACCGCACATTTCCAAGGTCACCGAGCGCATCAGCATTGATGGTGAGCCCGTTGCTGATGAAACCTTTGTGCGTATCTGGGACGAGATTGCCCCTTACCTGCAGATCGTAGATGCTGAGCTTGAGGCAGACGGTCAGCCGCGCATCACCTACTTTGAGGCTTTAACGCTGCTCGCATTCGCTATTTTCGCGGACGAGCCCGTTGATGTGATGGTGCTTGAAGTCGGAATCGGCGGCGTGTGGGATGCTACTAACGTGGCTGACGGAGCTGTTTCCGTTGTCACTCCGATTGGGCTGGATCATACCGATATGCTCGGCGATACCCTGGCTGATATCGCTGCTGAAAAGTCGGGCATCATTAAACCCGGTGGCTTCTTGGTATCTGCAGCTCAAGACCCCGAGGCAGCTGAGGTTCTTCTTGAAGCTGCTCAATCCAAGGACGCGCAGTACCGCTTTGAGGGCGTGGAATTTGCTCCGACCTCGCGGGTTGGTGGCGTTGGCGGTCAGATGGTTACCGTCAAGGGTCTTGCAGGCACCTACGAAAACGTGGCCGTCCCGCTCTTTGGCGCCCACCAGGCAGAGAACGCCGCAGTGGCTATCGCCGCTGTGGAGGCTTTCTTGGGCGGGGGCGAGAAGCAGCTAAACGATGAGCTGGTACGTGCAGCTTTCGAGCAGGTCACCTCACCGGGCCGTCTTGAAGTCGCATCCACCAACCCCACCGTCATCGTGGACGCCGCGCACAACCCGCACGGTTTGCGCGCCTCAGCAGCCGCCTTCAAAGAGTCGTTCAACTTCTCCAACGTCAACATTGTCATTGGTATCTTAGAAGAAAAAGACGCCGTTGCCATGTTCGAGGTGTTGCGCGAGGAATACCGCGACTCCGCCGACTTTGCAACGCGACTGTACCTCACAGCATCCAACTCGCCTCGAGCCATTGACCCCGAGCGTCTAACAGAACTCGCACTCGACGCGGGCTTTGACGAAGATGACCTCATCACCTTCGACAAGCTCCCCGATGCTCTGGGCAGCGCGATGGAAGCTGCCGGTACCGAAGACGACAGCTCAGCGGTACTGGTCACCGGATCCATCACCGTTGTGGGAGATACCGTGGTTCTTTTGGGAGAGAAGAAAGAAGACTAAATGGCACGCCTGACTCGCAAACAGCAAGAATGGTACCCGGGCAAGAAAAAAGAGATGCGATCCATCAAAGTCATGTTCGCATCCACCGTTCTCACCCTAGAAGCGCTCGTCGCTTTCTTCGGCACCCTGGCAGCCTTCGGCCTGTTCTTCAACGATGCGTCCTGGATCAAAACCCTGGTGTGGGTACTTGGTCTGGCACTCGTGCTGGCATTTTTGGTAACCCCCGCTTTACTGACCAAAACCAAGTGGGGCTACACCATGGGCTGGGTCCTTCAAGTCCTGCTTATTCTCGTGGGCCTCGTCGTACCCATGATGCTCTTTGTCGGGGTCTGCTTTGCGCTGGCTTGGTGGTACGCGGTGCACACCGGTGAGAAGCTCGATCGCGAAAACGTTCAGCGTGCACGCGAACAAGAAGAGTGGGAACGCAACAACCCCGTAGAGGCGCCAGCCAAAAATCAATAAGTACATTGCGTACACCTGTGGCGGTAACTGGTTCTTTCCAGTTGCCGCCATTTTTTATACGCCATCTGGTGAAATTCAGGAACTTCTCTATCTCGTGGGTCATTCCATAGAATGGGGGACAAACCTGCTCTACAATAAGTACATCGAATTCCCCAGCATGGATACGAACCATGAGTCAGCACAAGAAAGATACAACATGAAGTCCCCCAAAATTTTGGCAGGAGCGCTCGCGCTTTCCCTCGGCGCAGCAGTTATCACTGGCGTACCTGCTCAGGCAGAACCACAGCAACACCCTAGTTTTACGACGACTGCCCAGATGGTGAACCTTGCCCGCGTCGCCGCCGATGACTACGAGGTTACCTTACGCGGTGCCATTGGTGACTATTTCCGAACCCACGGTGGTGAGGCTCATTTTGGTGAGCCTCTTGCCGATGAATGGCCGCTAGAAGACGGCGGTGCCGGTCAGCAGTTCGATAATGGATACATCATTTATTGGAGCCCTCAAACCGGTGCCTTTGCCGTTGATTTCGATGGAGCGATTGGTGATACCTACCGCCAAGGCGATTATGAATCTACCTACGGTTACCCTCTGTTCGATGAGGTCAATATTCCCGGTGGTGCCATGCAGAAGTTTTACAAGGTCGGGAAAGGCACCTATGCCTTTTACTGGTCACCGTCAACTGGCCCGCACACGGTCTGGGAAGGCGGAGCAATCGGTGGACGCTTCACGAGTGAAGGCGGCACCGGCACCTTTGGCTTCCCCACAGGTGAAGAAGAAGTAACCCCTTACGGAGCTTTCCAAGTCTTCCAACAAGGTGGAGTGCAAAACCGCATCTACTGGTCAGCGAACACCGGCACCCACGTGGTGAAAGGTAACGGCGGCATTTACACTAAGTGGCAGGCACAAGGTGGCGAAGATCGTTTCGGTTATCCCGTCACCGACGAGATTTCTGAAAGCGGGGCCGTAGTGCAGTACTTCCGCACCTCCGGTGGTCGCGAATACGGCATCTGGTGGCATCCCACGTACGGTACTCACACCATGAACTCAAAGGGTGCCCTGTACAACTTTTGGTTCAAAGCCGGTAATTACCGCACTTTGGGGTACCCTACCAGCGATGAAACCACCCATGCCGACGGCTCAGCAACCATCAGCTTCTCATCGGGCGCTCAGCTCAAATGGACTGCTAACGGGGGAGTGCAACGCATCCGCTAACCAGCGCTCTCAGGGTGAGCTTGAGAGACGGTGAACATAAGGACGCGGGTTTCCGTCTTTTCCTGCCATGGCAAGTGTGTGCCGGTGGCAAGGCAGCGGAACACCCGCGTCCTTTCATTTTGAAATAAATCGCCGACTAAAAAAGTGGAGTAAAGTGAGATAAACCAAGTCAATCTCAATGAAGAGGACAAACCATGACTGAACGTACCCTCATTCTGGTCAAGCCAGACGGTGTAGAGCGCAACCTGATTGGCACCGTGCTCGCCCGCTTTGAAACCAAGGGCTACCACATCGCAGATTTGAAGATGCTCACTCCCAGCCACGAGCTACTCGAGAAGCACTATGAGGAGCATAAAGGTAAACCCTTCTTTCAGCCACTGGTTGATTTTATGAGCTCCGGACCGGTTGTTGCCGTGATCTTTGAAGGTGAGCGCGTGGTAGAAGGCGCACGTTCATTGATGGGTTCATCCGATCCCACCACTGCCCCCGCTGGCACTATCCGCGGCGATTTTGGACGTGATTGGGGCGAGAATATTCAGAAAAACCTAGTGCACGGCTCAGATTCTGTGGAGTCAGCTCAGCGCGAGATCGATATCTGGTTCAACCAGCACTAAATCTGACTCATTGCATCTGCCCACAACTTAAAACTCATGGGCCTGCCGAGCGAACTCGGCAGGCCCATGATCATGTGCTGAATAAATTACAGCAGGAACATAATCTGATCGAAGAATCGGATGAAGATGATTCCGAATATCAGCAGGTAAATCATGATGACAGTGAACCATGACCAGCTGCTGACTGAGCGGCGAAGTACTGCGGGGGCAGGAATAACACCGGCAACGATATTGCGGGCGGTGACCTTCACAAACAAGGGAATGGTCATAATCCACACAATCATGCAGAACAGGCACAAAGCGTTAATGACGAAGGTGGTCTGCGACCACAGCCACAGGATAAAGCAGAAGGCGAAAGTTACACCGATCTGCGCACCCCACCAGAACCAGTTCTTAAAGCGGGCACCAGCCATCAAAGCGGCACCGATAGTCACAATAATGGTGAAACCAATCAGGCCGATATAAGGGTTCGGGAAGCCGAAGACTGATGCCTGCCAGTGGCGCATCACGGTGCCGCAGTTGAGCAGGGCATTCAGGTCGCACACCGACTGGTGGTTAGCGTCCATGAGAATCTGAAGCTTCTCATAAATCAGCATGGATGAGGCTGCCAGTGCAATGATGCCGGTGATAAACATCAGCGGTCCGAGCCTGCGATCGGTGCGTTCGGTCAGGACGTCAATGGATTCTTCCGAATCGATGTAGCCATCTTCTTCGGTTGAGGCAACACTCATGGATTTCTACCTTTTTCATGTGCAGTAATTGATGACGGACAAATAAATTCATTCACAATCGTACTCACTTCCATGAAAACTGCACCGGTCGCAAACGGTTTTGTGGGCAAATTTATAGAGAAGTCATAGTGATTGTTCACGGAGAATTTTTAGGTACCAAAGCGCAACCGGGTGTTAATAGAGTTCACGGTATGAGAGAATAGGTGCTGGTAACCTCTTGCCCGCCTGCAAGATTCAGTTACCCGACGAAAGCTGTTTCGATAGAACAACGTACCGTACGACGCCCCAGGACGATTGTGGGCGGGGGCGAAGGTTGTTCACTGTAAGTTCTGGCGCGCGATGCGCTAGCTCGGTACGCGCGTCGGCTTTGCACCCGGGGCAATAGATGCCCGTGGTACTCGCTCCAATGCGGGCTCGAGATGTGCGAAGTAGCCTAGGTTTTAGTTAGCGGCGCTTGAACTTTTTGAGCGCCAGATGCTTCTTTTGTGCGGGGCGGAGCGCAAAAGGGCAGGAGATACGTATATGTCTGATAATAATTTTGGGGGCGTTGGCGAATCTGTTGAGTCGGCTGATCAGCAGAGCGCAACACCAACGCAATCCGAGCAGGCGCCGAAAAAGCGCACTCGCACCCGTCGTAAGTCTTCAGACCGCAAGGCGCAGAGCACCGGTACTGTTGAGGTTCAGGATGTAGCTTCTGAAGTTACCGTGCCCGCAGAGCAGCCTGATTCTGCCGCCAAGACTGAGCAGGGCGAATCAGCTGCAGAGCAAACAACCTCTGTAGAGGCGGATGCGGCTGCTCATACGATCCGTAGCGCGCAGGCTGAGGACGCGCAGGGTCAGCAGGTAGCTGATAACGGTGAACAGCTGGTTGCTCAAACCGCAGATATCACCGATGCTAAAGATGCACAGGTTCAGCAGCCAGAATCTGAAGGTGAAACTGCGCAAGAGCAGAATCAGCCTTCTACACCAGCACAGTCAGAAAACGAACAGGTCGAAGCTGAGCAGCCCTCAGCAGCTGAAGCGGAACCCCAGCCCGCTCCTTTGCAGAAACTGCGCGTTGACGCATCCAACCCCGCCAACGAGCACGCCTTCTTGCTTGCCGACCTCATCAACTCAACCGAAGAGGCCGAAGAAACAGAGAAAACCGCTAAAACCCAGCGCGAAATTCAGGCAGAAAAGCTGGCTGAGCTCACCCGCGCAGCATCCGCGTCGCTACTCTTTCACGAACCCGCACTCGAAGAAGTCATCGAGCAGACACGCGCAGAACGCAAAGCCCGCCAAGAAAAAGAAGCCGCTGAACGTCGCGCACGCCGAGCAGCCGAGCTCGCCGGCGAAACCGAGGTCACCTCGCGCCGTCGCCGCCGTCGCCGCCGTGGTGAAGAAGACATGGAAATCGACGGCGGTAATGCAGATGATCCCGAGAACACCGTCACTAAGGTTCGCGCACCGCGCGTGTCAGACTCGCACACCTCAAACCGCGTAGCCGGCATCCGCGGCTCAACACGCATCGAAGCTAAGCGACAGCGCCGCCGCGAATCACGAGCAACCGGACGCCGCCGCCACGTCATCACCGAGGCAGAGTTCCTCGCACGCCGCGAATCCGTAGACCGCCAGATGATCGTCCGTCAAAAAGACGACCGCATTCAGATCGGCGTACTCGAAGACGGCGTACTCGCTGAGCACTTTGTCTCCAAAACCCAGCAGGACTCCCTGATCGGCAACGTTTACCTGGGTAAAGTGCAGAACGTTCTGCCCTCCATGGAAGCAGCCTTCGTTGATATCGGACGCGGACGCAACGCAGTCCTTTACGCAGGTGAAGTCAACTGGGACGTCACCGGCTTGGACGGCGCACCGCGCAAAATCGAAAACGCTCTCAAGCCCGGCGACTCCGTGCTCGTGCAGGTCACCAAAGACCCTGTCGGTCACAAGGGCGCTCGCCTGACCAGCCAGGTGTCACTGCCCGGCCGCTACCTGGTCTACGTACCCGGTGGCTCCATGACCGGTATCTCACGTAAGCTTCCCGATGTGGAGCGCGCTCGCCTGAAGAAGATTCTCAAGGATAAGCTTCCCGAGGGCGCAGGTGTTATTGTGCGTACCGCTGCTGAGGGTGCATCTGAAGAAGAGCTGACGAACGATATCAACCGTCTGCGCGTGCAGTGGGAAGATATCCAAGAGAAGTCCACTTCTAATAAGGTGCTTGCCCCCGAGATGCTATACCAGGAGCCGGATCTCACTATTAAGACTGTTCGTGATGTCTTCAATGAAGACTTCTCCTCGATGGTGGTGCAGGGTTCACACGCCTGGGATTCTATCGAAGCTTACGTTACCTATGTTGCGCCTGACCTCGTTGATCGTCTGCAGCGCTGGGAAGGTAACGATGACCTCTTTGACCACTACCGCGTTGAAGAACAGCTGCACAAGGCTCTTGATCGCAAGGTATACCTGCCCTCAGGTGGTTCACTGGTCATTGACCGCACCGAGGCAATGACGGTTGTTGATGTCAACACCGGTAAGTTCACCGGTAGCGGCGGCAACCTTGAAGAAACTGTCACCAAGAACAACCTGGAAGCGGCAGAAGAAATTGTTCGCCAGTTGCGTCTGCGCGATATCGGTGGCATCATCGTTATCGACTTCATCGATATGGTGCTCGAGTCAAACCGCGACCTCGTCCTGCGCCGCCTGGTGGAGTGCCTGGGACGCGACCGCACCAAGCATCAGGTCGCTGAAGTGACCTCGCTGGGTCTGGTACAGATGACGCGCAAGCGCATGGGCACAGGTCTTCTGGAAGTCTTCTCAGAATCCTGTGAAGCGTGTGCTGGTCGAGGTATCCTCGTACACGATCAGCCGCTGAAGGGTCGTAGTGGCGGCACCGCCGATTTCATGCATCGTCATGATCGTGAAGACCGCAAGCGCTTCCGCAACCATAAGGCTCACCAGAACCGTTCGCAGCATCACGATGAGACTGACAATCCGCAGGATCAGCAGCGTAATGAGGCACGACGCGCGGCACTTGCTAACATCGTTGCCGCATCATCGCACCACGATGAAGAAGAGCAGGTCACTGAGTCCAAGTCAGCTCGCAAGCGTAAGCGTCGCAAGAACAACCGCCGCCAGGAGCAGGAGGCTCTTGCTGCCGAATCACAGGTTACTGCAGAGAACGTGCTGACCATTGGTGATGAAGTCATTGAGCTGCCTCAGGGCAATAAATCAGATGACGAAATCACCGAGGGTGAGCAGGGCGATTTCACTCTCGAGTCATTGGCTCAGGTCTTCGAGAAGAAGGGCGATAAGCCCGCTCGTAAGAAGCAGCGTCGTGAGATTCGTGCTGAGGCTTTGAACGAGAGTTCAGACGCGTCGGTTGATCCCGAGGTTGATGATCGCTTTACTCAGAACTCTGATCGTTTTGAGGCTATCCGCGCCGGTGAGGCTCGTGCGCGAGCATCGCAGAAGGCAGGACGCCAGTACGATCAGGCTGAGCGTGATGGCAACGGCGGTAAGGGCAAGGGCTCCAAGGATGATGCGCGTGAGTCACGTTCCTCATCCGAAGGTAAGAAGCGCCGTAATCGACGCGCTAGCTCACAATCATCTGCTCCTGCCTACGTTCAGCCGCAGGACGCGCCTGTTACTGAAGGTGTCACCGGTGTAGCAACCCCGGGGAAAGTTGAAGAAGAGTCCCAGGTGGAGTCATCCACTCAGGCAGCTGCAACCGCAACCCAGGCAGTTCAGACACCCGCTAAGCCCAAGCGTCGTTCGCGTCGAGCAACCAGTGCTGGTGCCGGTGTTGAAATTAAAGCAGCCGAGGTGAAGTCTGAGGCAACTCAGGGGTCATCGGTAACAGCCCAGGTGGCCGCAGATACTAAGCCGACGGCAGAAGTTTCGGCGCCGGTTATGCTCGGTGTCGGTGTGGCAGCCGATGAGATCAAACGCGAAGGTAAGTAGCTTTTAGCTCTACAGCGTCCCGTACCTGAGTAGGTGCGGGACGCTTTAGCGTTAATGTGGCATCATCAGCGGGGGGGGGGGGCTGACGTAGTGAGTCTTTGCCCACAAACCAGGCAAAACCGGTGGGTTGAAGCAGGGATTACTTGCCCGATAGGCGAGCATCCCGTAATCTAGTGTGCTGGTGCTGTTCTCACAAGCAAACGTTAGCGTGGGTTCAGTGGAGCACAAACCGTTCTGTGAACGGTGGAAGCTCAGCCGTAAGGAGAGCGTTATTACCTCCTGAAAAGCAGTTTGAGAAAGTCAAAGCTAACGCTTTGATAGGGCTCAAACCGTACACGTTTTGGTACGCAGTAAAAACGCTTTATCCTCATTGTTAAAAAAGACGTCAAGAGAATTGAGTTCCCAAGTGTCCTACGCAATTGTTCGCGCTGGTGGCCGCCAGGAAAAGGTCTCCGTTGGAGACATCGTTACCCTTGATCGCGTAGCTGGCGAAGCAGGCGACAGCATTGAGCTGCCCGTTCTGTTGCTGGTTGATGGCGACAAGGTTACTGCAGACGCTAAGTCACTGGCTTCTGCAAAGGTAACTGCTGAAAAGATCGAAGACCTCCGCGGTCCCAAGATCGTTATTCAGAAGTACAAGAACAAGACTGGTTATAAGAAGCGTCAGGGTTTCCGCGCAGAACTGACCAACGTTAAGATCACCTCGATCAACGCGTAATTTCGGTCTAGAATCAGTTTTAATTCAATCTTTTACCTAAGGTAGGCACAAATGGCACATAAGAAGGGCGCAAGCTCCACCCGCAACGGCCGTGACTCAAACCCCCAGTACCTCGGTGTTAAGCGCTACGGCGGTCAGACTGTTAACGCAGGCGAGATCCTCGTACGTCAGCGCGGCACCCACTTCCACCCCGGCAACAATGTTGGTCGCGGTGGCGACGACACCCTGTTCGCTTTGGCAGCAGGTCAGGTCGAGTTCGGTACTCGTAAGGGTCGCAAGGTTGTCAACATTCTTGCAACCGCTGAGTAATTTTTCTCAGTAGCAAACCGCTAAAGAGGGTGAGCACATCTGTACGTGCGAGCCCTCTTTCGCTTTAATGGGTTATACCCATTCTTTCCCGTCCACTTGAGTGGCGAAGTAAACGTGAAGTAAAGATTTTTAAAGGAGATACGCCCGGTATGGCAAGCTTTGTTGATCGCGTCGTGTTGCACATTTCTGGTGGGCACGGCGGGCACGGTTGTGTGTCTGTGCGCCGTGAGAAGTTTAAGCCGCTGGGCGGCCCCAATGGTGGTAACGGCGGTAATGGCGGCAACGTAGTGTTGCGTGTGGACGGCCAGACCACCACTTTGCTCGAATACCACCACAGCCCGCATCAGCATGCACCGAACGGTGATATTGGACGCGGCGATATGCATCATGGTTTCCACGGCGAGGATCTGATTCTTTCAGTGCCTGAGGGAACCGTGGTTAAAGACCGTGAGGGCAATGTTCTTGCCGATTTGGTGAACATTGGTGATGAATACCTGGCAGCCCAGGGCGGTTACGGTGGTCTTGGTAACGCTGCTTTGGCGTCCACCAAGCGTAAGGCTCCCGGTTTTGCGCTGTTGGGCACTCCTGGCGATGAACGCGATGTTGTGCTTGAGGTCAAGTCCATTGCGGATGTTGCTCTGGTGGGTTACCCCTCAGCAGGTAAGTCCTCGCTGATTGCGGCTCTGTCGGCTGCTCGTCCCAAGATCGCCGATTACCCCTTTACGACGCTGGTTCCCAACCTTGGCGTGGTGCAGGCTGGCGATACCCGCTTCACTGTGGCGGATGTCCCCGGTCTGATTGAAGGCGCGTCAGAAGGTAAGGGCTTGGGCCACCAGTTCTTGCGTCACGTGGAACGTAGCTCTGCTATTGCTCACGTGATTGACTGTGCAACTCTTGAGCCTAACCGTGATCCGATTACCGATTACGAGATTATCGCGAACGAGCTGTCCAACTACGAGGTAGACCCCACCGCCGGTGTGACCGTGCCTTTGCACGAGCGTCCTCAGCTGATTATCCTCAATAAGATCGATGTTCCTGAGGCACGCGAACTTGCAGATTTTGTGCGTCCCATGTTCGAAGAGCGCGGTTTGCGCGTTTTTGAGATTTCAACGGCGTCTCACGAGGGTCTGCGTCAGCTGAGCTTTGCGATGGCTGAGCTGGTGGCTGAGGACCGCGCTGAGCAGGCTAAGCGCGAAGCTGAAGCTCCCAAGGTCGAGGTTGAGGTTATCAAGCCCAAGGCAATGCGCGGTAAGAAGAAGCAAGAATTCATTATCCGTAAGGAAGAACGAAATCTTGAGCCGTTGTTCCGCGTGATTGGCGAGAAGCCCGAGCGTTGGATTATGCAGACCGACTTCAATAACGATGAGGCAGTTGGTTACCTGGCGGATCGTCTGAACCGCTTGGGCGTTGAAGATGAACTATTTAAGATGGGTGCTCGCGCCGGCGATGCCGTGGTGATCGGTGAAGAAACCGACGCTGTGGTCTTCGACTGGGAGCCCACCATGGTGGGTGGCGCTGAGCTTCTGACGTCGCCGCGCGGCACTGACTCTCGTCTTGAAGAGATTATTCGCCCCACTCGCGCCGAAAAGCGTGCCGAGTACAAGGAGCGTATGGACGCTAAGACTGCTGCTCGTGAGGAGCTTGAGGCTGAGCGCAAGGCGGGTATTTGGACTGAGTCTGTTGATGCGAAGCGTCGTGAACGCGAGCGCGGCAACTCTTAAGTAGAACTTAATATTTATCTGTAGAATAACTACCGTTATGCCGAAGGTGTGACGGTAGTTATTTGTTGTACGTGAAGACGGGACGGAGCCGCGGATGAATGATCAGTTCGGTAGCAAGGTGCAGCGTGGTGCTGTGGTGGAGCGCGCTGATATTCCTCGTGCGATGCGCGTTGTGGTGAAGGTTGGGTCTTCATCGTTGACGTCCATTGAAAATTCGTTGGATGAGCTGGCGATTGCCACGATTTCTGATGTGTTGGCGAAGTTTAAGCGGGCTCATCAGAATGTGGAGCTGGTTTTTGTTTCTTCGGGTGCGATTGCTGCCGGTTTGGCGCCTTTAGGTTTGAAGCGCCGTCCTAAGGATTTGGCGACTGCTCAGGCGGCTGCGTCGGTGGGTCAGTCCCTGTTGATGACGCGCTATACGGATATTTTTGCCAGGTACGGTGTGACTGTTTCGCAGGTGTTGTTGACGGTGCAGGATCTGATTGCGCGCGATAGGTATACCAACGTGCATCGTCAGCTGGAGCGTCTGCTTGATTTGGGTGTGATGCCTATTGTCAATGAGAACGATGCGGTGGCTACTGCCGAGCTGAAATTTGGGGATAACGATCGTATTGCGGCGTTGGTGGCTCACGCGGTGAAAGCTGATGTCTTGTTGTTGCTTTCTGATGTTGATGCGCTATACACCAGGCATCCTGATGAGGGCGGTGAGCGAGTAACTCGCGTTCGCGGCGCTCAGGACTTGGCGGGGTTGAGCATCGGTTCTGTGGGGAGTGCAGGTGTGGGCTCTGGCGGAATGGTCACCAAGGTGAAGGCGGCTCAGATTGCTGCGGCCAGCGGCATCCCGGTGTTGGTGACGTCGGCGGCGAAGGCACGCGAGGCCTTGGCCGGTGAGGATGTTGGAACCTGGTTTTATGCGACCGGTCAGCGTCGTGCGGTGAATATGCTGTGGTTGGAGCATCTGGCCGATATTCGCGGCACGATTACGGTCGATCGCGGGGCGGCAGCGGCATTGACGCGTCGTAATTCTTTGTTGGCTGCCGGTGTTGTGGCGGTGCATGGAAATTTTGAGGCTAACGATCCAGTGGAGATCATCGATGAGGACGGTACGGTGGTCGCTCACGGTTTGAGCTCGTACGATGCAGCCGCGGCGCAGAAAATGGTGGGTTTGCATACCGAGGAGATTGTGCAGATTTTGGGTGATGAAAATGATGGCACGCTGGTGCATGCTGACAATATCGCTTTAATTCGCCGCTAGCACTAGAAGAATACAGGTTGTATTGTGAATCACAGGAATGAGTTTTGGGAGAAAGCGATAACGATGAGTTCAACGACTGCTAACGTGAGTGTTCCTGCAGATGTGCTCAAGAAGGTTACCGATATGGCGTATGACGCCCGAGTAGCTTCTCGGATTCTAGCGAAGGCTGATACCCGCTGGAAAAACAACGCGCTGGAAGCTATTGCAAAGGACCTTGAGCACAAGGCAGATATTATCGTGCGTTCTAATGCCGAAGACCTTGAACGCGAGCGCGCAGGCGGTATGAGCGAAGCGATGCTTGACCGGCTAATGCTCAATGCTCTCCGCGTGGGGGAGCTGGCGAATTCTTTGCGAGAGCTAGCTGCCTTACCTGATCCGGTGGGTGAGGTTGTGCGCGGTGCAACCTTGGATAACGGTTTGCACATGACTCAGGTGCGCGTACCAATGGGCGTCATCGGCGCAATTTATGAGGCTCGCCCGAATGTGACTGTTGATATCGCTGGTCTTGCCATCAAATCAGGTAATACGGTGATGTTGCGCGGTGGCTCAGCGGCCGCGAAGACCAACGAGACGATTGTGGGCATCATCCGTCATGCACTGGATAAGAACTCTTTGCCCATGGATACTGTGCAAAGCGTCGATGAATTTGGACGCGACGGCGCGAACGCTCTAATGGTCGCGCGCGGGTACATCGATGTGCTCATTCCCCGCGGTGGCCGCCAGCTGATTCAGTCAGTGGTGAACAACGCTCGTGTGCCAGTCATTGAGACAGCCGAGGGCAACTGCCACATCTTCGTTGACGTCACAGCAGATGTTGAGGGCTCAGCCAAGATTTTAGTGAACGCAAAGACCCAGCGCCCGGGTACCTGCAACACCGTCGAAACTCTGATCTTAGCGCAGGGCGCAGAGGCTACCCCTCGCGCCCTTCAAGCCCTCAACGATGCCGGAGTAACCCTGCACGTGGACGCTGCAACCCGCGAAAACCTTCCCGGAGGCGTAGAGGCAGTCGACGCCACCGACGAAGACTGGGCCACCGAATACGGCTCGCTCGATCTAGCCGTCAAAACCGTCGCATCACTTGATGAAGCCCTCAACCACATCGGCAAGTACTCCACCGGGCACTCCGAGGCGATCTTGACCAACAACCTCGCCCACGCCGAAACGTTCATCCGCACCGTCGACTCCGCAGCGGTCTACATCAACGCATCCACCAGATTCACCGACGGCGGCCAGCTCGGACTCGGCGCAGAAGTCGGCATCTCAACACAAAAACTTCACGCCCGCGGCCCCATGGGTCTAGAGCAGCTCACCACCACCAAATGGATTATGCGCGGAAACTGGCAAGCACGCGCCTAAAGTCTCACACAAACACCTCACGAGCTTTGCAGAAAAACCACTCAAAACCCGGTAGCATTGCTTGTAGTTTCACACGCACACCATCGTGATTATTCCTGGAGGACACATGATCAACTCACTCATTCTTGCAGCGGGCACCGTAGCCGCTGAAGAAGGTGCTCACGAGCGCATGCTCTTCGGCATCCCCACCTTCTGGTTCGGCATCCTTTTCGCTGTCGGCTTCCTGGCGATGCTCCTTGTCACCATCTCATTCTCAGGTCGCGGTATCGTGCGCTCGCACACCGCAACCGACCGCCTGGACCGCGATGAGCAGGTAGCAATCCGCTCATACCAGGGCAAGCACCACGTCTAAGCTCACCGCTACAGACCTCAGGTTCGGCGCGACTTTATAGCGAATATTTCGTATAGGGTCGCGCCGAACTTTGTTGAATTAACCTATTTGTTTTCGGAGAATTGTGAATCCGCAGCCCCGCTCAACTATCCACTCCCTGAACCTTCCACCGCGCGTTGAAGGACGCATCCGGCTAGGCGTCATGGGTGGTACCTTCGACCCCATCCACCACGGCCACCTCGTAGCGGCAAGCGAAGTCGCCGCCGTGCTGGATCTCGATGAAGTTGTGTTCGTGCCCACCGGCAAACCCTGGCAAAAGGCAGAAGCACGAGTTGTAACGGATGCCGAACACCGCTACCTCATGACGGTGGTGGCAACAGCATCCAACCCGCAATTCACCGTCAGCCGCGTCGATATTGACCGCGGGGGACTCACCTACACCATCGACACCCTCAAAGATCTGAGCGAACAACGCCCCAACGCCGACCTGTTCTTTATCACCGGCGCCGATGCCATGAGCCAAATCATGACATGGAAAGACGCAGACAAACTCTGGGAACTCGCCTACTTTGTGGGTGTTACCCGCCCCGGCCACGAGCTTGAGCTGCCACCCATCGCTAACACCTCCAAAGCCGCTTTGCTCGAAGTTCCCGCGCTCGCAATATCCTCCACAGACGTACGCGACCGCGCCGCCGAAGGAATGCCCGTGTGGTACCTCGTACCCGATGGCGTAGTGCAGTACATCAACAAGTACAACCTCTACACCCGCTGCGATGAGACAGGGGACGGGCACCTCTACAGCAACGGACTACCTGCCCCCGAGACAAGAGACACCGAATAACTCTGCACACGACGTATTCCGTCCAGCGCACCCACAGACTAGAATTTACATAAACCCCCGCTCACCAACAAAGGATTCCGGTGACTGAGAACAAAGATCAGAACACGTCCTATGACGAATCAGAGGCCTACCTCTACGAACCGTTCACCACTGAGGACGACATCGTAGTTCCCCCTCCGACGCGTCCCATGGGCCCGCGTCGTCTCACCCGTTACCGCACCGACGCAGCTGAGTACTTGCGCGCCCTCAAAAACGGTGAGCAGCTGCCAGATGAACCCGTGGCATACATGGGAGCACTGGAAGACGATGAGTCTGTCAACGCCGAATCAGCCGCAGCCCACCAGCGTCTATCGGCGCTCGCCGCGCAGGGGTCAATAGAATCTGCCGCCTCGGATGAGAGCACTTTGAACAAGGTGCAGGGCAATGGCACAGCAAAATCTACTGTTGCGCAGAGCGATCCTACGCTGGTGGGTCTCGATGATTCATCGCTTGTCTTCGATGATGAGGTGGAGACCGGGCCTGCCGCCGTGGATGCTGATGATCAGGTGCATGAGACTGAGGTTGTTGTCTCTGATCCGCTGACTCAGCACGATGGTGAGGATGCGAGCGCTGAGATCATCTCGCCTCTTGAGAGCGATCAGCTGGTAGATGCGGGGGAGTCTGAGGATTTCTCTGCTGCCGCTAGTGAGCCAGCTGTTGATGAGGGTGTGCACGAAACCGAGGTTGTAGAAGTTACTGATTCTGCACTCTCAGATGAAGAGCAGGACGCGCCGGTTGAAGAGTACACTCCCGAGACCGTGAATGCGCTATCGGCGCAGGGTCTTGATTTGACTCCTGTTGCTTTTGAGTTCTCGGAGTTTACCGATGATGAACTGTTGGGTGAGGACGCTCAGGGGCGAGAAGATGCACCTGTTCAAGAGCACGACTCGTTTGAGGGTGTAGACGTTGACTCAACCGCGGTGGGGGATTCGCAAGAATTTGAGGATTTGCGCGGTGAAGAGAGTTATGAGGCAACTGAGCCACAGGACGATCAGGACGCCGCGGCCAGTTCTGAACGCTCTGAGGTCGTTCATGAAGAAGCCGTAGCTCAGTCCCAGTTCGATGTAGCTCAGATCGGTAGCTTGGCATCAGGAGCGAAGGAGAACCAGCAGCTCGCAGATGAGTCCGCGACACCTGCTGGTTATGTACAAGATTCAACCGAAGTGGCTTCATCGGATAGCTCCACGACTGCCGCTCAAAAGAGCACCTCAGCCGTGTGGTTGCCCCTTGTGCTGATTATCATGGCGCTCATTATTTTTGGTATCTACTTTTTCATGAATAATGGCTAAGTACCTTCTTACACCCGCGCTGATGTGCAGGTGAAGAAGATAAGAAAATTTTTTGAAAGGAATCTATGGCTGCGGCTAAAGAATCAATTGAAGCACTTAAGGTTGCTGCTGTAGCGGCCGAAGAAAAACAGGGCACCAACCTGTTGGCTGTTGACGCATCGGATCTTATGGGCCTGATTGATGGCTTCCTGGTAGTGAGTGCGCACAACGAGCGTCTCGTAAACGCTATTTCTGATGAGATTGAGGACGCTCTTCGCGAAAAGTTGAGCCTCAAGCCCATCAGCCGTGAGGGACGCGCATCCGGACGCTGGATTCTGCTGGACTTCGGCGACATCGTAGTGCACGTTCAGCACGAAGAAGACCGTGCGTTCTACGCATTGGATCGTCTGTGGGCTGAGGCTCCGCGCATTGAGCTCGGTGTTGAGAATGAAGCTCCTGTAGCAGATGCTGAAAGTGAAGAAGAAGCAGAAGCTATCATTACCGATGACGATCTGGTGGGCGAAGACCGCTAGAAAACCCCTTTCGGCGCGGCGAGCGTTTTCAATTTGCGTTTGCCCGCCTGTGATGGTTAATATAGTTGAGTCGTCTCTTGCAGGATGCGACTCAACTGAATACGGGGATATGGCGCAGCTGGTAGCGCACTTGCATGGCATGCAAGGGGTCAGGGGTTCGAGTCCCCTTATCTCCACTTCCTTAGCCGACCGGTTGAACATTGGTTCAATCGGTCGGCTTTTTTGTATCTAAACCACGTGAGTCTTCTGTAGCCCTCTCTTTTCTCTGGCGGCTGGCACCACATGAGGGATATCTATCGCCTGGGTTTGCGCAAAACCGCCAGAAAAACGAGGTCGGTGGCAGTAAGAGATAGCCCTTGCCCGTGTTCGCTCCTGCTATCGTGTGGATAGCACACACCACACACCACCTGAAGGTTCCGTTGCCATGGTTAGAAAACGCCTGAAGAGAACTATCCGCAATGCTCGCGGTTTCCATCACAACCCCAGGGGTGTTCTAACCGCGATAGGTGTGGGCCTGGCGTCCTTTGGGGTGCTGGCTCTATCGGCAGGGATGGTGACTCGTGTACAGGTAGCTACGCGCTACCCAACGGTTGCCGAAGCACTGCAACACGGGGAGGCCTACGAATACCTTCCCGGCCTGTTCTTAGGCGTCGTAGCCTGTTGCGGGTTTTTGGTCATGTTCGTTTTGAGTCTGCGCGGGATCATCCGTCTAGGACAGTACCATCACCCGGTCTGGATGAGCATCAGCATCCTGTGTCTGATAACCAGTGCCCTAGTGCTTTTGCTGCTGTTTGTGCCGGTGGTTCTCGGTCTGGTCTTTGGACTTGCCACCGGGCAGCTTTAACGTGCCGCCTGTGGGTAAATCAGGGCAAAGCGCTCGCAGACTACTTGCATATGCGGATAAAAACCGTCGGGGGAGTTAGCTTCCCAGTATTGACGGTGGTTTGCTCGCCAGGAATCTAGCGTCCGGTCACCTTCTCCCTCTGCCTGTGCGTGATCGGTACTTACTTGCCAGAATTCGGTGACGGTAACGCTGGTTATTTGGATGATTGCGCGAGGAGTCCCTGTGCCGTTGCAGAGAACGCTGTACTGACCGGCAACTGGGAGCGGTTCGTTTTCTGCTGCGTAATCGTGAAGCGCTGAAGATGTGGCTGTTTTGGTTTCCGATAGTACGAGTGCAAGCAGATCATCGGCTTGCTTGGCGGTGGATCCGAAGCTCCACGCATCCGGTGCAGTCATAGGCAGTGACGGTAGTACTGTGCGGGCGGTATCCCAGAATTCCTGAACTTCTCTACGGACGTGTTGCCTATAATCTATGCGCAGTTCAAAGAGTTCAACGGTGCTGGTGACCCTGCCTGCCTGATGTGGTTTTGTCTCACCGGTGAAGGTATAGCCCAGTGATTCCCAGAAGGGGGTGGCGGATGCGGCGTTGGTGGCAACGATGCCCAGACGAAGAGTTTTTATCGCTGTATGTAGTTGGAGGCGCTCTAATAGGTATGAATGGAGTTGGCGTCCAATGCCTTGCCCCTGATAATCGCGGTGCGTGGCAAGTAACCCAATATAGGCGGTGGCGGGGGTGGGCCAATGAGTTACCGTGACGCACAAGCCCACGAGCTGAGTATCTTGCCATGCGCCTATAACCAGCAGATCTTCAGGCGATGCACCTGCCGGTAGAGTCTCAAAAATCCCTGATGCAGCGTGAGGTGAGACGTTCTGACCGCTAATGCGGTGGGTGTAATCGGCGTTGGATTCTAGGAGCTCTTGAATCTGAGAAAGGTGCTTGCATGTCAGCGAAGAAAAGCTGAGATTGTGCATCATTAAACCTCTTTGGTTAGAGTTGCCGGGGAAGAAATGGAGCTGAACTGCACACATTTTCGCTATGTTCGAATGAATATTCGAATACATCCTAACCGGTTAGCAACTTTTTATTCCGCCCGTGAAGCACGGCCATTTTTTACCGCCGAAATTCGCGGTTTTTACAACCAGTAGTAAGAACTAAAACATGCCTTGATGCTTGCAATCCGACCTGTGAACAACCCACCCGGTGTGTACCTACAAAGACAGCCTAATCATGTTTGAGTCTGTCAGAACAACCATGCCGGGCGCACCGGATATTCCATACTAACGTGTAAGCCTCAGAAGATAAGGACCCAACAATTACACCAAAAACCACCTGGCTTTCCAGCAAGTACAACCGGGGCTTCAAGAGACATCCCACATGTGTCACACAACGCCCATAAAAACCTCTCCAACTACAGGGGATCCCCTAGCTAACCTGCACCCACCTTCATCATGTCCCGCGCAGCCCCGAAAGCAGCCAATAAAAGTGCAATTGACTAAGGTCACCAACACCCAAACGCAACTTCCTGTCACAAACAACCCACCCTTGAGAAAACCGCTCTCACAGGACTAGCATTAACAGTGAACTACCAATAAACACAGACAACGACAATAGGTGGACACCATGAAAGCTGCACGCTACTACGACAACCACGACATCCACATCGAAGACATACCAGAACCAACGCCAGCTAACGGAGAAGTTCTCATCAAAGTAGCCTGGTGCGGTATCTGCGGAACAGATCTCCACGAATACCTCGATGGACCCATCTTCTGCCCCACCCACAACACCCCACACCCCATCTCAGGTGAAACCGCACCAGTCACTCTCGGCCACGAATTCTCAGGAGTCATCGAAGCACTCGGCGAAGGAATCACCGACCTTGAAGTCGGCGACCACGTCGTCGTAGAACCCTACATCATCAACGAAGACGTCAACGTAGGGCCCGACTCCAACGACTACCATCTCTCCGACAACATGAACTTCATCGGGCTGGCAGGACGCGGCGGCGGACTCTCCGAAAAAGTAGTCGTCAAACGCCGCTGGGTCCACAAAATCTCCAAAAACATTCCCCTCGATCAGGCAGCAGTCATCGAACCTCTCACCGTCGGCTACCACGCAGTAGACCGCGCAGGCGAACTCCCCGAAGGCTCAATCGCACTCGTCGGCGGCGCCGGCCCCATCGGCCTACTCACCGGCGCAGTACTCCGCGCCAAAGGCATTACCGTCGTCATCTCAGAACTCTCAGAACTCCGCCGCAAAAAAGCACTCGAAGCGGGTTCAGCAGACTACGCCTTCTCACCTGCAGAAACCAACGTCGTAGAAGAAGTCCGTAAACTCTCCAAAGACGGCCGCGGCGCAGACGCAGCCTTCGAATGCACCTCAGTACAAGTAGTACTCGACACCCTCATCGACGCAGTACGACCCACCGGCAAAATCGTCATCGTCTCCATCTGGGGTAAACCAGCCACCATCGACATGCACAAAATTGTCATGAAAGAAATCGATCTCCGCGGCACCATCGCCTACGTCAATAACCACCCCGACACCATCAAACTCGTCGAATCCGGCAAACTCGACCTCGCGCCCTTCATCACCGGCAAAATCCAACTCGAAGACCTCATCGACAAAGGCTTCGACACCCTTATCAACCACAACGAAACCGCCGTCAAAATCCTCGTCACCACCGACCCACAAAACCTAAACTAAACACACCAAACCACAAAGCCCCGGAACACAACACGCGTCCCGGGGCCACAACCATACCCACCACACAATTTACTGACTACTTGTGCCAAAAACCCACCAATATCACCCCAAAACCACCCAACAAACGATATATTCAACTATATGAAGAATCCCAAAGCATTCACCGCACTAGCTCTGGCAACCGGCGCACTCATCACAGGTTGCGCACACACCGTACCCGCCGGCATCGCACTCGAAAAAACCGACAGCTTCAACCACCGCGACGACATCGTCGTATCAGGCGCCATCCACACCGAAGACGGCAAAACCGCACCCGGCAACATCCGCGTCACCGTAGACGGCGCCAACTTCAACGGCAACGAAGCACAATTCAACGGCGAACAGTCCTACTACAAACTCACCGCCGACAACACATCCGATCTCCACGGCACCACCTACTGGGTCACCGTCCAAGCAGAAGACCCCGAAGCCGAAGTCAGCTGCTACATCAAAGACACCGGCATCACCGAACCCACACACGCCTCAGAATCAGAAGGCAAAGGCTCAGCAACCTGCCGCCTCGACTACAACTAAACACCACACACATACATACACAAACGGCCGTACGCACCAGGCGCGCACGGCCGTTTCTCACACCCCCAAACCGCCAACAAAATGAGACAATAAAACAACAATCAACCCCAACCACCAGGAACACATGAACACCCCAAACAACCAAACACCCACCACAAAAATCAAAAACGAAGCAGACAACATCGCCTACCGCATCGGCAACAAAATCCACGACTGGCGAGAAAACCGCGCTCGCGAAAAAGGACTAGAACGAGTCGTCGTCGCCAACCAAGGCTACGGCTCAACCAGCTGGGTACGCGTCCTCGGCCGCGCACTCTACAAAACCGACGGCTTCGAAGAAATCTTTGACTCCATCACCCAAGCCAGCTCAACCGAAACCCTACGCGGCTGGCGATCCTTCACCTCCATCGCCATCCGCCACGCAGCCGTCAAAGTCATCATCGACGACCAACACGAATTCACCATCACCGCAGACGAAGGCGGCGTCATCGACGTCAAACTCGCCGTAAACCTCGAACCCGGCATGCACAAAGTCGTCCTCGACCTCGAAGACGGCGACAGCTCAGAAACCGAAGTCTTCGTCGTACCCGACGACCAAAAAATCGGCATCCTCTCAGACATCGACGACACCGTCATGGTCACCGCCCTACCACGCCCCATGCTCGCAGCCTGGAACTCCTTCGTCGTCGACGAACACGCCCGCACACCCACCCCCGGCATGTCAGTCCTCATGGACCGCCTCCACCAAAAATACCCCCAAGCGCCCATCATGTACCTCTCAACCGGCGCATGGAACATCACCCCCACCCTCACCCGCTTCCTCTCACGCAACGGCTACCCCAAAGGCACCTTCCTCCTCACCGACTGGGGCCCCACCGCAGACCGCTGGTTCCGCTCAGGCGCACAACACAAAGTCAACTCACTCAAACGACTCGCCGAAGAATTCCCCAACATCAAATGGATACTCATCGGCGACGACGGACAGCGCGACCCCGACGTCTACAGCGGCTTCGCCGTACGCTACCCCCAAAACGTAGCCTCAATCCTCATCCGCAACCTCACCGTCGGCGAAAGCGTCCTCGCCAACCCCACCCGCGTCTGGGCGGATAACCGCTCAAAACAGATTACACGCGAGAAATTTTGGAACGAGGCGAATGACGGCACGACCTTCCGTCACGAACTCGAAAAAGAAGGATTGCTCTAACCAGTTAGAACCCTAAGATGCGGGTCTGAGCCACCACTATCGGTGACTCAGACCCGCATCTTTAAGCCCGTTTTTAGAATTTGTCAATCTCGAATATTCGACACGCCAACCTCAAAAAAAGTTTAAAAAACTCCTACCCACCATCCTTAAAACTTCAAGGTTAACGTGATGCTTGAACCTCCCACCGCGTAATTTCAAGGAAGGTTTTCGCAAAACCGTATCACGACCAAAATCCACGTGATTAACCAGACCAAGTGCACCATCAAACACCCACCTGTAGGTGAACATGTGGATAACCCACCCCGGCGCATAAACAAACCGCGAAAACACGCGAATTAAGATGTGGATACTCAAATTCACAAAAAAATTAAGCGACAAACCACACCATCTGGGGGCTCTACCTCAGCCACAACACTAGATGTAGTATTGATTCCTGTTGAGATAACTACAGAGCAAAAAGCCTAAAACAACAGCCCCAGCTCACAACAGCGCCCACCCGCGACTGTCCAAAACAGTTATCACACGCACAAACAACTACAAGAATTTACGCACAGCCGCGCTCGCAAAGAGTCAGCTGATGAGGAGAGAGACAACATGTCAGTTACGGTGTACACCAAGCCCGCATGCGTTCAGTGCAACATGACTTACCGTGCGCTGGATAAGAACGGCATCGAGTACAACGTTGTTGATGTCACCGAGGATGCTGCGGCGCTCGAACACATCAAGGGTTTGGGTTACATGCAGGCACCTGTTGTTGTTGCAGGCGATGACCACTGGTCTGGTTTCCAGCCCGACAAAATTAACGCTTTGGCGCAGTAAATTCTCTGCGTCGCCATACCCCGGAGAACTTACGAGCTCACCTGCTCGTGAGCCGGGTTTTTAGATGCGCTCCTTCAGCTCCGCAGATCTTCCAGTAGACGATGCGGAAGCAGTGAGACAAATGGGGGAGTAGCACTACAAACCACACCAGCACAAAGAAAGTTTTCTACTGTGGAGAAATTTGCAGAAGAGACCACCGGCGATTTTGCCGACCTTGAGCACCTAACCATCAACCCGCTAATTGTTTATTTTTCGTCTATTTCCGAAAACACTCACAAGTTTGTGGTGAAGACGGGCGTAAGAAGTGTTCGGTTGCCGCTGAAGACTTCAGATGAGTCTCCTGAAGTCAATGAACCTTTTGTGCTGTGTGTGCCCAGCTATGGACGTCCTGGTGGTAGCGGATCTATTCCGCCACAGGCCGTGAAATTTTTGAATAACCCCGTTAATCGTGAGCATCTTGCCGGTGTTATCGGGGCGGGAAACACTAATTTCGGTGAGCTGTACTGTGTAGCAGCAGACAAGGTAGCCGCAAAGTGCCATGTGCCGGTTCTCTATAAATTTGAGCTCATGGGCACTGCCGAAGATGTAAGTAAAGTAAGAGATGGATTGGAAGAATTTTGGAAGCAAAACTCCCTGCACCGAATCTAAGTGCTGAGCCGGGTCACGAAGATCCGACCACTCCTGAGAAGTTCCAGGGCTTGGGCTATCACGAGCTCAACGCGATGTTGAATCTGTATGATGAGAACGGTCAGATTCAGTTTGACGCTGACCGCCAGGCAGCGCGCCAGTACTTCTTGCAGCACGTTAACAACAACACCGTTTTCTTCCATGACCTGGAAGAAAAGCTCGATTACTTGGTCAAGCACCAGTACTACGAGAAGCACGTGCTTGATATGTACTCTTTTGACTTCATTAAGTCACTGTCGAAGTTCGCGTACTCTAAGAAGTTCCGCTTCCCGACCTTCCTCGGTGCTTTCAAGTTCTACACTTCGTACGCGCTGAAGACTTTTGATGGTCAGCGTTACTTGGAGCGTTTTGAAGACCGCGTGGTTATGGTTGCGCTGTTGCTTGCTGAGGGCAATGAACAGTTGGCTCGTGAGATTGTTGAAGAAGTTATTTCAGGACGCTTCCAGCCGGCAACCCCGACCTTTCTCAACGCGGGTAAGATGCAGCGTGGCGAGCTGGTTTCGTGCTTCTTGCTCCGTATTGAAGACAACATGGAGTCCATTGGTCGTTCCATTAACTCGGCTCTGCAGCTTTCTAAGCGCGGTGGTGGTGTAGCGTTCGCGCTGACCAACCTGCGTGAATCGGGCGCGCCTATTAAGAAGATTGAGAACCAGTCATCAGGTGTAATTCCCGTAATGAAGCTTCTGGAAGACTCATTCTCATACGCCAACCAGTTGGGTGCTCGTCAGGGCGCAGGTGCTGTGTACTTGCACGCGCATCACCCCGATATCTACTCATTCTTGGACACCAAGCGTGAGAACGCTGACGAGAAGATTCGCATCAAGACCCTGTCATTGGGCGTTGTCATTCCTGACATCACCTTCGAGCTCGCTAAGCGCAACGAAGACATGTACCTCTTCTCGCCCTACGATGTTGAGCGTATCTACGGTGTTCCCTTCTCTGATGTGAATGTCTCTGAGAAGTACTACGAGATGGTTGATGACGCGCGCATCCGCAAGTCAAAGATCAATGCACGTGAGTTCTTCCAGACTCTGGCTGAGATTCAGTTCGAGTCAGGCTACCCCTACGTGATGTTCGAAGACACCGTGAACAAGGCTAACCCCATTGAGGGCAAGATCATCATGTCGAATCTCTGCTCGGAGATTCTGCAGGTTTCAGAGCCTTCACACTACAAGCCCGGTCTTGAATACGACACCGTGGGTAAGGACATTTCCTGCAACCTTGGCTCACTCAACATCGCAACCACCATGGACGGCGATGATTTGGGTAAGACTGTCGAGACCGCTATTCGTTCATTGACCGCAGTGTCTGACCAGTCAGATATCTCATCTGTTCCTTCCATTGAGCGCGGTAACTCTATGAGCCACGCTGTGGGCTTGGGCCAGATGAACTTGCACGGTTACTTGGCACGCGAGCACGTTCACTACGGTAGCGAAGAAGCGTTGGACTTCACCAACATGTACTTCTACACCGTTACCTACCATGCAATTCGCGCGTCCATGCTGATTGCTAAAGAACGCAAGCAGACCTTCGTGAACTTTGAGAACTCAAAGTATGCAACGGGGGAGTATTTTGAGAAGTACATCAACGGCACCTGGGACTTCGAAACCGCGCGTGCACGCGAGCTCTTCGAAGGCCACTTTGTTCCCGGCCCTGAGGACTGGAAGCAGCTGGCTGCAGACGTTGCTGAGCACGGTATGTACAACCAGAACCTGCAGGCTGTTCCGCCGACCGGTTCAATCTCATACATCAACGGTTCAACCTCTTCGATTCACCCGATTGCCTCGAAGATTGAAATCCGTAAGGAAGGCAAGCTTGGTCGCGTGTACTACCCGGCTCCTTACCTGACGAACGAGAATCTTGAGTACTATGCGGATGCGTACGAGATTGGTTACGAGAAGATTATCGATACCTATGCTGTAGCGACCCAGCACGTCGATCAGGGTCTGTCACTGACTTTGTTCTTCAAGGACACCGCGACCACTCGTGACGTGAATAAGGCTCAGATTTACGCATGGCGCAAGGGTATCAAGACTATTTACTACTCACGTATTCGCCAGATGGCGCTCGAGGGTACTGAGGTCGAGGGCTGCGTTAGCTGCATGCTGTAAGGCATAGGGAGTAGCTCGTTTGGGCTAGGAGGCGAAGTTTTCAGTTTCGAAGACTTCGCCTTCTTTCAGTCCTGCTATATTCTAGAAATAACTGACAAGTTAAACTGATTATCCTCGGGTGGACGTTATGAAAAAATTTTCTAAAGAGCAATCGGACAACCTCCATTTTGCGGTGTTTAAACTACAACGACGCCTGAGGAACGAAACTGCCAGTATTACGTCCCTGAGCGCAACGGAAGAAAGCGTCCTTTTTGCGCTCTCAAGGACACCACGGCTCACCAACGCCGAGCTGGCGCGTCATGAGCACATCACAGCGCAATCAATGAATAAAATTACAGCCACTATGATGAAACACGGTGTTCTTGACTCCGGTAAAAATTCCCGCGATAAGCGTCGCAAAGAACTCTTTCTCACAGAACAGGGGAGAGGCCTAGTGAGTTCTATAAGCCAGCAACGTTCACGGTGGCTTACTGCAACCATAGAACAGAAATTCACGGAAGAAGAAGCTTCACAACTCGATGCTGCGTTAGAGCTTTTGCATAAAATTAGCGACAAAACTGTAGCTCCCACCAGCAAATTTATTCCGGTTGCGCCATCAGCCGAACAAGGTTAATAATCACAGCTTTTCTAGGTGCAAAACCAGCGGTTCAATGATTGAATAGAAGCAAGATAAACAGCTCTTTCTGTAAGAGCTGACCCGATTTTCCCCAAGGAGTTAATCGCCAATGATGAGCGAAAAGGTCACTCTTGTTGACCACGTTGAAGCAATCAACTGGAACCGTCTGCAGGACGAAAAAGACCTTGAGGTATGGGACCGCCTCACCTCTAACTTCTGGTTGCCCGAGAAGGTGCCGCTGTCAAACGACGTACCTTCATGGAAGACTCTGACCGATGAAGAAAAACAGTTGACCATGCGCGTCTTCACCGGCTTGACTCTGCTCGACACCATTCAGGGTACTGTTGGCGCTGTTTCGTTGCTTCCCGACGCTGTAACCGCTCACGAAGAAGCCGTGTACACTAACATCGCGTTCATGGAATCAGTACACGCGAAGTCGTATTCGTCCATCTTCTCGACTCTTAGCTCCACCCGCGAAATTGATGAGGTCTTCCGCTGGGCAGCTGAGAATCCGCACCTTCAGAAGAAGGCCAAAATTGTAATGAGCTACTACCAGGGTGACGATCCCTTGAAGAAAAAGGTAGCTTCAACTCTGCTTGAGTCATTCCTCTTCTACTCAGGCTTCTACCTGCCCATGTACTGGGCCTCGCGCGCAAAGCTTACCAACACAGCAGACTTAATTCGCCTGATTATTCGTGATGAAGCCGTTCATGGTTACTACATCGGTTACAAGTTCCAGCGCGGTCTTGAAAAGGAAAGCCCCGAGCGTCAGCAGGAACTCAAGGATTACACCTTCGATTTGCTCTACGAACTGTACGAAAACGAAGTACAGTACACTCACTCACTCTATGACTCAGTGGGATTAAGCGAGGACGTCAAGAAGTTCTTGCACTACAACGCTAACAAGGCACTGATGAACCTAGGCTACGAAGCAATGTTCCCCGCGAGCGTTACCAATGTGTCCCCGGCAATTCTTTCTGCACTGTCACCGAATGCTGATGAGAACCATGATTTCTTCTCAGGTTCAGGTTCTTCATACGTTATTGGTAAGGCAGTGAACACTGAAGATGAGGACTGGGACTTCTAATTCTGTTAGGTTTTAGTTAACTGAGCAAGGGCACCGGATTCACCGGTGCCCTTCGCTGTTAAGGCGAATAATCTAAGTGGGCTGTTAGGGTAATGCGACGCCACAGTTTCTGAGAAACATAAGATGCCCTCAGCTTAGAGAGCTGAGGGCATCTGTCTGAAATCAATATACGTTGGGGGAGCGGGGCGAGGGACTACCTCGCCCCTTACTCACCTAACTCTCATTACCATCTTCCTTCTCGCGGGCAGTCCTGAATGCTTCAACAAGATTCTTGACTCCAGCTGCAAGGTAAGAGAAAATGAGAGCGAGGGTTGCGATGTCTTGCAGCGACATAACAACTCCTTCAATTTATTTATTTTTCAGACGCGTCGAGCCAAAAGCTCGACGCGTTTTTGATTCTATCAAGCCCCTACTTTTGAGGCTATATGGCCCGGCGGTAGACTGGTTTTCATGCTAATTTCCTCCGTCGCAGAAGTGCGCGACATCCTTGATACGCAGCTTGAGGTTGATTACTGCCTTAAGCCAGGTGCTATCGGTTTGATGCGCCGATTCGGTGGTAACCTATTGACCGCGCCGCGTAAAGAGCTGGTGGATATGGGTTCCGCCCGCAGGCGCTATACCGATCATTGGGAACTACGGCTGGCGCACTATTCGGGCATTACACTTTTGAGCGCCAAGCATCAAAAAGTTTTGGAGTCCATAGCGGATTTGCTGAATGGAGATAACGGCTCGTGGATCGGAGACTACTCCAAGCTCCAGCGCGTCAATGATTACCTGACACCTGCCGCTCTGCAAAATACGGGAACAGCTTTATTCTTTGTTCCTAGTGCTACTTTCTTTGCGTCGTCAGAAATGCACGTGAGGGCACGTGAGCAACTCAGCCAGAGCTTTAACTTTCGTTGGCTAGAACCTCATGAGTTTGAGCAATTCAGGGATGACCGTCGTTTTTCAAATGCGCTTGGATTCAGTGCATTGCGTCCAGATATCCACGTTCTTGCTGCTGAAAAAGACGGTGAGATTCAGGCGATGGCAGGTGCCTCCGATGACTCAGAACTGATGTGTCAGATCGGTATTGATGTGTTGGAGCCTTTGCGCGGCCACGGGCTGGCGCCGGTAATGGTGCGCGAAGTTGCCCAACGGGTTTGCGAAACCGGAAAAGTTCCTTTTTATGGAACCTCACCTTCACATATTGTCTCTCAGAAGGCCGCTATTAACGCTGGGATGGAACCTGCGTGGTATGAATTTGCCTCAACCAGTCTGTTAGATATTGATGTGGATACCCCTGAGCAGGGTCTCATTGAAGGACGGCCGGAATAAACATGGAAATTATCCACGATGTAGTGGCTCCCGGCCAGCAGATTGTTGCTTACGCGCGTAGTCTCGAGCTTCTACGCGAGGTGGGAAGCGGCAAACGAGGGGCAGCTTTGCGCGTCTATGCACCGCAGCCCGTGGTTGCCTTTGGGCGAAGAGACGAGCTAAATCCTAACTTTCAATCGGCAGCTCAAGTGTGCCGAGATCACGGTTTTGAGCCTATCGTTCGTAAGGTGGGTGGGCATGCTGCCGCTTACCACCAAGGGTGCCTAGTTATTGACCATTTTCAGCCAGCCAAGGACGCGGTCACCGGCAACAACGAACGGTTTGGGATTTTTGGGCAGATGTATGCGCACGCTCTACAAAGTCTTGGCGTGGACGCCGCTGTGGGCGAAATCCCGGGGGAGTATTGCCCCGGTGAGTACTCAGTTCACGGTGTGCTACCGGACGGAGGAAAGATTAAACTCGTGGGCACAGCGCAACGGGTGGTCTCGGGCGCGTGGTGGTTTAGCGCGGGAATTGTTGTAGGTAGTTCGAGGCAGTTACGCGCGGTGACGACCGACGTTTATCGCGCTCTGGAATTGCCATTGACACCTTCCACAGTGGGTGCTGTCACCGACGCTTTGCCAGAAATCACCGCTGAAGATGTCGAAGATGCTGTCATTGAGGCGTACGCGAATGAAGGGTTTGAATAATGTGCGGTCGTTACGCCGTTGAATTTGACCACGGTATTTATCTTGCCGAGGTGCCAGTCACTGAACCCATCGCGTCCTACAACGTGGCACCAACCCATAACGTACCGATTCTGGTTGATCGCTTACTCACTGCCGAACAAGCCGAAACCGGCGTGCTTTCGCCGCAGGCATCCGTCCTTACCGATGATGCGGGAAACAGCTTTATTCGCGAGTTACACTCGGCGCGCTGGGGTTTGCTACCTGGCTGGGCTAAGGAATCAAGCTTTTCATCGCGTGCCTTCAACGCCCGCAGCGAGACTGTGTTTTCAAAGCCAACCTTCCGCAAAGCGGCGGTTTCAGGCCACTGCGCCGTTCCAGTGAGCGGATATTTTGAGTGGAAAACAGAAACCACTGATTCAGGCAAAACTAAGAAGACTCCGTTCTTTATTCATCGTGCCGATGCTGAACCCATCTATTTTGCTGGGCTGTACGACTGGTGGAAGATTCCGGAGACCGAGGATTTTGCGGGATCTAAGTTTGAAAATCAGGCGGGACAGTGGCTACTGAGCTGTTCAATCATCACGGTGGCAAGCCCCGATGAACTTGATGTTGCTGAGGCTACCGATCATCAAGAATCAGCACACGCGCTGATGGATCTAGGCAATCTGCATGATCGCTTGCCCGTTCCACTCACATATTCGGCGAATTCAAAGAAGAACACTGTGGACGCTTGGCTTCGTTCAGGCGGTATCTCAGGGCTTGAATCCCAGAACCCGCTGAACGGTTACAGTGCTGAGGGCCAAAGTCTGAGCCAGAGCGCTCAGACGGCACTAGCCGGGATCATCGAGAACGCGTACTCTGAGGCATCCAACTGGCGTATGCACGCGGTGTCACCTCAGGTAGGTAACGTGGGCAATAACTTTCCGGCGTTGATTGAGCCTGATGAGGACCTATTGAGTTTTGCTCATTAACATTCATGGGGCGGCTGAGAAATTCAGCCGCCCCATGAATGTTTTGTGGGTTTAGAAAATATCGTCGTTAGCCGGGAACCAGCGATTGAAATCAAGGGTTAGGTAGAGGGCCAAAGCCGCGGCGTTGTTTTCTGAAATGCGAACGGTAGCTTGCTTGTGGCCAGCCTCGTGGAGAGCATGCAGTGAAGTGCGGATGAGGTGTTCTGCCAAACCTTCACGGCGGCGAGATGCTGCGGTAAAGAGCTCATAGATTGATGGCAAGTCAGCTGGTTCTACATCGTCGGCGCGGTTATTGAGAACTAGGGCAGCTGCTACGATGCGGTCATTTTCATCAACAATGACGGGTGACGCCTCGGGAAGGAACTCACCGAACTTACCATCAAGTACTTCTTGAATTGCCGCCAGAGCCTCAGCCTGTGAGGTGATGCCGGTGTCATCATAAGAAGCAAAATATAGACGAGCCAGGCCCTCAGCATCTTCAAGCTTTGCCGGGCGTGTAGTGATGGTGTCAGCCTTATTGTTCGGTGATGTTTTGGTGACGAGAGTGATCATGCCGTCCATCGTATTGCCTCCTTCGGATGTGGTGAGTACTTATGCATAAGAGTACAAGGTCTTGCGAATTTCAGGAGACTTATGACACAAAATTAACGTAAAATTTATAGAAACTGCAGGTCACAGGGTGGAAGGAAAGCTATGAAGTGGGGTCAGATTGTAAGGGATAATCGCTTCAAAGCGGTTGCTGTGCTCAATGATCAGGTGTTTGAGAATGATCAGGTGTTTGAGTTTGAGTGCACCGTGGCGGATGCCTTGGCTTCGGGGTTGGTCTATCAGGTTCGCGATGAAGCCTCGGCAACTGATGCGGGTGGTTCAATCATCGAAGAGTTGGATGAGAGCCAGCTGGTGATGCCCTTAAAACCGGGAAAATTTCTGTGTGTGGGACTTAACTTCACCGATCACGCTCAAGAAGTAGGGGCGGAGCTCCCGAAGTATCCGACGATTTTTACTAAATTTTCCAATGCGTTGATTGGCCCGCACGATCATATACAACTTCCTCATGCTGAGGCCTCAACCAAGATTGACTGGGAGGCTGAGCTTGCCGTGATTGTTGGCAAGTCGGTGCGCAACGTAGATAGAGATCTGGCGCAGGATGCTATCTTCGGTTACACGGTGTGCAATGACATTTCGGTGCGTGACTGGCAGGGTAGAACAAGCGAATGGTTTCAGGGCAAAAATTGGGATAACTCCACACCGCTGGGGCCGGTGATTGTTCCGGCAGAAGAGCTGGATGTCGCATCAGGCTTGCGAATAACATGCACAGTAGATGGGCTAGTGCGTCAAAGTGGCAACACTGCGAACATGGTCTTTTCACCGGCTGAGCTTGTCTCGTATCTTTCGCAATTTATGACGCTTGAGCCAGGGGACGTGATTATCACGGGAACACCCGCCGGGGTTGGGTTATCGTTGCATCCGCGCAAGTGGCTTGAACCCGGTCAGGTTGTTGAAACCGAAATTGAGGGTATTGGGATGCTGAGAAACAAATGTATCTGATACACCCCTAGCTGATACCTGAAGCATAAAAATTTCCCCCACCGGCTACTGTCGGTGGGGGAAATTTTTTAGATCAAACCTCAGGCTGCGTGCTCACAGGTCGGGCAAGCGTAGTTATGGCAAACGCAGTTTGAGCATGAATCTGAACAGTCAGCGCACTGGCACTGTGCGTGGTTGCAAGTCTCGCAGGTGCAGTTTGCGCAGTCGCAGGTAGCGCACAGATCGTTGCAGTCGCCACATGAGCAGGTGTTGCATTCGTCGAAGTGGCCATTGTGCTCGCAGTGAGCATGGCCATCGTGCAGGTAGTCCACGTTGTCCTGGTGAATCACAGCTTTGTGACCGCAGTCAGGGCCGTGGGTGTGTGTTCTTCTGAGTAAGTGTGTTCGAGGGTGGGGGTACTCATGATTGTTCCTTCGTGTGTTCATGGACATCTGTCACAATGTGACTGATGTGGTGATCTGTGAGGTTGTAGAGGGACGAGCGCCCCTGCTGTGTTTTTTCGACTATGTGAGCGTCCCTCAAGATTTTGAGGTGGTGTGAGACCAGCGGTTGTGAAACCTGTAGGTGCTCGGTGAGCTCGCGGACGGTATGGGGTTTGTTCACAAGACAGTGAGCGATTGAAATACGTATCGGATGCGCAAGCGCAGCGAAGATGACTACGGATGCCTCGTACTTGCTTTCCCACGGGTATGAACTTTCCATAAACATAACTTTATATAATGAATTCTTTATATTGAGCAGGAGTTCAAAATTTTAATTAAAAAATTTATGGATGGCTATGTGGGCAATAATGCAAAGACCAGGGGAGCGTAGCTTACTCGGCAACGCACATCCAAACAGTGCCCGAACGATGATTAAACGCCGTAGAATAGTAATGTTCTGTGCCCTTGTACCGCGCAGATGTAACGAAAGCTTGCCCTTAGTACGGGTGAGCAACCATTTTTAGGAGAGAGACGTTTTGTCTATCGAAATTACCGTTGCTGGCGAACCCCGTAATGTTGAAGCCGGCACCACCGCAGCTGACCTTTTTGCAGAAGACCGCGAAATTGTTGTAGCTCGCGTGAACGACGTGCTGGTTGACCTCTCACACGAGGTAGCTGCCGGCGATGCCGTCGTTCCGGTAAGCATCCATGAAGAAGACGGCCTCAACGTTCTGCGTCACTCTGCTGCGCACGTAATGGCACAGGCTGTGCAGGAATACCGCAAGGACGCCAAGCTCGGCATTGGTCCTTACATCACCGACGGTTTCTACTTTGACTTTGACGTGGATGAACCCTTCACCCCCGAGGACCTCAAAAAAATTGAGAAGTCCATGGTGAAGATTATTAAGTCAGGCCAGACTTTCCAGCGCCGCGTGGTAAGCCACGAAGAAGCTGTTGCTGAAATGGCTGACGAACCGTACAAGCTTGAACTACTGTCATTGACTCAGGGTCCCGGCTCTGGCGCTGAAGCTGCCGAGGGCGCATCCCAGGAAGTCGGCGGCGGCGAAATCACCATCTACGATAACGTCAACAAAAAGGGCGAGACCGTGTGGAAGGACCTCTGCCGAGGCCCCCACCTGCCCAACACCAAGTTGATTGCTAACGGATATGCTTTGATGCGTGCCGGTGGCGCGTACTGGCGCGGTTCTGAAAAGAACCCCATGCTACAGCGTATCTACGGTACCGCGTGGCCGACCAAGGAAGAATTGGTTGCCTACAAGGACCGCATTGCTGAGGCGGAGCGACGCGACCACCGCCGTCTGGGCGAAGAGCTGGATCTCTTCTCATTCCCCAAGACCATCGGCCCCGGCCTGCCTGTATTCCACCCCAAGGGCGGCATCATTCTGCGCGAGATGGAGAACTATGTTCGTACTCGCCACATTGAAGAGGGCTTCCAGTACGTGAAGACCCCTCACATCTCGAAGGAAGATCTCTTCTACACCTCGGGTCACCTGCCGTACTACGCTGATGGCATGTTCCCCGCAATGGAGGATGAAGGCCAGGCATACCGCCTCAAGGCGATGAACTGCCCCATGCACAATGAGATTTTCCGTTCACGCGGACGCTCATACCGCGAGTTGCCACTGCGCCTGTTTGAATTCGGCACTGTCTACCGCGATGAGAAGTCCGGCGTTCTGCAGGGTCTGACCCGCGTGCGCATGATTACTCAGGACGACTCACACTCCTACGTGACCAAGGAACAGGCACCTGACGAGGTTCGTCACTTGTTGAAGTTCATGCTGAGCTTGCTTGAAGATTTCGGCATGACTGACTTCTATCTTGAGCTGTCCACCCGTGACATTGAGGGCGACAAGAAGGACAAGTTCATTGGTACCGATGAACAGTGGGAAGAAGCTACCGCTGTTTTGGAGCAGGTCGCCAAGGAGACCGGTCTCGATCTCGTGCCCGATCCCGGCGGAGCTGCGTTCTACGGCCCGAAGATTTCAGTTCAGGCGAAGGATGCGATTGGACGTACCTGGCAGATGTCGACTGTTCAGTATGACTTCAACCAGCCGACCCGTTTCGGTCTGGAATACCAGGCATCAGACGGTAGCCGTCAGGAACCCGTGATGATTCACTCCGCGAAGTTCGGCTCATTGGAGCGTTTCTTCGGTGTGCTGACTGAGCACTATGCGGGTATGTTCCCGGCGTGGTTGGCTCCGGTGCAGGTTGTGGGTGTTCCCGTGGCTGAGGCGTTCAACGATTACATGGGTGAGGTTGCGGCTAAGCTGCAGGCTGCCGGTGTGCGCGTTGAGGTGGACTACGGCACTGACCGCTTCCCGAAGAAGATCCGTACCGCGTCCAAGGAGAAGGTACCTTTCATCCTCATCGCCGGTGGCGAGGACGCGGAGAATGGCGCGGTCTCATTCCGCTTCCGCGATGGTTCACAGGAGAACGGCGTACCCATGGAAGAGGCGGTGAAGCGCATCGTGGAGCACATTCAGTCACGTAACAATGAGGACCCGAAGTCGCATAAATAAATATAGTTAAATAAAATTCAGCAGCGCCATTTCAACATTTGAAATGGCGCTTTAAATTAAGCAGGGGTACAAAATGCATAAACAGCAAATTGAGGTAGAACGCAAGGTTCTACAAGACAAATTAGACAAACTTATTACAGAGATACCGTCTATTAGAATTGCCTCACCTGAGCTATTGCCGTTCGGATGGCGCAAAGCTGCAAAAGGTCGAACAGTTTGGCGTATAGTCGAAGAAATTATAAGTCAAAACCTGGAAAAAAGATATAAAGAACTTGGTTTCTCTAATGTTAAGCCTGCCGTCTCAGAGGTTGGTGTTTATGATTTTGAATTCACTACAAGTTGGGGTCTAAAAAGTTTCGTAAATATAAAATCGTCTGTAGTGGGGGCAAAGAATTCTAAGGATGATATATCCAAAGCTGATAAGATTAGAGACTTCATTAAAGATTTGAATGACAGTACGTTATTCGTAGCGACTTTTTTCATAAGCTTTCATGATGACCTGACTGTCACGATAGATAAATGTGTAGTTTTCCCTGTTGCTTGGATACCGGATATATACGTTAATCCCAGCAATAATGGAAATCTTCAATCCTCCAAAGTTAAAGATCTAAGAAATTCAATAGAACGAAACGATAGTGAATTTTTAGATTTACTAGAAGATGCAATATCGATAGCAAATAAGAAAAAGTTAGAAAGGAATATTTGAAAAGTGTGGAGCATATCAGATTCAATCCACAGGAAAAAATTTGGCCAGTTCTTTACGCCTAATGTAATTGCCGAATTTATGAAGGGTTGGGTTTTAGAGGATAAACCCTCAAATATTCTTGATCCTGCTTTGGGGCCAGGAATACTTCTAGAAAATATTAAAGAGGTTAATAAAATAGGATATGAAATTGATAGTTCAATTTATGAACACTTTCAAATACCTGATGATGTCGACATATATTTTAAAGATTTTTTAATTTCTGACTGGGATAAGAAATATGATGCCATAATATGCAATCCACCATATAACAGATTTCAAAATATTGAAGATCGCACGAAAATAAAATCCTTAATTGAAGAAAAATTGAATTGTAAAATTAGCGGATTCAGTAATCAATCTCTTCTTTTTTTATGGAAATGTATATATCAACTAGAAGAGATGGGTAGGTTGTCAATAATATTGCCCAGTGATTTCCTCGGATTGCGTTCAGGGATTGAAATTAAAAAGTACTTAACAGAAAATAATTTAATTCATTCTTTGATATTATTGGACTCTACTAAAGCTTTGCCCTTTGAAAATGTCTTAACAACTGCATGTATATTAAATATTCAAAAAAAACATAATAAACAATTGTTATATGCAAAAAATATTTCACTTAATGATTTAAGGAATGATATTTTCGACCGTTGCGAGAAAATCAAATTTTCCGAAGTCAATCCTATGGAGGACTGGAATAAATCTATAAAATACGATTTTTTCGCTGATGCAAATTATGTTGAACTTAAAGAAATCGCTAAATGTTCAAGAGGAATTGCTACTGGGGATAATTCCTTCTTTATTTTTGATAAGGCGCAAATGGAAAAAAGCAAGATTCCTGTTGAAAATTTTGATTTGGTGATAGCCAGGTCAGCAGATATTACTGGAAGCATTTTAGATAATAAATTAAAAAATAAAATGGTAGAAAACGGTAAAATTAAATATCTGTTTAACCCCATAATTCTTGACCAATATACGCAAGAATATATTGATTATGGCGAGCTTAGCGGAGTTAATAAAAAATATTTGTGCTCTAAGAGAAATAAATGGTGGAAGCCTGAAGATAAATCTCCATCAATCATTTGGATTACTCCTCAATATCGTGTTGCGCCAAAGATTATTTTTAATAATGTGCATTTGAAAAATCTGACATGTTTTCATTCAATTTATATCAAAGGTGATAAAAATCTATCTCATGCTTTATTTAAGTATCTAAGTTCAGAAAAAGGTCTCAGCGAGATAATTAAAGTTTCTAAACAAATGGCGAACGGTTTATATAAATTGCAACCGGGTGATGTTAATAGAATACTTTTACCTATAGAACTATTCAAAAATTTATGATTTTTAAGGTGTATCTAAATTTTCTTCATTTAATCTCAATATTTGATTGGAAATAATTTTAAGTTTAAATCAATCTTATAAATTTATACATCTCTATTCCGGTAAAAATAGACTAATTTAATGCACTATAATGAGGCTTATTCAAAAGTAAGAGCACACCCCACACCCACCAACTAGACAACGGCCCCACCAGCGGCAAAAATATGAGCGTTAAATCTCTACAAATAACCTCAAGCCATACCGGAAGAACCGTTGCAACACCAGCGTACAACCGGCCTCACCGCCA
>NZ_JAAXPV010000016.1 GCF_012396615.1 Rothia terrae | reverse complement strand
AGGTTTTCCGTGGTTATAGCGAGAGGGAAACACCTGGTTCCATCCCGAACCCAGTAGTTAAGGCTCTTTGCGCTGATGGTACTGCACTTTGGAGGGTGTGGGAGAGTAGGTCACCGCGGGTTTTTTATTAATAATGATTGAGCGATTCTTTAGGGAGTCGCTTTTTCGTTTAAAGACTTTATAGTTCCCTAGCCATCAGGTTAGGGAACTATTTTTATATGCGCTAAGACCACACAGACACTCGCGTCCACCCTACAAGCTACCCGAACCCTAAACACAAACACTCATCAACAGCTTCTGAGTAAGCTCCAGACCACCTAAAAGTTTCCAGAGAAAATAAGTCTTATATAGAAGCTACTCTCTCTTTTCCGCTAGTCTTATAGATAGTCACAAGTGCCATAAGAAAGAGATAAGCCTCGTGTCGAAAGACAACAAGACCCCTCAAAAGACTGACCCCCGCGCTGCCGCACGTGCAGTAGCCGCAAAACAGTCTCAACGAAACAATAAGTCTAAAAAGAACCGTCGCTGGATTCAGCTCGCTGTTCTAGCTATCGTCGCTGCCATCGTCGCAATGATCGCATTTGTTGTGATCAATACACGAAGCAACGACATCGCAGACTCAGGTCCGCTACCTTCAAGCTCCAACGACTTCGGCGGCATCGTTCTTACCAATGACGGCATCCAAAAAGACACCGCAACCGTTGACTCAGTAGATATTAACAACCTGCGTAAGTCAGATACCGACCTACCACTTGGTGTAGAGACCGCTGAACAAGCATCCGCAAACGGGCAACCTGTACGCGTAACAATCTTCCAGGACTACAACTGCGTTCACTGTGCAGAGTTCGAACGTGACAACGCTGATGTGCTCAAGAAGCTCATCGACGACGGCAAGATTACTCTTGAAATTCGCAACGTTACTTACCTCGACCAGTCATCACCCACTTTCTACTCAGCTCGCTCAGCAAACGCGGCTTACTCAGTAGCAAACCAGCTCTCAACCGATGACTTCCTCGAATACCAGAAGGAAATCTTCACCCACCAGGGCCAGGGCGGCCTCAACGATGGTGAGATCGAAGATATCGCATCAAGCCACGGCGCTGACATCAAGTCAGATATGAAGGACGGCTCATGGCGTCCGCTGGTCAACGTAGTAACCAGCGAATCATCAACTAACGGTGTTGCAGGCACCCCGACCGTTTACGCGGACGGCCAGCAGTTCAACACTTCATCTGACGCTTTCGAAGACTGGGTTAACCAGATCATCGAAAAGAAGCAGGCATAACTCAATACTTGAGGTAAGGGCAGCTACTCATCGTAAACTTACGATAGTAGCTGCCCTTTTGTATCTCCGCTTTTTGAAAGTAGAACACCCATGGAACACATCAATGTTCTTATAGACTGCGACCCCGGTATCGATGACCTGCTTGCACTGACCTATGCGCTGGCGCATCCTCAAGTTAAAATCAAAGGTCTTGTGGCATCGGGAGGAAACACAAGCACAGAACAAGTGGCACGGAATATCCGCGGAATCCTAGAACTCGCCGGGCGACAAGAAATTCCGTGGGAACTGGGCGCCGCGCATCCGCTAGCTCAAGAACTAGAAACCACACCCGAAACGCACGGGCCGAGGGGAGTAGGCTACGCTAAGCTTCCAGACCGCACAACCCCAACTGGAAAATCCCACGGTGAAGGTGCACGGCTGTGGATAGATACAGTCAGCCAGCATCCCGGTGAGATGATCGGCATTGTGCTTGGCCCGACAACAAACCTAGCTTTAGCCCTCCAACAAGATCCCAGCATTGTGCAGAAGCTCAAAGCTCTGTACATTATGGGCGGGGCCATCAACCACCGAGGCAACACCATGCCTACCACCGAATGGAACGTCCACTCAGATCCCGAAGCACTGCACAGCGTCCTACGAGCCTACTCGCAACCGGGACTCTCGCATTACCCTGTTCTGTGCCCCCTGGATTGCACAGAATCTATAGTGATGACTCCAGGGCATCGTCAAGCACTCGTAGCAGGCGGAGGCACCGTACTTGAAGCAATAGACCAGGCACTGGAATTTTATATGCAATTCCACGAAAGCGATGGGCTGGGCTATATTGCGCACGTCCACGATCCATACGTCACCGCTTTAGCAATCAACGATGCCCTGCAAGATATTGGAGATGCGGATGCTCACATACTGGGTAGCTCAACGCAGACAGTACTCGACGTTGAACTAGACGGTAAACTAACACGCGGGCAAACTATCGCTGACTGGCTAGGACGCTGGGGTAGAGAACCTAACGGACGCGTCCTTACGTCTACAGAACCAGAAAAGTTTTTCGCCCACTATATTCACACCGTGCGAGCAGCGTACGCTCGCTAACCTTTAGAAAGAAGAGGCACTATGGCATCTCGGACTACGTCTGGGCAGAGGCTCGCATCATCAGAGGCGGGTCTCGGTAATCACTCGACCACTTCAGTAAAAGACCGCGTACTCACTATCATCGGCGCACTGCTGATGGTGATAACTTACGGATGGACATTACTGAGCCACCAAGGTCAGCAAGAGGCAACATCCGGCAACATCGCAATGCCGCTAGTGCTTGGCTATTTCATTGGTGCGCTACTTATTATCCTGGGCAACATTAAACGGATTCCTCTTTCGATCATTGCCCTGATTCCTTTTGCGGCTGCTATCAACATTGTGCTCGGACAAATCGTAGGTATCTCTCCGATTCCGCTATATCTTGACACTATTGCAACCGTTCTTATCGGTTACCTTGCCGGCCCTGCCGCGGGTGCTATGACCGGTGCACTAACTAACATTGCGTGGGGCCTTACCATCAATCCCACCACCATTCCTTTTGCTGGCGGTGCAGCCCTCATTGGTTTGTTGGCCGGCTACGCGGCTCGCGCGGGATTCTTTCAGCGCTGGTGGAAAGCTCTTATCGCCGGCGCTTTCGTAGGTGTTATCGCTGGATTCGTGGGAGCCCCTGTTGCAGCATACGTCTACGGTGGCGGTATGGGCGTGGGCACAGGTTCAATCGTTGCAACCCTGCAAGCTACCGGCCAATCGCTTTTCGCGGCAACTACCTTGCAATCAGTTCTTTCAGACACCATTGATAAAGCCGCTGTGTTCCTTATTGTGTGGGTCCTCGGGCGTGGGATTCCCCAGCGCGTGAAAGATCGCTTTAGTACTACACGATGAGAATCGATAGATTTTCGATAAACCCTAAAACCTGGCTAGTTCTGGGCCTCTCTGCTGTTCCGCTGGCTTTGATATCCCTAGACATTGGAGCGCGGGCAGTACTTCTTTTACTGCTGATATGCGTTGTGGCGTGGAGCGGAAAACTCCACGCCTATGGGCGCTATGTTCTACTGGGTGTAGGCCCGGTAGCTGTAACAGCGTTTTGCATCCAAGCTGTGAGCTTTGTTGGTGCACAGACTATTTATGCGCAGTGGACTCCTACGAGCTTTCTAAATTTTCGTTTGAGCAAAGAGGGCATTCTTTACGGAGCAACTCTCGGCCTGCAGATCCTCAACTTCGGTACCGCCTGCGCTATCGCGTTCTTACCCGTGAGTGCAGGAGAGCTGCGGTGGGCACTTACTGATTGGAAACTGCCCTCCCGGCTCATCTATCTGCTGGTGACCTCAATGAACGCGCCGGTTTTGCTGTCGCGTTATGTGGGGCTGGTGAGGGAGAGCCAGGTTCGGAGAGGGCTGGATGATTCTACCGTGTTTTCACGGAGCAAGCTGGCGCTCACTAGCATCGGTACGCTCATCAATCTCATTCTTTTGGAGCATGAAGACCGTGCTCAGTCGTTAGAACAACGAGGACTCGATAGGCCCGGCGAACGTGTTTTCCTGCGGACTTACCCGGACACCCAACTGCAACGTGTTCTGCGTTGGATCGTGGGGGCGTGCGGCATCTGTACATGTATATGGGGGATTCTTGCATGAGGCACCGAAAAGTTCTGGTTCTCGGCGAGGGACAGGACGCTCGCGCTGAGTTTTTAGCAGAGCATCCTGAAGCATTGGTTCTGCAAGCTAATCCGTATGCCAACATTAGCGGGCTGGCAGATACCGTCGAGGATGAGATTGCCTACGGCGTTGAGCTCACCGCATCGAATAGAGATGCCATGCGTCAGAGCGTTCACGAGGTGAGTGAAAAATTAGGAATCACATATCTTCTGGGAAAGCACCCGCTGGGGCTTTCTGGCGGTCAGACGCAGTTGGTGGCGCTAGCGGGCATCTTCACGATCAAAAGCACTGCTCTGTTTCTCGAAAATCCCTTAGTCGGGTTGGATGCTAGTGCGCGGCAACGGGCATTAGCGCTGATGGAGCAGTATCGCGGGGAACTTATGTGGAGCAATCCCGCCCGCGTCGGTGAGGATGAACGAGCCCTCGCCACAAGCATCGTTGAAGAAGTCTTTGAGCACGTACTTGCCGACCAGCAAAGCATTAAGTGGCGTCTTGCTCCCGCTGCTTTAGTCGCTGAAAATCTTGAGGTACCCGTTCCTTCGGCGCGCTGGAGCAAACGCACCGGTCAAACCTTGCTTTCTGGCGTAACACTTGAGGTGGCGCCGGGGGAAAGCCTGGCACTGACAGGCGCAAACGGTTCTGGTAAAAGCACCCTGCTTAAGACACTGGCAGGAATAGCGAAACCGAAATCAGGACGCGTACGGGTAGGAGAGCAGGACGTAGCACGGACAAAAACCAAGAGACGACCTCAACTCATCAGCTTGGCAACGCAACAACCGAGATACCAGATTCTAACCACCAGCGTGGAACGCGAAATCACTGCAGGGGCATCTGAAGGAAAGGACTACGGGCGCCAGCTACTACAGTCTTTCGATCTTGAAAGTTCTGCAGCAGAGAACCCCTACGACCTCTCTAACTCAGCTCAGCAACTATTGGCAGTCGCGTGCGCACTCGCATCCGCCCCATCTGTTCTGGCCTTAGACGAGCCCAGCGCATCGTTGAGCCCCCAGGATTACCAGACGCTCGTGGGGTTGCTCAACAGCTTTACGCAAGCAGGCGGTGTGCTCGTAGTTGCCTCGCACGATGAAGAGCTCATACGCGATATCAACGCGCGCGTCTTTACCCTCACATAAATCGAGCGTGATACGCACAATAATGCGCAACGCACCAAAAATCTGTATGATGAATGATGCATTGCCCACGCCTCCTTAGCTCAGCTGGCCAGAGCACCTGTCTTGTAAACAGGGGGCCACCGGTTCGAATCCGGTAGGGGGCTCTTTTCATAGTCGAAATCCTGATACTCACACTTTCACCAAAGATGAGTATCAGGGTTTTTGCTTTTTGACCTCAGGTCTAAAACAGTGGAGATACGCAGCAAACATATGAGTACATCACCCAACGTCCCCCCGAAGAAAAAGCCGCTGGGGACCTACCTCGAAACCCGCGGCTTCCGCCCCGAAGTCCAAGGCCTACGCGCCCTGGCGGTACTCCTGGTCGTGATGTACCACGTCTGGTTCGGCAAAGTCTCCGGCGGCGTCGACGTCTTCCTACTCGTCTCAGCTTTCCTCCTGTCCCTATCTAACCTACGCAAAATCAACGAACACAAACCACTGAACCTGATCAAGTACTGGTTGCATGTGTTCCAGCGTCTGATGCCCACCGCCGGTGTGGTTCTACTGTTGACACTTTTGGCGAGCTATTTCATCATGCCAGCCTCACGTTTTGCTGCCATGGTTGCTGATGCTAAAGCGTCCTTGCTCTACTACCAGAACTGGCATTTGGCGTTTAGTGCGGTGGATTATTATCAGCAAAACGCGACACTGAAGACTCCGTTTCAGCATTTTTGGTCGCTGTCGATGCAGGGGCAGATTTTCTTCCTTTGGCCTATTCTTTTTGCCATTGTGGCTTTGTTGGTGCGTAAGTTCCGTTTTAACTTGATGGGTTCTGCCCTGATGGTTTTTGGTACGGTCTTTGTTGCCTCACTGACGTGGTCGGTTATTTCGACTCAGACTCAGCAGGCTTTTGCGTATTTTGATACTCGTGCTCGTTTGTGGGAGTTTGCTGCTGGTACCTTGATTGCGATGGGGTCGATGTTGTGGAAGGCTCCTCGTGTTTTGCGTATTGTGATGGGCTGGGTTGGTGTTGTTGGTTTGGTTTCTGCTGGTATGGTTTTGCCGGTGGAGACTGGTTTTCCGGGGTATTTGGCGTTGTGGCCGATTGTTTCGGGTGCTTTGGTGATGTTGGCCGGCAATACTGAGTCGCGTTTTGGTGTGGATCGTATTTTGATGTCTCGTGCGTTGTTGTGGGTGGGTGAGTCTGCGTATGCGCTGTATTTGGTGCATTGGCCGTTGTTGATTTTGTATATGGTGTTTACGAATAAGCCGCATGCTGGTGTGGTTGATGGTGCGTTGATTATTGGTGTGGCTGTTGGTTTGGCGTGGGTGTTGCATCGGTTTGTGGAGCAACCACTACGCGGTAGCCGCGACTCCAAGGCACGTAAAAAGGGTGCGTCATCCCGCCGCTCACGTTTTGCCACCAACAATCCCTGGGTGCGCCCCATTGCAACCGTGCTTGCCTGCCTGGCTCTCATTGGTGGGCCAATCGCTGCTGCTCAAGCATACGTCACCAACCGTGACGCGCGCATGGAGCAGCTAGCAGAGACCGGTGCGGGTACCGCTGATTTCCCCGGTGCTTTGGCCCTTGAAGGTCAAGGCTCATCGAGCTATAAGTACCCTCCGATTCCGGCAGCTGACCCGCTGAGCCAGTACGCTGACTTCAACGAGCAGTGCACGGACTTCTTGGCGTCCTCCGACCCGCAGCTTCAAGCCGGATGCGAGCAGTCAGTCAATGGACCGGAAGATGCGCCGCTGACCGCTGTTGTAGGTGCTTCACACACCGGTCAGTCACTTGCAATGATTGGCAAAATCGCTGAAGACGCCGGTAGCAACGTCGTCGATTACCACCTGGGCGGTTGCCGGTTCCCTGATGAACCCAATGCCGATGAGGAATGCGCTTACCTCAACTCGCACGTCGTTGATGAGATCCTCTCTAAACAGCCAGATAACGTGCTGCTGATGACTACGGTGACTGACCCGGCAAGCAACAATGAAATTGTTCCTGAGGGAATGGACGCTGCTATCCGTCAGTTCACGGACGCCGGTATTAACGTGATAGCTCTGCGCGATAACCCTCGTTCAACCCAGAACATGTACGACTGTGCACAGCTCAATGAGCGCAACCCGCAGGAGTGCTCGAGTCGTGTAGAAGACAAGATGGCGGCTGTTAATCCTTCACAGGAAATCATTGAAAGCAACCCCCGAGTTTTCGGCGTTGACTTGACCGATTACTACTGCCCGGACGGTCAGTGTCAGGCGCTGATTGGCAATATCTACATGTACTTGGATGACAACCATATTTCTAAGTCATATGGAAAAACCTTGGCTCCGATGATGCGTCAGCAGCTAGAAGAGCAGGGGCTTGTCCTCTAAGTTGAAGGCGGTGTGTGCCTAAAAGCGCACTGCGATTCACGGAAGTACAAAATAATTGCGTGATAAAGTAACCACGCAGGATAGAGAACGTTTGAGCACTGCAACGTATAGACGTTAAGCGCACAAGTTTTCTACACCACTAAGAATCCTGGTATGCCCATCTTTTGAGCTGGCGTATATCAGGATTTTTTATTTTGGGTTTGCAAGATCAGCCTACTGGGGAATACGGATTGATATGAGCACAGCAGAAAAAACAAGGCGTAGAAAGCCGCTGGGGACCTACCTCGAAACCCGCGGCTTCCGCCCCGAAGTCCAAGGCCTACGCGCCCTGGCGGTACTCCTGGTCGTGATGTACCACGTCTGGTTCGGCAAAGTCTCCGGCGGCGTCGACGTCTTCCTACTCGTCTCAGCTTTCCTCCTGTCCCTATCTAACCTACGCAAAATCAACGAACACAAACCACTGAACCTGATCAAGTACTGGTTGCATGTGTTCCAGCGTCTGATGCCCACCGCCGGTGTGGTTCTACTGTTGACACTTTTGGCGAGCTATTTCATCATGCCAGCCTCACGTTTTGCTGCCATGGTTGCTGATGCTAAAGCGTCCTTGCTCTACTACCAGAACTGGCATTTGGCGTTTAGTGCGGTGGATTATTATCAGCAAAACGCGACACTGAAGACTCCGTTTCAGCATTTTTGGTCGCTGTCGATGCAGGGGCAGATTTTCTTCCTTTGGCCTATTCTTTTTGCCATTGTGGCTTTGTTGGTGCGTAAGTTCCGTTTTAACTTGATGGGTTCTGCCCTGATGGTTTTTGGTACGGTCTTTGTTGCCTCACTGACGTGGTCGGTTATTTCGACTCAGACTCAGCAGGCTTTTGCGTATTTTGATACTCGTGCTCGTTTGTGGGAGTTTGCTGCTGGTACCTTGATTGCGATGGGGTCGATGTTGTGGAAGGCTCCTCGTGTTTTGCGTATTGTGATGGGCTGGGTTGGTGTTGTTGGTTTGGTTTCTGCTGGTATGGTTTTGCCGGTGGAGACTGGTTTTCCGGGGTATTTGGCGTTGTGGCCGATTGTTTCGGGTGCTTTGGTGATGTTGGCCGGCAATACTGAGTCGCGTTTTGGTGTGGATCGTATTTTGATGTCTCGTGCGTTGTTGTGGGTGGGTGAGTCTGCGTATGCGCTGTATTTGGTGCATTGGCCGTTGTTGATTTTGTATATGGTGTTTACGAATAAGCCGCATGCTGGTGTGGTTGATGGTGCGTTGATTATTGGTGTGGCTGTTGGTTTGGCGTGGGTGTTGCATCGGTTTGTGGAGCAACCACTACGCGGCGGCAAAACCACCCGCGCTCAGAAAAAAGACACCACCGCTCCATGGGCTGCCAAGCCCGCATCCTCATGGCGCACCAATAACCCGTGGATTCGTCCTATCATTACTGTGATCGCTTGTTTGGTCCTTATCGGCGGTCCCATAGCTGTTGCCCAGAACTGGGTGACAGACCGAGACTCCAGAATGGAGCAGCTAGCAGAGACCGGTGCAGGAACAGACGAATTTCCCGGCGCTGCCGCTATCCAGAACGGCGAGCCTGCTCTCTATGCCTACCCGCCGATTCCCGCATCCAATCCTCAAAGTCAGTTCGACGGTCTGACGCAACAGTGCTCCGACGCATCTTCTATGCCATCGGGCCTGGAAAAGTACTGTGCCGAAGACTCCTGGGGAAGCGAAGATGAACCTCTCACCGTAGTGGTGGGCGACTCTCATGCCGAGCAGGCTCTGGCGTCCTATCGCCCTATTGCTGAGGACAACCAGAGCAATATGCGCGCTTTCTTGCTTGGCGGATGCCACTTCACCGTGGTGCTAGATTCACCGGAGCAAGACTGTAACACCTTCCGCAAACAGGCTATGCAGGAAATTCTTCGTGAACGACCGGACAACGTGCTGATGCTGGTAACAGCTGCACAGCCAGGATCTAACCAGGAGGTTTTGATTCCTGGAATTGAAGAGACGGTGCAAAAGTTGACGGACGCCGGTATTAATGTGATTGCCCTGCGCGATAACCCGCGGTATACAGAAGATCTGTATAACTGCGCTCAGTTGCATGCCAACGATACAGGCGTATGTTCTGCTCCTGTGTCAGAGAAACTTGCTGCAACTAACCCGGCGCAAGAGCTGGTTGACTCTAACCCCGGTGTGTTTGGTGTGGATTTGACAGAATACTACTGTCCCGATGGCGTATGTACTCCGCTGATTGGAAATATTTACGTGTATATCGACCACAACCATATTTCTAAGTCTTACGCCAAGACAGTATCGCCGATGATGCGTCAGCAATTGAACGCGCAAGGACTAGGAGTATAAGAGCCTATTCCTTCCACAGGGTGGACGTACTGTAGTAAGTGCGCCCACCCTTTTTGTATCTTCTGTTTCTCTCAAAACCGGCTGTGATATGGGCGTTTACTCGCAGGGTCTGGTTGGTGACAGGTCGTCAGCAAGAAAATAATTAATTTAGTCATAAAAATTTGCCCAAATACCCTCACCGCGGCTAACCTTGTTGATGAATTAGGCATACCTAAGCACACTCTTTCTTCGTACTCATTAAGCCTCTTACAAGGAGCCCCAGACATGGTCGTCATTTCACGCGGTGCATTTTTGAAAGCTGCAGCGGCAACAGCTGCCGCAACCATTTTGGCAGGTTGCTCAACCGGATCCAACGACGAATCCACCTCAAACTCCTCTGTTGAAAGCGGCCCCTACACCGTCAAGCACGCATTTGGCGAGACTACGTTCGATTCCGTACCTCAGAAAATTGCGGTAGTACAGTTCTGGCAGAACCCCGATGCGCTTTTGTCACTGGGTGTTGTTCCCGTTGGCGCTCCCATCGTTTCTTGGGGCGGCAATGACAATCAGTCAACTCCATGGTTCGATAAGAAGCTGGAGGAACTCGGCGGCGAACAGCCCACGCGTTACGACGAAACTGATGGCCCCAACTACGAAGAGCTGGCAAAGCTCGAGCCCGATGCTATCTTCTCTCCTTACGGCGATATGAGCCAGGAAATCTACGATAAGCTCACCGAAATCGCGCCCGTTGTTCCCGCACCTGAAGGCGTTGGCTCCTGGGCGGCATCATGGCAGCAGACCGTAGAAATGGCCGGCAAGATGCTAAAGAAGGAAGATGACGCCAAGAAGGTTATCGAAGACACCGAGAAGCAGCTCAAAGACAAGGCCGCTGAATACGAAAACCTGCAGGGCGCAACCTTCATCGCCGGCGCTTTTGACAACAAGCAGAATACCTTCGGTGCGTACACCTCATCGGACGCGCGTCCTCGCTTCTTCAGCCTGATGGGCATGGAACTAGCCCCTTACATTAAGGAGCACGAAGGCGGCGCTGACTCATTCTTCGTTAACGTCTCAGCAGAGGTCATCGACCAGCTAGAAGCTGACGCTGTATGGGCATGGACCGAAACTGAAGAAGATATTCAGAAGACCAAAGACAACAAGCTCTTCGCTCAGATGCCTGCCCTCAAGAACGACGCGGTAGTCTTCGAAAGCGACAAGACTTTCGGCTTGGCTCTTTCTGCAACGTCACCGCTGTCACTACTGTGGGCAGTGAATGAAACCGACGTGCTTGACAACATGTCAAAGGCAGTCGAAAACACCAAAAAAGCTGCGTAACTATACACTCTAAAAACCAAGGCTGCCGCGGATTACCCCAGCGGTAGCCTTGGTGTTTTCTCTCAAGGTCTCTTTGTGATTTCATCTTTGACCCGCCAGAAGCAACAACGGCGAGCACGCAAAATAACATCTGCTAAGTCGCGGCAGGTGCCGGTGATGCTTACCCTTTTGCTACTCTTTGGTCTTGCTGTTGTGGCATCGGTGCTGATTGGCACTCGAACCATTGGGGTGGGGGTTTTCGCTGATTTCTTGTTGAAGCGGCCTGTGCCCGATATGGAAGCTGCGATTATTGATCAGCGTTTAGTGCGCACTTTATGGGCTGCAACAATTGGAGCTGCCCTAGCGCTGGCTGGTGCTGGAATGCAGGGTGTCACTCGTAATCCGCTAGGTGATCCTGGCATCCTCGGCGTCAACTCGGGTGCTGCTTTTGCCGTGGTGTTCGGCATTGCTTTTCTGGGGATGGAGTCACCCGCGTCCTTTGCTATCTTGGCGTTCGTAGGCGCGGCCGTGACGTCGGTTCTTGTCTATGCGCTGGCATCGATTGGGCGCGATGGTGCAACGCCGGTTAAGCTTGCGCTGATGGGTGCTGCTATTTCTGCCGGTCTAGGCTCTTTTACCTCGGCTTTCATTTTGCAGTTTAGCGACGCCCTGGATTCTTTGCGGATGTGGCAGCTGGGCACCGTTGCTGGCGCATCGATGGAAAATTTCTTCCCGGGTATTTTTATGCTGATTGCCGGTGCACTCATTCTGGTGTTCAGTTCTAAAACCATTAATAACTTTGCTTTGGGCGATGATATGGCGGCGTCACTGGGCGAAAATGTTGCTTTGAAGCGCTTCATCATTTTTATCGGTATCACGCTTCTGTGCGGAACCGCTACGTCGATGACCGGGCCTATCGCGTTTTTGGGGCTGATGGCACCGCATGCCTTGCGTGCGTTGGTTGGCCCCGATTATCGTCTGATTATTCCGTTGTCTGCAGTGTTTGGCGCAGTGTTGCTGATGGTTGCAGATACCGTAGGACGCGTCATTATGCCGCCTGAAGAAGTTCAGGTAGGCGTCACTATGGTGCTGGTAGGCGTGCCCGTCTTTCTCTACCTTGTTCGTTTTCAGAAGGCGGTTGATCTCTAATGCCGGCTTTCACGACTCACAACTCGTCGCCCGCCCAGCGTGTCAAGGACCTTCGCACGAGGTCGCATCGACGCCCCCGTCGGGCTATTGCGGTGCTTGCTGTTGCCGTGCTCGCTGTCTTTTTGATGCGCGTCCTTTTAGGGTCTTACACCGTTACTTTTCCTGATTTTTTGACCATTCTCCAGGGTGGCACTGTTGAGGGTGCACGCGGTGCCCGGTTTATTGTTATGGAAGATAAGCTGCCGCGGGCTGTCCTTGGGCTACTGGTCGGTATGGCCTTTGGCGCATCCGGCGCTATTTTTCAGCTGCTTTTGCGTAATCCATTGGCTTCCCCGGACGTTATCGGTATTAGTACCGGTGCTTCTTTGGGAGCTGTGCTCGGCATTGTCTATTGGGGAGCTACCGGTTTTTCGCTCTCTATCTTTGCAGTTGTTTTTTCGCTCCTGATTGCCGTGGGAATTATGGCGCTGTCGTCAGGACGCGGCAACGTGGGCCACCGGTTTATTTTGATGGGCATTGGTGTCTCGGCCTTAGCAGGTTCTATCATCAACTATTTGATTTCTCGCATGAACCTGAACTCGGCGTCGTCGGCTGCTCTGTGGATGACGGGTTCCTTATCGTCAGCTAACTGGGATCGAATCTCGATTCTGCTCCTGGTGTTAGCCGTGATTGTTCCATTTGTGGTGGTGCTGCATTCTCGTCTTCACGCGATAGCGGTGGGGGAGGAACTCGCCCATAGCCTGGGGCTCAACGTTGCGATCACGCGGTGGATTTTCATTGTTCTGGGTGTTTTGTTGGCGGCAGTAGCTACCGCTGCTACAGGCCCTATTGCCTTTGTAGCTTTTGTCTCTGGCCCCATTGCGCGAAGGCTAATAGGCGGCGCTCATAGTCTTACCGCATCGGCACTGGTTGGCGCCTTCATCGTCCTTCTTGCCGATTTCATCGCGTCAAACTACATCGCCTCAGGCTCCATGCCTGTAGGAGTTCTGACAGGCGTCTTTGGCGCCCCCATTCTTATCTGGTTACTCGTTCGCGCTCAGAAAGAGGCAGGCTAGTGAAAACGGCACAGCACAGACAACTTACCCTCAACAACGTGAGCCTCGGCTACGGCGCAAAAACTATTGTCAAGGATCTTTCATTAGAGATTCCTGCCGGGCAAATGACCGCTATTATCGGTGCGAACGGTTGCGGAAAATCGACGCTCCTGCGCGGTATTTCTAAGCTGTTAAAGCCTGAAAACGGTGAGATTTTGTTGGATGGCAAAAGCATCCACAGCTACCCCTCGAAAGAGTTTGCGCGCACGGTGGGATTGCTACCGCAGGCTCCGATTGCACCGGACGGAATCACTGTTGCAGATCTTGTATCTCGCGGTCGCTTTCCGTACCAGGGACTTTTCAAACGTAACAGCGCAGAAGATGATGAAGCTGTGGCTTGGGCATTGCAGGCTACCCACACCATGGATTTGGCTGAAAAACAGGTGACTGAACTTTCCGGTGGTCAGCGTCAGCGTGTATGGATTGCTATGGCGTTGGCTCAAGAAACAGACATCCTGCTACTTGATGAGCCCACCACCTATTTGGATTTAGCGCACCAGGTTGAGCTTCTCGATCTGCTCTGCGAGCTAAACGAAGAGCGGGGGACCACCATGGTGATGGTTCTTCACGAGCTCAATCTCGCTGCCCGCGCTGCCCACCACCTTGTGGCGATGCGCGACGGCGTCATTGAAAGTGCGGGAACCCCCGCTGAAGTGATGACTTCAGAGAATTTGCGATCAATCTTTGGCTTGCGCGCATCGGTGCACGATCCTGCTGACGATGGATCGATCGTTATTGTGCCTGATGCTCGAGAGGGAAGGAGATAACTGCTCATGGCAGCTACACGTAAAATCAGCGACCCCAACCGGTTTGCAATTTTTCCGGTCGCGGTGTCAGCGGTTAAACGAATTTCCGAGCACTATCTGCGCATCAGTCTGACCGGCCCCGCGTTGCACGCATTCGCTGGCCCGGTAAATGCGGGACAGGGATTCATGCACGATGCCTACATCAAACTGCTGATTCCGCCACCTGGTGAAACAAAGCCCACCGACATTGAGCTAAACGAAGACTGGCGCTCTCAGTGGTTCTGCCGTCCCGAACACGAACGCGGCTGGATGCGAACCTACACTCTGCGCGCCGTGCGTCGCGTAGACGTTGCTACCGCCCCGGAGGTCACCGCGTCCTTGCGTACCTCAACGATGCTGTGCTCCCAAATTCCTCTGCGCACCAGTTTGCCTCATTGGCAGCCCGAAGTTGATATTGATTTTGTGTTGCATGAGGACGAAAACGGTGTAATGGGGCCCGGCTCCGCGTGGGCAGCCCAAGCGCAGGTGGGCGATATGATTTCGTTCTTTGGTCCTCTGGATCCTGAGCCGCTATGGACAACCTGGAACCCAGAGCACGCGAACCGCGCGCTGATTTGTGTTGATGAAACAGGTGTACCCGCAGCTCTTTCTATCGCCGGTTCATTGCCGGAGGGCGTGACCACCGATATTTTGCTAGAGGTTCCTAGCGATACCGATATTCCCGAGGAACGGCTGACTCTTATTAATGACGAAGTGCTCAACCGTAACTCTGTGAGTATTCACTGGCTAGCGCGAAACAGGCAGACAGAGCGCGGACAACAGCTGTGCTCGCGCCTGCGTTCGGTGCTCGATGTGGAACGAAAGAGCCTCACAGCGCAAGAACCTGAACCTGAAGGTATGTGGCCGGTGCTGTGGAACGTTGCGGAGGATATTGGCGATACCTACGTCTTTCTCGCCGGAGAATCGAGCGTTGTGCGGTCTTTGCGTCGCATCTGCGTGAACGAGGCCGGTATTGATAAGAAGAGTGTTTCTTTCATGGGCTACTGGAAAGAAGGACGCGCTGAAGGCTAGCTCGTGAGAGACAAGACAGCTTTGTGCCTTTAGGCCTTTCACAGTGAAGAGTAGAGTAATTTAGACTGTTCAGTTCGCATGGAAGGTAGGTTCTGGTGTCTTCGCTGGGTTCTCATGAAAGTATTCGCTATGTCGCTTTAGGCGATTCGTTTACGGAGGGCGTAGGTGATGTCGACCAGGCGCGTCCTAACGGCGTGCGAGGTTGGGCAGACCGTGTGGCTGAGCAGTTTATGCTCGCTGACCCGCAGGCGCAGTACGCGAACCTGGCTATACGCGGTCGCTTGCTGGGGCAGATCCTCGATGAGCAGGTGGACGCGGCGTTAGAACTTAAACCCAACTTGGTGAGTATCTACGGTGGCGGTAACGATATTCTGCGCCCCAACGTTGATATTGATGCCCTGATGCGGCGTTACGATACCGCTATTGAGAAACTGCGATCTGCTGGTATTCAGGTTTTCACGTTCACTAACATGGATGTGCGAGATTTCAACACTTTCAAGCACACGCGTCAGCGAAGCGCACTGTATAACGAGCTGTTGCGTGAAATCGTTGATAAGCACGAGCTTATTCTGGTGGATTACTGGCGTATGCGTGATTTTTCGGATTGGCGTTACTGGAGCAGCGACCGTCTGCACATGAATGCTGCGGGTCATATCAAGATGGCAGGACGCGTCTTAGAAACGCTCAGCCATGATCGCGGTAGTTTGATGGAAGCACCTATTCCGGAGGCTCTGAACTATACGCGGATGCAGCTTATTCGTGAGAATGCGCGGTGGACGCGTGAGTTTGTGATGCCGTGGATTGGTCGCCGGTTGCGCGGAACAAGCTCGGGTGATGGGCTTGAGCCGAAGTACTCTCAACTGATGCGTTTTGATATTGAGCCTGAGGTGTCTAACGGGCGGTAAAGCCACCTCTGAGAGAAGGTGGAACCCTTGATTTTTAAGAGGAGTATGCCCGTCTTCACTTGGTTAAGCCGTTAAAGTCACACTGTAAATTGCACGCGTGTAATTTAGGGGAGCTGGTTGGTATTGAAAGGCTGTCGGATCGACAGCTAAAAGCCTTTCTGACTTGTGCAAATACTTCATCTGAACTATAATTTTCTAGTGCCTTAAAGCAAGATTTTGAAAGCGCGCTTCAATGTTCGCCATCGTCACAGGCTAATAAAACCGCGAAAAATCAACGGATTTAAACCTGTGCAGCTTGCAAGAAGCCCGCTATTTACCTAGACTTTAAGGCTGTTCGTAGTGGTGGCAACACCTCTCGACCACTAACAAAGCTTCACCGTTTTTCCCGCGGCGAGAATCTGCTTCGGCCTCTCACCCGAATTGACAGATTCTAGACACTCTAGCCTTGGAGAATAACCCGGTGCTCTACCTTGGTGGCGGGACGCCTTCACTGTTTTTTACCGGCCGCTTACCGGTTTAAAAAGCACACTGCGTACCGTCATTTCGTCAACATTTGGAGGAGACTACTATGGCAGCTGTCTGCCAGGTGACCGGAGCTGTTCCCGGCTTTGGACACAGCATCTCGCACTCACACCGTCGCAACAAGCGTCGTTTTGACCCGAACGTACAGAAGAAGAAGTACTACGTACCTTCACTTCGTCGCAACGTAACCCTCAACGTATCAGCTAAGGGCATCAAGGTAATTGACGCTCGTGGCATCGATGCAGTTGTAGCTGAAATCATCGCACGCGGGGAGAAGATCTAAGCATGGCTTCAAAGACTAAGGACGTTCGTCCTATCATCAAGCTCAAGTCCACTGCGGGCACCGGTTACACCTATGTAACCCGTAAGAACCGCCGTAACAACCCTGATCGTATGGTTCTCAAGAAGTACGATCCCGTAGTGCGCAAGCACGTTGACTTCCGAGAGGAGCGCTAAACAATGGCTAAGAAGTCAAAGATCGCTCGCAACGAGCAGCGCAAGGTCATCGTTGCTCGCTACGCTGAAAAGCGCGAACAGCTCAAGAAGACCCTCATCGACGAAAACGCGTCACCCGAGGAGCGCGAAGCAGCGCGCGTAGGCTTGCAGAAGCTTCCCCGCAACGCTTCACCCGTTCGCGTACGCAACCGTGACCAGATCGACGGTCGTCCCCGTGGTACCTTCCAGAAGTTCGGTATCTCACGTGTTCGCTTCCGTAACATGGCGCACCGCGGCGAGCTTCCCGGCATCACCAAGTCAAGCTGGTAAATTGTGACGTGAGGTTTGCTAAGCTAAAAACCTCACCTCATGTATTACGTCTCAGGAGGGACATCTAATGGCTAAGAACCGTAGCGAACTCGTTGCAGAGGTTGCAGACAAGGCTGGCACCAGCCAGGCAGCAGTAAACGGTGTGCTCGACGCACTGTTCCAGGTTTTCGAGTCTTCAGTTGCTCAGGGCGAAAAGATCACCATCCCCGGTTGGATGGCAATCGAGCGCACTGACCGTGCAGCACGCACCGGCCGCAACCCTCAGACCGGCGAAACCATTCAGATTCCGGCAGGTCACGGCGTTAAGCTGACCGCTGGTTCAAAGCTGAAAGCTGCTGTTTCAAAGAAGTAATTCTTTGAGATTCTAAGCTCTAACGGGGATTCCCTCGTAAAAAGTCGCTTCACCATCGTTGGTGAGGCGACTTTTTTGTTTAAAAGTTGGATCTTATGCGGTGAGCAGACGCTGTAGAATGGTGTGTATCTGTCCTGCGTGATGAACGCATCCAACCCGCTGTAAAGGAGTATCACCGTGGCTGTATCGCGCGTTGTTGCTCTGGTGCGTGGTTGGACGGTTGCTACCTGCGCGACCATGCTGGGTGCTGCCTCGCACGGTCTGGCAGGCGGTGAGCTTCCGCATCCGCTTGTGTGGGCTTTGTGTACTTCGCTGTCTGCGATGGTTAGCGTGTTTATTGCTGGACGCGGGCTAGGACGCCTGCCCTTGGCGCTTGCGGTTGCTGCATCTCAGGGGATTTACCACCTGATTTTCTCGGGGCATCACGGCGCTCATCTGAGTTCTGTCGCCGGGGCCGGGCACGCGCATCATGCTGCGGTTCAGCAGCTGAATGTCGTTACCGTTGCTCACGAACCGGCATCATGGGGCATGTGGGCTAGCCACCTTGTGGCAGCCGTTCTCACCTTTGCGGTGCTGAGCCGTGGCGAGCAAGCTCTGATACGTTGCGCGCACCTTGCTAGCGCGTCCATTGAGCGACTGTGGCAGCTTGTTACCGTGCAGCTACGTATACCTGCCAAGGTTATCCGTCTGTGCATCGATTATGCGCCGACATCTCGTCTTTATCTTTTAGTGAAAGCCTGTGGAAGCAGAGGGCCGCCCGTTCCTTGCGGACCTTTTGTAACCCACTCATTTTCAACTCTATAAGGATAAATTGTGATGTCTTCACAGACTAAACCCCGTAACATCTTGCTTGCTCTTTTCTTCGCTTTTTTCGCATTGCTGGGCATGAGCCCTGCACAGGCACACGACGAGCTGGTGTCATCCGATCCGGCTGCGGACGCGTCATTGCAGAGCACCCCGCAAGAAATCACCCTGACCTACAGTGCAGAGATCATGGAAATCGGTAACGAAGTTCGTGTGACGAACTCAGCCGGTGACGTGGTAAGCGACGGCGACGCGAAAACTGAAGGACGCGACGTCGTTCAGAACATTAAGTCGAGTGACGCAACCGATGAGACCTACACGGTGACCTGGCGCGTCGTTTCATCTGACGGTCACCCCATTCAGGGCGAGTACAAGTTCACTGTTGGTAACGGTGCACAGGCAGGTTCCTCAGCGCAGCCCTCAGAAACTGCAGCACCTGCCGAAGCAGCATCCGAAAACGCGGATGCGAAGACCGGCTTCACCCCGCTGAACATCGGCATCTTCGCGGTAGCAGCACTTGCTGTTCTGGGCGTGCTGGCAACCGTCTTGGCTAAGAACCGCAAGCGTTAAACACAACATTTTTCATAAAAGGAACACACTCTTGAAAACTTCATCTTTGCGTGCCTTCATGGCGGTAGCGTCCCTGTCTGTTCTTGCCCTGAGCGGTTGCTCGGCGGCGGACCAATCCACTAACGCAGGGGATTCTAGCGCTTCTGTCAGCGCCTCATCTGAAGGCGCGTTGAGCATTTCTCAGCCGTGGATTAAAGCCGCAGACAACGGTATGACGGCGGCATTTGGCACTGTCACCAACAATAGCGACCAGCCGGTTAAAATCACCGGCGCCACCACCGATATCTCTGACGACGTGCAGTTGCACGTGACTGAAATTGATCCCAATACGGGCACCTCGCAGATGAAAGAAGCAACAGACGGCTTCACCATCGAACCCGGTGCCAGCCACGAACTGGCGCCCGGTGGCGACCACATTATGCTCATGAACGTAGGATGCTCGCTGAAAACCGGCAACAATGCTGAGATTACCGTGAAGCTCGAGGACGGCTCATCGCAGACTTTCACTTTTGAGGTGCGCGATTACCAGGGCGCTCAAGAGAAATACGCCCCCGGTGAGAGTGCATCGGCTACTGCATCGGAGTCAGCTGAACACAGTGACCAGGAGATGGGCGATATGGAGAACATGGATCATTCATCCATGGACCACTCTGCGATGTCGCATTCAGCTTCTGCCAGCGAGTCAGCACTGCCCGAGTGCCACTCTCACTAAGGTGTGAATGAGATGAGTGATTCTCGGCAGGCGCACGATACACAAAAGCTACCCGACGACAGCTCTTTACCCCGGGTAACACCAGCAGCGGGGGAGCAAACCCCCACTGGCTGGAGTAGACGGACCGCCATCGCGGCGGGTCTAGGAGCTGGTGCAGGAGTAGTTGCCGGCGCGGGGTCAGCGTACGCCTACGCGTCCTCCCAATCCCCTGAATATACGCCGAATCTTTCGACCGCCACGGTGGGATTTTACGGCGATAAGCAGGCTGGAATTGACACACCGCCACCGGCATACGGGCAATTTATTGCTTTTGACTTAGCGGAAAATACCACTAAGGACGCTGTCGCACGCCTGCTGAGAATCCTCACCCAAGACGCTACCCAGCTCACTGCCGGTCAAGCGCCTATCGTGGACCAAGAACCCGAGTTAGCGGCTGTGCCAGCTAACCTGACGGTTACTGTCGGCTTTGGTGAACGCATCTTCGACATTGTGGCGCCGGAGAAAAAACCTGACTGGCTGAAACCGCTTCCCGCCTTCAAACAGATCGACAGGCTAGACGATGCGTGGAACGACGGTGATCTTTTACTTCAGCTGTGTGCCGATGACCGCGTGACGCTCGCACACGCGCAGCGTGCCCTGCTTAAAGGTCTGCGCTCGTTCGGCTCTATCCGCTGGGTGCAAGAAGGCTTTCGACGCTCGTACGGTAGCGAGAACCCGGGAGAAACCACCCGTAACCTGTTCGGCCAGATTGATGGGACAATCAACCCCACCAGCGCTGATGACACCATGAACCAGTATGTGTGGGGCCAGAATCTTGAAGGCGTGCAGGCATGGGAGCCGGGCGGTACATCGTTAGTGATTCGACGCATCCACATGAACATGGACACCTGGGATTTATCGGACAGACCAGCACGCGAGGACGCTGTGGGGCGCAAGCTCTCAAACGGTGCACCACTCACGGGCACCAACGAGCACGACGTTGCCGACCTTGGCGCCACCAACGAGCTGGGCCTTACCGTTATCGCACCCTACGCCCATATTCGCCGTGCTGCCCCAGAAAAAGAGGTCGAACGCATCCTGCGCCGCCCCTACAACTATGATTTGCCGGTCAGCCACGCCAGCGGCATCTCGCAACACGGGGATATCACCGGCGGTATCTCACAAACGGGCCTGATTTTCTGCTCATACCAAGCGGATCCCATCCAGCAGTTTGTGCCCATTCAGCAACGCCTTGCGGAGTTAGATATGCTCAATACATGGACTACTCCTATTGGCTCAGCTGTCTTTGCCATCCCCGCCGGATGCCGTGAAGACCAGTTCATCGGCCAAGCGCTTTTTAGCTAACATCACCACCACAAGGAACACGCATGAGTACATCAGTAGCACCTGCTAAAACACTGTCACCGCTGTGGGTGTGGTCGTTTCCGCTTGCCGCACTTGTATTCTTAGCGGTTTCTTTTGTGGTGACCGGCGCGAACGCTGGCACCGAACTAGCCGATGCCGGCCCGGTAGTGCGCTGGCTGCTGCCGATTGCAGAAATCATTGAGAACTTTGCGATGGCGACAGTCATCGGTTCGCTGGTTTTTGCTATCGGCATTGTGCCGCGCTTTGCCGATGACACCCGCCGACGCGCATCCTACAACATGGCTCACGCCTACAACAAAGAGCAACGCCTCAAGAACATCGGCCGCGACGAATACCCAGGTTTCACGCGGCTGATGACTCTAGCCTCGGCAGCATCCGTGGTGTGGACGCTTGCGGCAATCGCCCAGCTCGTGCTCTCGTACGCTGAAATTTCAGGACGCGGCGTCAGCACCTCTAATTCTTACACCGACGAGCTCGTCAGCTATATCACCACCATTACCGCAGGTCAGGCGCAGGCAACCACCGTCATTGTTGCGGCGGTTGTCTCTACCCTGACCTTTGCGGTGCGCTCGCTGACAGGCCTGCTAGTGACTTGCGGATTGTCCCTACTGGGCATCGTGACGCTGGCGCTGACCGGTCACTCATCAGGCGGCGACGACCACATGGCGGCGGTCAACTCGCTGGGCCTGCACGTTTTGGGTGTGAGCCTGTGGTGCGGTGGGCTGATTGCGCTGGCGTTTATTGCTCGCAGTATCTCCGGTAAGGACGCTGGCACCGGCACCGTCGCCGAAAGCGCGCGCGGTGAAAAAACCGCATCCTCACGCCGTGCACCGATGGCCGTCGCGGTTCTCAAACGCTACTCAATGGTTGCTCTGTTCAGCTTTGTGCTGGTAACAATTTCGGGCATTATCAACGGTGATTTGCGCATGTACTCGTGGGCTAACCTTGCCACTGCTTACGGCACCCTGCTGATTCTTAAGCTCGCCCTTACCCTGGTGTTGGGTGCGATTGGTGCAACTCATCGTCTGCGTCTGATTCCGCAGATGGAAACCGGGAAGGTTTCTGGTCTCGCCGGCGTTTGGCAGGCAATTATCGCGGAGCTAATCATTATGGGTGGCGTGATGGGCTTAGCTGTTTCGCTCTCGCGCACCGCTCCACCTAAGCCCGAAGAATTGCCGGTGGACGCGTCTCCGGTACGCATCATCACCGACTACGAAATGCCGCCGGAGCCGCACGTTGCAGAATGGTTCACCCAGTGGCGTATCGACTGGTTCTGGGTAGCTCTCATTATTTTCTTGGCATTTGTTTACCTCTGGGCGTTCGCGCGCGTCAAGCGTGTGGGCGGCACGTGGAGTATCCTGCGCACCGCGTCATGGCTGGTGGGGCTCTTCCTGCTGCACTTTGTGACCTCGGGATCGCTGGCGGTCTACTCGCAGGTGCTGTTCTCAGCGCACATGGTGGAGCACATGTCGTTGACCATGATTATCCCGACCTTCCTAGTCATGGGCGCACCGATTACGCTGCTACTTCGCGCACTTGAACCGCGCCAGGACGGCACCCGCGGACCTCGTGAATGGATTTTGCGTCTTGTACATTCCACCTGGTCAAAGGTTATTACTAACCCGATTTTCGCCGGTATGAACTTCGCGGGATCTCTGATCATCATGTACTTCACCCCGCTGTTTGGCATCTCAATGCGCTACCACGTGGGCCACGAATTCATGCTGATTCACTTCTTGCTCACCGGCTACCTCTTTGTGCTGGTCCTCATCGGCATTGACCCTATCCCGCACCGTCCTGCGTACCCCATGCGTTTAGTTCTGCTGATTGTGACGCTGGGTTATCACGCCTTTGTGGGCATTGCGATTATGCACGGCAAGGCACTGCTACTGGCGTCCTGGTTCGGTAATCTCGGACGCACGTGGGGCGGCACCGCGCTGGAAGACCAGCAACTGGGCGGCGCGATTATGTGGGGCATGGGTGAAATTCCCACCATGGTGGTCGCAATTATTGTTGCTATCCAGTGGGCAGCGGCGGATAAGAAACTGTCCAAGCGTCTGGACCGTCAGGCAGATCGCGATGGCGATGCTGAACTGAACGCCTACAACGAGATGTTCGCGCAGTACGCTGAACGGGATGAGCGTCGATAGGTTTTAGACGCACGCGAGGGGTCAGGTATCGTTCAAAGAACCCTAGTTTTTGAACGGTACCTGACCCCTCGCGGATAGCGGCTGGGGCTTAGCGGTGCCTCAGCACTCCCACCAGCGCGACGACGGCAGCCACACCCGTTGAGATCAGCACTTCTTGGCGGTGGGTCTCGGTGACGCCCATGAAAATCAAGAGTCCCACCAAGAACACAATGAGCGCCCAGTTAATGTACGGGTAGGTGCGTACGCGCAAAACCTCACCGGCATCCTGTTCTGACAGCGGGTGGATGCGACGGCTACGCAGGTGCGACACCGCGATAATGAGCCACACAAAAATACCGACCGCACCGGTGGTATTGACCAAGAATGAGAAAACCTGCTCCGGCATGAAGTAGTTCAACATGGTGGCGGCAAGACCAACGACAGCGGTGGCTAACACAGCCACGCGGGGCGATCCCGCCCGCGAGACGGCGCTGAAGGAGGCAGGCGCGTCCTTGATCAGCGACATCGAATACACCATGCGCGACGATGAATAGATGGAGGCGTTCAGACAAGACAGCAGCGCGGTGAGTACCACGATGCTCATAACCGTCGAAACGTAGGGGATATGTAGCGACTGCAACATGGTGACAAAGGGGGAGATTCCGGGGGTAATGGACGTCCACGGCACGACGGTAATCGTAATGGCTACAGCTCCCACAAAGAAGAGTAGGATGCGGAAAACCACGGAGTTCACGGCTTTGATTACCGCTTCGCGGGGGTTCTCAGACTCACCGGCGGCGATGGTTGCTATTTCCGCGCCAAACATGGAGAAAATAACTGCCAGCAGAGCGGTGAAGACGCCACCGATACCGTGGGCAAAGAATCCGCCTCCTACGGTGAGGTTGGTGAAGGACGCGTGTGTGACGGGAAAACCGCCTGCTAGGGCAACGACGCCGATGATCATGACGGTCGAAATCGCGGCAATTTTGATGGATGAGAACCAGAATTCGGCTTCACCGTAGGACTTCACGGACAAAAGATTAGCGGCCCCAAAAAATACCATGAGGGCGGCTGCAACCACCCACTGAGAGAGGCCTGGCAACCAGCCGGTGATAATGACGGCGGCGGCGGTTGCCTCGATAGCGGCAGTGACCGCCCAAAACCACCAGTACAACCAGCCAACTGTGAATCCAGCCCACGGCGCGATGTAGCGGTAGGCGTAGGTAGAAAATGAGCCCGTTTCGGGTGATAGGGAGGCGAGCTCGCCGAGCATACGCATCACCACAAAGAGAACAAGACCGGCAATAAGATAGGTCAAAATCACCGCGGGGCCAGCAGTTGCGATAGCCGTTGATGAGCCCACCAGCAGACCAGCACCGATTGCACCGCCCATAGCGATCATTGAGAGATGACGAGCCTTCAGCGTTTTCTTCAGCTGAGGCTCAGTGTTCTGCGCTGAAACTGCAGAACGCGATTGAGTATCAATCACTACGCGACCTTTCATTGAAAGTGCATGTTTTACCGTCGACGGCTGTGTTGCCACTGCACGATAAGAACTCATTAATCTTTGAAATAATTCCTACGAAATATTACGCCTAAAAGTCACGAAGTCTTCACTTATCGCCCACATCGAAACAAACGGGCTTGCAGAAGCACGAATTGTTAGTCTGGGTTGGAATCCTCAGCCCTACACAGGGTAGACCTTACAGCAGAAAGTTCTTACTTCATGTCTTACGAAACCTCAGCCGAGAATATCCGTCAGACTGCTCGCGTGCGCGCGTCCGAACTTGTTGGACGCGGCTGGCTCAACACCGGTGATGCGCAGCTGAGCTTGGAGAAACTCCGCGGCAAAATCGTCATTCTGGATTTTTGGACTTTCTGCTGCATGAACTGCCTGCACGTGCTTGATGAGCTGCGTCCCTTAGAAGAAGAGTTCTCTGATGTTCTGGTGACGGTTGGTGTGCACTCGCCTAAGTTTGAGCACGAAGCTGATCGGGATGCACTCGCTGCGGCGGTTGATCGCTACGACATTACGCACCCCGTGCTGGATGATCCCAATCTTGAAACGTGGCAGGCGTATACGGCTCGTGCTTGGCCTACCCTGGTGGTTATTGACCCTGAGGGCTACATTGTCGCGCATCTTTCGGGGGAGGGGCACGTTCAGGGTCTGGTCTCATTGGTACGAGAGCTCGTTGAAGAACATGATGCCAAGGGCACCTTGCACCGCGGCAACGGACCGTACGTGCCGCGTCCTAAGCCCGAGGGAACCTTCGCTTTCCCCGGTAAAGCACTGGAGCTACCAGTAGAATTTGGTGGCGGGGCAACGACATATTTGGTGACTGATACCGCGCGTCATCGTCTGGTGCAGGTTCAAGAAGACCTTGAAACCGCGGTGACAACGTTTGGCTCCGGTACTAAAGGCTACAGCGATGGCACCGCTGAAACTGCTCAGTTTAACGAGCCTCAGGGGCTTGCACTATTGCCGGCAGAGCTACGTGAGAAGCTGGGCTACGACGTCATTATCGCTGATTCTGTGAATCACCGTTTACGCTCCTTGAACCTTGCCACCGGCGACGTAGCAACCGTGGCTGGTAGCGGTGTACAGCGTCTGATTGACGGCGAAAACGCGCGAAATGCCGACCCGAACTTTATTGCTGAGGGTGCTGATCCTCTGAGCGTTGCGCTTTCATCGCCGTGGGACGTTGTCTACTCTCGCCAAACGAACGCCCTTATTATCGCGATGGCTGGAACCCACCAGCTGTTCAGCTTTGACCCTGTGAGCGGACAACTCGCTGTTTTTGCAGGTACCGGCGCTGAAGGTCTCAAGGACGGCGCTGTCGAAGAATCCTGGTTCGCGCAGTCCTCAGGCCTGATTGAGGCAACTGATGGCTCACTGTGGGTAGCTGATTCTGAAACATCCGCGCTGCGCAAAATTACCTTCGCTGAAACCGGCGTGCAGGTGACCAGCCCCGTGGGCATCGGTCTTTTCGACTTCGGCTTTGTCGATGGTTCACGTGAGGACGCCCGTATGCAACACTGCCTGGGACTGGCTCAGCTGCCCGACGGCTCCATTGCGATTGCCGATACCTATAACGGCGCGATTCGCCATTACAGCGAAGAAACCGGGGAGCTTTCAACGCTGGCTCGCGGTCTTGAAGAGCCTTCCGACATCCTGGTAGAAACAACCGATGACGGCGCCCGCTTGATTGTGGTGGAAGCTAACGCGCACCAGCTTACCCGCGTCGCTATTCCCGAGAAGCTACAGCGCGTGGACGAGGGTGCCTCTCAAACTGCTCGCCCGGCAACGCGCCTGCGCGGGGAGAGCTTGGAATTTATTGCTCGGTTTAGCGCGCCCAAGGGACAGAAGCTTGATACTCGCTGGGGCGATCCCACGCAGCTCAAGATTTCATCAACACCAGAGAACTTTATTGTCGAGGGCGCTGGAACAAGCCAGGGGCTGACGCGTTCGCTGACGCTTAACCCCGAGGTTAAGGACGCGGTACTGCACATTACTGCGCGAGCTGCGGCGTGCGATGGCGAGCCTGGCGGCGAGATTCCTGACCATGCAGCCTGCCACCTGTACCAGCAGGACTGGGGCATTCCCGTAGTTGTCACTGGTGATGACAGTGATGAGTCTGAGCTGGTGCTGGATTTGCGCGGGGTTAATTAATTCCGAGAAACATCAAGAACATAAATCTAGCCCGGGCGGTCAGGGACTTGCAGAACAGTCGGGCTAGATTTTTATCGGTTAAGAGATTTTCGGTGTAACCGTTACCGTATCGCCGTCAACATCAAGGTCAGCCTTATAGGTGAACGGCACGTCCTTCTCGACCTTTGACGTTTTGCCCGTGTACAAATCAATCTGAGTGAACGAAACATGGGCTGTACCCGCAGAATCCTTATACGCCCAGGTTCCCTTCTTGCTCGCGCTCACCTGTGTTTCGGGGTACTTCTTGACGCTCCACGTGACATCCCCATTCACGCGCCCCGCAAACGGGTACTCAAATGGACAACCCGCCGGGTAAAGAGTGTTCTGCGTAATGCACGCATCAAGATGCTGCTGAACACTGCTGGTAATACTGTTCGTAGCTGCCTCAGATGCCTTAAGCGAGAGCTTCAGCTTCTTCTTCTGGTCATCAGCATTCAGGACGCTCGTGTGCTGCGGTTGCGCGCTAAAGAGCGCCGACTCGTAGGCGCTGGTGTAGGTTCCCGGGTAAAACACCGCGAAATCACGGTCGCCGGCAGGCACCGACACCTTAGTGTTATTCAAGGTCGCACCGGTAACTCCCGGTGCGGTGACCTCAACAATGGGCAGTTCGGAATCGTCCATTGCCCACACATCAAAAACACCCCAGTGCGAACCCACCTTATGCAAAGGAAAATCGGTGCTCTGCGCTTCTCCATCAAGCGTGTAGCTGGCTCTCACCGTGGCGTGGTCACCATCAATTTCTTCAGTAGATAGCTCTAAATCCTTGAGCGTATCAACGGACGTAGCCAGCGCAGACCCGTCCAGCATCGCAGCTCCGCTCTTCTCAGGCACCGACGCGTTCAAAATACCCAGCGCACGCGAACCATCGCCGTCCTTCAACGCCTGAAAATACGCGCGAACCTCACCCGTCGGGCCGTACACCAGCCGGTTAATGACGTCCAAAGACACCAGAGCAAGCACCACGGCACAGCACATGCCGATAGCCCACCCCGCCAAAACACGGTCAACACTGGAGAATTTGCGCATCCTTTTAATTTAACTCACGTGTGCCCTGTGCGCTTAACTGCGGACGAAATTTACGGATGCCCGCTACAGTGTTATCTATGGCTGAACACGCACACCAGGTTCCAGATAAATACGGCGATGTTACCGCGATCTATCACCCGCGCATGAACTCCTACGGGCGACGCCTGATGGCTGCCTTCCCGCCCATTCTGCTGGCGGCAGGCATCATTGCGTTCATTCTCTACAAGCGTCCGCTGCTTCCGTTCATGATGATTCTCTTGCTCATTCTGGTGGGCACCTTCTTCGCGGTCTACTCGTTCTTGAAGCCCGCTATCGTGGTGCGCACTAATACCCATATTCTGCGCGGCAAAATGTTTGGCTGGCAGGCGGTGCCGCTTGCGAATATTGAACACACTGTTTTCGCTGAGCGCCTCACCCCTAAAAAGGTAGTCAAGCAAGAAGAGCAGGGTGCAAAATTTATCTCTAAAGGCGTGCCAGCCATGTGGGCTATCAATGACAAACGCAAGCGTATTTTGCGTCTTGACGGCCGCATTTGGGACGCGAAAAACCTGCGCACCATTGCCTCTGACATTGCACCGCAGACCACGGTTTACCCCAAAATTAACGTGACGCAAATGGCGAAAGTGTGGCCCGGTCTTGTAACTTTCAATGAGCTACACCCGGGTTGGCGTAGCGCGCTGATCGCGGTAGTAACCGCCATCGTTATTCTGGCAATCGCGCTGGGATTCTTGGTTCCCGATGACGTACTGCGCCAGTACCACCTGATTCCGTAGAACTGGCTTAAGCTCAAAAGTGGCCCCTATTTTCACTGAAAATAGGGGCCACTTTGTGTCTGCGGGAAGTTAAGCTTTTGCCAACACAGCCACGAGGAATGTGGAATCCTCAGCGAACGGGTGCAGCTCCCACGTTGAGAACTTGCCCTGCACCTGTAGACCGGCATGCTCAGCGTCCGCAAAGAAATCATCAAACGAATAACCGCGGCCAGCACCGAAACCCACCACGGCGCGTCCGCCCTCTGCCAAAACAGAAGCAAAGTTAGCAAGGACGCGCGTGCGAGTAGACGGCGCCAAGAACCCAACCACATTGCCGGCGCACACAATCGCATCGAACTGAGCGCTCACATCCAGAACCTCGGGCAGCAGCGTCAAATCGCCCTGCAACCACGTGACATCAGGATTCAAAGCCTGCGACGCCTCAACCAGTGCAGGGTCAATATCAACGCCCGTCACCGTGTGCCCCGCATGCTGCAGATAATCGCCGATGCGCCCGGCGCCAGCGCCAGCATCCAAAATACGCGAGCCGCGTTGGACCATAGCATCAATCATGCGAGCCTCACCCCACAAATCCTGGCCGTTGGCGCGCATGGTCTCAAAACGCTGAATGTACCACTGCGAATGCGAGGGATCCTGCTCAATTTTCAGTTGCCACAGGGACTTATCAACCACTGCTTACTCCTTGTTCTCTTCGATATCGAACTCAAACATGAGATCGCGCATGAACTCTTTGACGCTGCCCGAACCAAACACGGGGCCACCTGCCATGAGGCCGTCAACACCCAATGCGATAGCCATAGGAGTGCCGTTACCGAAGGACGCCTGCGTCGCGTAGCCTTCATCAACAAACACGGTAATGTGAGCGGGCAGATTCATCTGATCAATGAACTCTTCGCTGGCAACGACAGGGTGCACACCGAGCATCGGAAGTTTCTCGTGCCAGGTGGGAATCTGCTCAATAACATCAATACACGGGCCGCAGGTAGGGGAGACCCACAGCAGGAGGCGTGCCTGCGAACTCGCTAGCTCGCGCAGGTTATGCACGCTACCACTGCGCGTTTTCAAAGCTCCAAAAGGAATAGGCAGGCGAACGTAATCGTCGAGTTCTTGCGCCTCATCGAGCACAGCGCCTGTGGCACCGTTGGAATCTTCAACATCGGCGGTGCTACCCGCGTTTGCTGTAGAAGGCGTAGAAGTCGCGGACGCGGCAACGCGGGATGAACCAACAGCTGAAGAAGTCTGAGCCGCGGTAGCGGGAGAAGCATCGGCACGGTGAATAAACCACAGTGTAGCCACCGCGAGTGCCGCGCCCAGCAGCCAGAACCAGTCACGGGCGTCAAGAGCGAAGAACAGGGCCAACGCGGGTACGTCGAATGCCAGAGCACCCGCCACCGTCACCACAGCTGCCAATACCAGGGCAGTATTGCGAGCCAGCGTCCACCGCGAAATAGGTGCCGTAGAAGCTCCACCAAAACAGTTACAGCTGGCATCATTACCAGACATCAACGCACGGGCGATAACCACCCAATAAAAAACAAAAAGAACCAGCGTAACAACAGCGGCGAGAACCTGAAAAATACCGGGCAAAATCAGCAAAGAGACGCCGAGAGCGATCTCTGCCCAGGGCAAGATCTTCGCGGCAGTCTTCACGCGAATCGGCAACCACTTATCAATTTTCAGATTAAAAATAGCGGTTGCTGTCGGCACATAATCACGTGCCTTAGCAACGCCACTTACCAGCAACGTCACGCTACAAATGAGCGAAACAATAAGGAGGGGGGACACAAAACTACCAATCGCACAAACAATGAAATCTTCTTTTAGTCTATCGCTGAGACACATCTGCGCGCTTTAGAATTTGTGGATGGTCACTTTCACACGCACCGAAGTTCAGGACGCCCTTGCCCACCGTTTTTTGAGGTACTCAGCCATCAGTAGCCAAAGCGACGCGTCCGCCAGCGGTATTCCGACCAGTCCCGGCCAGTGGGAGCTCGCCCGGTTACTGCGTGATGAATTGACTGAAGCCGGCGCATCGGATGTACACCTGAGCGAAACGTGCGTGCTGACCGCTCTCATTCCCTCGAATCTGCCTGAGGGGCAAAAAGCCCCCGCCCTTGGTTTTTGCACGCACCTCGATACAGTAGACGTCAGTCTCTCGCCGGACGTGCATGCACGGGTTATTGGTTAAACCGGCGGAGACATCTGCCTGAACTAGACACGCGATATATGGTTGCGAGAAAGCGAGCACCCCGCCATTGCGCGCTATGTGGGCGACCGCATCCTAGTAACCGACGGAACCAGTGTGCTCGGCGCCGATGACAAAGCCGGAGTGGCCTCTGTCATGGAAGCTGCTGTGCGCCTGCTGGCCGCCGACGCTGCCGACCCCGATGAAGCAGAACCCCACGGCGATATCTACCTCTCCTTTGTGCCCGATGAAGAAATCGGCCTGCTCGGCGTGCGCACTATGGACCTCGCGCGTTTTCCCGTGGACTACGCCTTCACTCTCGACTTCTGCGAACTGGGTGAAATCGTTGAGGCAACTTTCAACGCGGGCCACGCGCATATTGCGATCCAGGGTATGACGGCGCATCCGATGAACGCCAAGAATATTTTGGTCAACCCCATCTTGCTGGCATACGACTTCGTGGTACAACTAGACCGCAACCAGACGCCCGAGCGCACCGAAGGACGCGAAGGCTACCTGCGGGTGAACGGCATGACGGGTAACCCGTCGACAGCAACTATCGATATCAGCATCCGCGATCACAACCGTGCGGGGTAGGAGCGCAAAAAGCAGTATCTTCTTGAGAGCGCGATGCGACTTCAAGAAGAGAATCCGCGTGCGCAGGTAAATATTGATATCAGCGATATTTACAGCAACATTGAGGATGCGAAAACTAATGAGAATGTCGTGGCAACTCAGCGGTTGCGCGATGCTTTTGCCGAGCTAGAGATTGAGCCAATTGACCTTTCCATGCGCGGCGGTACCGACGGCTCGTGGCTTTCAAGCCAGGGAATCTTTACCCCGAACTTCTTTACCGGTGCGCATAACTTTCACTCAAACTGTGAGTTCTTGCCGCTGAGCTCTTTTGAAAAGAGCTATCAGGTAGTGAGGGCATTGATGAGTTATCAGGATGGCGAATAGCCTCATCATTTTAAGAGTGCTCAATTTTTGAGTTTTTCATTCTTTCTATCATTATGTGGGTTGCGTGAATGAAGGCTAAAAAATGGGTGTATAGTTTTATTCTGAATTTTAGGTTTTAAAATTCTTAATTCGGTTTGGTTGACTCAGCAATTTACAGTAAATCCACTATTGAGAAGCCTGTGGGGAGGGGCTTGCGTGGTGATTGCTGTAAAAATGTGGATTTATTACCGAACAGTATTTTCATTGTATGGGGATAAATGAATAATCAATCAAAGGTGAGCCGACGCCACCTTGCTCGCGGTGTAGCGTAGGCAGCTCCTGTGGTAATCGCTACCGCAGCAACACCCGTGTATGCGGCATCTACTATTTTTGCGACTCTGACGTCATCCACGTATTTCTTGCGAGAGTCTGTGAGCGCTTGTAGCTATCACGACCGCGTGTATATCCAAGAGCTCACATCACAGAACTCTTACCTGACCGTTAACAACCTCAAATCCACCTATAAGCTCTCAAATTTAGCTACGCACGTCTGGCTGCCGGTAGCGAAGGGAACAACTTTCTCTCGTGTAACGGGCGGTTCAACCTGCTGGTCTGTTCCCACAGCTACCGGTGCTTCCCAAGTGCGCAACGGCTACACTTTCTACGAATACGTCACCACTTACACCTGCGCAATTATCTTCACTGGAACTAGCTGGACGATGCCCAGCACCAGCTTCATGAACTTTGTCTCCTCGTGTCAGCCGGGTGCGCTACCTACTGCCACCTACCACTACACGCAGAACATTACAGTGACATCGGGTGCCGCTAGCAAAGTTATTACCAAGGACAACGGCTGGGCTAACGCTTTCCACTAACTGGTTTTCAACGCATGGCGACGACAGAAAAAGTTTCAGCGAGCTGGCATTGGGGTTGGCATGAATCGGTCTGTGAGCGAAGCGAACCGACCGAGAGGGACTGCTTGCTGAAACTGTTTCTGGCGGAGATGTACACGGCTTCTGTGTACCTGAGGCTACGGTTTTGTGGGCAGAGGCGGATATAACGAGGGGCGCTTTCTATTCGAAGAAAGCGCCTCTCGTTGTGTGTTCTGGCTGATCTTTGTTTTATCGGTCACCAGCTGCGATTGCCTCTGCTTCGTCTGTTGCAGGCAGGTGCGGGCGCGTCACGCGGTGCAGGGTTTGGCGTCCGAGGACCAGCATGACAGCGCTGACGATTAGGCTGAGTGCCGCCAGGATGTAGGGGGACGCTGCGCCAGCGGATGCGGCGAGTGGTCCTGCTACGGCAGGTGCGATGGCGCCGCCGAAGAATCGCACACCTGAGTATGCTGAGCTGGCGATGCTGCGGGGGAGTGCGGTGGCTTCCATGACGGTCTCTGTGAGAGCGGTGTTCATGACGCCTAAGAATAGGCCGCCGCAGATGATAAGCACGATGACGGCGGTAAAGGATGCGTGGAAAACTGCCAGTAGAACCATGAGCACGGTGAGGCCCGCCAGGGTGCTCAAGAGTGTGCGAATTAAGCCGAGCTTTCGGGTGAGCACGGGTGCAACAATCACTGATGTGATGGCAAGTGCTAGGCCCCAGCCGAAGAAAACCCAGCCGATTCCCATGGCGCCAACGTGGATGCCGCGAGCTTTGCCCGCTGCCTCTAGTGGAAAGGGTGAGTATGCGAGCAAGATAAAGAAAGCGAAGTTGTAGAAAATTGAGGTGGCGGACAGGGTTCGTAGAGCGGGGTCTTTGAGTCCGTGAATTGCCGCTAAAGGATGCACCGGCGCTGGTTTTTTCTCGGGCGTGAGCATGCTAAGGATTGCGATGAAACCGATAGCCATGAGGGTTGCTGTGCCGATGAAAGGCGCGCGCCAAGATATGGACCCGAGTAGCCCACCCAAGAGCGGGCCGATGGCCATGCCTACGCCTAGGGCGGTTTCGTAGAGCATGATGGCGCCGGCGCTGGGCCCGGCTGTTGCTCCAACGATGGCCGAGAGGGCTGTTGAGATGAACAGGGCATTGCCTAGTCCCCAGCCGGCGCGGTAGCCAATGATGCCGTTTACTGAACCGGCAGATGCTGCTAGGCCCGCAAATATCACTATGAGTGCGAGGCCTGTAAGAAGCGTCGAGCGGGTTCCGATGCGGCTGGCAACCCAGCTGGTAAAGAGCATGGCGATTGCGGTGATAAAGAGGTAGCTTGTGAACAAAAGCATCGCCTGCGCGGGCGTGGCGTGTAGTTCAACGCTGATGGCAGGGAGAATGGGATCAACAAGGCCGATGCCCATGAACGAGACTGTGGCGGCAAAAGCGATAGCCCACACTGATGTGGGTTGGGTGAATGCTTCTTTGATGCTGGGCGCGCTGTGGTTAGACATGAAAGATAAAGGGCCCTTTCGTCGTGGGGTTGAAGGTGGTTAGTTTTCCTCAGCGATAATTCGTTGCATCAGATTCTGTGCCTCTATGAGGGTTGTGATGTCTTTCTCGCTTAATTCTTGAAGACGCGGTGCTAGCGCGCCATCAAGGGATACGCGCCAGGTAGACAGTGCCTCGCGTCCTTGGTCTGTGAGGTCGAAAAGTACTGACCGTGAGTCTTCGGGGTCTACGGCTCGTTGGAGGAGCCCCTTTTTTTCGAGTCTCTGAAGAAAAATGGTGGCGGTAGGGCGGCTAACCTGCTCTAAGGATGCGATTTCGCGAGGGCGCAACGGGCCGCGCCGGCTGATAGCTGCGATGACGCGCCATGAGACGGATGAGACGCCTACATCGGCGAGTTTTGCGGCGTGGCGCGCAAAGACGCTTGAGGTGAAGACAAGGTCGTGGGGTTGAAAATGATGCGATGAGGTCACACCCCACACTGTAATTTGCAATGCTAACTAAATGCAAATAAAGAGGAAGCCCTGGAAGCCGCAGTAGCAACACAAGGGAAAGAAAAAGGCTCTCGAGCCATCGCTCAAGAGCCTTGCTAGCGAGCGGCTGACGGGAATCGAACCCGCGTATCAGGCTTGGGAAGCGTGCGCTCTACCATTGAGCTACAGCCGCAAACATCTAATATTTTAGGCTTTTTCCTCGCCAAATGGGAAATCCCCTGTAAAGCACCCCCTTGTGTGCGTTAGGTTTAAGGAGTGCTATTTTCAGATCGCGATATCCGCCAAGAAATTGAGAACGAACGCATCCAGCTAGATCCTTTCGACCCGGCAATGATTCAGCCGGCTAGCGTTGACGTGCGTCTTGACCGTTTCTTTAGGCTCTTTGACAACCACAAGTATGCTCACATTGACCCCTCACAAGATCAGTCTGAGCTGACTCGCCTTGTGGAGGTAGCACCCGATGAGCCCTTTATTCTGCACCCTGGCGAGTTCGTGTTGGGCGCAACCTACGAAAAAGTGACGTTGCCCGATAATATTGCTGCTCGCCTTGAAGGCAAATCATCGCTTGGACGCTTGGGACTGCTGACCCACTCCACCGCGGGCTTTATTGACCCCGGCTTTTCTGGCCACGTCACCCTAGAACTTTCCAATATGGCAACCCTGCCCATCATGCTGTGGCCCGGTTCTAAGGTGGGACAGCTGTGCTTCTTCCAGCTCACCAGCGCTACAGAACACCCCTACGGCGACGGTGCATACGGCAACCGTTACCAGGGACAGCGCGGCCCCACCGCGTCCCGAAGCTACCTGAACTTTCACAAAACTGATATCGCGACAGATTCCTAGAGAACGCTAGCAACGCGATGAAGAGGTAATTTTTTATATGACTGTAGGTGTATGCCTGCGCCCAGCAAACGTAAATATCGCTGTTGTTTTGCGGATGAAGAACGCGCAAGAGATTGCGCGTGAAATTGCGCAATCGTGGGAAGCCCTGCACCCTGAGATTATTCAGGATGCTGAGGTGAACCTCGACGATGAGAACACGCGCTACCTTCTGGTTGAAGATACCGAAGAATATGAGCACACCGCTTATCCTCGCGAGGAATACGCAGAATTAGAGCGCCTGCGCTATCGAGAAAAAGATCAGTTTCACGAAAGCCTCGTCACCCAGATTACGGTGATGATGATTCACGGGCTGATCGGTGAGCGTCAGATGTTCCACGCCGCGGCTTTAGGTAATGCTGAGAATAAGCGTGCGGTAGCGTTGATTGCTGAGTCGGGTACGGGCAAGACCACCGCTTCGCATTTTTTGGGGGAGCGGTTTACCTACCTCACCGATGAGACCGTCATCGTAGATGAGGACCGTACGGTCACTCCCTACCTCAAGCCACTGTCGGTGATTACTGACCCGGCGCGTCCTAAGCAGCAGATTTCGCCGGAAAAAATGGGTCTCAACCTGCCAGAGCCTGACGCGCAATTCAAGCTCACTGCCATGGTGATTCTAACGCGCGATAAGAGCGAGGGTTACACTGCTCCTGTGTTGAAGAAGGTGCACTTGGCGGATGCGTTGCTGAAGATTTCTGCACAGACCTCTGGGCTTGGCTTTACCGACCGCGGCGTTGAAAAGCTCATTGATCTGATTGTGGCGTGCGGCGGTGTGTTGCGTTTGGAGTACTCGGAGATTTCAGAGTCTCTGCCGCTGTTGGTCAAACTCTTGAACGAACCAACGCCTACCGAGGCTCGCGAACCTATCGACATTGCCTACGCCGATAACACCAAGCCCGCTCACGGTGAACTGGCGCGTGCTGCTGACACAAGCGGGTACCGCATTGATGACCGTGTTCTGCTCATGCAAGAAACCCAGCTCAGCGAAGTCTCTTTCTTCGCCGGAGATTTGTGGTTTGAGCTGGAAACACCGCGCACCCCGCAGGATTTACACCGTCGTCTTGAAGAGCTATACGAAGAAGAAATCCCTTATGACGCCTTCGAGAAGAACCTGAGCGAACTCATGGGACTGGGCGTTATCGATCAAGGACGCGCGCGGGCCGTTGCAGCGTCCTAGAACAAAAGGCGGAGTCGGGTAAAAACTTACCTGACCCCGCCTTTTAGCGTATTGAGCGATTACTGGGTGACTTCGTTAGAGAACACCACACCGTCATCGGTAAAGTGATCAATCATAGCCAGCGAATACACGTCATAGCCCTGATCGCGGAAAATCTTGCCGCCACCTTGGAATACCTTCTCGATAGCAATGCCAATACCGGCAACTTCAGCGCCACCTTGCTCGCACAGATCAATCAAACCGTGAAGGGCCTGGCCAGCTGCAAGAAAGTCATCGATAATAAGAATCTTGTCATCGGGAGTTACAAAACGCTTATCAACGCGAATGTCATACTCAATCTTCTTGGTGAAAGAAAATACTTTGGAGTGGTAGGTATCGTTCGACAGTGTCTTGGACGAGATTTTCTTAGCGAAAACCATAGGCACACCCAGCTCTAAAGCCGCGGTGAGCGCCATTGAAATGCCCGAGACCTCAAGGGTGAGCACGCGGGTGATGCCCAAATCTTTAAAGTGTTCCGCGAAGTCTTTACCCATAGCCACCATAAGCTCAGGATCAACCTGGTGGTTGACGAACTCATCCACCTTGAGAATATTGCCGGGCAGTATGCGTCCATCACGCCGAATGCGATCTTCAAGCAGTTCCATGGTTATCCTTCTTCACAAGAACAATGTTGAGTAGTAGTGCCACCAGCGTACCTGTTGAAATTCCCGAAGAGAAAATCATTTGAAGCGCGGTGGGCAAATGAGACAGCATTTCGGGGCGAACGGTCACGCCGATGCCAAGAGCGAACGCTACAGAAATAATCAGCAGTTCGCGATCACAAATCTCTACCGTTGAAAGAGTTTTTACTCCCTGAGCAGCAATCAGTCCGAACAGAATAATGCCAGTACCGCCCAAAACGGGGGAGGGCATAATCGAAATGAGTGCGCTGAGCTTAGGGAAAAGTCCCAGCACTACAAGCAGAATGCCGGCTAGCATCATGACGCGGCGGCTAGCTACCTTGGTGAGGGTAATAAGACCGACGTTCTGCGAAAAAGCAGTGTTGGGTCCGGCGCCAAAGACACCGGCAATTGCTGAGCCAACACCGTCAGCTAATACACCGTTGCCAATGCGCTTGCTAGAGACCTCAGCGTGAGAAGCCTGACCAATAGCTATCATGATGCCCACCGTACCGATTGCAGAAACAATGTAAGCGGGCACAAAAGCTAGAGTGGACGCAAGATCAAAGTGGATACCGTAGGTAAACAGGTTAGGTAGCGCGAACCAGGATGCTTGTGCAACAGCGTCGAGGTTGACCATGCCCAGCGGAATGCAAATAAGGTAACCCGCTACCATGCCGAAGAAAACAGCGGATGCTTTAACGATGCCTTTACCAAAGTAGTTGAGCACAAGAGTAATCACTAGAACCAGGCCAGCAACGCCCAAGTTTCGCAGAGAACCATAATCAGCAGCACCTGTGCCACCGGCAGCCCAGTCCATGCCCACCGGCATCAAGGTAATGCCGATCAGCGCAACCACCGTACCGGTAATCAGCGGCGGGAAGAAACGCATGAGAGGTTTGATAAAGCGGCTAAGCACTACTTCAACCAGCGAACCTGCGATGGTCGCGCCCACAATGCCTGCAATGCCGAACTGGCTACCCACGTTAATAGTGGGGTTAACAAAGGTGAAGTCAGTGCCCATCATGCCCGGCACACGTGCACCCACGGGACCAATGCCCTTGGACTGAATGAAGGTAGTGATGCCGGCCGCAAAAATTGTTGCGCTGACCATGAGAGAAGTTTGCGCGACATCGAGATTAAGAGCGTTACAAACTACCAGGGGAACAGCGATGATTCCGGCGAACGCTGCCAAAATATGCTGAAGAGCCAAGAGTACTGAGAGAGCGTACGGGGGCGAATCTTCCATGCCGTAGAGCATTGCATCTGAATCTGGGGCAGAACCTGCCGCTTTTGATCCGCGGGTGAGATCTTTCAAACCGGTATCTTTCGTGAATGAAGGTGATAGTGCTCAATAAAAATAGCTGCCCATCGAGTACGGAGGCAGCTGTACATGCCTAACAGTGTATCGGTATTTAGCCAAGCCAACCGCGAGCCGGCACCCGTGTAATCCTATTGAGCGCATCACAGCGCCCCGCATCCTTCATAAATTTACGCAAAATCTTAGAGTATAAAGTTGTCTGTCACATCAAAGAAGCAGCTCAAAGCCCGTTAGCATAGGTGACATGGCAACCTTACCCGACCGTAAAAAAGTTTTCGCGTGGACGCTGTGGGACGCAGGTGGAGCTAGCTTCAATGCGATTATGACAACGTTCATCTTCACCGCTCTTTACCTGACCAGCGATGTCTTCGGCTCAGAAACCCACACCACGCAGGTGCTATCTGCCGGGTTGACCATCGCTGGCGTCTTCATCGCGCTCTTGGCGCCCATTAGCGGTCAGCACGCTGACGCCACGGGCAAACGCGGATTCTGGTTGGGCATCAATACCTTTGCTACAGCAATCCTGATGGCACTGTGCTTCTTTGTGTACCCGGACCCCAAATTCCTGTGGTTTGGTGTAACCCTCATTGCGCTCGCCAACGTGGTCAACGAGTTCGCGGTTGTCAACTACAACGCTCTTCTGCCGCGCATCTCAACCCCGGCAACCGTAGGCAAAATCAGCGGCATCGGCTGGGCCTGCGGCTACTTTGGCGGCATCATCGCTTTAGTGCTTGTCATGGTGCTGTTTATCAAGCCGGGCATCCTGCCGCTACCTGAAGGCGACGGTTCTTTGATCTACCGCAGTATCGCCTTGTTCTCAGCGCTCTGGTGCGTGGTTTTCTCGTTACCGCTTTTGCTCAGCCTTCGCGGTGAATCCGCACGGACGCGTCAGACATCGGTGAAGGACGCTGGCCCCGGTGGTCTTGCAGGGATTATTAACGCCTACAAACACCTGTTCAACACCGTCAAACGCCTGTACCGCACCACGCCGTCCACCCTGTATTTCTTGGTCACCAGCGCAATTTTCCGAGACGGTCTCAACGGCGTATTCACCTTTGGTGGCGTGCTGGCAGCCGGGTCCTTCGGGTTTAGCGCTAATGAAATCATTATCTTCGCTATCGCAGGCAACGTGGTGGCTGGCGCCGGCGCACTCATCGGCGGATCACTGGACGATAAGCTCGGCCCAAAAAACGTTATTCTGGGTTCACTGATCGGCGTGCTCATCGCTGCAACACCGATTCTCTTTCTTGACGGTAAACCCGTCTTCTGGGTCTGCGGTCTAGCGCTGTGCGCCTTCGTGGGGCCAGCACAGTCAGCAGCTCGCACCTACTTAGCACGCGTTTCACCTCCCGGTGAAGAAGGCGAGCTCTTTGGTCTGTACTCCACCACAGGACGCGCCGCCAGCTTCCTCGCTCCTGCACTCTTTGGCTTGTTCGTTGGTTTGTTAGGCGCACAGGTGTGGGGCGTCATCGGCATCATGGTCGTTATTGCCTTAGGGCTAGCGATGGTGCTACCGCTTAAGCCAGCACCGCGTCTGCAGAATGAGGAAAGTACCTTCTAAAACGTAAGATACTAAAGTCTGCTGAGATCTGTAGCTGAGATGGGATGCCGCCAATCAACTGGTCGGGTCTGGCGTTTAGGGATGTTGATTGGCGGCATCCCATCAAAGCGAAACTGAACAATACTCAGGTTCTATAGAGCAATACAAAAGCACCCGGAGGTTTTCCCTCCGGGTGCTTTTGCAAACTTTGAAAGTTCAGGCAGATTTAGACCTCAGCCTGACCGCCGTGCTTGTACTTGTCCTTTGCCTCAAGGTTTACCTGCGCACGTGAGATGCCGACCTTGATGATGGTGCCTACAAGACCGGTAACCAGTGACCAGATGATGATGTCGCGCCAGCGCTCATCGGGATCGGGGTTGGTTGCGGGGGGCTCATTGCCGGTGATTTTCTTCCAGGTAGCAGCCAAAACCTTGTTGGACAGTGCAACGCCACCGAGTGATGCTGCGGTGCCGCCGAGCTTTACGAGAGTGCTCATTGTTTACTCCTTTGATAAGTAGTGTTGCTTATAACAATAACGGCTTAGGCTCTTTTATGCACAGTCTGCTGCGGTTTTGTCTGTTAGCGAAGTCCCGTCATAAGTTGGTGAGCAAGAAAACCGTGCTTATACTGGGTGTGGTTTGAAGATAAACCACGTCTCGCGCGTCCACGCGCGCATCGACAGGGGAGCACCACCGCGGTGCTGAGAGTGCCATAGAAGGCTGACCCTCGAACCTGATCCGGTTAGTACCGGCGCTAGGGAGTCGAGTATCTCAAGAGCGCGTGCGCACACGCGTCCTTCCCCTTCCTAAGACTAGGGAGGATTTTTTTATGTCTGTTACCTCTAACCGAGCAGATTCTGGCCGCGCGCCCAAGCATGGTGCGCGTTCGCGTTCACTGCGCTGGCGCGTCAACGACATTGTGGTGGCATCTGTTCTTGCTGTTGCCTGCGCCCTGATTTTCTGGGTATGGAACAACGCAGTCTACCCCGCGGTGAGCGCAGCAACCGTTGCCGCACCACAGTTCACGCCACTGATTTCAGGCGCGTGGCTGATCGCCGGTGTGCTGGGTGGATTCATTATCCGTAAGCCCGGTGCCGCACTGTATACGGAACTGCTGGCAGCGATTATTTCTGCATTTATTGGTAGCGCCGGATTCGGCATCACCGTTGTTTATTCCGGCTTGGTTCAGGGTATCGGTGCTGAACTTGTCTTCCTCTTGTTCATGTACAAGCGCTGGGGTCTGCCCACCGCTTTGCTCTCAGGCGCAGTCTCAGGTCTTTTCATGGGTGTTTACGAGGTCATCGTCTGGAATCCCGAATACTCCCTGAATAACAAAATCATTTACGTCATCTGCGGTGTTATCTCTGGAACCATCCTCGCGGGTCTGGTTTCTTGGCTACTGACCGGCGCGCTGGCAAAGACCGGGGTGCTCTCATCACTGGCATCCGGCCGTCAGTCACGCCGCTAAATTTTTCTGACAAAGGTAAGGACGCACATGGGCGGGGCACGCGTAGAGGCCAAAGACTTTGGGTGGCATCACCCCGGCCGTCATTCTCCGGCTGTTTCGGGGCTCAGCCTTGTCATCGAACCGGGGCAAAAAGTGCTTTTGCTGGGGCCATCGGGCGCGGGCAAGTCTACTTTTTTGCACGCGCTTGCGGGCGTTATTCACGATGATGACGGTGAGACAGCCCTGGGCGAGTTGCTGGTCGATGGGGTTCCCGCTGAGGATTCGCACGGTACCGTTGGCATGATGCAACAGGACCCGGAGTCATCCGTGATCCTTGCGAAAGTGGGCGATGATGTTGCGTTCGGTCCGGAAAATCTGCAGGTGCCGCGCGATGAGATTTGGCCTCGTGTCAGAGCTTCGCTTGATGCGGTGGGTTTGGGCGAGCTTTTGCTGGAGCACTCTACATCGGCGCTGTCTGGCGGCCAGAAACAACGCTTAGGTCTAGCCGGTATTCTCGCCATGCAACCGCGCGTGCTCCTGCTGGATGAGCCCACCGCTAACCTCGACCCCGAAGGCGTGCTTGAAGTCCGCGATGCCGTGATAGCTGCCCAGCGCGCTATAGGTGCAACCATGATCGTTATCGAACACCGCGTGAGCGTGTGGGCACAGTTCATGGATCGTGTGATTGTGCTGAGCCCCGGTGGTGGCATTAGCCATGACGGTTCGCCTGACCAAGTGCTCGTGGACGCGCGCGATGAGCTCATCGCCGCTGGCGTATGGGTGCCGGACTACTCACCGCAGGCCTCAACCGCGCATCGTGCCTCTGACAGTGGAGCCGGTGCAGGCGCCGAGCTTTTGCGCGGACGCGCCCTAGCGGTAACGCGTGAACAGCCCACCCGCAAGATGATGCGTGCGCGCAAGAAATTAGCTCGTTCACCTGAGCCAGTCAGCCTTCCGTTACCGTTGCGTCCTGTCACCGACAGTATCGATGTGAGCGTGAACGCCGGGGAGCACCTGAGCATCATGGGCGTGAACGGCGCCGGAAAATCAACGCTGGCCCTCACCCTTGCCGGATTACAGCTAGCTGCCAACGGCATTCTCTACGCCACCGATGAGCTACGCGACAGCGCTCACTGGGACGTCGCATCCTGGTCACCCGAAGAGCTGGTAAGCCGCATCGGCCTCGTCTTCCAAGAGCCTGAGCACCAGTTTCTAACGGCAAATGTTCGCGCCGAACTAGAGTTCGGGCCGCGCCAGGTCGCAAAAGCACGCAAACAAGCTGTTGACGAAAAAGACCTGGCACAACGTACCGAGGCGCTCATGCGCCGGTTGCGCCTAGACCACGTAGCAGATGCCAACCCGTTCACGCTCTCCGGCGGTGAAAAACGCAGACTGTCCGTGGCAACCGCGCTGGCAACTGCACCGCGCATCCTCATTCTTGACGAGCCAACCTTCGGACAGGACGCCAACACCTGGGCAGAGCTCGTGAATTTGCTCCACGAACTCATGACGCAGGGAACAGCCGTCGTCTCAGTCACCCACGACCTGGACTTCGTTGAAGCTCTCGGCGGTCGTACCCTTTACCTAGGAACTCATTCATGAGCATCAATATCTTTGACGCTCGCCCCGAATACAACACCTGGCTGGGCAAGATCAATCCCGGTATCAAGTTGTTAGTGGCCACCGTCGTCACGCTTTTGCTGGTTTTCACCGTGGACGCGGTCACCGGCACAGTTGCGCTGGTTCTAGAGATGATTGCGCTGGTGATCGCAGGTTTTAAACCCTTCAACCTCCTGGCGCGTTTTTGGCCGATTCTTCTCGCGACGCTACTTTCAGGCTGGGGCACCGCCATTTTGGCAGAGAAAACCGGCACTGTTCTGCTCGATTTTGCCTATATCACCATCACAACCGGCTCACTCGCATCCGGTGTGGGCATTATGATGCGCGGGCTCGCCATGACCATGCCCGCCCTCATGCTGATGCTTACCACCGACCCCACCGACCTGGGCGACTCACTGGCGCAGACCTATAAACTGCCCGCCCGATTTGTGCTGGCGGCACTGGCTGCACTGCGCTTGGTCGGCATTATGTTCAGCGAATGGAACACGCTAGGAGCTGCACGACGCGCCCGCGGCGTAGGGGCACGCAACGGTGTACTGGGAACCGCGAAAAGCGTGTGCGGGCAGGTCTTCACCCTGCTCGTTCAAGCAATACGTCGCGGCACCCGACTAGCCATGACCATGGAAGCCCGTGGCTTTGGCGCAGGCCAAAGGACATGGGCGAGAGTACCGACTCATTCGTCAAAAGACCTAGTGTTTGCTCTCACCTGGCTGGCTATTCCAGTCATCGCCTACTCAATCTCACTGTACGCAGGCACTCTGAAACTGGTCTTCGGCTCTTTCTAAAAGCCCCCGAGTCTAGCTCTCGAGCGCTTTTGTACCGCGCAAGAGTTTCTCGTGCATAAGCACCATGAGCACCGTCAACACCAACAAAAATGCGGGCAGAAGCACCACCGACACATTATTCGCAATCACACCGAATAGCGGCGGCATCAGAAGCGGACCAACATAGGCGCTCGCCATCTGCACACCAATCACTGCCTGCGACTTATCAGCCCCAAAAATACTGGGAATCGCGTGAATAATGCAGGGGTAAATGGGTGCGCAACCCAAACCAATCAGCACCAGACCAACCAATGACACCGCATCGCTGAACGGTAGCATCATCACGAAAATACCCGCACCTAAAATTGCCTGGCCTAAGCGAATCATAGACGCGTCGCTGAGCTTCATCGTCACGAAGCCGCTTACACCGCGTCCTATCGTAATGCCCACAAAGAACATGCCCGCGTAGGTGGCAGCGGTATCGGCAGACGTGCCGCGTGCTAAAGAGAAATAGCTGCTAGCCCACAAAATCGCGGTGGTCTCAACGGCACAGTAGCAAAAGAAACAAATCGCAAGGGCCTTGGCGCCGGGCAAAGCAATGACCTGACGCAGGGATAACGGCTTTGCCGGAGGAGCCGATGCCTCATCGCTAGCAACTGCTGCGCGAGAATCCTTCCAGAGCGGAACACTCAGGAGCAAAATGACAGTCAACGCTACCTGCATGAGTGTCACCGCACGATACCCGGAATTCCAGCTACCGCCGCCAGCAAGAACAGCACCCATAATGTAGGGGCCAACAGCCGCGCCCAGTCCCCACATACAGTGCAACCAGCTCATATGGTGGCTCTTGTAATGCACCGCCACATAGTTGTTAATGGAGGCATCCACACTGCCAGCACCCAGCCCGTAGGGAATCGCCCACAGACACAGCTCCAGCACCGAATCAGAAACTGAAAACTCAAAGAGTGCAATGGCGGTCAAACCGGCACTGAGCGCCGTTACCTTGCCCGTACCAAAGAGCTTAGTGAGGCGGTCACTTTGCAAACTAGAGACAATCGTACCCACCGAAATAATCATGGCGATCGGGCCTGCTAGCGATAGCGGCGCATCGAAATCCTTATACATGGCAGGCCAGGCCGCACCGAGCAAAGAATCGGGAAGCCCCAACCCAATAAAGGCGAGATAAATGATGGCAAGTAGAAGGTTATACATACGTGAGTGCCTGTTACTACCTGCGTGTCAGTGTGCTGAATTGATGTACTTTCTATCTTAGAAAAACAGCTGGAACCCCAGCAAAGCGTTACATTATCCGTTGCTAGCTCGCACACAAAAGGGCTCCGAAACCCACCTGAACAGATGAGTCTCGAAGCCCTAGATAGCGCTAACGAAAAGGTTTACTTTTCGAAAGTTGCGGTGTCGATAACCGCGCGGAAGATGACGTCGCCGTCAACTACCTTGTCGTAGTATTCATCAACCTGATCCACTGAAATTTTTTCAATGACGGATGCGATACCGTGCTCAGCGCAGAAGTTCAGCATTTCCTGGGTTTCTTCGATGCCGCCGATATTGTTACCGGTGAGCACCTTGCCACCGCCAATCAGGCGTCCCATGTGAAGCTCAAGGGCTTCGGGGGGAAGACCTACGGTTGAGAAGATGCCGCGGGGCTTGAGCAAACCGAGGTAGGCATCCAAATCAACGGGGGCTGAAATGGTGTTGAGAATAAGGTCAAATTCGCCCTTGTGGTCTTCAAAGAAGCCGTCTTCGGTGGTTGCCAGCGTGCGGGTTGCACCGAGCTTCTTCGCTGCCTCTTCCTTCTTCAAGGTGCGTGAAAGAACGGTGACCTCAGCGCCCATCGCAGCGGCAATCTGAACACCCATGTGGCCAAGACCGCCAAGGCCTAGAACAGCAACCTTCTGACCTTCTTTGACGCCCCAGCGTGCCAGCGGTGAGTAGGTGGTGATACCAGCGCACAGCAGGGGAGCTGCAACATCAAAATCGATGGAATCGGGAATGGTAACCGCGAAATCCTCGTTGACGGTAACCTTCTGTGAGTAGCCACCCTGGGTAATGGTGCCGTCAACGTCCTTGGAGTTGTAGGTACCAACGTTGCCGTTGAGGCAGTTCTGCTCCATGCCAGCCTGGCACTGTTCGCATTCGCCGCAGGAGTTAACCATGCAACCAACGCCTACGCGGTCGCCCACCTTGAACTTAGTGACCTTGGAGCCCACGGACTCAACGACGCCCGCGATCTCGTGACCAACGGTCAGCGGGAAGTGTGCCTCACCCCATTCGTTACGGATGGTGTGAATATCGGAGTGGCAGATACCTGCTGCTTTGATGTCGATAACAATGTCGTCTTCGCGAGGGTTACGACGCTCAATATCAGCAACCTGGAACGGCTGATCGGGGCCGGTCTTCTGCAGAGCTTTAACGGTGATAGACATGAGTCTCCTTCATGCGGTTATATCTGTGTACTTAAAACGCTACTCCCACCAGCTGGAAAAATATCTGGTGGGAGCAGTATTTTCGCCATATGCTAAATGGGCTTAGTTATTGGCGAGGTAGCCTAATAGCTCGTGAGTAGTGTCGGCATCAACGGCAATTTTTGTGCCGTTAAGGTGCGTCACCGGAGCCAGCAAACGCACGGAGGACGCCAGCCACACGCCGTCCGCCTCTAAGAGATCTTGTGGGTAGAGCGGGCCAAAGCCTAGCTCCCAGCCGTTCTCACGAGCGCCGTTGAAAATTGTTCCCTGCGTGGTACCCGGCAAAATACCGTGGGACGGCTCAGGAGTGTATAGGGTTTTCACGCCGTTCACTGTTTTTGCAACAATCACTGAGCTGGTTGCGCCTTCAAGGATGCGTCGCTCGTCCGTGACCCAAATAGCGTCGTCTGCGCCGCGGGATTTAACGTAGCGAAGTACCGACATATTGACGGCGTACGAGAGTGTTTTTGCACCTGCCAGCAGCCAGGGATAGGCGGAATCTTCAGCCGGGTCGTGGCCACGCGGTAGCAACATGGCTTTCACACCTTCCTCACGCTGCGAAAGGACCTTGGCAGAGGAAGGAGCTACGGTTACCCATGCATGCGGGCCTTCTTCAACGGTTCCGCGCGAGATAATCAGCTTGACGGTATGCTCTTCGCCCAGAGGTGTGCGCGCACCGACCTCTGCTTCTTTCAAGGCGGTGGCAATCGCGTCCTGCCACTGCTTCTCAGAAGGCATCGGCAACTCAAGAAGACGAGCTGAACCGGCAAGACGCGTGAGGTGAGCATCAATTTTGCGGACGCTACGGTTGACGGCGAGCATGGTTTCAAAGACGCCGTCACCACGGGTAAGACCTTGATCTTCAATGTTAATCAGCGGGGCTGATGCGTCGGCAATGACGCCCGCCGGGTTAGTATCTGAGAGTAAAACTACGGTAGTGCTCATGACCTTATTCTAGTGCTCAGAGACTACCGGCAGATATAAAAATTACTCCCACAATGCGTTTGTACTGACACTAGCGTCAGTACTTTCGCACTGTGGGAGTACTTTTTAGCCCGGATAAGAGCCGATGCGACTTACAGCTTTTCTCCTGCACGACGCGCGTATTCTTCTGCTCCCTGCTTGGTCCAGTCGCCGGGAGCTACCGGAGTAGTAAAGAGCGCCAGCGCAGTCAAAACGGCAAAGCCGAGCATTGTGAATGCCATGGGCATGTAAGCGTCCGCATCGCCTAGAGCGACCAGCGGGGATGCGATACCGCCGACAACGGACTGCACAGCACCCATCAGTGATGATGCTGAACCCGCCAAATGGCGTGCCTGCACAATGGCAAGGGCGCTCGCGTTGCTGAAAATCAGACCTACGGAGCAGGTGGTCAAGAAAAGCAGAATGAGGGTCGGTACCAGCATGATTTTAATGCTGAACAAGATGGTGATGGCGACGCTGACCAGTAGCAGCATGAGCACGCCAAAGACCAGCATCTTGCGCTGGGAGACGCGTCCTACCAGGTAGGTTACCAGCGAGCTCATACCCACAATGCCGAGTGAGTTCACGCCGAAGACCCAGGTGAACTGAGTCTGAGAAAGTCCCAGAACGTTCTGCAGAACGTAGGTAGATCCTGATACATACGCAAAGAGCGTGCCGAAACCGAGCACCATGGTGAGCATGAATCCGCGGTAGCGCGGGATTTTAATAACCTGACCGATGCCCTTGTACGTGCTGAGAATGCTGCCGGTTTGGCGGCGCTCAACAGGCAGGGATTCTCGCACAAAGATGAAAACTGACAGGGCAGAAAGCGCCATAAAGACGGTGAGCACAATGAAGATGGTGCGCCAGGTGCCGAAAGAGAGCACAAAGCCGCCGATGAGCGGGGCGAGGACGGGCGCGAAGCCGTTGATCATCATGAGGATGCCCATGAGTTTTGCGGTTTGCAGCCCGCGGGTGGAATCGGTGACGATAGCGCGCGCGAGCACCATGCCGAATGAGCCGGATGCGCCCATGAGAAAACGCGCGGCGATCAGGAACTCTACGGTGGGTGCGAAGTAGCATGCCAGGGCCGAGAGGGTGCTGAGCACAACGCCTACATAGAGCGGGCGGATGCGTCCAATTTTGTCAGACATGGGGCCAATAAAAATCTGGCCGATACCCATGCCCACCATAAAAGCGGTGAGGGTCAGCTGCGCGCGGGACGCGGTGCTTCCTAGGTCTGTTGAAATTGCAGGTAGCGCTGCGAGGTACATGTCGATACCAAGCGGCGCTACAGCGGTCAGCGATGCGAGGACTACCAAAACGAGGGGCGTAATTTTATGATGCGCGTGGGTGCTCACTGCTGTCCTTTATTCGGGAAATTCTTGAAAACGTGCCTGTTTATTTTACAGTGAAAATACCTAAATTAGCGCTCGTATAATATGTCACATTTTTGGTAGCACTTTCGGTAATGGGCGAAGAGCTGCTCTTCTTGTTCTGCCCACAGATCCCAAAAGGGGCGGTAGGTGTCGCCGTCGCGTTGTAGGGCATCGCGCTTGCGGCTGGTGGTATCTTGCTCGATCCAGCATCTAATATCTGCGCTACCGGCAAGTGCACCAACACCTTCGACCACAAGGACGCGTGGTGCTACTAACGCCTCGATGGTGAGTGTAAACGGGCCGGTAGGCTGACTGCTTGACCAATCCCAACCATTCCATTGAACAGCTTTACCCTGCTTGAGTGCTGTGCTGTTGCCGCGCCACTGGGTAATAGCGGGGGAGAGCCCCGTCCACCCCTGGTAGGTGTCATCGAGTCTAAAAATATCGGGGCTGATTCCCTCTTGTACAAGAGCCTGCCTCACGGCCTCCGTCAGCGTGGTTTTACCCGAACCCGAACGCCCATCAAGAGCAATAATCAGCGGCGCACCCCCGTTGCGTGACCGCATCAGCTCACGCACTAAACCCACCAGAATTGTGCAAAACTGGTGGGTCGAATGTGCAGTGTGTGTTGCAGATAGTTTCATCAGCTCTAACTCTGCGCTTTGATGTACTCAATAACACCGGGAACCGCGTCGCGAATCATCTCGTAGGTGATGTAAAAATCTTTTTCATCGCCGTACCAGGGATCATAGATGCCCAAATCACCGTGGTCTTTGCCCTCCATTGCGGGGTCGAATTCGCGCATCAAGTGAACCTTCTGCGCGGCCTCATCGGTGGGCGCCATGCGCTGCAAAGAGCGGTAGTGGTTCAGATCCATAGCGATGAGCAGGTCGTGCGACTCAAAATCACTTTTCTTGAACTGCTTTGCGGTGTGAGAGCTAGTGTTGATATTGAGTTCAGTGAGCACCTTGCCTGCACGGCGGTCAATAGGATTGCCTTCTTCTTCATTGGAAATACCTGAAGAGTCAACCTCTACATCCAGACCTGCCTTCTTAGCGGCGTCCTTCAGTAAGAACTCGCCGGTGGGTGAGCGACAAATGTTGCCGGTGCATACGGTCATTACTTTATATGTCATGTTTCTATCTTGACACGTTTTAGGGCGTCGCGGCATGGTTGCCGGCACTCAGGGAAGGCATAATAAGGGCACACCGTTTTATTCAGGAGTCCCCATGAATCAGCCCCTGCTTGATGCCGGACAAGAGCTCATCGACTTGGCTCAGCGAAGCCGCTATGTTCTGAATGTATTGTAGCGACCTGTACCGCTGGGTTTTTCATCGCTATCGCGTGACTATGCAGGTTCCATGCTGACCTTCGCCCCGCTTGACCCCGAGATAGTTGATAACGCCAACGCGTTCGCTGAAAAGCGTGGTGGCAGCAGCAAGGAGAACCCGCGATACAGGCGCTGAGTGCGGGCGCATCCATGGGCCACAACGTGCAGTTTATGCTGGACGCCATCCGTGCCGGCTCAGGCGGATTTATGACCCGCATCTTTGGCGGGCAGAAAAAGAAAGCGGCGGACGCGGCGTCCTTCGACCTTCAAACGCGTCTTGCCGAGGCAGACGCTACTGTGCAAACCATGCGACAGCTCGTTGCCCGAGCCAACGTAGAGATCGGCACTTCTGACCCAGCACAGATTTTTGCCACAAACGCCTTTGGACTCAAGGACGCTACCGGTCAAGAACTTGCGCGTTTTGCGGGGGAGCAGTGGCCGAAGGTCAACTGGACAGAAATTCCCACCTATCGTGTGCAGGCTTTCCATCGCGTGGTGGCGACAATCGATACCGAGGAGCGCAAACATCTTATCGGTGGTATGAGAGGCGACATGGTCGCCCTCAAAGAAGAGCGCGCTCGCCTGACCCTGCGCGATGTGCCCGTGGACAAACTGCGTGAACTAACGCAGGGATCGGTGCGTACAGCCCCGCTGGCTAAGGCAGGCATTGCAACCGTCAACGACGTACTATCTCACGATGTTCACAGCCTCACACAGGTGCCTGGCGTAGGCGAATCAACCGCCGCTCAAATTATTGCGGTAGCCCACCGCCTGCTCGATGAATCCATGAGCTACGAGAAAGAAGCCGTCGGTGAAGTGCGCACTCCCGATGCCGAACGCATGCTGGTGGCACTGCACCGTCTACGCGATATTGACGCAACCTTCTCAGATTCAGACCTGCTTGCCCGCCTGCGCTCCTACCAGCCACTGCTCGCCCAACCCGTGCCCGCGTCCTCACCCTTCTACGTAGCCTACAGCGATGACACCGACGACCTGCAACAGTTTGTAGACGACCTCGCCTGGTGCGAAGCAAACCAGAATCTCAGCGTCGCCGGAGCTCAATGACTCACTCCCGATCAAGCATGGGCACAGTACACCGCTAACCCCGCCGAATACCAGACCCTTCTAGCGCGCTATCTCGACAACGACCTGCTTTAGGACGACGGCTTACTGGATGCGCGCACGGTGGAGCGCATCCGCAAATACCCGCTAGACACCACCCACCTGCACGCCACCTTGTGCGGCTACCAAACCTACGGCGCCAAATTCATGCTGGCGCAAAAGAAAATGATTTTGGGCGACGAAATGGGGCTGGGCAAAACCATGCAGTCCATTGCCGCGCTGGCCCACCTGAAGGCTAAGGACAAGACCCACTTTGTGGTGGTTTGTCCAGCATCCGTGGTGATCAACTGGGGGCGTGAGATTGAGAAATTCTCTGACCTAGCTGTGTTTATCGCGCACGGTGTTGCTCGCGAAGAAAACGTGGCGCGATGGAAGGCTGAAGGCGGCGTTGCCATCGTGACCTACGACGGCGCTCGCCTCTAGGTGGACGGTACCTGGCCTATTGACGCGATTATTGCAGAAGAGCGTAAGCGGTTGGGGCTCGATGCCTCTGCGCCGGTTGATACGGACGAGAAACACGGCGAATAGAGCATAACGAGCATATTGTTGAACAATATGCAGTAATGTAAATTTTTATGCGTGCACGGCAAGCTGAGCGTGCAATTTGCTCCGGCTGAGTGTAACCTAACAAGGCACACACTTTTATAACGGGAGCGCGTAGCACCCATACGCACAACCGGCACTCACACATGTGCCTTGCGCTACGCCTTATGTCTCCCGATGCTTCGATACAGCTCTCGAAGGTAACTAGAAGCCCCGCTTTCATTCAGCAGAAAGCGGGGCTTTAGTTTTAATTTTTCCCAGACGCTGCCGCAGTCAGGGGAGCGCGGGCGTCATAAACCAGACTCTGTCCTATGGACTCTTTGGTGGGAAAAGCAAGCATGATTTACTAAAAACATACATACGTATACATGCCCTGCCGGGTAACCGGTGCAGGCATAATCCCCCACTTAGAAAGTTCATCATGTCTCAGAATCCTCTGAACCCCCAGCATCCTGATAATGCAGATTACCTGCAGAATTCCGCTCCGCAGCATGGAGAAGGCAATCAAAATCCCGAGCAATTCCAGCACAATGCTCAGGCGGCAACTGGCAATGGTGCCCCATACAACCAGCAGAATGGGCAACCTGTTCAAGGTGGTGTAGCTCCTGCGGGTCACCAGCCATTTGACGATCAGCATCAGTTTGAAGGCGCACAGCACGGCTCGCACGCTCCCTATGATGATCAGCAACCGAAGAAAAAGAAAACAGGTCTTCTTATCGGACTGCTTGTGGGCTTACTTCTGTTGCTAGCGCTACTTGCCCTCGCGCTCTGGTTCTTCTTGGGCCGCGGCGACAAAGTTAAAGGCATGGATGAGTTTAAAGCTGCCATGGACAAATCTGTAAGCGATACTTCCGCCGATAAGTGCAACACTATTTCAGACACCATTCTTAAAGAATCGATGGAAGAAGACCTCAAGAAGAACAACGTGGATCCCTCAAACGTCTACCTGTGTTCAGACGTTGACTTCACTTCTATGGAGGCACTGATGTCAGCGGCTACAACTCAAGAAGCCGAGCCCAAGATGGTCATGGGAGTTTACACAGGCGACCAGAAAGCTGAGTCGGACAACAATCTTCTCAAGGAACTTGAGAACGAAGGTTTTAATGACGGCTGGGCACTTCGCGGCGATAACTGGGGCATCGTGGGTGATGCCGACGATAGCGTCAAGAACAAGCTCTTGGACGAGCTCGGCGGTGAAGAAATCAAGAAGTAAGGGCGTACTTTTTCGCCATTAAAGATAAGGGGTGCTTTCGCGTCAGGGCGCGGGAGCGCCCCTTTTCTCCGCGTGTCCAGCGAAGACGGAGGTGTAAGACGCCGCCTGTTCACCTGCGGCGCAACACGCGTCCTTAAATATTTTCCTGTTAATCCGCTGAACCTTAAAACCCCGCCAAATCAGGGCTTGTGGGCGCTCAGGAAACCTCAAATCGTGTTTCTTGAGTCGATATATTGAATAAAAGTTGAGTTAAGTTGACTCAAATCTATTGACATTCGCTCAAAAAGTGGCAGACTGGATATCGAAGCAAGCGAAGTTGAGCTAAGACGGCTCAAGAAAACTTGCACAAGTTCTAGAAAAGAAAAAATATCTCGAAAGGATAAACACCATGGCACGTGCAGTAGGCATTGACCTCGGTACTACCAACTCAGTTGTATCAGTACTCGAAGGTGGCGAACCCACCGTTATCGCGAACGCTGAAGGCGCTCGCACCACCCCCTCAGTTGTTGCCTTCTCAAAGGACGGCGACGTACTCGTAGGCGACGTTGCAAAGCGTCAGGCAGTCACCAACGTTGACCGCACCATCGCATCCGTCAAGCGTCACATGGGTACCAGCTGGACCACCGACATCGACGGCAAGAAGTACACCCCTCAGGAAATCTCAGCTCGTACCCTGATGAAGCTCAAGGGTGACGCAGAGTCATACCTGAACGACACCGTCACTGACGCTGTTATCACCGTTCCCGCATACTTCAACGACGCTGAGCGTCAGGCAACCAAAGAAGCTGGCGAAATCGCAGGCCTCAACGTACTGCGCATCGTCAACGAGCCCACCGCAGCAGCACTGGCATACGGCCTGGACAAGGGTAACGAAGACGAACTGATTCTCGTCTTCGACCTCGGTGGCGGTACCTTCGACGTCTCACTGCTCGAAGTTGGCAAGGACGAAGACGGCTTCTCAACCATTCAGGTACGCGCAACCGCAGGTGACAACCGCCTCGGTGGTGACGACTGGGACCAGCGCATCGTTGACTTCCTGCTCGAGCAGGTAAAGTCCAAGACCGGCGCTGACCTGTCCAAGGACAAGATCGCTCTGCAGCGTCTGCGCGAAGCAGCTGAGCAGGCTAAGAAGGAACTCTCCTCAGCTACCTCAACCAACATCTCACTGCAGTACCTGTCAGTAACCCCTGAAGGCCCCATCCACCTGGACGAAAAGCTCTCACGCGCTAAGTTCCAGGACATGACTTCAGACCTGATCGACCGCACCAAGAAGCCCTTCAACGACGTCATCAAGGAAGCTGGAGTATCAGTTTCAGACATCGCGCACATCGTGCTCGTTGGTGGCTCAACCCGTATGCCCGCAGTCACCGAAGTTGTCAAGGAACTCTCAGGCGGCCGCGAACCCAACAAGGGCGTCAATCCCGATGAGGTTGTAGCAATGGGCGCAGCACTTCAGGCAGGTGTTCTGAAGGGTGAGCGCAAGGACGTTCTGCTGATCGACGTCACCCCGCTGTCACTGGGTATCGAGACCAAGGGCGGCATCATGACCAAGCTGATCGAGCGTAACACCGCAATCCCGACCAAGCGCTCTGAGACCTTCACCACCGCTGAAGCAAACCAGCCCTCAGTATCCATCCAGGTATTCCAGGGCGAGCGCGACTTCACCCGCGACAACAAGTCACTGGGCAACTTCGAACTCACCGGCATCGCACCTGCACCCCAGGGCGTACCCCAGATTGAAGTTACCTTCGACATCGACGCAAACGGCATCGTCCACGTCTCCGCTAAGGACAAGGGCACCGGCACCGAGCAGTCAATGACCATCACCGGCGGCACCTCATTGTCCAAGGATGACATCGAGCGCATGGTCAAGGACGCAGAAGCACACGCAGAGCAGGACAAGGCACGCCGCGAGGCAGCTGAAACCCGCAACGTTGCTGAAAACTCCGCATACTCCATCGAAAAGCTCCTCAAGGAAAACGGCGACAAGCTGCCTGAGGACGTCAAGAACGAAGTTCAGGGCGACGTAGACGCGCTGAAGGAAGCACTTGAAGGCGATGACGACGATGCAGTGAAGTCAGCATTCGAAAAGCTGCAGGCTTCACAGACCAAGCTCGGCGAAGCACTCTACGCACAGGCTCAGGCTGACGCCGCAACCGCAGAAGGCGCACAGGCTGAAGACGACGACGTAGTAGATGCTGAAGTAATCGACGACGAAGACGAAAAGAAGAACTAATCATGGCTGAAAACACCAACGAGCCCACCGACAACCAGCCTGAGGGCGTTGACCCGCTTGAAGAAGCGTTCAACGCACCCGCCGCTGAAGGTCACCCCGAGGCCGAAGGTGTCACCGACTCGGGTGTAGCAGAAGACGCTGCACCCGAGGCGGAAGCCCAGGAGGAAGCCGCAGACACCGAGTCTGCAGATGCACAGCTTGCAACTGAGCGTCTTGAAGACCTCCGACGCCTTCAGGCAGAATTCACTAACTTCAAAAACCGTACCGGACGCGAAAAAGAGCAGCTGCGCACTCACGTAATCGCTGACGTTGTAGCAGCCCTGCTGCCCGTCATTGACGATATCGATGCAGCACGCAACCACGGCGACCTTGAAGACGGCCCGTTCGCTTCAATCGCCAACAAGCTCGAAGAAACCCTCAAAAAACAGGGCCTTGAGCGATTCGGTACCGTGGGTGAGAACTTCGACCCGCAGGTTCACGAAGCTGTGCTTCAGCAGCCGACCTCAGAAGTTGAACCCGATCAGGTATCAATGGTTCTGCGCAACGGCTACAAAGTGGGCGAGCGTGTAGTACGCACCGCTCAGGTGGCTGTGGCGGTAGCTGAGTAAGCGACAACTCAATGGGCGGTGAGAGGGCAATGCCGATGCGGGAGTCCCGCGTCGCCAGCATCCCTTGAACGCCAGCCCTGAGCCAGCTGGCTTGCGGAACTCCCGCATCGCACGGCTTGGGCGTATAGAAGACGGTGGGCGGGTTCGAGTATTCGAGCCCGCCCATTGTTGAAAGATAAAGTTGTTGCTGGAGCGAGCATGACTGCTGATGCACACGCGTCGCGAGCTGGGTAGCAGTGTTTGTTGACTAGACGTACTGTCTGTGTGGGCAAGGCACCTGCGATTAACTGGTCGGGTCTGGCATAAAGGGATGTTGATCGCAGGTGTTTGCCCGCGCAAATAAACCAAAAACTAAGATAAATACCAAGATTTTAAAAGAGATAACCTACGAGGCGTAAGGAGACGCTACAACATGGCAAGTGAAAACTGGCTGAACCAAGATTTTTATAAGACACTAGGCGTCTCCGAGGACGCCTCAGATGCTGACATCAAGAAGGCATACCGCAAGCTGGCACGTAAGTACCACCCGGATCAGCACCCTGGCGATACGACCGCTGAGACTAAGTTCAAAGAGGTTGCTGAGGCTTACAATGTGCTCTCCGATAAGAAGCAGCGCGAGGAATACGATCAGATTCGTAAGTACGGTGCTGCAGGCTTTGGCGGCGGGGGCTTCCCTGGCGGTGCAGGTGGCTTCGGTGGCGGCGGGTTCCCCGGTGGGTTCTCCACCGGTGGTGGCCAGAACATCAACATCGACGATCTGCTGGGTGGCATGTTCGGCGGGGGAAGCTTCGGTGGTGGTGGTTTCGGCGGCTTCCAGCAGGCACCGCCGAAGGGCGCAAACCTTACTGCACAGACCAGCATCACTCTGCAAGAGGCATACAACGGTCACACTCTGAATGTGCGTGGTGGCGACGGCAACGGTGTGCAGGTCAAGATTCCTGCTGGCATCAAGGACGGTCAGAAGGTGCGTATGCGAGGCAAAGGCCAGCCCGGCCCCGGCGGCGCTGGTGACTTGATTGTCACCGTGAACGTGCAGAAATCATCAGTCTTTGAGCGCGATGAAAACGATGTCATTGTGCGTGTGCCCGTGACTTTGGAAGAAGCTATCAACGGCGCTGTTATCAAGGCACCGACACTTGATGGTCAGGGCGTGAAGTTGCGTCTTGCTGCTGGCGCACCCGTGGGGCAGAAGTTGCGCGCAAAAGGACGCGGATTCAAAACCAAGACCGGTACCGGCAATATGCTGGTCATCACCGAGGTTCAGCTTCCCACCGACCTCAGCGATGAAGCTCAGGAGGCTTTTGCGAAGTTCGTGGAACTCGCACCGCAGGGTGATCCTCGCGAAGAGCTGATGCGGAAGGCGGGGCAGTAAACTATGGCTTACGAATCAGACCGCCCGGTATTTGTCATTTCGGTGGCGGCTGAACTAGCGGGCATGCACCCGCAGACTCTGCGTCAGTATGACCGTCTAGGTTTGGTTCAGCCATCGCGTGCATCCGGTCGCGCCCGCCGCTATTCGCAGCGCGATGTTGATAAACTGCAGCAGATTCAGGATCTCTCACAGAACGGTGTTTCGCTTGAGGGGATCAAGCGCATTATGCAGCTGGAGAATCAGGTGGATGCTCTGCAATCGCGCAACGAAGAGCTCATGGATGAGGTTGAGCGGCTGAATATGCGTTTGCAGGAATCCTCGCGTATTTTCGCTGCTGGGCTTTCTGGCGATATTGTGCGTATTACTCGCGGCAAGCGTCCGCCTGCGCGTAAGCGTTCGCAGGCTGTGGTCTTGTACCGCCCGGAGCGTTAGAACTTTCAAAAAATTACCCGGTTCTGTGCAGATTACCCGAAAAAATCGGATAAAAAGCACGGAATCGGGTAGTTTTTTGCGCTAAAACACGCCCAAAAAACTTTCGCAATAAAGTAATTGTCTTGAGTGTTCTGGTAAATGTAGAAACATAAAGCATTCGGTGAAAGAGAAAAATGTCTACGTCAGAACACAATAAAAACCTGCCGCCGGTCGATCAGATGCCGCTGCAGATGGGCTTAGATACCTTCGGCGATGTCACCGTTGATACCGACGGCAATCCGTTGCACCAGGCGCAGGTTATCCGCAACGTGGTGGAGCAGGGGCAACTTGCTGACCGCGTCGGCGTGGATTTCTTTGGTATTGGAGAACACCACCGCCCGGATTTTGCTGTCAGCGCGCCCGACACCATCTTGGCGGGGCTCGCCACCACGACCGATCGCATCCATTTGGGCTCAGCCGTTACGGTGCTGAGCTCCGATGATCCGATTCGTGTCTACCAGCGTTTTGCCACCATCGACGCGATGAGTGGCGGGCGTGCCGAGGTGGTTCTAGGACGCGGTTCATTCACCGAGTCCTTCCCGCTTTTTGGATACGATTTGGGCGACTACGAGAAGCTATTCTCTGAAAAATTGGAGCTTTTTAGCCACATCGTCACTGAAGAACCTTTGACCTGGAATCCCGGTGACCGCACTCCGCTGAAAAATCAAGAGATTTATCCGCGTACTGAAAACGGGTTGAAGCAGTGGATTGCTGTGGGTGGTAGCCCTGAATCTGTGGTTCGCGCGGCGCAGTACAAAATTCCGTTGATGCTTGCGATTATCGGTGGCCCTGCCTCCCGCTTTAAGCCTTTTATTGATTTGTATAAGCGCGCGAATGATCAGTTGGGGCAGGACCAGTTGCCCGTTGCGGTGCATTCACCTGGTCACATTGCTGATACCGATGAAGAAGCGAAAGAACAGCTACGTGAGCACTGGATTACCAACCGAAATAGGATTGGACGCGAGCGCGGCTGGGGCAACACCGGTGTTGTGGAGTTTGAAAACGAAGCTCAGCACGGCTCGCTGTATGTGGGTTCACCTGAAACCGTGGCAACTAAAATTGCGCAAACCGTTAAGGATTTGGGTTTGAATCGTTTTGATCTCAAGTTCTCTAATGGTCCGTTGCCGCATGAGTATTCGATGCGTGCGATTGAGCTGTACGGAACCCAGGTTATTCCAATGGTTCGTGAGATGCTCGACCAGTGAGGATTATTCATAAGGGGTGACCAGCAGCCAAAAACACCAACCCCCGCACCACCGCAAACACCCGCCCATACGAGCCCAACGGTCGCCGGAAACCCGTGTGCAAAATACGCCAGGCCTTCACCTG
>NZ_JAAXPV010000015.1 GCF_012396615.1 Rothia terrae | reverse complement strand
CCCCCCCCCCCCCCCCCCCCCCCCCCCCCCCCCAGCGCGCTCATTGCCGTCGATGACTCAACCGGAGAAATCGTCGGAGTGAATTTTTACTCCGATGCCCCTTCGGATACCCAGGTTAAGCATCCGCTGGCCGGGGTAGCGTCCAGTCTTCAAGGATTTCAAGAAGACGGCAGAATCGATGAAGCCGGATACCCCATTAGATTCGATAACAGCATGATGTACGGGCCGATGGCAGTTGCAGATCACGCGTCCGGGAAAGATCTGGCCCGCAAACTTCTCGAGGGGATGGTGCCCATTGCTCAGCAACGAGCGGACGCGCGTATTATCTCGTGTGTGGACAACGCTAACTCAGCGTCCATTGCAGTGCACCGCAGGGTTGGCCTCTCCAGCCTCACAGAATTTGAGTTCGAGGGACGTCCCTACACTTTGTTCTCTCGCAACGTTTAGGCACAAACAATATGGAGAAAGAAGACCCCCATGTTTTCACTTACCGAACTAGAAGACTTTGATTTCCGTATCGCAGAAGAAAAAGACGTCAATCATATCGTTGATATTCTGCACGCAGCGGCTCGCGTGGATGCCAGCCAAGAAGAGCGCTCCTCCCAAGGCTTCGTGCAGGGACGCATGGGTAAAGAAGGTATTGAGCAGTGGATTCTCGCTGATTCGCCGGTGCGCGGAGCGGTGGTTGCTCATAACAAGATGGATGATTCCATCATTGGTGTTTGCTTCTTCTCGCCGGTTCCCACCGAGATTGCAGACCCTCCCGTGGTTCAGGGCATTGCTCAGGCGGTTGCTGATAGTGCAGATATTGACGCTGTCAAGGCGCTTGCATACGGTCCTTTGGCGGTTCGCGACGTATTTAGCGGACGCGGCCTAGCAAAGCACATGATTGCGTTTATTGCAGGTGTAGCTCGCGACCACGAAAAGACTCACATCGTTGCCTCCGTGGAGGACGCTAACCAGAAGTCACTTGGCATGCACGAGCATCTTGGTGCTGAGCGTATTGGCAGCTTTGAACGAGAAGGACGCCCCTATTCTGTAGTGGCATTCGAAACCGTGGCATAGGAACCTGCGTGGCCCATTGGGTCGCTAAACCTCACTCAGGGGTGCATGAAAATCTCATGAGCCCCTTGAGTATGGGGTTACTAACAGCACCAACCTGCTGTACTAACCACCCCGTACAATGGTTCACATGAAACTCATTTCTTGGAATATTGACTCATTAAACGCCGCTCTCACCAGCGACTCCGCGCGAGCACTGCTTTCGCGTGAGGTGCTCGAAACAATCGCGTCCTACAACCCCGATGTCATCGCACTCCAAGAAACCAAACTTTCCATCAAAGGCCCCACCGCTAAGCATCTTGAGGTTCTCGAGCATTACTTTCCACAGTACCAAATCGCATGGGTATCCTCTGATGAGCCTGCGCGCAAAGGCTACGCCGGCACGATGTTCCTCTACAAGCCAGAGTTACAACCTGAGGTAACCTACCCCAAAATTGAAAGCCCGACCACCATGGACTCTGAGGGGCGAATGATCACCCTCGAATTTGATGATTTCTATGTCACTCAGGTTTACACACCCAACGCATCGGACGGGTTAAAGCGCCTAGCTGATCGCCAGCTGTGGGATCGCCAATACGCGGCTTACCTCTCCAGTCTCGATCAGAATAAGCCGGTGCTCGCTACCGGCGACTTCAATGTGGCGCACACCGAAATTGATCTCGCAAACCCTAAATCAAATGTGCGTTCACCAGGCTTCACTCTTGAAGAACGCGACGGGTTTACCTACCTACTAGAGCAGGGATTCACCGATACCTTCCGACACCTTCACGGAGATGTCACCGGCGCCTACACATGGTGGGCACAGCGCTCGCGTACCTCAAAGATTAATAACACTGGTTGGCGCATCGACTATTGGTTAGTCTCACACCGTGTGGCAGATAAAGTACTCAAATCTGAAATGATTGATTCGGGTACCCGCCAGGATCACACCCCGATTCTGCTCGAGATTGAACTGTAAACTCAGTTTCTGCTGAGCTCAACACTCAATACTCAGCCAAAGCCTTACAAACTCTTGCGTGCACTTGAGTGTACCCCCAACGTTTTGCCCTTCTCGCATGCTGCAAGCTCATGCGATATTGTTAGAAGTTGACTTATGTACAAGCGGGCGTAGACCCCACTATCCATCGATGAAAGTAGATCACGACTCGTGTTCAATTCACTCTCAGACCGGTTATCCGCAACTTTCCAGAACCTTCGAGGCAAGGGCCGCCTGTCAGAAGCGGATATCGACGCTACCGTACGCGAAATTCGCCGTGCCCTGCTCGATGCTGACGTTGCAGTGCCGGTTGTTCGCGAGTTCACTGCTCACGTCAAGGAGCGCGCGCTCGGTGCCGAGGTTTCAGAAGCACTGAACCCTTCACAGCAAATCGTCAAGATTGTTAATGAGGAACTTCAAAGCATCCTCGGTGGTCAGACCCGCCGCATCAACATGGCGAAGACCGGTCCGACTATTATCATGCTGGCTGGTTTGCAGGGTGCCGGTAAGACCACCTTGGCTGGAAAGCTTTCGCACTGGCTGAAGAAGCAGGGACACACCCCCATGCTGGTGGCGTCCGACCTTCAGCGTCCTAACGCTGTGAATCAGTTGCAGGTAGTGGGTTCGCGGGCAGGCGTCCCGGTTTTCGCTCCTCACCCCGGTGTTAACAGCGAATTTGAAGAAGTGACCGGCGATCCTATACAGGTAGCTCGCGATGGCGTTGCTGAAGCTCGCGCTAAACTGCACGATGTCGTGATTGTTGATACCGCGGGCCGTTTGGGTGTTGATGCTGAACTCATGCAGCAGGCACGCGACATCCGCGATGCTATCAACCCTCACGAGGTTCTCTTCGTCATCGATGCGATGATTGGTCAGGACGCGGTGAACACCGCTAACGCCTTCAACGAGGGCGTCGACTTCACCGGTGTTGTCCTCTCAAAGCTCGATGGTGATGCTCGCGGCGGTGCTGCGCTGTCTGTCGCGTCGGTGACCGGCAAGCCCATCATGTTCGCCTCAACCGGTGAGAACGTTACTGACTTTGAGCAGTTCCACCCTGACCGTATGGCATCACGCATCCTTGATATGGGCGACGTTCTGTCGCTTATTGAGCAGGCTGAGCAGACCTGGGATAAGGCTGAAGCCGACCGCATGGCGCAGAAGTTTGCTGATCGTGAAGATTTCACGTTCGAAGACTTCTTGGCTCAGATGCAGCAGATCCGCAAGATGGGCTCCATGAAAAAGCTGCTCATGATGATGCCCGGCGCAGCTCAGATGCGTCAGCAGCTTGAACAGTTTGACGAGAAAGAAATTGATCGCGTCGAAGCAATTGTTCGTTCGATGACCCCTCACGAGCGCGTTGCGCCCAAGATTATTAACGGCTCTCGTCGTGCTCGTATTGCACGCGGTTCGGGCGTGACCGTTTCTGAGGTAAACCAGCTGATGGAGCGTTTTGCGCAGGCTCAGAAGATGATGAAGAAACTTGCTAACGGCCAGATGCCCGGTATGCCCGGTGGCATGCAGATGCCCGGTATGGCTGCAGCCGGTGGTTCTAAGAAGAAGAATTCTAAGAACAACAAAAAGAAGAAGGGCTCAGGTAACCCTGCAAAGCGTGCTCAGCAGGAGCAGGCTGCACAGCAGAAGGCTCAGGCCGCTCGCGGTGCTTCCTTTGGCCAGCAGCAGAACCAGGACTTCGATATGAGCGATATGAACCTGCCTAAGGGCTTTGAGAAGTTCTTGGGCAACTAGTTCCTGGCTAACGCATTGCCTAGTCTCTGTGGCGGTAACTGACAACAGTTACCGCCACTGTTGCACTGTGGTGCAAGAGCTGATGCCCGGCATGGATTGCGCTCTCAGAAAGCTTAGAGTGTCTTAACTAGTGTCTCAGAGCCTGTATGGGTACATTGGGTAGGTAGTGTTTTATCGGGGAGCGCAGAAGCTCGAAAGGCCGGTAAATACCCCTATTTTGAGGCAAGGAGTGGTTATGAGTTCGTATCTATCCCACGAGGAACTCGTGAAGTTCATTGCAACGTTGCCCACGCGCAGACTTGCCGCTGCCGCTCTCATCAGAGATGAGCACAACAGGATGCTTGCGGTGAAGCCCAATTATAAAGACGGTTGGACTCTTCCCGGCGGCACAGTTGAAGAAGGCGAATCCCCGAAAACTGGCTGCTTCAGAGAAGTCGAAGAAGAAGTGGGGCTTACCCTACCAGAAGGACGCGTGCTCCTGATTTTCCACGGCTTGCAGATGGGTATCTGGGGTGACTCCACCTATTACATCTATGACGGTGGCGTCATCGGCTCACACGCAACCATCACTTTGCAAGAAGAAGAACTCACCGAATACCGGTGGGTAGCAGAATCAGAATTAGAATCTTATTTTGGTCGGGAGTTCGCAAACCGTCTCAGTGCTTGCTACCGGGCTTTAGAAACCGGCGAAGTAGTAGAGGTCGCGTCCGACCAGGTTGACTAACAACCGCTGATGCTTTTGAAAAGGAATTGAACACACAACATGTCTGATCGTAACTTTGACCCCAATTTCCCCCAGGGGCAGTTCGAGACTTCATGGGCGCGTATTAGTTTGGACTTTGGTCCGCTGGGCTATGAATTAGTTGAAGAAGTTGTAGAAGATACGCAAAATCCAGCTGATGTCATCCGTCAGGAGATTCAGCAGATGATTAGCGCGCTGAAAAGTGTGCAGGGACTTCCGAGCGAGTCTGATATTCAAAAGCTTGATCATGTTGATCTGACTGCTGAACTTTTTGAAAAGCTGTGTGAAACAAAGAACGTAGATGAGCTTGCGGCTTTGTTGGATGACGACAGCGAAGAAGTTCAGACTGCTCAAGATGTTGCAGAAGCGCACGATCAGTCTGAGCAGATGTCTGAACCTCCTACAGTGGCGTCAGCTGATGATTCTGAGACGGAACTTTCCGAAGAAGAACGCATTGACCAGGAATTAGAGCGCCGTATTACTGAGGCGACCAGTGATGATGTAGTGAAAGAACTCTTACTGGCAAGCGTCGATATGCCGCAGCTAATGGTTTATGAGGCAGATGAGAACCATGTTGAGGTCTACGTTCTGTGCACCGAAGCTGATGAGGAGCTTTTGACTGTCGAAGTTAACGAGAAAGGCGAGCTTTCTCAGGGGGCACCTTTCGAGCTCTTCGCTGCTGAACTGATAGAGAAGCTTTCCACGCGCGGGGGCATCTGTGCTGACCAGCAGTCATACACGGTATCTGCACCCGTCACTGAAATCGGGGAAGAAATGACCCTAAATGCAGATGCCAAAGTTTCGGCACTTATTGAAATTGAGATGGGCGAGCTTGCTTTGCATATCGCCCAGGTTGCGTTGCTCAACCCCATTGACGCGGCACCTACAGATCACGGGTGGACGCTGGTCACCAGCGATGCGGTTTCTGTCTTGTCCTTGGTGTCATACCTGCAGCGTCCTTGCGTCGTTGCCGCCGTCACTGAAAATTCGCATCACCTGTCATTTATTTTCCCCGGTAGTTCATCACCTGTAGCTGCTCCTGAATATGATGAAGGCACATGGGGTGATTGGATGCAGAAGGTCGTTGGTGTACCAGGTGACGACACTGAGAGCGGCGTAGTGATTGACCTTGTATGGGGTGTTCCCAAAGTACTGACCCGCCACGTCCCGCAACGTTCGGTTGCGCTGGATACTTTGTGGTTGCTTCCAGGTATGCTGCCGGAGCCCTTGAACTTTGTGCGTATGAACGATGAGATTGACAACTTGACATGGGTGTACGGACTCGATGACCCCACCTCCAAGCGACTTCGCAACTACGTGGAGAACTATGAGTCAGACCTGGGCATGGAATCAGTGTTGCAACTTTTAGGTCATACCGATGATCTCGCGAAAGTGGCAGAGGGTAGGGCTGATATTTCAACGTTTACAGGTTTTAAGAGTTTCGCGCCTGATATGTCGACCATGAAAGCTATCGCCGAGTCTGTGACCTCCTACCCGAGTGGAGATTCTGCGTTGGCAACAGCGCAACGTGCTGCCATGGATCGTCCTTGGATTCTTACTGTTGACGGAGCGGCACAATTAGGTGCCTCTGGCGTCCTTGCCTTTATTGCGGCTCGCCGTAGGGCGCAGGGCAATCCAGCACGAGGTACTTCATTTGCCTCTGCCGCCTTGGCAAGTTCTGGACTAACCGAGCTGATTGTGGCGCGTACTTTCAACCGTTTGCAGAAGCTGAGGGCTGAGCAGGATGCGGCTGACGACCGGGCGAATGACAAGATGCTCACTAAATATCTCGGTGAAGTCACGGGAGAAACCCCCACTGACTCTATTAGAAAAGCATTAGATTCCACTGCCTGGGGAGCGAAAGCGCACCGTAAAGCAAGCCAAGCAAAGGGCAAAGCAAAAGACGGCGCGAAAAAGTACTTGCGTAAGTTCTTCGGCCAGTAAACCTGAGATTAAAGCGCGGAGAGTCACTGATGATTCAAAACCCATGAATTTTTTAAACGATCAGTGGCTCTCCTCATCTGGGCAGATAATCAAAAAATCGCCTATTTCACACGGGTGTTTTTCGCGCCCACCTAGATTAAGGCCTTTATCTCTGGCATACTACTATGCGTACCCAGTGCGCTCGGCCCCTCTCACCGGGCGTTCATTGTGTCCACAGAGTTTTTGTTAAACGGCCCGCCCCACGGGAGCGTAAGGCAAAAATTCGACCATTAATATGAAACAGGAGAGTCCACTACAGTGGCTGTTAAAATTCGTCTGAAGCGTTTTGGTAAAATCCGCGATCCTCGCTACCGCGTAGTTGTAGCTGACTCACGCACCAAGCGTGATGGCAAGGCTATCGAAGAAATCGGTCTGTACCACCCGACCGAGAACCCTTCACGCATCGAGATCAACTCAGAACGCGCACAGTACTGGCTCAGCGTTGGCGCTCAGCCCACCGAGCAGGTTGCAGCATTGCTCAAGCTGACCGGTGATCTGCAGGCAGCTAAGGGTGAAAAGGCAGAAAACACTGTTAAGCCCGTTGAAGCTAAGCCCGAATTTGTTGTTCCCGAAAAGGGTTCAGTAATCCTCCCCGAAGCTATCACTCCTAAGGAAGAAGCTAAGGCTGAGGAAGCTCCCGCAGAAGAGGCTGCTGAAGAAGTAGCTTCAGAGGAAGCAGCTGAATAAGATGTTGGCAGATGCTCTCGAACACTTGGTTCGGGGAATCGTTGACAAACCGGATGACGTAGAGGTTCGCGCCCGTAGCACTCGCCGCGGTGAAACCCTTGAGGTTCGCGTCAACCCCGAAGACCTCGGTCGCGTTATCGGGCGTCAGGGACGTACCGCTAATAGCGTACGCACCGTTATCAACGCCATCTCCGGCGGTGATCACGTACGCGTGGATGTCATAGACACAGACCGCCGACGCTAACAAGATTAGCTTTATAAAGGGTGGGTTTCGGTATTGCACCGAAACCCACCCTTTCTTTATCCGTTTTTCGTGAAAATGTTCGAACGCTACAATGATGAAAGTAGATAGCGCGAATTTAAAGGAGATTTTCCGTGCACGTTTTGGTTGCTCGTATTGGCAAGCCCCACGGTATCCGTGGTGAGGTGACGGTCCAGCTGTTCACCGATAACCCCGAGGCTCGTTTTGCGGCCGGCGAGGTATTGAGCATCCAAGATTTTGATGCGAGCTCGGCCGTAGGAAAGCTGGTGCCTAGCGGTGAGCTGACTGTTGCGTCCTCCCGCTGGAACAAGAAAATCCTGGTGGTGAAGTTCGACGAGGTGAAGAGTCGAAATGACGCTGAGGTTCTGCGTAATTCACACCTTGAGTTTGACTCCAGCCTTGATGAAGATGACACCAGCTTTTACGAACACGATGTGGTGGACCTGCCCGTTTACCTCATCTCTGAGGTTCCTGAAGGCGAGCTACCCAGTGGAGAGGCCCTAGGCAAGGTCACTGGATTACAGACGATGCCTACTCAAGACCTTCTTTTAGTCGAGCTAGCACCTAATGGCGAGGAAGTCATGATTCCTATGGTAGAAGAACTCGTACCCGAAATTGATCTCGATGAAGGTTTCGTGTTGATTGACCCGCCGGCAGGCTTGCTTGAACTGGCTGAGCATTCAGAGGGCGAGGACGCCTAAGTGCGCTACGATGTCGTCACTATCTTTCCGGAGTATCTAGAGCCATTGCGTCTGTCCTTGCTAGGCAAGGCGCAGGAATCTGGGTTGGTGCAGTTGAACTTGCACAATCTACGAGATTTTGCGTTCGACCGTCACAAGACTGTGGATGATACCCCTTACGGAGGGGGAGCGGGCATGGTCATGAAAGCAGAACCATGGGGGCTGGCATTAGACTCCATTTTGAATTCTGCGCTCTCCAACCAACCCGCTGTTACTGCGGATGCAGAACCTCATGACGCACGCCCTTTGCTAATTGTTCCTTCACCCGCTGGCAAGGTCTTTAACCAAGCAAAGGCCTATGAACTAGCAGAGCAAGAACATCATATTGTTTTTGCTCCCGCTCGTTATGAGGGTATCGATGAACGCGTGCTGAATTGGGCAGAAGATCATTTTCGTGTGATGCCCGTGTCTTTGGGCGACTATGTGCTTTACGGGGGAGAGGTTGCCGTCATGGCAATGATTGAAGCCGTAACCCGTTTGATTCCCGGGGCGATGGGCAACCCTGAATCCTTAGACGAAGAATCTCATACCGGTGGGTTACTCGAGTACCCGGTGTACACCAAGCCCTCGGTGTGGAGAGAGCGGGAAGTACCTGCCGTCCTGCTCTCGGGAAATCACGCTGCTATTGCTCGCTGGCGTCGCGACCAACAAATTGAGCGTACCTTTGCGCGGCGTTTTGACATGATCGAAACCTACCCTGAAGACGGGTGGGACAAAAAAGATCGAAAGCTTCTCAACGAGCTGAGGGCACAGCGCAACAGGGTAGAAAAAGAGGCCCGACGCATCGCCCATGAACGCCGAGTAGCTGAGGATGCGGCTCGTAAGGCTCAGGTGCAGCCTGCTGAGACCAAGCAATAAGGCTCACACCTAACCGGCGCGTGATGAACGCATCATTCAAGACCGGGTGTTTCAAAGCAGTAAAGTTCTGGCTAAAGCTCCACAGCTGTGCCATAATTTTAGATTGTGTTCTTGTGTGGGTACGCCCCTGCCGTAGGGGGAAGAGCGGCCACAACACGCAAGAGCCTTACCTCACTGTCAAATACAGGGGGTAAGTAGAAAACCTCTTCGGTGCAACATCAGTCTTCAAAACCTAGCGTTTTGACTCAGACATTGTGCCGTCGCATGTATGGGCTATTTGACCTGCGGCAGATAACCCATGGAGATAACTCAATGCAGACTCTTGACTTCATTGACAACAAGTCACTTCGCAACGACGTTCCTGACTTCGCACCCGGCGACACCCTCAACGTTCACGTAAACATCGTTGAAGGTAACCGCTCACGTGTTCAGGTCTTCAAGGGCTACGTTGTAGGTCGTCAGGGCGCAGGTGTTCGCGAAACCTTCACCATCCGCAAGGTTTCATTCGGCGTTGGCGTAGAGCGTACCTTCCCGGTTCACTCACCCGTTATCGAAAAGATCGAACTGTTGACCCGCGGTGACGTACGCCGTGCGAAGCTGTACTACATGCGTGATCGCCACGGTAAGGCAGCTCGCATCCGCGAAAAGCGCGAAAGCTAAATTTTTCGTTTCTATGAGCGATGCTTTTGATCAAGCAAAGCCCGTAGAAGGCAGGCGTCAGCCCTTTGTTAGGGGTTGGCGCCTGCTTGCTATTGCGGCACTTTTAGCATTTGTAGCTCTGGTCGTTATCAGAACTTTCATCGTAGATCTCTATTACATTCCATCGGATTCAATGCAGCCGGCGCTCGAGCCGGGTGACCGCATCCTGGTGAACCCTACCGGACACACGAGCGATATTGAGCGCGGCGATATCGTAGTTTTTGATGGCACCGGCTCTTTTAATAAATATGTTCCGGGTAACGCCTTTTTGCGCAACCCTCTCAAAGAGGCAGGGCAGTGGGCTGGTCTAGCTGGATCAGACACTGTATATGTCAAGCGCGTTATCGGTGTTGCTGGAGATACGGTTGCCTGTTGCGATGCGAACGGCAAGCTCATAGTTAATGGTGTACCCCAAGATGAACCGTATATCTTTGGCACTGATGTCGCATCGACTGATCGTTTTACTGTTACTGTGCCAGAGGGACGCATCTGGGTGATGGGCGACCACCGTAGTGTTTCAATTGATTCTAGAGCACTCATCGGTGCCCCCGGCGGAGGATTTATTAAAACCGAAAAGATTATCGGCGAACCCACCCGCATTATTTGGCCACTTAATCGTGCTGGACGCATTGAATCACAAGCCAATACTCAGTAAATTTCACACCTTGCCCGGTTACAATGGACGCGTTACCCGCTTCCCAACAGAAAGCACTCATAGATTATGGCCTCTACAGCACACAACCCGCTGAACGAACCTGCACCCGCAAGTGGCGTAACTCCTGAAGAGGCAAGCGGCTCTAAGAAGCAGAAAAAGCCCCAAACTTTTGGTGAGCAAGTCAAAGAGTTTCTGCTCATTATTTTTTATGCGTTGCTGATTGCGTTTGTTTTAAAATCTTTCATCATTCGCGGATTCTTCATTCCGTCGGGGTCTATGCTCAATACCCTTGAGATTAACGACCGCGTATTTGTGAATGTTGCTGGTTCTATGTTTGGCGAAGCTGAACGCGGTGACATTATTGTTTTTGAAGATACCCAGAACTGGATGCCTGAATCTGAAACTTCGCAGAATCCTGTGCGAAACGCACTGTCTTTCATTGGTGTGTTGCCTGATTCTTCGCAGAATTATTTGGTCAAGCGAGTCATTGGTGTGGGCGGTGACCGCGTGGTATGTTGCAACGCCGATGGCAAGGTGACCGTCAATGGTCAGGCTATTGATGAACCTTATCTTCGCGAAGGCGTAGCACCTTCAGAGATTCCTTTCGATGTGATCGTTCCTGAAAATTCATACTTTGTGATGGGTGATAACCGAAGCAATTCAGCTGACTCTCGCTACCACATTGAACAGAACACCGCTTTTGTGAACGACAGCGATGTTGTGGGTGAAGTTTTTGTGGTGGCGTGGCCTCTTGATCATTTCAAGTTTGTGCACGGTGCATCCGACGTATTTGCTAACGTACCTGCGGGCCAGTAATGCCAAAACAAGTTTCGGGTGCGACGCTAGAGACTGAGAAGTCGATCTTTGCACGCGGATTTACCCAGATTGCCGGTATTGATGAAGTAGGACGCGGTTCGCTCGCCGGACCGGTTAGCGTCGGGGTTGCCGTGGTTTCTGCTGAGCATTCTTTGGTTATTGAAGGACTTATTGATTCCAAAGCTTTATCAGCTAAGGTTCGTCAAGACATGGCACCGCAGATTCGCGAGTGGGCGAAAACCGCAGTTGGGCACACTCAGCCCGGTGAAATTGATGTATTAGGAATGACATTAGCCCTGCGTCTGGCAGCTCAGCGTGCAATGGCTCAGGTAGTTGCTGCCGGGGCGCGTCCTGACTTTGTTTTGCTGGATGGCAAACACGATTGGCTGACATCACCTGAACCTGATTTGCTGGGGGCATTGGACGACAAAGAACAGCTTTATCAGCAATTATTGGCAGATGCTTGGAAAGGCCGTTCGCCCTACGATTTACCTGTTCAGACCGTCATCAAAGGCGACTTTATCTGCGCATCTATTGCCGCGGCGTCTGTGGTGGCAAAGGTTGAACGCGATACTCTCATGGATCAGCTTCACCCCCAATATCCTCAGTACGAGTGGAACAAGAATAAAGGGTACGGTAGCTCAGTCCACCGAGCTTCTTTAGATGAATCAGGTCCGACGGTACTTCACCGTCTGTCATGGAATTTAGGTGTTACCCCTGAACAATTACACACCGCACATATTAACCGAGCGAAACTAGGGTTATGAGTAACGAGGAACTTGAAAACTACGAGACAGAGTCGCAGATGGCTTTGTACAACGAGTACAAAGAAGTCTCAGATCTCTTCTCTTATATCGTTGAAACAGACCGCCGATTTTACCTGGCTAACAAGGTAGAGGTTACTCCCAAAACTGCGGGGGACTCCCTGTACTTTGATGTAACCATGAACGATGTGTGGGTATGGGATATTTTCCGCAAATCTCGTTTTGTCAAAAGCGTCCACGTGTATTCTCTGAACGATGTCAATGTCGAGGAAAAAAGTGAGCGAGAAGATCTCACTATTCCAGATATGCCAGATTTTCCACCGCCCTCATAAGTTTTAAAAGCTCCTGTCTCATCACCGACAGGGGCTTTTTGTTTCTTCTGGCTGATTGATCAAGATTGTGGACACACGCCAACTGTGGACACCGTCTTATAGGGATAACTCATTTAAAGCGGTGTTTTATCCACAGATTTACAAAAAGTGAGTTGAGCTGAGATTCTTTGCGATAAAACTTGGGTGAGAGAACAAGTAAAAGTAAAGGAACCACTGTGATGCGAACTCACACCCATGTAGGACGCTGGGGCGAAGACTTAGCTGCCGTCGTTTTGCAACAGCACGGTTTTAGTATCATCCAGCGCAACTGGCGGCCGGAGCCTGTCGAGGGCATGGAAACCTTCAAAGGCGAGATTGATATCGTCGCCTTAGATGCTGAGATGAATCTGGTGTTCGTCGAAGTCAAGACCAGAACAACCGATAGCTTCGGTCACCCTTTCGAAGCTATCACAGCAGATAAAGCTAAGCGCCTGAAATTTCTGGCATATTCGTGGTGTACTCATAAAGAAACAACCGACTTTTTGAGTATGAGAATTGATGCTGTAGCAATTACGGGAACACCTGAGAATTTCACGTTTGAACATTTGCAGGCGGTGGCGTAAACCATGAGTTTTGCCCGTACATACTCCGTTGCGCTGGTTGGGATTACCGGTCACATGGTTGAAGTAGAAGCCGATATTTCAAATGCGTTGCCCGGCTTCGTTCTTTTGGGATTACCGGATGCTGCCTTGAACGAATCAAAAGACCGCGTCCGCTCAGCGACCAAAAACTCTGGGATTCCGTTGCCGCAGCATAAAGTTACCGTCAACCTGACACCGGCAACACTGCCCAAAAAGGGATCAGCTTTTGATCTTGCTATGGTGGTCGCTGCGCTCCAGGCAGCGGGGGAGATCAAACACAGTGGAAAGACCGTATACCTGGGTGAGCTAGGGTTAGATGGGTCTATCCGATCGGTTCCTGGAATCCTGCCCGCTGTAAAAGCTGCCGTTGATGCTGGTTTTGAGTCGGTGGTCGTACCTGCAGAAAACGTTGAAGAAGCTCAATTGGTCAGCGGCGCATCCATCAGCGGATTTAGCTGTTTAGCTGAAGTTTTTGTTGCCCTCGGTGCAGATGCCCATACAGTGAAATATCCCAAGACAGTAGAAAAAGCTAAACCCCATTCCGCCCCCAATCTGCAACTAGCCCCCGATATGGCAGACGTTGCTGGCCAAAGCGAAGGACGCCTCGCTCTAGAAATCGCTGCGGCTGGTGGTCACCATCTGCTGCTCAACGGTCCTCCCGGCTCAGGTAAAACGATGCTGGCCGAACGGCTAACCGGAATTCTGCCGGAACTCGATGACCACAGCGCGATGGAAGTAACAGCTATTCATTCCCTCTCCTCCGGCGGAGGACAGTACAAAGAACTGATTCGCATACCTCCTTTTGAGGCTCCTCACCACAGTGCTTCGGCCCCCGCTATTTTGGGCGGAGGCACCGGCATCCCACGCCCGGGAAGTGTCTCAAAAGCTCACCGCGGCGTTCTCTTTTTAGATGAAGCCCCGGAGTTCAAAAGAACGGTGTTAGATGCACTGCGTCAGCCTCTAGAAAGCGGAGAAATCGTCCTGGACAGAGCAGCCGCACAAGCCAAGTATCCGGCGCGCTTTCAGCTGGTGCTCGCCTGCAACCCTTGCCCCTGCGGTCTGAACACCGGACGCGGGTTGCACTGTACTTGTTCATCAAGAGAACGACGTGCTTATTTCGGCAAGCTTTCAGGCCCACTTCTTGATCGCATCGATTTGCAAATTACAGTCCCTAAGGTTTCATCCGTAGAGCTTGCAACTTCTAATAACAACGAACCAAGTAGATCTATCAAAGAGAGAGTAAAGCAAGCCCGAGCTGCGCAACAAGAACGATTGAAACCATTTGGATTACTGACAAATGCTGATACCAACGGGAAAGTTCTCAGAGGCCCACTCAAACTAGATTCTAAGCTCACCCGGGAGCTTTCTGCCTCGATGGATCAAGGAAAACTAACAGCCCGAGGCTACGACCGCGTACTGCGAACAGCATGGACGATCGCTGATTTAGAAGGTGCTACCTCGCCTACGAGTGATCACCTTGACTTAGCACTGTACTTCAGGCACATGGCGACAAGCGCCCAGTAAACAGCTGGGAAGCTGGTGAAACCAAAAGACGAAAGAACCACTATGAGCAATCCTTCATTCTTACTCACATCAGAGCACCAATCGTTTGATGACAAACGACTAGCGCGAATAACGCTGATGCGCTGCGCAGACCCAGAGGACCCAACTATTCAGCATCTGACTGAGAATTTTGGCCCGTGCTTACCTGCTGCGCTACTTCGTGGATCAGCTACCTTAAACGATAAACACCTCAAAGAGGCGATTGCTGAGAGCATCACATCAGACAAAGATGCTTTCCTAGAATCACTGCAACAAAAAATCTCACGATGGGGTAAACGCGCCGCTGTTGCTACCCCAGAATATGAAATGGATTTCGCGTCAAAAATCGGTGCATGGGTGTGCATCCCCGAAGATCCCGATTGGCCAGCTGGCGTAAACGACTTTGGCTACAGTGCTCCCTATGCACTGTGGGGCAGGGGCGAGAGAGAACGACTGAAAAGCTACAAAGAATCCCGTTCTGTAGCCGTGGTGGGGTCGCGCGACATCAGTGCCTACGGAACAACGGCAACACAGCATATAGCCGGGGACCTAGCAACCCAAGGGCTGACAGTCATATCCGGTGGCGCATTCGGTATCGACGCTGCGGCACACCAGTCTGCGCTGGCAAATGGAACATCAGAGCTGCCCACCATCGCCCTCATGGCAGGAGGAATAGATACTCTCTACCCTAAACACAACGAAATCCTGCTGAAGCGGGTCATCGACAACGGGTTGATTTTCTCTGAAGTATCGCTTGGACAAAATCCCACCCGGTGGCGGTTTTTGCAACGTAACCGGCTCATCGCAGGTCTCGCCCGAGCTACTGTCATTGTCGAAGCCAGATGGCGCTCCGGTGCGCTCAACACCGCCCATCACGCGATGGAAATTGGTCGAGATGTCTATGCTGTTCCCGGCTCAATTTTTAGCCCCAATTCAGAAGGTTGCCACCGGTTGCTCAGCGATAATCTGGCTACTGTACTAACCAACGCAGATCAGCTGGTTCAAAATTTTGTGGGCACAGATACTGCTCTTCAGCAAACTACTGCTTTTGAACTAGAAAATCAGGGACACATTACAGACACGCTGAGCGAAGGTGAAAAAATCATTTGGGACGCACTGCCAGTACGTCGCACCATGACCATTGAAGAGCTTTGTTCAGTGACGGGCCACTCAGCCCGAGAAGTCATGAAAATACTGGGGAAGCTCAGACACCAAGAACTCGCTGTGCAAGATACTGACAACTTACAATGGAAAAAGAATAATAAGCGTACTCAACGGTGAAAGTCGGTGACCCATGCCTGAGCAACCACAATTGCCAGATACTCTTGTGCTGACCGAGCCCGCTGAAGATGCCTACCACAGAGCCTACGTTCAAGCAGTTAGAGCCTTCGAGAGGTTTCTGACCTACGAAAAACACCGTTCACCACAAACCATCCGCGCCTATGTTTCAGACATCACCAGCCTCTTGGGCTACGCCAAACGCCACGGCGTGATGGAGCTTGAAGAAATCACCATTGAACATATGCGCGGATGGTTGGGAACCCATTACGCAGGGAACTCTGCCCGAAGCTCTATGGCGCGACGTGCGTCCTCGCTCAGAACGTTCTTTAGCTGGGCAGAAGAAGAACAGCTCATCACCCAAAACCCTTCATTAGCGCTCGTAACAGCTGCAAAAAACAAGTATCTTCCCGAGGTTTTGAGTAAACAACACATGGAAACTTTGCTCACATCTTTGCAAGAGCAACTGCAACTGGCTCCTCGCGATGCAAAGTTGTTGCGTCTCATTGCTGTGGTTGAGCTACTCTATGCCACGGGAATGCGCATCTCCGAGCTCACCGGTCTAAACCTTTCAAGTATCGACCGCGAAAATCTTACGATGCGCGTCATCGGCAAAGGCAATAAAGAACGCGTCGTACCCTTTGGCAAACCGGCGATGGATGCGCTGAACCAGTGGGTGATGAGAGGACGTCCGCAGTGGTTTCCTCACGAAACTTCTGCAACTATAGAGGCACTTTTTATCGGGCCTCAGGGCAAGCGAGCTAACCCTCGACAGATACGTGAGGATCTCACTCGTTTACTGCGACAGCTAGACAACACCAATGCCAGTGGAGCGCACGTCTTCCGTCACACAGCGGCTACTCACCTCGTGGAAGGTGGCGCGGACATCAGAAGCATCCAGGAGCTACTAGGTCACTCATCCTTAGCAACAACCCAAATCTACACCCATGTTTCTATTGATAGACTGGCTGGAACATACGCAGGGGCACACCCGCGTGCCTAGTCATTACCAACCAAAGCTGGATTCGTGAACACAACCTCAGGCATCATCTTCGTTCACTGTGTGAGCGCTGCACTTAAACCGCATGTGCAGTGGACATGCGAATCAGCATTAGAAGAAAAGCTGAACATACGATGGAAACCTCAACCAACACGCGAGGGAACCTGGTGCGCTAACATCCCGTGGAAAGGCCCTGCAGGTACATCAACCAAGGTGTCGTCAGCGCTGTATAAGTTGCAGAACCTTTGGTTTGAAGTCACCGAACACGGTACTGCCTCCACAGACTCTTCTCGGCTGATGCACACACCCTCTCTGGGACTTTTTCATATTCATACAGATCGTGCCGGTAATTTTGTTCTGACGGAGGAACATATCAAGCGCGCGTATGAAGTGGCAGGAAACAACCCCGAAAGGCTTTACCAGCAATTCTCGCTGGCTTTAGGTGAGGCGTGGGACGCCGAACTGGAACCGTTACGCGCAGCACACGATCTGTCCTCTGTAACGGTCATACCGCACTTTCGCTAGCTAAAAAGGGAGTAGGAAAAATTTTTCCTACTCCCTTTTTATAGTCTGCTAAACGCTAGACACTTCGTACAGCAATCACAGCATTGTGACCGCCAAAACCGAATGAGTTTGATACAGCGACAATTTCGCCATCGGGCAAGTCACGCGCTTCGGTTACAACATTGAGCTCAATCTGAGGATCCTGTTCATTCAGGTTGATGGTGCAAGGAGCTTTTCGATGGTGCACAGCCAGAACGGTGAACACAGCTTCAATAGCGCCAGCGCCGCCGAGTAGGTGACCCGTCATAGACTTGGTCGCAGAAACAGCAACATCCTTGGTGTGCTCACCAAACACCTCGCGAAGCGCCAAGGACTCGGGGATATCTCCCACGGGGGTTGACGTTGCGTGCGCATTGACGTGAACAACCTGCTCCGGATCAATGTTGCCATCTTCCAGAGCTTCGCGCAGAGCGCGGGTAGCGCCCAGGGCGCTAGGCTCGGGGGCGGTGATATGGTAGGCATCAGCTGAAACACCGGTGCCAGCGATTTCAGCATAAATACTTGCATTGCGAGCTTTTGCGTGTTCCTCTGATTCGATAATCAAAGCCGCTGCGCCTTCGCCCATGACAAAGCCATCACGCTCGGTGTCGTAAGGACGCGACGCTGCCGCGGGATCGTCATTACGAGTGGACAGCGCCTGCATCTTAGCAAAAGCTGCGATAGTCATCGGGTGAATAGCTGCTTCAGAGCCACCGACAACTACAACATCGGCCTTGCCCGAACGAATAAGCTCAACACCGATTTCCATGGCTTCGGTCGAAGAAGCGCACGCAGAGACCACAGTCTGAGCAGCCGCACGTGCCTTCAAGTTCATTGAAATTGCTGCAGCTGAACTATTGGGCATCAGCATCGGAACAGTCATCGGAAGCATCCGGCGCGGGCCCTTTTCGCGCAGGGTGTCCCACGCATCCAGAAGTGTCCACACACCGCCCATACCGGTGCCAAAAGCTACCGCCGTGCGCTCGGAGTCGACTTCCTCAGCTGAATCGGCGTCTTCACCAGAAAAACCAGCATCGGCCCACGCCTCGCGCGCTGCGATTAAGGCGAACTGGCCTGAAGGATCAAGACGCTTAGCTTCTACCTTGCTCAAACGCTCAGACTCAGTGGGGTCGATAGCGACCTGTGCCGCGAAGCTTACGGGAATGCCGTACTCTTCAACCCACGGTTCTTCAATAGTCTTTACGCCTGATACGCCTTCGAGGGCGTTCTTCCAGGTAGTAGGTACATCTTCGCCGAGGGGGCTAAACGCACCGAGGCCGGTTACCACAACTTTATGGGTCATAGCTACGCTTTCTGGTTGTGCTGAGGTTGTCATCTAAAGCGAAATTATATGAAAAACGTGGACGCGAGAATTATAGTGAAACCTCGCGCCCACGATAAAAACGGCTGAATTACTTACCAGCGTTTTCGATGAAATCTACTGCATCGCCAACAGTCTTGAGGTTCTTAACTTCTTCGTCGGGGATGGTGACGTCGAACTTCTCTTCTGCGTTTACAACGATGGTCATCATTGAGATTGAATCGATGTCCAGATCTTCGGTGAATGACTTGTCGAGCTGTACGTCTGACTGCTCAACACCGGTTTCTTCGTTGACGATTTCTGCCAGACCTGCGAGAATCTCTTCTTTGCTAGCCATTGAAGGCTCCTTCTGTTGTTTGTGGCCGGCTTTTTATAACCGGCTCTCATCTTTTCGTCTAATACGAAAGCGACTTTTTACGCGGTAGGTTGCCGGTAAAAAGACTTCCTCATGAGTTTATCCCGTGAGCTTCTTTAAATACGGTACATACGCTACGGGGCTTTTGAAAATTATAGTGATAATTTTCAAAAATCTCTTGAGTTAGGGGAGTACTACAACCTGCGCTGCAAACGCTAGACCGGCACCAAAGCCAATCTGCAGAGCGAATTTTCCAGAAAGTTCTGGGTTCTCCTGCAAGAGACGATGGGCAGCCAGAGGCACCGATGCGGCTGAGGTGTTACCAGCATCTACAATATCGCGGGCTACAGCCACGGTTTCAGGAAGCTTGAGCGTCTTGACCATCTGGTCGATGATACGTTCGTTGGCTTGATGGGTAATCAGTGCGCCGAGGTCGTCAGCGGTGATTCCTGCGGTTTCCAGGGCCTGCTTTGCAACCTTTGCCATTTCCCATACTGCCCAGCGGAAGACGGAAGGGCCGTCCTGGCGCAAAGTCGGCCAAATCTTCTCACCTTCCTGAACGGGATGAGCCACAAAATCGCGGTTGCGAATCTCGAGCATTGAGTGTGTCATACCTACGGTGTCGAATCGGCTACCGTCTGAACCCCACACTGTTGGTGAGATGCCGGGAGAGTCTGAGGTAGAAACAACTGCTGCACCCGCGCCATCGCCCAGGAGGAATGAAATGGTGCGTTCGGTGTCATCAATAAAATCAGAGAGTTTTTCGACACCGATTACCAGCGCATTTCGTGCGGTTCCAGCTTTAACCAATGCATCGGCCTGAGCTATTCCGTAGCAGAAACCAGCGCATGCGGCAGAAATGTCGTAGGCAGGGCATCGCGAATCGATAGCGTCAGCTACCAGTACAGCCAATGACGGAGTGGCGAAAGGATGCGTGATTGTTGAGCAGATAACTGCATCAATATCAGCACCGGTCAGGGATGCGTTGTGCAGTGCATCTTTAGCTGCTTCTACAGCCAAATCAGTGACTGACTGATTCTCATCTGCGCGGTGGCGGGTTGCGATACCGGTGCGCTGGCGGATCCACTCATCTGAAGAATCAATTTTTTCAACCAGGTCATCATTGGGAACGATGGTGTTTCCACGGGATGCGCCATAGCTGAGGATACGTGAGTACTGGTTAATGGGGTTTTGAGCAAGTGTTGTCATTTAAAAAGGTATTCCTACGCGTTGAGGGACTGAGCAGCTGTGGTGATGTCGCTGGGTGAGTTGATGGCGGATGCGGGAACGCCCTTCATGCCTCGCTTAGCAAGGCCAACGAGAGTGCCGGCGGGGGAGAGCTCAACGATTGCTGAGACCTCATGCTCCAACAAGGTTTCCATGCACAGATCCCAGCGTACGGGGCGCGTCACCTGGGCGACCAAGGATTCTAGCGCTGAGGAACCTGATTCAACTGCTTTACCGTCAAAGTTTGAAATCAGGATGCCTTTGGGGTCTGATGCCGTGAGAGAGCCTGCAATATCACGCAAGGGGGCTACAGCGTCCTGCATGAAATCGGTGTGGAAAGCACCGGCGACCTTCAGCGGAATGACGCGAGCACGTGCAGGAGGATTTTCTGAAAGTTTAGCTAGGTTTTCCATGCTACCGGCAGCGACAATCTGTGAGGCACCGTTGATATTCGCAGGAGTCAGACCGGCAGCTGCAATTGCTTCGCGAACTTCGTCTTCTTTACCGCCCACAACGGCAGTCATGCCGCTGTCATATTTACCGGCTGCCTGTGCCATGCCCTGAGCGCGTACCTTAATGAACTTCATGGCGTCTTCTTCAGACAACACACCGGCAAGGGCGGCAGCGGTAATTTCACCAACTGAATGCCCAGCATAAATAATTTCTGATTCATCAAGATTCGCCTGCTTTTTGAAGAGCTGACCGGTGACGATACCAGCAGCAACAATCAGTGGCTGAGCGATCGCGGTATCGCGAATGGTTTCTTCATCGGCTTCAGTACCGTAATGAATCAGATCAATATCCACAGCTTTTGAGAGCTGCTCGAAATGCTCGCGAACACCCTCTACATCAAGCCATTCCTTCAGAAAGCCCGGTTTCTGAGATCCCTGACCTGGGCTAACAAGCGCAATCATAGTGTCACTTTCTGTGCAATAGTGTTGGTTCTAACCTATAACCTACTCTAGTCAATCTGCTGTTGATAAGTGCAAACTAGTCAGTCTTTAGAGCGAAATATCATCAGATTTACAGGTAATCACCCGGGATATTCTCGCTTATTCGTATTGGGCTTATAGACAGTGATACACATAAAGCGATGGCTCCCACACTGTGTGGGAGCCATCGCTTTTTATAGCAGACTAAAAGTTAGCCTTACGCGTCGCCGCCAGCGTTACCTGAAGAACCTGCCTGGATGTTATCAAGCTGGTACTTTTCGTAAGCCTTAGCGGGGATGTCTGCAGAGATCTCGCCGCGCTTAGCCAGCATCTGGAGTGCACGTACCGCGATGGAGTGTGCATCGATGTGGAAGAAGCGACGTGCGCCTGCACGAGTATCTGAGAAGCCCCAGCCATCTGCACCGAGAGTTGCGAACTCGTTCGGTACGTACTGGCGGATGGGATCCATCAAATCTGATGCGAAGTCTGAGACTGCTACAACGGGGCCGGTTGCGCCTTCGAGCTGCTTGGTGACGAACGGTACCGGGTTTTCCTTACCTGAGGTGCGGAATGAGGTACGCTCTGCTTCCATGCCGTCGCGGCGTAGCTTGGTCCATGAAGTAACGGACCAAACGTCTGCTGAAACGCCCCAGTCCTTTGCGAGCAGTTCCTGTGCTTTAAGTGCCCAGGGCACTGCCACACCGGATGCGAGAAGCTGGGTGCGAGGACCGTCGTTCTCTGCTTCCTTCAGGCGGTAGATACCACCGATAACACCGTCAACGTCGAGGTTCTCGGGCTCGGCCGGATGAACGATCGGCTCGTTGTACACGGTGAGGTAGTACATGACGTTGTGGTCTTCATCCTTGGTGCCGTACATCTGCTCGAGACCGCGCTCAACAATGTAAGCAATCTCGTAACCGTATGCGGGGTCGTAGTGGATGACTGAGGGGTTGGTCGAAGCCAGAATCGGTGAGTGACCGTCCATGTGCTGCAGACCTTCACCGGTCAAGGTAGTACGACCTGCGGTACCGCCGATAATGAAGCCGCGGGTCAACTGGTCGCCAGCTGCCCAGAAAGCGTCACCGGTGCGCTGGAAGCCAAACATCGAGTAGAAGATGTAAACGGGAACCATGGGCACACCGTGGGTGTCATAGGATGAACCCACTGCAGTCATAGCTGCAGTACCGCCAGCTTCGTTAATACCAACGTGCAGAATCTTACCCTTAGGTGATTCCTTGTATGCCAGCATCAGCTCGCGGTCAACCGCGGTGTAGTTCTGACCGTTGGGGTTGTAAATCTTAGCGGTGGGGAAGTAGGAGTCCATACCGAAGGTACGAGCCTCATCGGGAATAATCGGGACGATGCGGTCGCCGAAGTCCTTCTCACGCATGAGGTCCTTGAGCAAACGAACGAATGCCATGGTGGTAGCGGCCATCTGCTTGCCGGTACCCTTCTTAGCACCCTTGTATGCCTTCTCGCCAGGCAGAGTGATTTCTTTCTGCTCGTTGAGGCGACTGGGAACGAAACCACCGAGTTCCTCACGGCGAGCCATGAGGTACTTCATCTCTTCAGAGTCCTCAGCCGGGCGGTAGTACGGCGGGTTGTAGAGATCCTTCTCCAACTCTTCGTCAGAAATAGGAATACGCAAGTGATCGCGGAATGCCTTGAGATCATCCATGGTCAGCTTCTTCATCTGGTGGGTTGCGTTACGGCCCTCGAAGCTGGGACCAAGACCGTAGCCCTTAACGGTCTGAGCCAAGATAACGGTGGGCTTACCCTTGGTTTCCATAGCGCGCTTGTATGCTGCGTAAACCTTGTGGTAATCGTGGCCGCCGCGCTTCATTGCCCAAATCTCGTCGTCAGTCATATCTGCAACGAGTTCCTTGGTCTCGGGTGAGCGACCGAAGAAGTGCTCGCGAATGAATCCACCGGACTCTGCCTTGTAAGTCTGGTAGTCACCGTCGAGAGCTTCGTTCATGATGCGTACGAGTTCGCCGCTCTTATCCTTCTGGAGTAGAGTGTCCCACTCGCGTCCCCACAGAACCTTGATAACGTTCCAGCCGGCACCGCGGAAGAATGCTTCGAGTTCCTGGATGATTTTGCCGTTCCCGCGAACGGGACCGTCAAGGCGCTGTAGGTTGCAGTTGACAACGAAGGTCAGGTTATCGAGCTTGTCGTTAGCTGCAAGCTGGAGTGCGCCGCGTGACTCGGGCTCGTCCATTTCGCCGTCGCCAAGGAAAGCCCAAACGTGCTGTTCTGAGGTGTCCTTGATGCCACGGTTGTGCAGGTACTTGTTGAACTGTGCCTGGTGAATTGCGTTGAGCGGACCAATACCCATTGACACGGTCGGGAACTGCCAGAATTCAGGCATGTTACGGGGGTGCGGGTATGAAGGAAGCGCGTGACCTTCTTTGGTCTTTTCCTGACGGAAACCGTCGAGGTCTTCTTCGGTCAGGCGGCCTTCAAGGAAGGCGCGTGCGTAGTTACCGGGTGATGAGTGACCCTGGAAGAAAATCTGGTCGCCGCCACCGGGGTGGTTGCGTCCGCGGAAGAAGTGGTTGTAACCGATTTCGTACATAGTGGACTGGCCAGCGTATGAAGAAATGTGGCCACCCACGCCGATGGTTGCTTTCTGTGCGCGCTGAACCATGATTGCTGCGTTCCAGCGCATGTATGCACGGTAGCGGCGTTCAATCTGCTCGTCACCGGGGTATTCGGGTTCCTGGTCAACAGGAATGGTGTTCACGTAGTCGGTGGTGGTGACCATGGGAACCTGGATGCTCTGGTCGCCTGCACGCTGCAGAAGTGAACGGACGATGAACTGTGCACGCTCAGTGCCGTGCTTTTCTACCAGTTCGTCAAAAGATTCAATCCACTCACCGGTCTCTTCGGGATCGATATCTTTCAATCCGTTGGTGAGTGCGCTGAGGACGTGGTGGTCATTTGCTGATGAGGGAGCCACTATCCAACCTCTCTTGTTCTTGTCGTTGTGCTAAAACTACTCAGGCTTATGATGCCGAGAGCTTTGTGTAGCACCTGTTCGCACTGTGTGCGATATAAAGGTCATTCGCACTCTGTGCTTTCTCTTTATATGTTGTCACACTCAAGCAAATTTATCTGCCAGAAGTTGCCGGTAGAAGTGAGGTTTTGGCTGTAATATCCCCCTCATTTTTTGTGGGGTTTTGAGAAAAAACACCGGCTTTTCGCCGTGTTTAGTTGCTTATGGTGTGGCACCTGTGTTCTCTTGGTAGCTGAGAGTGAATTCTGTGATTCACGCACAGCTGATGAAAGGCTGTGAAACCTATAGTGAGGGCAGCATTACGGTTGTTCTTCATCCAACTCTTGGGAGGCTATCAGTGAGCGAGACCAAGACCACCGCACAGGAAGCGGTTGTCCAACTTGGTTTCAAGGACGGGGATCTCGTCCAGGAATTCGGTTACGACGAAGATGTTGACTTCGAAGTTCGTGACGCATTAGAGGATCTCATTAATTCAGATCTTCTAGATGAGGATGAACATGAGGTGGTTGACGGAATTCTTTTGTGGTGGCGCGAAGAAGACGGTGACCTTGTCGATGGACTCATGGATGTTTTGTCTGATCTTGATGATGAGGGTGTTGTCTGGCTGCTGACTCCTAAGTCAGGACGTGAGGGATATGTATCTCCTGCGGATATCCAGGAAGCCGCTCCTGTGGCGGGCCTGCATGTGACAAAGCCGGCGGCTGTATCTGAGGATTGGGCAGCTACCCGTTTGATGATGAAAAAATAGTGAAAGCTTGCATCGTCTGACTTTAAGGCATAAAGAGGCACCTGCCGATGCGGGTGCCTCTTTTTCTTTCTGGGAGTTATTGGGGGAGGTCTTGTGGTTGTATGGTTGGTATGATGCTCGCAAATGTTGAGGGTCTAAGAGGCTTATTCATAAAGGGTAAAAACCAACACCCCGCCGCCAAGAGACAACAACCCCACCAGCAGCGAAAATAAGATGATTAAATCACTACAAATAACCTCAAGCCATACCGGAAAATACCGTTGCACAATCAGCGTACAACCGGGCTCACTGCCGAGCTATTCCCCACCCTCACAACAGCCCTGCAGAAGAACCTCACCTGAAACAAACCAACTATTAGACCACGAAAACTATCCCTGAACCAAGCTCTAAAAATCATCCTTCTCTATCTACCTCACAACCTCACAGAAGAGCTCCTTGCCGATATATTTGAAACCTCTCAAGCTACGATTTCCAGCACTATCCATCGCATCGAAAGTGCTCTGCTTCAATTACCTGAACTGAAAACTGCAGGCCTGGAATCTCTCAGCAAAGTTCCTGATTCACTCGTGGTCGATGGGACACTGATGGCGGTATGGAACTGGGCTACACAAGGGAAAATATTGTTTTCGGGTAAACACCATCGTGCAAGATTCAATCATCAAGTGAGCTGTACGCTACATGGAAAATAATTGGCTATTACCGCCCCGTTGCCCGGGGGCTAGACACGATGTTTATGCTTTTCGTTTTCACCAGCTCGAAAGGTTCTTAGATGAGTCCACTCTGGCAGAGAATGGGTTACATCGGGTTAGGGTTATTGACTGCGCCTAAGTGGAAGCCAGGAGTGAAGGTGAGGTCAGCGGTGAGGTAGAATAACCGTCGAGTTAATCGACTAAGTTCAGTGGTTGAGCGGGTTATTACTCAGATCAAGACGTGGCGGGTGTTTTCTATGGTGCGGGCGTTGTTTTTCTTTGCAGCTTCGGCCCCCTTATGAAATAAGCCTCATAGAATAACTCGAAATATACTTGAAAAAAATTTATGGTTAGCATAGTATAAGGTGAAATTAGAAAGATTCATTTGGAATTTTATGCCTTCTTACAATTATTACTTATTCGAGAAGAAAGTAATTTTATATATCGAAGTCAATGAATTCTACAAAATTCTTCTTTGAATTTTCTTACCACAACGCCCAAAGGAAAAATATGTCCCCCTCATTCACTCGCCGCTCCCTCACTAAAGGGGCCGCATGGGCTGCCCCTATAGTAGTCGCGTCTGCTTCCATTCCTGCTTATGCCGCTTCCCGTCCGCGCTACTCAATTTCTGCATCTTGGTTTGGGCGACTAATTTTTAGTCAATCAGCAAGGTGCGCTGCCGATCAGCGTCTGGTTACTGATATGGGTCTGTGGACTAACCAGCGAGCCGGAGGAACTGCGGCTGCTGGCTTTGCTGTGCCTCCAGTAAATGGTGCACCTCAGACCACTGTGACTTTGTCTAATTTCCGTCAGCAGATAGCTCTCCCTGCAGGCTTGGTTTCCTCCATCGTTGTTACTAGCGGTAGCTGGGCTAACCCAACTGTCGTCCGAAATCAAAACATTAACGGTGACGGTTATCTATGGGATGTCTTTACTTTCAACTGGATTGGTTCGAACATCGGACAATCATCTGATCGTTCCGTTCCTTGGCCAGATAGCCCCATGACTACTTCTATCAGGTGGAACAATACAACCTGTTTCAATCAAGATGTTTTCTATCGCCGCTATTTCTGGACCCGCCTCTTGGGATCCTATACCACCGCTAATGGATTTTCTTATACCATCCCTACTGGTTGGTTGCAGACCCCCTTGGCATCTGCATAGTCCACCATTTTCTTCTTTGGGTAAATTCTTCATGAAATTTAGAAATTTTTGTTTTTATTTAGATGTGAATGTCTAAATAAAATATTTTCAAATATTTCCCTATAGAGGCTTACTCACAAGGAGTCCGAAGTAGCAAAGAAAATCAGTGTCCGCACTACCGCAAACACCCGCGAATAAGAACTCAACGGCCCCTGAGGGGTTACTCTTTATGCCATGGATTGGTCGTTCATAGGATTTTTGTCACTACATTGAAGTCCATAGACTTCATAATGAATCATGAGGCTTATTCAAAAGTAAGAGCAAATCCCACACCCACCAACTAGACAACGGCCCCACCACACGGCAACAATGAGGATAAATAACCACAAATATTCTCAACACCGTACCGGAGGAACCGTTGCCCCACCAGCATATAACCGGACTCAACCCCCAGCAATTCGCCACGCTCCTCACCGCTCTAAATAACTACCTCACCTGGAGAAAACCAGATACAAAACCACGCAGACTCACCCTGACCCAAGCCCTGAAAATAACGCTGCTCTACCACCGATATAACCTCACCGAAGACTTCCTCGCCTATATTTTCAGCATCTCCCAGCCCACGGTTTCCAGAACCATCAACCTCATCGAGAAAACTTTAGATAAGGTTCTCCAACCGGTTGTGCAACCTCTTGAAAAAGCACTGGAAGTACCTGGTTCACTGGTCATTGATGGGACACTGATCCCCACCTGGAATTGGCGCTCACAAGGGAAACAAACTTCTCTGGTAAGCATAAGAAAGCTGGTTTTAATCATCAGATCATCTGCACCATTGATGGGAAACTGTTGGCCATTACTGATTCTTTGCCGGGTGCGCGGCATGATGCTTACGCTTTCCGGGTGCATGGATTGGAGAGGTATCTAGATGATACTACCCTGGCTGATAAGGGTTATGTGGGGCTGGGGTTATTGACGCCGGTTAAGCGTAGGTCTGGGGTGAAGATGCCCAAGGCAGTCAAGGATAATAATCGTGTGATTAATGGCTTGCGGTCGGTGGTGGAGCGGGTGATTGTGCAGGTGAAAACGTGGAGGGTTCTGCATTCTGATTTTCGGCGGTTGCTGCGTTCTTATTCGCGGGTGTTTTTGGTGGTGTGGGCGTTGATTTTCTTCGTGTCTACGAACCCTTATGCATAAGCCTCTAAATGTCCTGTCTGGTACTTAGTAGCTGGACATTTTGAGGTGTAATGCAGAACACTTCATTTCGATTTGCGAGAGTATTTAAGTCTGTGTATAGTATTTATCTGTAGCCGACAGAAAACGGCTTCACCAATTAGGTTTTGGGTCTTTAGCTCAGCTGGTAGAGCGCCACGTTTACACCGTGGATGTCATCGGTTCGATCCCGGTAGGACCCACTGCAAAACTTATTTGGTTTTGCTCAGGCATTCATTGCCTCGGGTCTTTAGCTCAGCTGGTAGAGCGCCACGTTTACACCGTGGATGTCATCGGTTCGATCCCGGTAGGACCCACAAATTAGCCCCGCTTAGGCGGGGCTTTTTTGTATCTTCTTTTTCAATGAAGGGACGAGCTATGCGCACCTTTAAGCCCCGAAATTTCACCGCTGTTTTTCTCTCCGCGGTGTGGTTTCTGATTTCCATTTTCTTTATTGCACAGGGAATGATGGTGATTCTATGGTCTGTTTTTGCCCTGATTGCCCTGGTCATCGGTGCAGCAGCGTTATGGGTTTTATTTAACGACCGACCAGAATAGGTCAAGCCTCAGATTTCTGAGATTCTCAGCGACTTCATCGAGATTCACGGTTCGAGAAATTGAACTCAAAAAAAGACAAAGGTCAGCCCAACCGCGTAATCTTAGAGGTATGGCTGAAAATAATACTAATCGTAAGGCGCAAATCGGTGTAACTGGTCTGGCTGTTATGGGTGCCAATCTCGCCCGTAACCTGGCTCGTAACGGTTACACTGTAGCGTTGCATAACCGTTCTTCTGAAAAGACCGACGCTTTGCTCGAAGCACACGGTTCAGAGGGCGATTTTATTCGCACTGAAACCCTGCAGGAACTCGTTGATTCGCTGGAATCTCCGCGTCGCATCCTTGTGATGGTTAAAGCTGGCGGCCCTGTAGATGCTGTCATCGATCAGCTTGTACCGTTGCTCGATAAGGACGATATCATTATTGATGGCGGTAACTCACACTTCCCAGATACCATCCGCCGCGAAAAAGATCTTGCCGAAAAAGGTCTGCACTTTGTGGGCGTTGGCGTCTCAGGTGGTGAAGAAGGTGCTCTTAATGGCCCTTCAATCATGCCCGGTGGTTCAGCTAAGTCCTATGAGTCTGTTGGACCCATGCTTGAGAAAATCGCTGCCAAGGCTGAGGATGGCTCACCGTGCTGCGCATGGATTTCAACCGACGGCGCTGGCCACTTTGTAAAGATGGTTCACAACGGTATTGAGTACGCTGACATGCAGGTTATCGGCGAAGCCTATGACCTCATGCGTTCCGTTGCCAATATTGAACCGGCTGAGCAGGCAGAGATCTTCAAGCAGTGGAATACCACCGAGCTAAGCTCTTACCTCATTGAAATCACCGCTGAAGTTTTGGCTCAGGTTGATTCGAAGACCGGTAAGCCTTTCATCGACGTTATTGTCGATCAGGCTGGTCAGAAGGGCACCGGTCGCTGGACCGTTCAAAGCGCACTGGATTTGGGTGCTCCCATTACCGGCATCGCAGAGTCTGTCTTCGCGCGTGCTCTGTCTTCATCTAACCCAGCTGCTCGTGAGCAGGCACAAAAAGGATTCACTGATGGTCTCATCGCGACCACTGGCGTAGCAACTGCTGACCCCGAATTCGTGGAAGACGTTCGTCGTGCTCTGTTCGCATCTAAGCTTGTTTCTTACGCGCAGGGTATGGATATGCTCTCCATTGCGGGTAAGGAATACGGCTGGGATCTGAAGCTCGATACCATTGCTAGCTTGTGGCGAGAAGGTTGCATCATTCGTGCAGAACTTCTGGCTGAAATCATGGAAGCATACAAGGACGAAGCTCCTGCGAGTATGCTTCTTGCACCGGCTTTCAATAAGCTCATGGAAGAGCTCGTTCCTTCATGGCGTCGCGTGATCTCAAAGGCAGTAGCACTGGGTATTCCCGTACCTGTTTTCTCATCATCACTGGCTTACTACGATGCTCTGCGTCGTGACCGACTGCCCGCTGCCCTCATCCAGGGTCAGCGAGACTACTTCGGCGCACACACCTACAAGCGTGTAGATGCTGAGGGCGACTACCACGTCATGTGGAGCGATGATCTTCGTGAAGTAAACGCAGAGGACGCTCACGTTCATTAAGTAAATCGCTGGACATCAGCAATCAAAAAATCGGTGGCATCTGTAAAGATGCCACCGATTTTTTATAAGTTTCTAGATCCACATTGCAGGATCAATGTACTCGACTGCGTCGACCAACGGCTTCTTCTTCTCCGGTGTGCGAGGACGCGAAGACGCAGGAATACCGGTAATAATAGAATCTGCCGGGTGGTCGTGAACAACCACAGCGTTAGCGCCAATGGCCGAGTCATCGCCGATATATACGGGGCCTAAAACTTTTGCACCGGCACCAATAGTGACTCGGTTACCGACCGTGGGGTGGCGCTTGACCTTTTCCAGGGAACGTCCACCCAACGTGACACCGTGATAAAGCATAACGTCATCACCAATCTCAGCGGTCTCACCAATCACAATACCCATGCCGTGATCAATGAAGAACCTTCGACCAACGGTTGCGCCCGGGTGAATTTCGATACCGGTCAAAAACCTAGTGAACTGCGAGAGCGTACGCGCCACGGTTTTTGTTGAAGGATTTTGCCACAGTTGATGAGCTAGGCGATGGGACCATATCGCATGCATGCCTGAATAGTTGACGATAATCTCAAGGTCGCCGCGCGCTGCGGGATCGTGCGCTCGCACCGTTGCAATATCCTCACGAAGACGTGAAAGAAAGCTCACCTTTGTTCCCCTTATAGATGGTATGGGCTGTGTCATAGTCTGCTTATTACAACGTAGCAGAGAACTTTAACTATTCCCGTCTCACATAAAAAAGTGGCTCCATCGAGATTTTCTCGACGGAGCCACCTCGTAACAGTGGGCATATTAGCCGCGGATATCTTCGTAAAGAACGGTTGAAATGTAACGCTCACCGAAGTCGGGAACAATCGCAACAATCAATTTGTCAGTGTTCTCTGACTTCTTAGCTTCTTCAAGAGCTGCCCAAACTGCTGCGCCTGCTGAGATGCCGCCCAGGATGCCTTCCTGCGCGCCGAGAGTACGGGCAGTGCTAACAGCGTTTTCAGTGGTAACAGCTGAAACTGAATCATAAATCTCACGGTCCAAGATACCGGGAATGAAGTTAGCACCCAGACCCTGAATCTTGTGGGGGCCAGCCTTGCCTTCAGTCAGAAGGGGCGAGTCCTTAGGCTCAACAGCAACAATCTTGAGATCTGACTTCTGTTCCTTGAGGTACTTACCCGCACCGCTGATGGTGCCACCCGTACCGATGCCGGCAACGAAGATATCTACCTTACCATCGGTGTCTTCCCAGATTTCGGGGCCAGTGGTCTTGTAGTGGATGCGGGGGTTTGCCTCGTTCTCGAACTGAGATGCAAGGATTGCGTTCTCGGTATTCTCAACAATTTCCTTAGCCTTCTCGACCGCTCCTCGCATACCTTCGGCACCGGGGGTCAGAACAATTTCTGCACCGAATGCGCGGAGCATGACGCGTCGTTCGGTTGACATGGTCTCGGGCATGGTGAGAACGACCTTGTAGCCGCGTGCAGCGCCGACCATAGCCAGAGCGATACCGGTGTTGCCTGAGGTGCCTTCAACAATGGTGCCGCCGGGCTTCAGTGCGCCAGCTTCTTCAGCAGCGTCAATAATGGCCGCACCGATGCGATCCTTGACCGAGTTAGCAGGGTTGTAGAATTCGAGCTTTACAGCAACATTGCCGGGAAGGTCTTTGTCGAGAGTATTGAGGCGAACAATGGGAGTGCCGCCAATAACTTCGGTGACGTTGTTGTACATCTTGCTCAACGTTTTAGCCTTTCAATAGTCAAAAATTATGGGGTGGCTTGTTATCAAGCTTAGAAGATTTATGACGTGCCAGGGCTGGAAAAGAAATATTTCGTAAACAGTTCACCGTTAGCGCACATCATGGAGATTTCTACTTGAGATACTGCGCAAAATTGCGGCGGGCTGCGCTGACCTTGGGGTTAATGATTGCTTGGCAGTAACCCGCAAAAGGATTACGAGCATAGTAATCCTGGTGATATTCCTCAGCCTCGTAGAAAGTTTCAAGCGGCTCGATAACAGTTACGATTTCCTCGTCCCAAATGCTTTGAGCTCGCTCTTTAGCCCGTTCAAAGACCTCTTTTTCATCGGAATTTGTATAGAGCAATGCTGAGCGATACTGAGAGCCAGCATCGTGACCTTGACGGTCGCAGCTGGTGGGGTTGTGCGAGGTGAAGAAGATATCCAGAACCGTATCTTCATCAATCACGGTTTCATCAAACTCTACTTTAACTACCTCATAATGACCGGTGGTGCCGGTGCATACGGACTGATAGTCGGGGTTCTCGGTATGTCCTCCAGCGTAACCACTAATGCTCGCAGTGACCCCCTTGATTTGGCGATAGACCGCATCGATACACCAGAAACAACCGCCACCAACAACAAAACTTTTCATCTTCGCTTCTTTCGTTGTAGAAAGTTTTCGTTTTTACCTATAACTAATGGGGCTTAGTATTTATTCTTGGGGGAGCGGTGCACCAGTCAGTATGCGTGAGCAACTAGACTAAAAAGCATGACTACCGAACTGAAAACACCGACATTAGACGATGTCATGGACGCTTTTGAACATTTATATCCTGCAAACCTGCAAGAAGACTGGGATGCTTCTGGGTTAGTGGTAGGACGTCTGAGCGCCCCCGTGCGTACCGTGAGCTTTGCGGTGGACGCTATTCAAGCCACCGTGCACGAGGCGATCGTGCTGTCATCAGATCTGCTAATAACGCATCACCCGCTCCTGTTACGCGGTGCAAAATTTTTGCCCGATACAGACTATAAGGGCAACATCATCCATACCTTGATTGAAAATAAGTGCGCCCTGCTCGGTGCTCACACCAACGCTGACTCAGCCGTTGACGGTGTTAATTCGGCTTTGATGCTTGCGCTGGGGATTACTGAATCCACCTCGCTCGATGGCGATAAAACCCAAACCATCGACGGGGCAACACACTCGGTTGGTATCGGACGCGTCGGCGAACTCAGCGAACCTATCACCTTGAAAGAGCTCGCAGAGAAGCTGGCAAGCGTACTACCTGCCACAGCAGGCGGTCTGCGCGTCGCTGGCAACCCAGCTGACCGCGTCCAAACCATCGCTGTATGCGGTGGATCCGGTGATTCACTTTTCTCACTCGTCAAAAAAGCGAACGCAGACGTATTCATTACAGCTGATCTTAGACACCACCCCGCATCAGAACTCCGTGAACAAGCCCTGATAGAGGGCGGAAAGCCGTATCTCATTGACTGCTCACATTTCGCCTCGGAATGGGTGTGGCTCAACACCGGCGCCCAAAAACTGAAAGAAGAATTAGCCGCGCGCGGCTTCGCGATAGAAACCCAAGTGCTCACCACGAACTCAGATCCCTGGGACTTCAGAGTCTCAACGGGGGAGTGCGCAGGATCCGCTAGCACCGCATCCTAAAATCAACGGGCGATGAATCAATAGAATCATCGCCCGTTATTTTCTGCCCTTTTTCTAGCCTTCAGGAATAATCAGCGTCAGAATGCCCGGTTTTTTCTCCGTTGGTTCTACCAACTCAGCCTGCCAACGACGCTGCACAGCATCAAAAAGCTGCCGCGGCTCAGCGATATGCGTAAGATTCTCCGTCACCAAAAAACGAGCAAGTTCCCCGCGATAATGCTTAGCCATATGAGAGACAACCTTACGAGAGCCATCAGCTAACAACTTCTCCACTCGAACCTGCACCGTCTTCACTGCAGGAGTAACCCACGCCTTCGCATACGCAGCCGAGCGACAATCCACAAAAAGCTCATCAGACATCAGCTCATTGAGACGCCCCAACTCAGCCTCCCAAAACGTCGCAAGAGAACCCACCCCCGGCAGCTTCACGCCCATAGACAAACGATACGCAGGAATGACATCATCCAACCTGACAGCACCCCACAAGGCAGAAACAACCACAATAGACTCCACCGCGCGCTCAAATTCCTGCGCAGACAATGAACCAACATCCAAAGCCTCAAACAACACACCCGTATACACACGCCACACCTCCCACGTAGGCTCCTCCCACACACGAGTATTACGCTCAACCTCAGCACCCAAAGATGCCCCCACCTTCAGCACATCAAAAGCACCCTCAGACGCACTCACCTCAGCCAGCACATCCGCAACCCGCTCACGAGCATCCGACAAAAACGCAAAACTCAAATCGCCCAACTCAACAGGCTCACCGGCAACAGCAGCAGCCTTCCCCTCAGACGGAGGCAACAAAATCTTCATACAACCACTCTAACTAACATGTAGTAAAGTAGAGCGCGGACGCGGGAGAACCAGGCAATCGCGCGACGCTACGTAAGGTACGTCTCGAGGAAAGTCCGGGCTCCACAGCACAGGATGGTGGATAACATCCACTCAGGGCAACCTGCAGGCCAGTGCCACAGAAAACAAACCGCCCACATAGCTGGGTAAGGGTGAAAAGGTGGTGTAAGAGACCACCAGTACCGTGGGCGACCACGGTAGCTCGGTAAACCCCATCCGGAGCAAGGTCAAATAGAGCATGCCAGAGGGTAGTGCGCCCAAATGCTCGGGTAGGCCGCTTGAGCACCTCAGCAATGAGGTGCCTAGATGGATGATTGCCCCCACTCACAAGGTGGCGACAGAACCCGGCTCATCGGTTCTCCCGCGTTCTTTTTATCTTTAAGTTTTTATCAAGGTTCGTCTTTGGCGTTTTAGTGCCCTGAGCAAGTACAGCGGCAGCAAACAATCCTTCTCGCCCGGCTTCTCTTTTCTCACATGGCGATTCACGCCAAACCCAGCCCGTTTGCAGTCACTGTACTTGCCTCATTTCACCTCAAATGAAGAACACGTGTTATTGAAATCGAAGCGATGAGCCGGCGCTGCGCGCTCTACCCTCAAAGACTTTTTCCTCGCTCACATCCCTCCCAGCCAAGGTGACCACATAAACACCAAAAACGGCGCACAATAGGGAGTACTTTGACGTTTACATGGTTACAATGATGCTTTTCTGGTAACTCCGGGCGAAACGTAGTCAGATTAGGCAGGGGAGTTACAGGGCGTTTATTCTTCTTGCCTTAGCACCTATAAAAAATGTGCAACCCCTTTGCCTTACCCGCAGGAAAAGCAAAGGCGTTGCACACCACGCACACTGGGTCGTCTAGTGACCAAACGGATCAGGGTCAACACCAGGGGTCCATGAATTACCATCCACGGTCCAGCCTTCTTTCTTAACAACCTTCTTGGCTCGAGCCGACCACTTCTTGTTCAAACGATTAACATACAGTTTGCCGTCCAAATGATCAGTCTCATGCTGCATCACGCGAGCGAACCAACCCGTCGCATCAAACTTCACCGGTTCACCGTGCTCATTCATACCCGAGACAGTGACCCACTCAGCTCGTTTCAGCGGAAAACCGTAACCAGGGAAAGAGAGACAACCCTCTTCTTCGTCATCATCAGGATCAGCTGCTGAAATTTTGCCGACGGTCAACACGGGATTAATAATGCATCCGCGAGGAGCTACACCATCTGAATTCTCAAACACATAAGTGAACAGACGCAAACCAACACCCACCTGCGGTGCAGCCAAGCCCACGCCGTGAGAAGCATCCATGGTCTCATACATATCGGCAATCAGAGTTTTGAGCTCGTCCGTGATCTCGGTGACAGCCTTAGCAGGCTGGTGCAGAACCGGGTTGCCGTGAATAACGATGGGAAGAATAGTCATGCGATGAAGCCTCGGTGAATACTAAAGTCTGTGTGCCTCTAAGCTAAATCCTCAAGGGCACTGAATAAGTTAAAACAAAAGGGTCGTTATGGCTACTGCCATAACGACCCTTTTCTTCGGGGTGATCGACGGGGGTTGAACCCGCGACCTCCTGGACCACAACCAGGCGCTCTGCCGACTGAGCTACGACCACCATATCTGCTAAAACACTGTTGAAAATTTCTTTTCTTTTGCGTTTGGCAGCGAGTAATACTCTACCGAAGGTTGGCGGTATTTGCAAAATCGAAACAGGCCATTTTTACCGTGATTGCGCTCACTAGGTAAAAAGTGCTGAGAGAAGTGGCAACCTAGGAACTAAGTTCCTGCCGAGTTTCAGCGATTTTTCGTGCAATTTTCTGAGAAGTCTCACTGTCTGGGCCCGGAGCTTCGACGAAAACAGTTTCACGGTAGTAACGCAACTCATCAATGGAATCGCGAATATCACCCAAAGCTCGATGATTGCCGGTTTTAGCAGGAGCATTCCACAAAGCCTTGGGGAACCAGCGACGGGAGAGCTCCTTGATAGTTGAAACATCAATGACGCGGTAGTGCAGATAATCAATCAACTCAGGCATATCGCGCACCAAGAAAGTCTTATCGGTGCCAATCGAATTACCGGCGAGCTGCGCTTTGCCTGCTTCGGGTACATAGCTCTTGATGTAATCAAGAACCTGCTTCTGGGCGTCTTTCATGCTCAGGCCCGCGTCCAGCTCATTAATCAAGCCGGATTCAGTGTGCATATTGCGTACAAAATCATTCATCTGATCCACCGCTTGGGCTGAGGGTTTGATAACCACATCAACTCCGTCGCCCAAAATGTTGAGCTCAGCGTCTGTCACCAGTGCGGCAACCTCAATCAGCGCATCATTTTCCAGCGAGAGTCCGGTCATCTCGCAGTCAATCCATACAATTCGTTCGTTAGAAACACTCATGTTTTCAACATACCCCCAATAAAAGCCAAACCAAAGAACCGTGTGATCCCAGAGCGTAACTGAAAAAATAGTGAGAAAGTTAGCCCTCGGTTCATAAGGATGCGAAGCTAACAAAAACACCCAGATAGACTTGAAAAGTTAAGAGTTATAACTGGCTCATAGGAGCTTTATGAAAGTCAAAAGCACAAGGGTGAAAAAAGGCGGATCGTCGCACCGCTATAACCCAAGCCATCTCAACTATGTCACCGGCAGCCCACTTCGCACCATCGTCTTCGGAACCATAGGTTCGTTGTTGATGATGTTTGGGTCATTTGGTGTGGGGTGGCTGGCATCGGCGTCGCCGCTGAACAGTATCGAGTGGATAATCCCGCTGAGATACAGCGTGAAAGGGCTTGTCGCCTCAGTCATTATGGTTGCTGTGGGTGGCATGATGATGTGCCGTGAATGGCTACGTTTGTCGCAGAAAATGCCGCTCTGGGACGCATCCAGCAAAAAATGGACATGGGCTGCCATCATCGCGTGGTCTCTACCTCAGCTCATTGCCTTCCCCCTTTTTAGCCGCGATATATTTTCCTATTTTGCGCAGGGACGCGTCATGCAATCCGGTCTGAACCCCTATGAGTTCGGGGTCAGCTCTGTGAGTGGATTTTTTCAGTATGGCGCCGACCCTATGTGGGCCCAGTCCCCACCACCTTATGGTCCTGTGTTCTTGTGGCTAGAAGAATTGGTGGCTACTCTCGCTGGTAGCAATGTGGATGCTGGTATCTATATGCTGCGGGGTCTGGCTGTTGCTGGCTGTCTGCTCATTGCTGTTTATGTGCCTAAACTTGCCCGTTTGCATGATATTAATCCCACGCGAGCGCTGTGGCTTGTGGTGGCTAATCCGCTGTTTATCGCGCAGTTTGTGACGGCCGGTCACAATGATGCTTTGATGACTGGCTTCATGATTGCTGGCATCTACTATGCTGCTCGCTGGCGAAACTGGGCTGGCGGTATCAGCGGTGTCACTCTGGTTACCTTGGCGGTCGCGGTTAAGCCCATTGCTATCGTCGTTCTTCCCTTTATCGGGCTGCTCTGGGCCGGACGCGGTGCCAACTGGATGCGCCGGTTTATCTTCTGGGCAATTTCTGGTCTGATTTTTATTGCTGAAATGGCTTTGATGGGGTGGATGAATGGTCTAGGGTTCGGCTGGATTGGCGCGCTTTCAACCACTGAAGGGCAGTACATTTGGTACGCACCGGTTGGATTTGTAGCGTGGATTGGTGGAATTTGGGCCCATAACACCCTTGATGTTCCGTCGGCAGAAATTCGGGAGCATATTGGGTCATTTGGCAAGCTCATTGGCATGGGCCTTGCAACTCTGCTGATGTTTGTAGGCAAAGACAAACATCTGATTAAGCGTGCAGGTTTTGCCTTAGGGTGCGTGGTTCTGTTTAGCCCCATGATTCAGTCCTGGTACCTGCTGTGGTTTATCCCGCTCATCGCGGTAGCCGGTATTCGCACCGGGCATCAGCTTGATTTTTACTTCCTGACCACCCTGTTCTTCATGATTTACGCTATTGCGGATCAGCTATCAGTATCGCCTTACCTTGATGATTTCGATACCAACATGGCGCGACTGATTGCAGCTATCATCTCAATCGCTTACGCCAGTTATCTTTTGTTCCTTGACCCAGCAACCCGCAGGGTGCTGAGAACACGCAGGCGTCAATCAGTGTTTGATCTCGTAATCTAAATCAGTTCAGCTCAGGCCGGTTATAACTCTGACACCCGTGAAATAGCGGCCAGCGAAAATATGAAAAACCCCAAAAACATCTGTACTATAGACGGGTAGCCACAGCGCAAAACGCTGGTGCGAGCCTCAGTAGCTCAGTGGATAGAGCAGGAGCCTTCTAATCTCTTGGTCGGGGGTTCGACTCCCTCCTGGGGCGCAATAAAGCCGGTCTGACATGAACAAATATGTCAGACCGGCTTTTGCTTTTTAGATTTTATAGACCATATTCGGTACCGCAGTATTGAATCTGCCCGCTCATCGCGGTGTTATGGTCAAGAATTTGGCACTGTTCGTATGTTAATTCGTTGTTTGTGTAACCGAATTGCGGCTCAGGCCTAGTAGTTTGTTGCTGATACTGTTGCGCGTAGGCGTAAGGATCATTGCCACCAGCCCAGTCGCCGAGATCATTTGTATCGCAGTACATTTTGACCTTTTCGAAAAGCTCCGCGTCAAAGGGGAGAGTTGAGGTCCAAGCATCTGAAATGCATTTTCCTCCCGTATTGATGAAATCCTCAACAGTCAGTTGCTGAGCGGCGTTGGGATCATACTCAGGAATGGCAGAAACCGGCGTCTCGGTGGCGACAGGTTGATCTGCCGGAGGATTGATTGCCTGCACGGGGGTCTCTGTAGTCTCTGGTGTTGCAGGGGCGACAGGAGCAGGTTGCTCTGCCTGAGTCTCTGTAGCCGTGGTTTCAGGTGAGGCGGGGGACTCAGAAGAAGGGCTCTGGCTCGGTGAAGGGCTAGTGCTGGTCGCACTTGCTGAACTACTCGAAGTACTACGTGAGGGAGACTGGCTGGGGGAAGCCGCATCCTCATTGTTAGTTCCGCAACCGGTAAGAACCAGCGCGGTAAGAGCGATAACGGGAAGAATCTTTTTCATGGTTTTTCCAAAGGGGGACGACAGTAGTATGCGGGGGATGAAAGTGACTCCCAATGAAGTCTAAGTCACTTTCACTACCTCCATCCTAACCTTTTTGCGGTCGAATATAACCGGTGGCCTGCGCCAACGCGCAACACAGAACCGGGCCGACCAGTTGCATCTCGCAATCTTTGAAAAAATTTGAAAGCTCATCAGTTGCAGGGTAAGTGCGCGGCATACCGTGGGCAGATGTGTCTAAAACAATGGTTTTACCAAAATGTTCAGATAAGACCTCCGGTAGATCGATCTCGTGGTACATCAACATTTTGGCGTTGTGGACGCACGCCTCAATTTTTCGCCTGTTTCGAATCATCGACGGTTCAAGTAGCAGGGAATCAATATCTGCCTCCGTCAGAGTCGCCATATGCGCAGGATCAAAATCTTTGAGGTGCTTGGCTAGAGCTTTTCTGTGTTTGAGGACCACCTTCCACTGCAATCCCAGCTGAAAAGTGAGAAGGCACAGGTGCTCGAAAATTTTGTGCTGAGTGAGGGGAACAGTACCCCACTCATTCCTGAAATACAGGTCGGTGCGTTCGTCTTTTACCCAGGATGGGACAGCGTCATCGGTTATTTCTTGTGGTTCAAAAGTAGTCATGGTTTGAGACTAAATCGTTTTGTATTTACCGCCAAGAAACTCCAAAAACTGTGGACACTCAACCTGTGGAAACCAAATATTACACACAGCAGACTGTGCAAAACCCTGCCAGCAGCGCAGTTTTCCACAGATTTTTGATTTTCCTTGTCGACGGGCGAACACGCGATTTACAAATAAATCACCCGCTCACAACGATCATTGGAGGAACCATGAGCGACACTCTTACACTTCGAGCATTTGTAGCGACTGCACCCACCTTGCGAACCACCGCTAGCGGAGTGCCTGTCACCAACTTTCGTGTGGCATCCACCCCGCGCTGGTATGACCAAGCAGCCGGTGTTTACAGAGAAGGAGACACTAATTGGTACACGGTCAATGCTTTTCGCGCGCTTGCTCAGAACACCGTGCGAAGCCTGCGCGTCGGCCAGCCTGTCATTGTGACGGGCCGCCTTAAAGTTAAAAAGTGGGATCGCGACGAGAACACCACTATTACCAATGTGGAGATTGATGCCACCACCGTGGGGCACGATCTTACCTTTGGTACTGCTCTTTATGAGCGCACCGTTGAACGCAGAGCCCATTCTGAACCAGGTCAGAACACGCAGTCGGGTGAACATCAGGCAGACCAGCAGAATTCACAACCTAGTCAGCAGAACACCGGTGAGCATGCGTCCTACACGGAGCGCCATAGCTCAGCGAATTCCGATGAACATTTTTTCACCCCTCAGAATGGTGTAGCATCCTCTGACGCAGAATTTTCTGATCTCGTTGAACCTACCGAGGATAATCAGAAAGCGCTGTACGCAATGACGCATTAGGCAACGAACCCTCACCACCTGCGTTCGGCAACAATGGATAATGAACCACTATCACTCGTTGCCGAACGCTCACCTGACCAGGTGGTGATTAAAATCCTTTTCACGGCGAGAGCTGTAGGTGCATATCTTTAGTGTTCACGGTAGCCTTGAAGGTATGGCTGAATTTATTTACACGATGTCTAAAGCCCGCAAAACTGTGGGCGATAAAGTCATCCTCAACGATGTATCTATGTCGTTCTTCCCCGGCGCCAAGATTGGTATGGTCGGCCCGAACGGTGCAGGTAAATCAACCATCCTTAAAATCATGGCTGGTTTGGATACCCCTTCAAACGGTGAAGCGCGCCTGTCTGAGGGCTACACCGTGGGTATTCTTCTGCAAGAACCCCCGCTGAACGAAGAAAAGACCGTCCTGGGCAACGTCCAGGAAGGCGTTGGCGAAATCTACGGCAAGATTGTTCGCTACAACGAAATCTCAGAAGAGATGGCTAACCCCGACGCTGACTTCGATGCTCTCATGGAAGAGATGGGTAAGCTTCAGGAAGCTATCGATGCCGCTAACGCATGGGACATTGACTCACAGCTTGAGCAGGCAATGGACGCCTTGCGTTGCCCTCCCGGTGATATGCCCGTAACCCACCTTTCCGGTGGTGAGCGTCGTCGCGTCGCACTGTGCAAGCTCTTGCTGGAGAAGCCCGACCTTCTGTTGCTCGATGAGCCCACTAACCACTTGGACGCTGAATCAGTGCTCTGGCTCGAGCAGCACCTGCAGTCCTACGAGGGCGCAGTTATTGCCGTTACCCACGACCGCTACTTCCTCGATCACGTTGCAGAGTGGATTGCAGAAGTTGACCGCGGCAACCTGTACCCCTACGAGGGTAACTACTCCACCTACCTTGAGAAGAAGCAGGCACGTCTGCAGGTTCAGGGTAAGAAGGACGCTAAGCTTGCTAAGCGTTTGAGCGAAGAACTCGACTGGGTACGTTCAAACTCAAAGGGTCGTCAGGCAAAGTCAAAGGCTCGTTTGGCTCGCTACGAAGAAATGGCTGCAGAAGCTGAGAAGACTCGTAAGCTGGACTTCGAAGAAATTCAGATTCCGCCGGGACCCCGCCTGGGCAACGTCGTTATCGAAGCTAAAGACCTTCAGAAGGGCTTCGACGGTCGCTCACTCATCAACGACCTTTCATTCACTTTGCCCCGTAACGGCATCGTAGGTGTGATTGGTCCTAACGGTGTGGGTAAGTCAACCCTGTTCAAGACCATTGTTGGTCTGGAACCGCTAGATGGCGGTGAACTCAAGATCGGTGAAACCGTCAAGATTTCATACGTTGACCAGAACCGTGCAAACATCGACTCAGAGAAGACCCTGTGGGAAGTTGTCTCAGACGGCCTGGACTACATTCAGGTTGGCCAGGTTGAAATGTCATCACGCGCGTACGTGTCGGCATTCGGCTTCAAGGGTCCCGACCAGCAGAAGAAGGCAGGTGTGCTCTCCGGTGGTGAGCGCAACCGCCTGAACCTGGCACTGACCCTCAAACAGGGCGGCAACTTGCTCCTGCTCGATGAGCCCACTAACGACTTGGACGTTGAGACCCTGACCTCTCTTGAAAACGCACTGCTGGATTTCCCCGGCTGTGCTGTCGTGGTCTCCCACGACCGTTGGTTCCTCGACAGAGTAGCAACCCACATCCTCGCATGGGAAGGCACCGATGAGAACCCCGATAACTGGTACTGGTTTGAGGGTAACTTCGAGTCTTACGAGAAGAACAAGGTTGAACGCCTCGGCCCCGAGGCAGCTAAGCCTCACCGCGTCGTACACCGCAAGCTCACTCGCTAAGTAGTGCCAAAAACAAAACCCCGGTCAGTGTTGCTGGCCGGGGTTTTGCTGTACCTAACTTCACTTATTTGAACTCGGGAAAACGCAGCATTGCCTCTTGCGTTACCGTAGCAACGTGAACGCCATCGCGAGTGAACAACCTACCGGTGCTCAAACCGCGCGCGTCTTGAGCAGTGGGAGATTCTTGTACGTAGAGAAGCCATTCATCGGCACGCGCCTGCCGGTGGAACCACATGGAATGATCCAGCGATGCGAACTTGATGCCGGGCTGCAACCAGAATTTGCCGTGCGCTCGCAGAATGGGCTCCATGACTGTGTAGTCGGATGCGTAGGCTAACGCCGCCTGATGAACTACAGGATTATCGGGTAGCGCGCTGGTGGTTTTGAGCCAAACCATGTTCGTAGCACGGTGGTTTTGATCCGCCTGCGTATAGAGCGCGGGGGTGATATGCCTGATGTCGAAGGGACGAGTAAAAGCCACTGCCTGAGCCATAGGATGCGGAACTTTTCCGATGAGATCCGCGGCAGTCGGTAAGGATTCAGGTTCCGGCACGTCCGAGGGCATCGTCGCTGAGTGTTCAACCCCGCGAGCGGGTTCTTGGAAAGACATAATGCATGAGAAGATTGGCTCTTCGTGCTGATAGCCGTGCACGCGTCGCGCTGAGAATGAGCGGGCATCGTTAAGTTTTTGAACACCGTAGGTCAGTGGGTCTGCCACTGCGCCGGGGCGTAGAAAATAGCCGTGGAGGGAATGCAATGAGCGGGATTCTTCAACCGTGCGTGAGGCGGCAATGATGGATTGCGCTAGCACCTGACCGCCAAAAATGCGCGGAGTTTCTTGGGTGAGTGACTCGGCGCTGTACAACGCATCATCGTGACCGTTAGGCGCGAGATCTTCGAGGTTGAGCATTGAAAGTAGAAGCTCGGTGGGTTCTGGCTGAAGCTGATGATTGTCAGTGGTGGTGGTCATGTTCCTTCAATCGGTGAAAAGGGTATTCTTGCTTAAACCTGATGATATAGATTTTGTGGATAAGGGGCGAGATACGATGAGTGAAAATGTAGAAGCGGTAAGTGAGAGAGCTCAGTTCTGCGGTAAAGCGGATCCCCGCGATTTAGCGACCTTCTTCTCTCGTGCTCGTGCCGTTGATTCGCAGGTTGCTGTTAAGCTCTTGAGCCGTGGAAAAGCCTTGGCCGCTTACGTTGCTGTGTTAGCCCCTGCTACCTTATTGGACGCTATGCCTACCGTGTTAGGTATGCGCGCTGTCCCTCTGGAAAATTCTGCTCACATCGATACAGTGGTCGAGGCTTCGGCTCTGCTCGATCGTCTGGCTCGTATTGAGGACGAAGGGTTGAAGCTTACCCTGCCTCCGGTAACTGTCAATGCGGCGTGGGCGGGCATAACCCCGCCACTGAGCGGGTGGCAGTTGCAGGGTAGCATCGATGCTGAGACTTTGCGGAGGACCGCCAAAGAGGGCATGGACGCGGTTGATCAGGCACTACCTCAGAACCCTGGCCATGCGGTCTTAGATACTGTCCGCTCGCGTATTTGGTCATCACCGTTACCTGGCTTTGAAACGCCGATCCCCGCCGGTGTTGCTTTCGCAGCTGAGGTGCTGGGTTTTCTGCCCAGCAAATCGATGGACGCGGTAAGCGTGTACACCGCCGATGGGTGGGTGCGTCTGAACGCTCCGGGCGGTTACGTACTGGCTCGCGTGTAGCCTTATCTCATTCTGGCCGGTATGCTTATGCCCGGTTCTGCATTGCGTGGGCGGCGCGTTCAAAGTAGTCCCACATCATGGCATCGTGCATAGGGGAGAGCTCTAGTGTGTTCATGGCGTTGCGCATGAATTTGAGCCAAGTGTCGCGTTCTTTGGGCCCTATCGCAAATGGATTGTGACGCATGCGCAGACGCGGGTGCCCACGCTCTGCCTGATAGCTGGTGGGACCGCCCCAGTACTGTTCCAAGAACATGCGTAAACGTCGCTCCGCCGGGGCGAGATCTTCTTCGGGATACATCGCCTTGAACTCGGGATCAGCCTCGACCTGCTTGTAGAACTCGCGGCACAGTTTCTCAAAAACCGGAGCGCCACCTACCTGCTCGTAGAAGCTTTTCTGAGTATGAGGGTTAGGACCAATTGAAATATCTGCCATACTTCAACTCTAGCCCCGGGCACTTCTTGCAGAAAAATTGGTTGACACAAATGCCGGGGACACCTGGTGAAGGTGACCCCGGCATTCTGATGTGCTAGCTGAGCATGCTCTTAGAGGTGATCAGCTTTCTGAACAGCAAGTGCACGCACGACCCCGTCGCGGTTTTCGGCCACCTGACGCTTGAGGGATGCCGCGTCCTCACCCAGTGAACCCAAGAACTTCTCGGTTTTCTCCAGCAGTTCTTCGGTGGGGTTTGCAGGGTACAGCCCGGTAATAATTTGGGTTGAGATCTCGTGGCTGCGTTCGCGCCAGACTTTCTCAATTTCAGCGAAGTACTTGTCGGTGTACTGCTCCAGAACCTCATCATTGTTTCCGTTGTAGAAACCGGCAATAGCTGAGCGCTGGACGATGTTTGAGAGTTCGCCGGTCTCAACTACCTCGTGCCAGACCTTAGCCTTTGCCTCAGCGGTGGGAATGGACGCTGATGCGGTGGCTGCAGCCTGTTGCCCGTTGGAAGTGTTGTCCTGCTTCAGCGCCTCATCAATATCAGCCTGGGTACGGCGCTCACCAGCTACCAATGAGGTTAGCAGAGCCCACTGAAGATCGGTGTCGATCTCAAGATCCATCAGCTTTTCTTCACCGGAAAGCAGAGCCTCTACAATATCGAGCTGTTCGTCGGTACGTGCCAAACGAGCGAAAGTTCGCACAAACTGCAGCTGATTGTCCGAACCGGGCTCAGCTGCCTTTGCGATATTCCACAGAGAATCTGCTGCGTGAACCTTGGATTCTTCAACGGTGTCGCGGTCAACGTACGAACGAAGGGTTAGCTCTAGGTTGCGAAGTTGAACCATCACAGCGGTGGAGTTGGTCTCTTTGCCAATGTTGTTGAGAACCAGTTCGACAAAACGGCGAGCTGCCATTTCACCGTCGCGTGTAGCATCCCACAGTGCGCCCCAGATCACGCCGCGAGCAACGGAGGAATCGATATCGCGCAGGTGCGCCACCACGGTATCCATGGAGTCATCATCAAAGCGAACCTTGGCAAAAGTCAGGTCTTCATCGTTAAGCAAAATCATGTCAGGTCGCGGCTTACCGACTGCCTCGACAACCTCGGTGAGCTCACCGTCCACATCAATTTCAAAGCGTTCGGTGCGATCAAGAGTCAAACCGTCGTAGTTGTAGAAACCAACAACCATGCGGTGAGGACGCAAGGTTTCAAAGCCTTCTGCGTAAGTCTGCTTGATGGACAGCGAGGTGATGTAGTCATTCTCGTCTTGCTCAATCACGGGAGTCAAAGTGTTTACGCCAGACGTCTCTAGCCACTTAGCGCTCCACGCACGCACGTCGCGTCCTGACTCGGCCTCAAGTTCCACCAAAAGATCGTTGAGCACAGTGTTGCCCCACGAATGCTTATCAAAGTAGGTCTTGAGCGCAGCCATGAAGTTTTCCTGACCAACCCATGCCACCAGCTGACGCAGAACAGAGGCGCCCTTAGCGTAGGTGATGCCATCGAAGTTCACCTGAACATCGTGCAAATCCTTAATCTCAGCCACAATGGGGTGGGTTGAAGAAAGCTGATCCTGACGGTAAGCCCAGGTCTTCTCCGATGCTGAGAAAGTCGCCCATGCTTCCTGCGAGAAACGGGTGTTTTCTGCGGCCGCAAGAGTAGACATGAACTCGGCGAAAGACTCATTAAGCCACAGATCGTTCCACCACTTCATGGTCACAAGATCGCCAAACCACATATGTGCCAGCTCGTGCAGAACAGTAATGGCGCGGCGCTCAATCATCGCCTCAGTAGTCTTGGAACGGAAGATGTAGTTCTCCAAGAAAGTTACCGCACCAGCGTTCTCCATTGCGCCAGCATTGAACTCGGGAACAAAGAGCTGATCGTACTTATCAAAGGGGTAGGGAGTTTTGAACTGTTCTTCATAGAACTCAAAACCCTGGCGGGTCAGCTCAAAAATATCCTCAGAATCGAGATAAGGCATCAGCGACTTACGAGCAAACACACCAAGAGGAACTTCGCGTCCTTCAGCGTTGGTCAAGGACGAGCGCACTGACTCGTAAGGACCAGCAATAATTGCGGTGATGTAGGACGAAATGCGCGGTGTGGGCTTGAAATACCAGGTCTTTGAATCGCCGTTTTCATCTACCGAAGTCTCTGACTGGTTAGACACCACAACCCAGTGAGCCGGGGCAGTCACAACGAACTCGAACTCAGCTTTAAGATCGGGCTGCTCAAACACCGGGTACACACGGCGAGAATCAGGAACCTCAAACTGCGAATACAGGTACACCTCGTTATCCACCGGATCAACAAAGCGATGCAGGCCCTCACCCGTATTGGTGTACAGCATGTCAGCGTCAATACGCAGAACATTTGACGCCTCCAGAGCCGGAAGCCCAATACGGACGCCGTCTGCCAGCGAGGCATCCAACGACTCACCGTTGAGCTCAATGCTACGCACAGAATCCGTAATGGCATCAATAAAGGTTGACTCGCCTTCAACCGCTTCAAAACGAATCTCGGTGATAGCAGAAAAAACGCGCTCGCCACGAGTTAAATCAAGCTCAACCTTATAGGACTGGACATTAGTAACAATGCGTGAGCGCTCGGCAGCTTCTTCACGGGTCAGGTTCATACCTGGCATGGGGTTCCTTTCGAAAAACGAGGTGTTGTCGATAAGACTGAAACTGAGGTGACGAGCGAAAAGCCTAGGATGCTCTGAGATCAAAAGTGCAATACAATCGATAAGAAGACACCAACAGTTGCAGTGCTACACCACACACTCTAGTGCTGAAGGTGCTCAAACCAGAAATCTTTTCTTCAATAGCGAGAAGCAACGAGTTTCATGAACATACTGTTGCATCTCACCGTCATACTTTGCGCTAATAAGGAGCAACACTGTGCGAGTTCATATCGCCACTGACCACGCTGGTCTTGAGTTGAGCCACTATCTCATTGAATCCCTCACCGCCGAGGGCTACGAGATGGTTGACCACGGCCCCGCTGAATACGATGCTCTGGACGATTACCCCAGCTTCTGCATCAACGCGGCACTCGCAGTTAAGGCTGACCGGGAATCTGGTCTCGATTCATTGGGCATTGTGCTGGGTGGTTCAGGCAACGGCGAGCAGATGGCAGCTAACAAGGTAGAGGGCATTCGCGCGGCACTTGTCTGGAACCAGAGCACCGCAGCTTTGGCTCGCGAACATAACGATGCTCAGGTTGTCGCTGTGGGCGGCCGCCAGCACGAAAAAGAAGAAGCACTTGAGCTCATCAAAACCTTCTTGACCACGCCTTTTTCGAACGACGAACGTCACGTACGCCGTATCAACCAGATTGATGAATTCTTCTCGACCGGTGATATTGCTGGCAAAGAGATCAACAAGCACTAACTACTTATATCGCTGCGCCGGGGCTAAAGACAGTCACCGGCGCAAATTTTTTTTCAACTCCAGTCTCTGGAAGGAAAATCATGCCAGAAGGTCACTCCATTCACCGCCTCGCGCGTCAGTTTAACGATGTCTTTGCGGGGGAGAAGGTTGCCGTCAGTAGCCCACAGGGAAGATTCGTAGACGGTGCCGCCCTGCTGGATGGGCACACGATTATTTCAGCCTTTGCTCACGGCAAGCACCTGTTTGTGAATTTTGAGAACGATCTGACGCTGAACGTACACCTTGGCATCTACGGCGCGTGGACTTTCGGCGGCGATGACCAGTTCAACGGCGCATCCTCAATTGGTGCCCCGCGCACCATCGGTGAGAAAGAACGAGGTACCGCCGAAGTTTCGGGTGAATACCAAGGGGCGCCCGAGCCAAAAGCTACCGTGCGAACTCGCATCGTAAGTGAACACGGCTGGGCTGACCTGATTGGTCCTACTATTTGCCGGGTGCTCACCCCGGACGAGGTCCGCGGCGTCCGCGCCAAGCTGGGCCCAGACCCTCTCAACGATGATGCCGACCCCGTGTCCTTCTATCGCGCAGCGTGTAAAACTGGCCGCCCCATCGGTGTTGTTCTGATGGACCAAAAATCTATCTCGGGCGTTGGGAACATCTTTAGAGCTGAGTCTTTATGGCGCCAGAAAATAAATCCGTTCCGCCCGGCAAAAGAGCTGGACGCCAGCGAGCTTGAAGCGTTGTGGGAGGACAATAAGCACCTATTGCATATCGGTGTGCGAGTAGGTCGCATCATCACCACCGAACCTGATGACCGTCCGGGTATACCCGAAACAGAAGCGTGGCCAGAACACGCAAACTACGTTTACATGCACCACGGCGAACCCTGCCGGCGATGCGGCAGTATTATCCGCGTTGAAGAAGTAGCTGGACGCAAGCTTTACTGGTGTCCAGGCTGCCAGCACTAAACCATGTAAAAAGCCCACTGATTCCTCGTGAACCAGTGGGCTTTTTGTGTGTTGCGCGATGAGCAAAAAACTATCGGGCTCTACGGCTACCGTACGGGTGAACCAACTTGCGTGCACGGTCTTTCAACCGCTGGATGCGGCGTGATCGCGTGATGTTGTGTGTGTAATTCACGGCACCGTCAGAAGTGTATTCAAGCATTGCGAAAACGTGAGATGCCATGAGTACGTACACGGTAAAGGTACCGGTGTAGTTTAGCGAATCACGCAACCACAGAATCGAGGTGAAGATGAGCGAGACCGTCAAAATCAGCAAGATAATCTTGCGTGAACGCTGCCTGCCGCGCAGAACACCGATTGCCAAAATTATCTGGAATACAGACAGCCCAATCAGCGAGAGAACCAGTGTGCTGTCGAAGACCTCATCGGGCTGGGTTGAATGCTCGATCGCGAACATGAGAGAGTCTAAATCACTCACGTGCGCAAAGAGAGGCTCGTTAATCAAGCGGAGCACACCGTTAACAAAGTGCAACAACGCGCCGATAATGACAAAGGCCGATGCGAAAACCGTGCTCAGCGGAATCTGCTCCACAAGCTCCCACGGGCGTCGGTGATGCGAATACTCAGATTCCGGTGAAAGATCCGGGATATCCATTTCTTCGGTAATAACATTATCGAGCTCGAGAATGGGCAAATTACCGTCGGTGATGATGTTATCGCCGCCGCCGTTGCGCGAATGATAGCCTGCCGAGAAGTCCTTAATCACGTGGTGATAGGCTTCTTCGTTGCCGAAGAGAACAGTGTCTACAACATAGTCACGCTCTTTATCGGTTTCAGCATCAATCTTGTGCGTCACCTGCAAGGTAAAAAGTGAAAGACCAACAGCGCGGTCAAACGTTGCCGCGGCCACCCAGTCGACCTCAGCGCCGCCCGGAAGCTTCCACTCAGGTGGCGTCTTCCAAAAACGCACATGGTGACGTTTCGAAGGGCTTCCATCAACCTCCTGCTGGTAAGCGAAATCCTCTTTACGGTTGAACAGGTAGAGAGGCGACACCGGGGCAGTGGGGTAGGGGCGGCGGCGCAAAGTATTGATAATGATGCGCCACGAACTCGCCAGCGTCACCGGCTCAGCCTTCAGCCAACCCGCCCTGCGCATAGCGCGGTGAACGTCAATCGACTCACCGCGAATACCGATATTGACCGGGTCACCGAGCAGACCATCGCCGGTTTGAGTTCTACCGATAAAGTAGGCGGGAACATACAACGCGGTCATGATGCGATGCAAGCGCGGCAGCGTCATGTAGGCTGCGATTGCCCAAATCAGCAAAATCAGGGGGCACGGACGTCCAGCTTTTATTAAACGCTGTAGTGAGCGTTACGATAGCCAACCAAATAGACGCCAATCCTGCAAAACCAAAATACGCTTTATCAATCCAACCGTTGAGGGCAGTGCGCCCACCAACACCGGGCAAATGCTTGTGTGTGGTGGTGAGTGGTTCCTTTGTGTCGCCGTGATACTGCGGGTACCCCGGCATCTGGCGTATGTCGAATTTCTCTGACACCGTTCAATCCTTCACAAAGACGCTTGGCGCCCAGGTGTACTGGGCGCCAAGCGATGAGCGTTAAGCTGAGGAAGCGAAATTATTTTGCTTCTTCGGTTTCTACAACCAGTTCAACATCGCTGACAGTCAGCTCATCAACGTCGCCCTCAACCAAGTTGAGTTCTGCGACGTTACCTGCAGCCTTGAGGTCTGCTTCACCTGCGCGGACGCGGGCGATGGAGCTTGCATCGGCGGTAATGGTAGCAACCTTAACCTCGGTGCGCTGCTTGACCTTAGCCTCAGACTTTGACTTGCGCAGACCACCCAGCGCCAAACCAACGGTGGGCAGAACTTCTGCATCTGCACCGTTAACAACAGCTGAATAACCCTCGGCGGTGGGCCAAGGGGCGCGGTGAACTGAGCCGGCACGCCACCAGCTCCAAACCTCATCGGTTGCGAAAGGCATGAAGGGGGCGAAGAGTCGGAGCATCGCGTCCAAGGTGGTAGCCAAAGCTGCCAGAACAGAAGCCTGCTCTTCTTCACCGCGAGCGCCGTAGGCACGATCCTTAATCAGCTCTACGTAGTCGTCGGTGAATGACCAGAAGAAGGTCTCTGAGATCTGCAGAGCACGTGCGTACTCGTAGTTCTCAAAGGCGCGAGTTGCTTCTTCAACGAGGGTTGCCAGGCGAGCAAGCACTGAGCGGTCAAGCTCATTCGTGACAACCTGAGCCTGCTGCTCAGAAGTAATCACTGAATCCTGGATTGCGCCGAGATTGAGCACGAACTTGGATGCGTTGAGCAACTTAATAGCCAGGCGGCGGCCGATCTTCATCTGACCTTCGTCGTAGGCGGTATCTGCGCCCAAGCGAGCGGATGCCGCCCAGTAGCGAACAGCGTCCGAGCCGTACTTGTCCAAAACGTCGTTAGGAACAACGACGTTTCCCTTTGACTTGGACATCTTCTTGCGATCGGGGTCAAGAATCCAGCCGGAAAGCGCGGTGTTGTGCCAGGGCACGCTACCCGCGAGGGTCTCAGCGCGTACAGCGGTTGAGAACAGCCAGGTGCGGATGATGTCGTGACCCTGCGGACGCAGGTCCATGGGGAAGGTCTTTGAGTGAAGATCGTCATCGACACCCCAACCGGTCGCAATCTGCGGGGTCAGTGATGAAGTTGCCCAGGTATCAAGGACGTCAGGGTCTGCAATGAAGCCGCCAGCAACGCCGCGCTGATCTTCGGTGTAACCAGCAGGAACCTCGGATGCGGGATCAATAGGCAAGGACGCCGCATCGGGAAGAATCGGGTTCTCGTAATCCGGCTCGCCCTCAGCATCAAGCTTGTACCACACCGGGAACGGCACACCGAAGAAACGCTGACGCGAAATCAGCCAGTCACCGTTCAGGCCTTCAACCCAGTTTTCGTAGCGTGAACGCATGAAAGCGGGATGCCAGTTCATCTCACGGCCGCGCTCAATCAGCTTCTCGCGGCGGTCAGCGTCACGTCCACCGTTGCGAATGTACCACTGACGTGAAGCAACGATTTCAAGAGGCTTGTCGCCCTTTTCGTAGAACTTTACGGGGTGCATGATTTTCTTGGGCTCGCCCTCCATCTCACCGGTCTCAACCAGCATCTCAACGACAGCCTTCTGTGCTGAGAAAACGGTTGCGCCAGCCATACGCTCGTAGCGCTCGCGTCCTTCAGCTGAGGTAATCCACTCGGGGGTTTCCTTGGCAAAGCGGCCGTCGCGTCCAATGAGCGCACGGGTATCAAGCTGCAACTCGCGCCACCAGGTGACGTCAGTGGTATCGCCGAAGGTACAGACCATTGCGATACCTGCGCCCTTATCGGGCTGAGCCAGCGGGTGAGCCTTAACCTCAACCTCAACACCGAACAGCGGCGAGGTTACCTTGGTGCCAAACAGGGGCTGGTAACGCTCGTCATCGGGGTGAGCAACAAGAGCAACGCAGGCAGGAAGCAACTCGGGACGAGTGGTTTCAATCCAGACCTTCTCACCATCGGGGCGGTGGAATGAGATGCGGTGGTACGCGCCTTCGCGTTCCTTATCCTCAAGTTCAGCCTGAGCAACCGCGGTGCGGAAGGTGATGTCCCACATGGTAGGAGCCTCAGCCATGTAAGCATTGCCAGCTTCAAGATCCTTTAAGAAAGCAAGCTGGGAAACCTTGCGTGAGTGAGCATCGATGGTGCGGTAGGTGCGTGACCAATCCACTGACAGGCCCAAGGTGGTGAACAGCTGCTCAAAGACCTTCTCGTCTTCAGTTGCCAACTCTTCACACAGCTCAATGAAGTTACCGCGTGAAATACGGGGCCAGTCGCGCTGATTCTTGGCGGGCTTTTCGGGCGCCTTGAAGTCAGGGTCGTAAGCAATAGCGGGGTCACACAGAACACCGTAGTAGTTCTGGACGCGACGCTCAGTCGGCAAACCGTTGTCATCCCAACCCAGCGGGTAGAAGACATTCTTGCCGGTCATACGCTTGTAACGCGCAATAACGTCGGTCTGGGTGTATGAGAACATGTGACCAACGTGCAAAGAACCCGAAGCCGTCGGGGGAGGCGTATCAATCGAGTACACCTGCTCACGCGTAGTGTTCTCATCGAACGCGTAGGTTTTAGTTTCTTCCCAACGCGAGGTGAGCTTCTGCTCAAGACCCTCAAGCGCGGGACGATCAGGAACATTAATGGTTACGGGCGTGTCTGTGCCCAATGTATTTTCAGCCATGCTCGCCATTGTCTCATGTATTGAAGTCAGACGCTAAGATACCCCTACTTTCTACAGCGTGAGATTGTGCAACATTGGAGCACTGCTAGAGCTTCACAAATCAAAATATGAACCTCGCTTCTTAGTTTTAGAAGGCTTACACCCGCGACGCTTCATAGAATAGAGACTGACCAACGATTAGCGGGATACTAGGAGGCACACCATGACCATTCCCACCAACCCCTTCGCATCCGATGCACACACCGGCAAGATTGCCGTTGTATCAGGTGCATCATCGGGAATTGGGCGGGCAACTGTCGAGCAGATGCGCGCTACCGGGTGGACGGTCTACGCAGTCGCACGACGCGAAGGCCGCCTGAATGAACTGGCTGAACAGACCGGCGCCATTGCCATCCCGCTTGATATCACTAACGAGGACGCAGTCAATAAAGCTGCGCAGAACATTGTGGAACAGCACAGCGGTGCAATCTCCACTCTCGTGAATATTTCCGGTGGCGCTCGCGGTGTTGATTCGGTGGGCAGCGGCAAAAGCGAAGACTACCGCTTTATGTTTGAGCTCAACGTGGTGGGTACGCTGAACATGACGCGTGCCTTCTTGCCCGCCCTACGCGCATCCGGGGAAGGAACCGTGCTGACGCTGACCTCAACCGCTGCTGAGGCCGGTTATGAGGGCGGGGCAGGCTACAACGCCGCCAAGTTTGCTGAACGCGGTATGACCGAAGCCCTGCGCCTAGAAGAATCCGAAAACAACGTGCGCGTCATTGAGATTCGCCCCGGCATGGTGCACACCGAAGAGTTCTCACTCAACCGACTGGGATCAGCGGACGCTGCCGATAAGGTCTACGCTGGGGTCGAAAAGCCCCTGCTGGCGGAAGATGTTGCGCAGACCGTCACGTTCGCGGTCAACGTACCACACCACATCAACCTTGACCACATCACCCTGCGCCCGGTTGCTCAAGCAGCGCAGTACAAAGTGATTCGCAAAGGACTCTAAATGAAACACGTCATCGCAGTTGCCCACGGCACCGACAGCCCCGACGGACGCGCCACTATCGACGCCATCCGCGAGTCCCTCGCTCAGCAACTTGAGGCTGCAGATGCGGGGGAGTTTCAGGTGCACGAGGCGTACGTTGATGTTCAAGAACCATCGTTGGACGCGGTTGCCGCGAAGTTCAGCGAGGAGGATGAAGTCATCATGGTTCCGCTTTTACTTTCCACCGGTTACCACACTCAAGTGGATATGAAGAAAGCCGCCGATGCGTCCCCGGCACGCGATGTCCGCATCGCCCGTGCACTGGGGCCTTCCGCCCAGCTCGCTAAACTGCAGCGTACCCGCCTAGAAGAAGCTGGCTGGGACGGCTACGGTCAGATTGTTATGGCCGCCGCCGGTTCATCTCGCGCTGACGGGCGTCAGGCAGTGGAGCTGCAGTCCGAAATTTTTAGCACTCTACTCTCTCAGCACGCGCCGCACGGTTTTGTGGCGTCCATCGACCCTAAAATCGCCGATGTTGTTGAGGAACATTCAGCTGAGTTCGTTTCAACCTATCTCATGGGACGCGGCTTCTTCCAAGGCCTGTTGCACAAACTCGATGGAGCGGGGAAGAGTCTGATTGTGGCTGAGCCTCTCGTGATTCCTGGTGATGAGGACTCTGCGTCCGTCGTCGCTTCGGTAGCTAAGGAGCGCGTGCTGGAGGCGGACGCGTCCTACCGGATTTGTAGCCACTGACACGTTGACCCGGCGTTTTCGCTTGAGCTGGCGGTTGGTTATAGCCGGTTCAAGCCAAAAACGCCGGGCCAAGGCGTGTGTATGGCAGGACGTTACTTGATACGCTGCGCCTCGAACTTCACCTGAGGCGCTACGTACGATTCCTGAGCTTCAATGAGTTGGAGTTCTCGCTGACCTGAATCCAGGGTCTTCTTCAACAGTTCGTAAACGGAGGCGGTAGTCACCTCAAGTGCTTCTTTCAGTGACTTGCCGGATGCGAAGTGCGATGCGAAAAGCGCCTGCGTAACGTCGCCTGAGCCGTTAGCCTTCATAGGCAGACGGTCGGTAGTGATTAGCCACGCTTCATCACCTGAAACAGCGAGCATCTGAATGGAATCCTTGGGGGTGTCCGGGGTTGAGACACTGGTGACCAAAACAGTCTTCGGGCCGATTTCCTGAGCCTTCTTCACCGACTCAAGCACCTCGTCCAGGGTCTTGGGATCAGTGTTAGTCACAAAGCCGAGCTCAAACTGGTTGGGAGTGATGATATCCGCGTGCTGAATGACGCGGTCGCGAATGAGTTCCTGAACTTCGGGGGAGACAAAGCAGCCCGAGGTTGCGTTACCGAGCACCGGGTCGCAGGAGTACAGGACGTTAGGGTTTTTAGCGCGTGCCTTGGCAACCGCGTCCAAAATTGCGTCGCCGATGGATGAGCCACCCTGGTAGCCGGAGATGACGAGGGCGGTGTCGTCGAGGCCGCCGCGCTCTTCGATGCCGGTGACGATTTCGCGTACATCATCGCCTGAAACAAGCGGGCCGCGCCATGCGCCGTAGCCGGTGTGGTTTGAGAATAGAACGGTGTTGACGGGCATAACGTCGTGGCCCAGACGCTGAAGCGGGAATACTGCTGCTGAATTGCCAACGTGACCGTAGGCTACAGCTGATTGAATAGACAAAATACGCATAGGACTCATTGTGTCACGCTTCTTCTCAACTAGCCGCTAGCGTGACGCAATGCGACAAAAGCAACTGGACGCGGCTCGCATCCGGCAAACATGACGAAGTGTTAAAAAACACTGGAATCACCGGTGATGACAGCTTATAATCGCGCGCATGGGCGCGAGTCTACATATTTACTCTTTACGTAAAATTGCAAAGTTACTTTTTCTGACGAATCTATACGTGACATGACGGGCTGAATAAAAAGTACGTGAAAGTCCTAGTGGTAGGTGTTTAGACTGGCAACCAACTGAACACACAGTTGGAAGGACGTCCCATGCCGCAGGCAATACCAACATTTAAGAATTTTGGGATTGGGTCTGATGCGCGCTTACTCAAAGACCCTGAGGTGAGCCCGGAGGGCACCCAACCCCCGTTGGAACTGAGCGATGCTGAAAAATCCCACAATCAGCAGCTGGTTGAGCAGTATGCGGATGCTTTGTACGATGCGAGCGCCCAAGAAATCTTGGAGTGGGCTCACGAGCATGTGCAGGGCAAGCTGGCTGTCACCTTGTCCATGGAGAACACCGTTTTAGCTGAATTGGCAGCGGATTATCTGCCGAATGCTGATTTTCTGTTTCTTGATACCGGGTATCACTTTCCTGAGACGTTGACCGTGGCTGAGCAGGTCAAACAGCGTTACCCGCAGGAACTGATTACGGCTAAGCCGTTGCTGAGCACTGTTGAGCAGGACGCGACCTACGGTAAAGATCTCTTTGCCTCGAACCCGACGGCGTGTTGTCGAATGCGCAAGGTTGAGCCTTTGGCGAGCTTTATGGGCCCGTACGTTGGTTGGATTACCGGTTTGCGTCGCGCTGATTCGCCGTTGCGTGCTAACACTCCGGCGTTGGATATTGACGCGAATGGCCGGTTGAAGATCTCGCCGCTGGTCACCTGGAGCTTGGAAGAGACTCAGCAGTTTATTGAAGACAAAGATTTGATTATTCATCCGCTGACGCTGGCTGGTTACCCTTCGATTGGTTGTGCACCGTGCACCGCCAAGGTGGAAGAAGGGCAGGACCCTCGCAGTGGACGCTGGGCAGGATTTAACAAGACGGAATGCGGTTTGCACACATGAGCACATCAACTTCACTATCACCTCATCTTAAAGATTTAGAGAACGAGTCGATTCATATTCTTCGCGAGGTTGCGGGGCAGTTCGACAAGGTCGGTTTGCTGTTTTCTGGCGGTAAAGACTCTGTTGTTGTCTATGAGTTGGCGCGTCGAGCTTTTGCGCCTGCGCCGGTGCCGTTTGAGCTTTTGCATGTTGATACCGGCCATAATTTTCCTGAGGTTTTAGCTTTCCGCGACAACCTGGTGGAGAAAACCGGTGCGCGTTTGCGCGTGGCTAAGGTACAGGATTGGATTGACCGCGGCGAGTTGCAGGAACGCCCTGACGGTACTCGTAACCCGCTTCAAACTGTGCCTTTGGTTGAGACCATTGAAGAGCAGGGGTACGACGCGGTGCTTGGCGGCGCTCGACGCGATGAGGAGCGTGCGCGCGCTAAGGAACGCATCTTCTCGGTGCGTGACTCTTTCGGCGGCTGGGATCCTCGCCGCCAGCGTCCTGAATTGTGGAACCTCTACAACGGTGGCCATCTACCGGGTGAGAACATTCGTGTGTTCCCGATTTCTAACTGGACTGAGGCTGATATTTGGGAGTACATCGGTGCTCGCGGTATTGAGCTTCCGCCGATTTATTTTGCGCATGACCGCGAGGTGTTTGAGCGCGACGGTATGTGGTTGACGGCTGGCGAGTGGGGTGGCCCGCGCAAGGACGAAACCACCGAAACTAGGCGTGTTCGTTACCGTACGGTGGGTGATATGTCGTGCACCGGTGCTGTGCTGTCAGATGCCGTCACGGTTGAAGACATTATTACCGAAATCTCTACATCTACTTTGACTGAACGCGGTGCTACGCGCGCCGATGACCGCCTGAGCGAATCCGCTATGGAAGACCGCAAGAAGGAAGGGTATTTCTAAAATGACTCTTACACCTGAAAACACTGCTTCGCAGGTACTACAGCAGCGTCAGACCCTTCACCTGTGCACCGCAGGTAGCGTAGATGACGGTAAGTCAACCTTTGTGGGACGCCTGTTGCATGATACTAAGAGCGTGCTCGCTGATCAGCTGTCTGCGGTAGAGCGTACCTCGCGTGAGAAGGGTCTTGAGCATATTGACCTTTCTTTGCTGGTTGATGGTTTGCGTGCTGAGCGTGAGCAGGGCATCACTATTGATGTTGCTTACCGGTACTTCTCAACCGCGCAGCGCACTTTTATCCTGGCTGATACGCCCGGTCACGTGCAGTACACTCGCAATACCGTTACCGGTGTTTCAACTTCTGATGTTGTGGTTTTGCTGGTGGATGCCCGCCACGGTGTGGTGACTCAGACTCGCCGTCACCTGAGCGTTGCAGGTTTGCTCGGTATCAAGCATGTGATTCTGGCTGTCAATAAGATTGACCTGGTTGATTTTTCACAGGAAATCTTTGAGAACATTCGCGATGAATTTACTGCGTTGGCGCATGAGCGCGGCGTTGATGACGTCAACGTTATCCCGATTAGTGCTTTGCTCGGTGACAACGTGGTGGAACCCTCTGAAAACACTCCCTGGTATGACGGCCCGACCGTCTTGCACCTGTTGGAGACCATTGAGACCGCGAACGATACCTCTACCGAGTTCCGTTTTCCGATTCAGTACGTGATTCGTGATCACGGCAAGGATTACCGCGGTTATGCAGGACGCGTGACTGCAGGTAGCGTACGCGTGGGCGACACGGTGGCTACCGGCAACGGTTTGAGCTCTACAGTGACTCGCATCGAGACCACCGACGGTGCTGTAGATAGCGCTGGTGTTGATGACTCCGTGGTGCTGTTGCTTGCTGATGATGTTGACCTTTCACGTGGTGACCTGTTGAGTTCAGCGCAGCGTCCTGAGGATCAGCGTGAGTTCACCGCAACACTGGTGGGTCTGTCTGAGAAGCCACTCAAGCCCGGCGCTAAGGTGAACGTTCGTTATGGAACCTCGCTGGTGCGTGCGCGCATCCGCAGCGTTGAGAGCGTTTTTGATATTGACTCATCAACCTCTGCACCGGCTGAAGAAGTGGCGCTCAACGACATCGCAACGGTGAACATTCAGCTTGCTCAGCCGCTACCCGTTGAGCAGTATTCCGGCCGTGGCCGCGTGGGCTCGTTCCTTGTCATTGACGCTCAAGACGGCAACACCCTAGCAGCAGGATTGGTTGGACGCGCCGCGTAACGCGAGGCGTGGTTCAACGGTTAAGAGGCTGATATGCGCTCTTTGATTCTGATTGCGTTAGGGGGAGCGGTTGCCCAGCTGGTCGATGGCAGTTTGGGTATGGGCTTTGGCGCTACATCAACTACTTTGCTGATGGCGCTGGCAATGATGAACCCCGCATCGGCATCAGCAACGGTGCATGTGGCTGAGCTTGGCACTACTTTGGTTTCTGGTTTGAGCCACTGGAAGTTCAAGAATGTTGACTGGGGTGTGGTGTTACGGCTCGGTATACCCGGCGCTATCGGTGCTTTTATTGGTGCAACGCTGCTGGCTCATATTTCCTTAGCTTTTGCTAAGCCGGTAACGGCAGGAATTTTGACGCTGATTGGTATCAGCTTGGTGATTCGCTTTGCCCGGGGCAGGGTAGCGGGCAAGCGCGCTGGTATTCCACGCGGTCGTATGCTTTCCGCTCTTGGCCTGTTCGGTGGCTTTGTGGACGCGGCCGGTGGCGGCGGCTGGGGGCCGGTCACGTCATCGACCCTGCTGAGCATCGGCCGTGAAGAGCCACGGCGCATCATTGGCACCGTCAATACCGCCGAGTTCTTGGTGACCTTGGCAGCGTCCGCCGGTTTTCTGCTGGCTATGTGGGACGAGCTTCTTCAGCACCTGATGGCTGTGGGCGGTCTTTTGCTGGGCGGAATGGTGGCAGCCCCGATTGCCGCCTGGCTGGTCAGCATCGTCAACCCCACGGTGCTGGGCGGTTTTGTCGGCACGACGCTGGTGCTCACCAACATGGGCTACGTACTGGATGCGATTCCCAACCACGAGCAGTTTGCCCCGCTCGCATACGCCCTCGTGGTGCTCGTAGGCGGTGGCCTAAGCATCCGAGGAATGCTCGCCAACAAAAAGCTCACCCAGCGCCGACGCTACTACAGCGAAAAAATGGCGCCCTCAACAACGCACTAAAGAAATAAGATTCACACAAGGTAAGAAACTCATGGCAAAAACACTGACACCTCGAGCTGATGAGGCCACACCTGAAAAGAAGGCACCGCGCTCCGCTAAGCCCAACGGCCAATGGAAGATTGACGGTAAGCAGGCTCTCAACGGCAACGAAGAATGGAAGCTAGATGATGACGGTCTGAATGTTCGCGACCGCATCCTCAACACCTACGCCCGCGAAGGTTTCGACTCCATTGAAGATCACGACCTTCACGGACGCTTTCGCTGGTGGGGTCTGTACACCCAGCGCAAACCCGGCATCGACGGCGGCAAGACAGCAACCCTGTCTAACGAAGAACTTGAAGACAAGTACTTTATGATGCGTGTGCGCATCGACGGCGGCCAGCTGACCACCCAGCAGGCACGCGTCATCGGCGAAATCTCCCGTGATTTTGCCCGCGACACCGCAGATATAACCGACCGTCAGAATATCCAGCTGCACTGGGTTGAGGTAGAGAACGTACCCGAAATCTGGCGTCGACTTGACGAGGTTGGACTGCAAACCACCGAGGCATGCGGCGACGTACCGCGCGTTATCCTCGGCTCACCCGTTGCAGGCATCGCCAAAGATGAACTCTTTGACCCCACTCCCGTCCTCGAAAAAATCAGGGACCAATACATCGGCAGCCACGAATTCTCCAACCTGCCGCGCAAATACAAGACAGCGATCTCGGCGCACCCCTCACAGGACGTCATCCACGAAATCAACGACATCGCTCTGATCGGCGTTGAACACCCCGAACTCGGGCTCGGCTTCGATTTGTGGGTAGGCGGCGGATTGTCCACCAACCCCAAATTCGCAGAACGCCTCGGCGCATTCGTCACTCCCGAACAAGCACCCGAAGTCTGGGCAGGTGTCACCTCAATCTTCCGCGACTACGGCTACCGACGCCTGCGCAACCGCGCTCGCATGAAGTTCCTCCTGGCTGACTGGGGCCCCGAAAAAATCCGCGACGTCCTTGAAAACGAATACCTCGGCTACAAGCTAGCAGATGGCCCCGCCGCACCCGTGCCCGAAGTATCTGGCGATCACATCGGCATTCACGAACAAAAAGACGGCAACTATTACATCGGCGCTGCAACCACCGTCGGACGCTTCTCGGGCACCAAGCTAATCGCGCTCGCTGACCTTCTTGAAGCTAACGGCTCGCATCGTCTGCGCACCACTGTCTACCAGAAGTTCGTGGCACTCGACATTCCCGGTGACAAAGTTCCGGCAGTCGTGCAGGGACTCAATGAGCTGGGTTTGGCACACGCGCCGTCGCTGTTCCGCCGCAATACCATGGCGTGCACCGGCATCGAGTACTGCAAGCTCGCGATCGTTGAAACCAAAGACGTTGCCACTGAGGTCATTGCGGAGCTCGAAAAGCGTTTGACTGATATTGAAGACCAGCTTCCGGCTAAGTTGACTCTGCACATCAACGGTTGCCCGAACTCTTGCGCTCGTATTCAGACCGCTGATATCGGGCTTAAGGGGCAGATTATTACCGTTGATGGTGAACGTATGCCCGGTTACCAGGTTCACCTGGGCGGGCAGCTGGCGGATTACACCAACAAGGGCGAGGGCAATGTAGGACGCACGGTGCGAGGCCTCAAGGTCGCGCAGCACGAGTTGGCTGACTACGTTGAACGACTGACCCGCAACTTCGTTGCTCACCGTGAGAGCGCAGATCAGTCCTTCGCATCATGGGTATTGGATGCTGACGAAGACCTGCTACAGTAAATCCCTAGCGGGTAAATAAGGAAAGCCTCGGGAATCTATCCCGAGGCTTTCGTTTATCGTATGCAGGTAGCCGTGAACTAGCGTCCTTCACGGACGGTGTATACAGAGACCGCGCCGATGAGTATGAAGACTGCGCCAAAGAGCATCATGTATGAGAGGTTGCCGCCGAACGCGGGTACTAAGAAGAAGCCAGCAACCGAGCCGATAATCTGCGGCAGACACACTGCAATGTTGAACAGGCCCAGGTACGAGCCAACGTTCTTGCCTTTGAGCGAGGACGTCAAAATCGCAAACGGCATGGTGTTGATAGCGAAGTTGCCGAAGCCGTAGAGAACAAAGGCGGCAAGAGCTACCCACTTGTTCTGGGTGGTTGCCACGGCGACGATAGCGACTACGTCGCAGAACAGGCCGAAGGCGTACCAGCGCTTGCGGTGGCCAGCGTCCGAACGCGAGTAGAGAATACCGAAAATGAGAGCTGAGATGCTCAGAACCGCAGTCATGACGGAGTACCAATTGCCGGCGTCCTGGTAACCGGCAGAGGTTGGGTCGGTAGTGCCCCAGATGTTCTTTGCCATGGCTCCGGTGGCGTAGGTCCAGGTGTACATGATGCCGATCCATGAGAAGAACTGTACGACCGATAGTTCCCAGAAGGCGCGAGGAGCGTTCTTGAAGAGCGTGAGTGTGCCGACGTTTTCTGCCTCAGCTTTGGCGCGCAAATCAACGCCGTGGTAGCGGGCGTAGGTTTCGGGATCGTATTCTTTGGTGCGCAGGGCGGTAAAGAGCCCCGATATGACCAGCAGAACCGCTGAGATCATGAATGACCAAATCACTGACTGCGGTACGACGCCTTTCTCGGCTGTGTTGGGAACGCCCAGCTGAGTGAGAACGTAGGGCAACAGCGCCGCCAAGATACCGCCTGCGTACGCGAAGATTTGTTGGCAGGCGAAGGCAAAGTTCTTCTGTTTGTCATTGACGGTATCGCCTAGAACCATGCGGAAGGGCGCCATGGCGATGTTGCTGAAGACGTCCATGAGGCAGACAGCGGTTGCCATGTAGATGAGCGCGGCGAGTGAGCCGTAGCCAAATCCGAAGGAGCCTGAGAATGGGAGCAAGAAGGTGACGATTGCCGCCAGCGGGGTGCCGATCAGCAGGTAGGGCATACGGCGGCCAAAGCGTCCCATCCAGGTTTTGTCTGACATGCGTCCGAGGATTGGTTGCACAACCATGCCCATGAGCGGTGGGGAGACGAAGAAGAAGCCAAGCTGGTTGGGGTCTGCTCCGAGGGTTTGAGCGATGCGGCTCATGTTCGCGCCTTGGAGCGAGAACGCCATGTTGACGCCGAAGAAGCCGAACGTCATGGTGAAAATTGCTTGCTTGGTGAGCCCGGGGTAGCCTGTGAAGCAGTGGCGTTATCTGACACGATAACGCGCTCCATTTCTGTATGTAAGAAATAATAACTGTGGTTAGTTTCAGCTTAGGGGTAGAGGCGCGTAAGGCAGGGGATTAGTGAATGTTTGCTGGTTTAAACGTCAATATGACGTGCGGTTTTATTGACCTGTTAGAAGAGTTTTAGGCGGCAAAAGCCTGGGGTCAGTTGTTGTCTGAGTCCCGGCTTTTAGCTGGTTTATTTTGTGGTTTAGCCCTGGAAGAAGCCGTCCGGGCCAATGCCGAAGGTGGCGCCAATGGCGTTGTCGCAAATGAAAGTGTGCTGACCGACGCGGTAGGACGCTCCTTCTGAGGAAAGCTCGTAGCCGTTGGGCAGGGTGTTTTGTGCCGGTGCCATATCGGACGCTGAACCGGGCTGGCCTACGGGTACTTCGGTGTAGCCGTGGTCGCTGAAGAAGAAGTTGACGTTATGGGTTGGGTCGAACCCGTTGCAGGATGCTTCTTTACCAGCTAGGTAGCAGTTCATGCCGTTGTAGTTGAAGGCGAGGGCGCCGGGCTGAGCTGGTGCTTGCGGTGCTTTGCTCGTGGGAGCTTGATGCTGATGCTGTAGCGGATGCACTCGTTGATGCTGAGGATGCTGGAGTTTCGGGCTTATTCCCGGTGATTGAGCTGGATGAGCAACCAGTTAGAAGAGCGGTGAATGCGAGCGCGCCGACGGCGAGCGGTGTGGTTTTCATGGGTGGTGCCTTTCAGGCCTCGGCGATACTACGTTGTATCGATACCTCAATAATGAGTGCGGCAAAACCACTGGTCAAGAGTGATTTAAAGTGTTATGAAACTGTGATGATTGCGGTGGGAAAGTGCTAAAACGTTATCAAAATGGGATGAATGAGCACTGAGTCTCACAAACTCCATGGAGCAATTTTTAAGCACTATTACCTACTGGTCAGATTTATTGATAAGCCCAGTTTCTTTTGCACGGCTGACTTTGCTGGAAAGGTAGACTTGAATCAGTTTTGTCATGTGAAAGGACTACGATGGCTCTGAATATAGAGCGCGATGAATTGCACCGTACGTTGTGGCGTATTGCCAACGATTTGCGCGGTAGCGTGGATGGTTGGGACTTCAAGCAGTATGTACTGGGTTTTATGTTCTACCGGTTTATTTCTGAGAATCTCACGGACTACTTGGATGCTGAGCTTGCTGAGGGTGAGAAAAGCTACGCTCAGATGAGTGATGTTGAGATTGCTGAAAGCCAGGACGCGATTGTAGATACTGTGCGCGAAAAAGGCTTTTTTATTCTGCCTGAAGACTTGTTCGAGAACGTCCGCAGGCGTGCAAATGCAGATAACTCAAATCTCAATGAAGAGTTGCAGGCTATCTTCCAGCGTATTGAGGGCTCTGCTCGGGGTGTGCTCAGCGACAAGCACAATAAAATCCGAGGTCTATTTGATGAGCTGGATGTTAACAGCAATAAGCTGGGTTCTTCGGTATCTAAGCGCAATAACCTTTTGCTGAAGCTGCTCAATGAGGTCGGTAACTTCAAGATTGGTCGCTACGCAGATTCACATAATGACACCTTCGGTGATGCTTATGAGTACTTGATGGGCATGTATGCATCGAGTGCTGGTAAGTCAGGTGGCGAGTACTACACCCCGCAGTCTGTTTCTGAGCTCTTGGCACGAATCGCAGTTATGGGTAAGAAGCAGGTCAATAAAGTATATGACCCTGCTTGTGGTTCAGGCTCGCTTCTGCTCAAGTTCGCCAAGGTTTTGGGTAAAGAGAACGTGCGTGAAGGTTTCTTTGGTCAGGAAATTAACCTGACGACTCGCAACCTTGCGGTGATTAACATGTTCTTGCATAACCTCAACTATGCGAGTTTCGATATCGCTCACGGTGATACTTTGATTGAGCCAATGCACGGTCATATAGAACCGTTTGAGGCGATCGTTTCTAACCCGCCGTATTCAGTGAAGTGGGAGGGTGACGCTAACCCGCTTCTGATTAACGACGAGCGTTTTGCTCCGGCAGGTGTGCTCGCTCCGAAGTCTAAAGCTGACCTTGCGTTTACGATGCACATTCTGCACTGGCTTGCTGAAAACGGTACCGCAGCCATTGTTGAGTTCCCCGGTGTTCTGTACCGCGGGGGAGCAGAGGGCAAAATCCGAAAGTACCTCATTGAAGGTAACTATGTGGACGCGGTTATCCAGCTGCCGCCGGACCTCTTCTTCGGTACCACCATTGGCACCTGCATTATCGTTCTGAAAAAGGCGAAGCCCGATAACAAGACACTCTTTATCGACGCCTCGGCAAAGTTTGAGCGTTCCGGTAACAAGAATGTGCTAACGCCTGATTACCGTGGGGAGATTCTTGACGCGCTCGCTAAGCGTGAAGACGTAGATTATTTTGCGAAGCTGGTTGATAACAGCACTATTGCAGAGAACGATTACAATCTCTCTGTTTCCTCATATGTTGAGGTTGAGGATACCCGCGAGGTCATCGATATTGTTGAACTCAATGCCGAGATTGAACAAATCGTAGCGCGTCAGAGCGAACTACGAACCCAAATTGATGCGATTGTGGCTGAGCTAGAACAAGGCGGGAGTGAATCATAATGAGCAAGATTCAAGACCTTATTGATGAGCTATGCCCTGATGGGATTGTATATAAACCCATTGAAAAAGTTGCAAAAATTAAGAATGGTCGTGACTATAAACATCTAAATTCAGGCAGGTACCCTGTTTATGGATCTGGTGGTGTTATGACTCATGTTGATTATTTTATTTATGACAAAGTTTCAGTGCTGATTCCCCGAAAAGGTTCTTTGGGAAATGTTTACTATCAAAAAGACCCCTTTTGGGTTGTAGATACCATTTTTTACACTCAAATAGATGAAAGTCAGATAATTCCAAAGTACTTCTATCATGTTCTCATCAAGGCAAAGTTGGCAGAGTATAACCAAGCAGGTGGCGTACCCAGCCTCACGCAAAAAGTGCTAAATAAAATTAAAATCCCTGTACCGCCTCTGGAAGTCCAGAAAGAAATTGTTAGAATTTTAGATAGATTCACCTTGCTGGAGGCTGAGCTGGAGGCTGAGCTGGAGGCACGGAGAAAGCAGTATGCCCACTATCGAGATTCTCTCTTATTCTCAGACAAAATAAAATATAATTACCTAAATCTATCTGAAGTAGGTGTTATATCCACTGGTAAAACTCCATCAAAACTGGAATCCTCAGCATGGTCTGAAGGTATAAATTTTGTTACTCCAAGCGATATTCGTAATGGGCAAAAGTATATAAGTTCATCTGAACGTACAGTAGATAAAGAATGGGTGTTTAATAAAAATTGGAAGGTCGTAAAAGATAATTCAATCTTGGTTACCTGTATTGGCGCTGATATGGGTAAGGCTGTTATCCCTACTCAAGAATCTGTTTTTAACCAACAGATTAATTCAATAGAGGTTAGCGATAATGTAGATATTGAATATTTGTACTACTGGCTCGTTTCTAGGCGCGAATATATGTTAAGGTTGGGCAGAAAGAATGGGTCTACTATGCCTATTCTGAACAAAACAAATTTCAGCAAAATAGTAGTTAATCTTCCTGAGCTTTGGTTACAGCGAAAGATATCAAAACAGATTTCAGTTTTCGACGCCCTGGTCAATGACATCAGCTCCGGTCTGCCCGCTGAGATCGCTGCTCGTCGTAAACAGTACGAGTACTACCGCGACCAGCTACTAACCTTCAAGGAGCTCGAATCAGCATCAGCGTAGCCCGAACTCAACAAATTATTACTTATCTTTAGCTGTGTGCCCGGAACTCTCACCGGGCACACAGCTCTTTAAATCATGAAATAAAACGACCAATTCTTAGCAGCGCCACGTGAACACCTGAACTGACTGAGCAGCTCAACTATCCTGTGAAAAGACCCCTGAATACAAAAGTTAAGGATGAGCAAATTCAATGGCTATCATTACCCCTGCCGCCAAGAAATACGACCCCATCGTCCTTACTGAAGAAAACACCGTCGTTACTGAATACGATGCTGTAAAAACAAAGGAACTCACCTACGAGTCAGAAGCTCAGCTTGAGAAGCGTTTCATCGAAATCCTGCAGGGACAGGCCTATGAGTACGTCCGCATCACCAAAGCCTCTGACCTTGAAGAAAACCTGCGTGTACAGCTAGAAAAGCTCAACGAATATACCTTCAGCGACTCCGAGTGGGAACGATTCTTCAAAACCACCATTGCTAATAATTCCTACGGTGTCCTCGAAAAAACCACCATGATTCAGCGTGAACCCGTTCAGCTTCTGGAACGCGATAACGGGCTAGCTAAAAACATCACTCTCATTGATCGAACCAACGTCCATAACAACTCGTTGCAGGTTATTAACCAGTACGCCACCGACAGTGGCAACTACTCAAACCGATACGACGTGACTATTCTCGTCAATGGTCTTCCCATGGTCCATGTGGAACTCAAGCGCCGTGGCGTGGATATCAAAGAAGCCTTCAACCAAATCAACCGCTATCAACGCGACAGTTTCTGGGCAGACTCAGGTCTCTTTGAATATGTTCAAATCTTCGTAATCTCAAACGGCACTCGTACCAAGTACTACTCAAATACAGTACGGCGCAAACATGTTGGCGATGACAAGCGCAACCGCCGTCAAGCGTCCGCGGATTCCTTTGAGTTCACCAGCTGGTGGGCAGACGCCACCAACAAAGCGATTACCGAGCTCACAGCCTTCGCAAAAACCTTCTTCGCCCGTCACACACTGCTCAATATTCTGACCCGGTATTGCGTGTTCACGGTAGACCAAGAACTGTTGGTCATGCGCCCCTACCAAATCGTGGCAACAGAACGCATCCTGCGAAAAATCCTGATTTCAACCAACTATAAAACCCAAGGCAGCTTGAACGCAGGCGGATACGTGTGGCACACCACCGGTTCAGGCAAAACCCTCACAAGCTTCAAGACAGCCCAACTTGCTACAGGCATAGAAACTGTTAGCAAGGTGCTCTTCGTTGTTGACCGCAAAGACCTCGATTACCAGACCATGCGTGAGTACGATGCGTTTGAAAAAGGCGCAGCCAACTCAAACAAATCAACAGCTGTGCTTAAACGACAGATTGAGAACCCAGCATCCAAAATCATCATCACCACCATCCAGAAGCTGAGCACTTTCATCAAGCAGAACCCCAACCATCCAGTGTTCAAAGAGCACATGGTGATGATTTTTGATGAGTGCCACCGTTCTCAATTCGGTGATATGCACAAACAAATTACCAAGTCTTTTAAGAAATACCACCTATTCGGATTTACCGGCACACCAATTTTCTCGGATAATGCGGGAACCGGGGGAGATGTACGACTAAAAACCACTGCTGATGCTTTCGGCGAGCGACTGCATACATACACCATCGTGGATGCAATCGCAGACAAAAATGTGCTGCCCTTCAAAATCGAATACCACAACACCGTAAGTCTCAAAAAGGACATCGAAGACCGAGAGGTTTACGGTATCGAAACTGAAGAGGCCATGCGCTCACCCCAACGCCTCACACAGGTCGCCAACTACATTCTTGACCACTACGACCAGAAGACTAAACGACAAGAGAGCTATACTCTCAAAGACAAACGCGTCAAAGGCTTTAACTCGATTCTTGCTACTGCTTCAATCGATGCTGCTAAGAGCTACTACAACATCATTAATAGGCTTCAAGATGAGCGTTACGGTGATGATGAAACCAAACGGTTGAAGACAGCTATCATCTTCTCTTACGCGCCCAATGAAGAAGAAGCTGGCGGACTTTTGGGTGAGGAAGGCTTCGAGACTGACGAGCTAGATGCAAGCTCTCAAGCCTTCTTACAGGACGCTATCGCAGACTATAACGAAACCTTCAAACAGTCGTGGGAGACCTCTGTTAAGAGCTTCGAGGGTTATTATAAAGACGTCTCAGAACGTATGAAAAAACGTGAACTCGATCTGCTCATCGTTGTTAATATGTTCCTCACAGGTTTTGACTCGAAGACCATCAACACTCTGTGGGTAGACAAAAATCTACACTCACACGGGCTGATTCAGGCATTTAGCCGTACTAACCGTATTCTCAATTCGGTGAAAACATACGGCAATATCGTTTGCTTTAGAAACCTCGAAGAAGCAACTGACGACGCTCTGGCACTATTTGGCAATAAGGATGCTAAAGGCACTGTACTACTTAAGCCTTATGCTGACTACCTCAATTCGTACGCTGAAAAAGTTAACGAATTGCGCCGAAACTTTGAGCTCGATGGAACCGATATGCGAATTATCGGAGAAGAGAACCAAAAGAACTTCATTAAGATTTTCGGCGAAATTCTGCGACTGCGTAATGTTCTGACGTCCTTCGACGAGTTTGAGGACCAAGACATTCTCAATGAACGGGCTGTGCAGGACTACAAGAGTATTTACCTTGACCTGTACCGTGAAATGCGCGAGCTCAACAAGACCGAGCGCGAGTCAATCACCGATGATGTCGTGTTCGAAATTGAACTCATCAAACAGGTCGAAGTCGGGGTTGACCATATCCTGATGCTGGTAGACCGTTACCGTAAGTCCAAGGGCAACGGCGAGGACGTTGAGGTTCGTGAAGAAATTAGCCGTGCAGTGAACTCCAGCCCTTCTCTTCACAATAAGAAGGACCTCATTGAGAACTTCATCGAACGTATTTCAGGGCATACCGGGGATGTACAGGATGAGTGGAAGCAATACATTCGAGAGCAAGCCGATGAAGAGCTTACCCGCATCATTCAAGAAGAAAAATTGCACGAAGATAAAGCGCGCGCACTGGTTGAGGAATCGTGGCAGCGCGGTGGCATCCCGAGCAACGGAACCCGAATCAGTGAGCTGCTCACCAACGTTGGCTCACGTTTTGGTAGAGCTAAGGACAGGTCAAGCCGTAAAACCCGCCTCACCGAGCGCCTGCAAGCGTTTTATGAGAGGTTTAGCGGGGTTATTGGTTAGCAAAGTGGCTACTAAACAATTACGACAACTTACATCAAAATAAATCGGGATTTTGGGATTAACATATGACACACGAGATGATGGTTCAAGAAGCATTCACGCTTATTGAAGAAATTATCAACACAGCGCATCAGAAGATTGAGAACCAGCGAAATGCTGAAATTGTAGTCGCCTACGCAAATGGAGCCTCGCTAGAGGAGGCCGTGGTCGGCACCGATCTAACCCGTGAAAGAGGCCGACAAATCATTAATAAGAGTCCTTGGTCTGCGCCGGAGATTAAATCTGCGCGAAAAATCATTGACGAATATGAGTCCAAACTTGAGTGGGAAGAAAAACGTCGAAAAGTCATCGCTTGGTCACATGAAAATTCAGGACGACCAATAGCTGAAGCGGTCGATAAATTCAGAATTTCACAAACAGAAATTTCTAAGATGCTAGGTGATAGGAAATCCTTACACCCTGCAAATATAAGAAAATCAAAAGAAAATCGAACCCGATGGTCAGACGAAGAAATTTTGAGTCTCATTCGTAAGTGTAAAGAAGAGACAGGTAAAATTTCAGCGCAGGCGTTTCAGGACTGGAGTGTGCCACGCGGAGGCCCGACTAAACAAACACCAACAATCCGATTCGGCACGTGGGCAAATGCGGTTAAAGCTGCGGGCGTTGAAGGAACCTACGCTGTTCAACGTAAACGTGCATTCAACGATGATGATATGTACGCAGCGCTTGTGGAGTTCTGTTCAGAGCCTCGAGCATCATATGCAGTTCATGAATATGAAGAGTGGAGTTCTAATCTGCGCACTGTTCCCTCGGCAGCCCTGCTTAGAAATCGCTTACGAAAAAGTTGGCCAGAGCTGATAGAAGTAGCTCTTAAAATTGCAAACAAAAACTACTCAGAATTTGATCCTAAGTGGATTGCAGCTATAACCGCTCCCAGAGACTGGCTACGACTTAGAAGCGATGCAAAGAGGCTTATTTAAAAGTCCTCCCAGCCGCATAAAACACCAACCCCCGAACCACCGCAAACACCCGCCCATACACGCTCAGCGGCCGCCGGAAACCTGTATGCAAAACCCGCCACGTCTTGACCTGCGCGATAACCCGC
>NZ_JAAXPV010000014.1 GCF_012396615.1 Rothia terrae | reverse complement strand
ATATTTTCCGCCAAGATGCGGTCCTCTACAAGACGGACCACACGGTCCTTTGCATCCTGGTCAAATTTTCTTGGCATATTCCAGATTTTCCCATCTACTCAAACGGAACAAAACCTGGGACACTTCACTGTAGATATTCAGCTCTCTGTCGCTGTTCCGCATAAACCCTACGCGGTGGCAATGGAGGCGGGCACTAGCGTCCTTGAAGCCATTGAATACACCACCGGGCTGCCCGTTACCGCAGTAGATGTTCATGTATTCTCGGCAACCAGCGCGTGCGACAGCGAGATTTACACGCCCAAACACGGCTCGCAGGTAGAAGCCGGCCAGGGATCATCTCGCGTGAACATCACGTACTCTCAGCAGGTTTTGGATTACTGCACTTCTCATACAGTCGCCACGATGCTGGATGTCGCCGCTAGCGACGTCAAAGTAAAAATCAGCGACTCGTCAGATGCAGTGTCAGCTACAGTAAACACCCCGGTAGCCCACGCTCTTATCTCAGATTTTGCCCGTACCCGCGGTACCCAGGCTCAAGCTCTTGAACAGTCTCTTTCAAAGTACGCCGAAAGTGTTCGCACCCCACTAACCTTTGCATTGCGCGAGAACTTTGGACGCGCCACCAACACAGTGGAGCTTAAAATTTCAACTATCTCCGGTGAGTCAGGAGGTACATTAAACTCAACCGCATAAGCTTTCGTCTTAATTTTCATGCAGCCGCAGTGACGGATATCCTCGAGACCTCCCACCGCCCCATCCCATACACCCCACATGATGCCCACCTCGTGAGCTAAGATATTTACTCGTGAGGACGAATCATAACGTAACTGGAAAAGCACAGGAGGAGCATCGATGACACCCTCCCCTGCACCCACCGCAAGTACAGGCGTCGAATTACCCGATGCACTGTTATGTGCGCGTGCAGTCGCAGGCGACCAGTATGCCTTCCAGGCACTCATTCGCCGCCACGCACCCGCCATGCGTTCATACGCCATTCGACTCACCGGAAGCACCGCAGATGCTGACGATGTACTCCAAGAAACTTTCATCCAAGCTTGGCGCAAGCTAGACACCCTCGAAGACGCAGCGAAGGTGCGAAGCTGGCTCATGACGCTTACCAGCCGAAAAGCTATTGACCTTATCCGTACTCGCAAACCCAACGTTCCCATCGACGACGTGGCAGAAACACACGCCAAGGAACAAACGCCCGAACAAAGCGCCATCACCGGCTCAGAAATCGGTGCGCTTGCCAAAGCCCTCAAAACTCTGCCCAAACAGTCGCAAGAAATTTGGGTGATGCGTGAGGTGGGTGGCTCGTCCTACCAAGAAATCGCTGAGCTACTCGATATCTCACCTGCGAGCGTCCGCGGAAAGCTAGCCCGCGCACGCATCAAACTAGTTCAGGAAATGGAGGGGTGGGACTCATGAACACCCACATTCCGTTAGAGACCCTGAGCAACTGGCTTGAAGATGAACATTCCGGCAATCACTCCCCACAGCACCTGCTGACGGGATTGCATATTCACCACTGCCCAACGTGTACACAACGTCTTGAAGCGTTGCAACGTCTTGAACGCGTAACCAATGACCTCGTGACCGAGGAAGAAAACAAACAGGCCAGCGACAGCAGCTGGTTAGATACCATGCTGAGCAACCTTGTTCTTGAGACCAAGGCAGGACGCTCGATTCCGCTGACCGCTCACCACGAGCTTGATACGCTCACGCAGACCGAAGGTTCAGTGATTGCAGCCATTCGCCGTGCCGGTGAATCCCTACCCGGCGCGCTGGTGAGCCGTTGCCGCCTTGATGGCGATGTCGAAGCACCTCGCACACCTATTAACGTTGAGATTACAGCATCCGTTCGCGAAGGTAGCTCCGTCGCAGACATCACGCGCGAGTTGCGTGAACGCGTTCGCAAAGAACTAGAACGTATTAGCGAATTGAACGTTGAGCAGATCAACATCACCGTCGAAGACATGCACTCCTTCGACATTGAACAAGCCACAAAGAACCTCAAGGACAGCCCCCATGCCCCATGACACTCTGCATATTGAACCTGCAGGAAGTGGCAGTGAAGCCCCCGATTCGTTGCGCGTGAAGATTCGCGAATCAATTCTTGCCGTAGCCGGGGTGGAGCAAATATATCCGCATGAGGGAGCTATTGGTGGCACCGTACGCGCGGTGGCTGCCGCTGTGCGCGAGGGCCAAGAAGGCGCCAAGGGAAACAAAGAAAGCGACTTCTTCGACACGAGCCAGCAGGCTGTCACCACGACAGTTGGCAAGGTAGCGGACGCGGTGAAGTCGCTGATTGAGGCTCCGGTGAGTGAGAGCGCGTCCGGCGCAGGATCAGAGAACCTCACCGTTGCTGTGCGCGTGGGGCTCAGCACCGATGCCGATGTGCCGCGCACCGTTCGCTCCGTGGCCGAGGCTATACGCCAGCATGTAGACGATGAACGCTACGTTCACGTAGAAGCCGTCAACTACTAAGGCTTTTTACACTAGAAAACCCCGGTCCTCTCACCGATGAGAGAACCGGGGTTTTATGCTCTCTATAGGCAGTAGGCACGCGATGCGCCCGTAAATCTAGCGCTCCTGCCCGTTGGCGCGGGGCTGTGAGTCGGATGCCGCGTCCTGCTGGGTAGTAGCTTTGGTTGCAGATGCGGTAGACGCGCCAGTTGCAGAATCAGCAGTGCCCGTAGCGCGTTCAGCAACAGCTTTCTTACGCGCCTCAGCCTCACGCTTAGCCTTCGCCTCAGCATACAGCTTGGCAGACGAACGATTAATACCGGTGCCCTGGCCCAGGTGCTCATCATTAGGGCGCTCAATCATCATGAGGGTAGCGCACAACACCAGCGTCACAATAAACACCGCACCAGCAACAGATAGCGACAGCGAGTACTGCGGAGCATTCTGAGTACCGCCCGTTGCAAAAATAAAGACGCCAAAAAACGCCACAACAGCCAGTACAACCGCAATAATCAGCGGCCCCTTAACCTGCTCTTTAAAACCGCCTGAACGCTGCTTCTCTACCACAAAAATCCCTCCAAAATGTGCATAACCTACTCTACAGCGAAAGCAGGGCTAGCGCGCCTCAATCTTCTTCGCGTCACTGCGCACAGTGAGGGCACCAATCATCATGAAAATGCCAGCAATCAGCGCGCCACCACCAGAAACACCCAGAATTGCTTTCGCACCAAGATCACCAATCACAGGAATAAGAGCACCAGCGACGGTAAGCACAAAACCGGCAATTCGCCAGTCTTTATCTATGGGCAATGTGTCTTTGACGCGCAACCCCAGCAGTATGGTAAGCACACCGCTAATACCCAGCACCAGCGAGCCCACGACAATAACCCATAACGAAGTGTGCGGCAGAATCATGGTCAGCACACCACCGGCAAGCTGAAGTAGCGCCACCGATTTAAGCGCCTGCACTACGGGAGCGAACTCTGCATCAAAAGCCCCAACGGCAGTTGAAGTCATAAAATTAGCTGCACCCAAACCGATAAAGAAAAGACCCAGCGCAATAGCCGCGCCGGTGAGCGTGGGCACCTGCCAAAAGACCGTCACCAGGCCAAATACAAGATTAACCAGCGCCATCACAACGGTGGGCACGAACAAAGAACGAGCAAGGTTTGAAGAAGTCACGGGTACTAGCTTAGTGATTACGATGCGAGCGCGCGACCTCGGTGCGCGGCGTTCTCGATCGCACTTTCTGTGGATTTGCGCTGTAATTTTCGCGTTTTTACAGTGCAGATCCATGGAAAGTGCACGAGCTATTGTCTATAGCGAGCGTAGGACGCGGGTGGTCAGCTTCAGTGCATGCGGCAGGTGACGTTCGCTGATACCGCCGAAGCCGATGACCGCGCCGAACTTTCGTGTGTTTTGATGCGCGCCAGAGTGCGCCCAGTAATCCCCCAGCGTTGCCGCCGTGAGGTTCTCTTGCTCAGCGCGGCGCAGAAACTCACGTTCCGCAAGAGGGGTGGCGCGTTGACCGGTAAACTCGAGCACCGCGTGCAGACCGCCGTCCATGGGTAGTACCTTGACCCAGTCCGGGGTTCGCTCCGATGCCAACGTCTCAAGCAACGTATCGCGGCGTCCCTTATACACACGGCGCATACGGGCAATGTGGCGTCGGGCGCCGCCATCCGTGAGAAAGGAGGCCATCGCATCCTGCGTGATAGACGAGACCGGCGAGCCGAGTACCCCGCGAAGATGCGCAACCTCAGCCATAACGGACGGCGGGGCAAGTAAATACCCCAAACCCAGACCGGGCGTAAGAGTCTTTGTAAAAGACCCCAGAGTAATCACGCAATCGTGGCCGGTTTGACGGTCCAGCGCTGCGAGAGCGGGCAGGGGATCGCCCACGTAGCGCAGCTCAGAATCGTAGTCATCTTCGACGATAAAAGCATCATTTTTCTTAGCCCATTCCAGGAGCTCAAGACGCCGCACAATCGGCATGGACGCCCCCAGAGGGTACTGGTGACTGGGTGTTACCAGCACGATATCCGGACGCGGGTTCTGCGGCAGGTGCGCGGGATTGAGGCCGTGTTCATCCACGTCAATGGGCACAATCTCGTGGCCGAAAGCCGCCGGGATTTTATGCAGCGACGGGTAGCCGGGGTTCTCCACAGCGATGCGCAACGGGCGGTCATGACGCTGGCGGCGCATAGCTGAGAGCACCAGGCGAAAGGCGTCGCGGGCACCGGCGGTCACCAAAATTTCGTGCGGTTCACGCACCACGGAACGCATGACGCGCAGGTGCTCCGCCAGCTGTTCTTGCAGATAAGTGGCGCCCACTGCGGGGTATGAGCTACCGGGCTCAGCGGCGGCTTTTCGCCAGGCAGCACGCCAGGCAGCACTGGCAAGGAGCGAGGTGTCGGGGGTTCCGGGAAGCAGATTCAAGGACGCGGTTGAAGACTCAGCGCGGCCTGGCCCAGTGCTTTGCTCCGGAGATTGCGGTGAGATTTTTTGTAATTTCAAATCCGCCGTCACAAAGGTTCCACCCCGCGATGTCTGCACGTACCCCTCAGCACTGAGCTGCTCAAAGGCCGCCACAACGCTGCCGCGCGAGACCCCGAGCCTAGTAGCGAGCGCACGCGAGGAGGGCAACGCATCCGCCGGTTTGAGGGTGCCAGTAATAATATGACCGCGCACCTGCTCAGCGATTTGGGCAGGCAGTGGTTGACCACTGTCTTTGCTGATATTCAGGGGAAGTTCGGCAGGGCGAGAGGTGCGAGGCATGGGTCTTTTAGTTCTTTTTGAGAAGGGGCACTTATCGTTCAATTTTGGGGCAAATTTTGAAGGATATGTGGTTTCTCTCGGGGTGCTGGTCTAAAATTTTTGCGCGATTCTGGCTCTATTATTAGACCACCTGACGCGCTGACAATAGAAACCATGACTGAGACTAAAGATTTCAACGAAAACATCACCGGCTCACCCCTGGTCAAGCGCGGCTTGGCAGACATGCTCAAGGGCGGCGTCATCATGGACGTCGTAACCCCCGAGCAGGCAAAGATTGCGGAGGACGCGGGTGCGGTAGCCGTCATGGCACTGGAACGCGTTCCCGCGGATATTCGCGCGCAGGGCGGTGTAGCTCGCATGAGTGACCCAGATATGATCGAGGGCATCATCGATGCCGTTTCCATTCCGGTCATGGCGAAGGCTCGCATCGGCCACTTTGTTGAGGCGCAGATTCTTGAAGCGCTGAAGGTCGATTACATCGACGAATCTGAGGTGCTCTCCCCCGCTGATTATGTAAACCACATTGATAAGCAGGGCTTTAAGGTGCCGTTCGTGTGCGGCGCGACCAACCTGGGTGAGGCGCTGCGTCGTATTGCTGAGGGTGCCGCGATGATTCGCTCGAAGGGCGAGGCTGGTACCGGCGACGTTTCTGAGGCAACCAAGCACATCCGCACCATCAAGACTCAGATCGCTGAGTTGCAGGCGCTCTACGCGGTATCACCCGATCTGCTCTACGTGAAGGCTAAGGAACTGGCTGCTCCCTACGACATCGTGCTTGAGGTGGCGCGCACCGGCAAGCTACCCGTGGTGCTGTTTACGGCTGGTGGCGTGGCTACTCCGGCGGATGCGGCGATGATGATGCAGCTCGGCGCGGATGGCGTTTTTGTTGGTTCGGGCATCTTCAAGTCAGGCAACCCGGAAGCACGCGCGAAGGCGATTGTGAAAGCGACCGCGCAGTTTGAGGATCCAATGGCGGTGGCGGACGCGTCCCGTGGTCTGGGCGAGGCGATGGTCGGTATTAATGTGGCGGATCTTCCTGCGCCGCACCGTCTGGCGGAACGTGGCTGGTAAAGAATTTTCCGAGCTAGCGAGGAAATAAAAATTCTTTGCCAGCGCCAGACACAGCAAAGCGGTCTGGCGAGAAGCTATGAGCGAAGCGAATGCCTGAACAGGTGGGTTGACGCAGTAAGGTTCTAGCTTGGTTTGGTAGGTGATAGTGCCGTGAGAACTCGCGGGTGTGCCCCTGCTCAGTCGTCGTCGGTCGCTGGGCGACCTTTGAACGACGTGAGCAGACGGAGCCCGCTCGTTTCTCACGGCACCACCCCATTGGCTACTTTCGCTATCGTCACAGCTCGGAGGACGGCACATCAGCCACATCTCTGGGTAGAGAAAAAGTTTCTAGTCTCTTCATCTTTCTCTGGCTAGTCTGCGTTTCTCTGCCCAGGACGGTGCATCCACCTAGCCCCCCGCCCGGGTAGGTTGCGCCGTCCAAATTTTTGTAATTCCAAGTTTTTTCGCATCCCCTTTGGAGGCATCTTGTCTGAATCTCACCTTTCCGGCACTGGCAAAACCGTCGGCGTTCTCGCCTTGCAGGGCGGGGTTTCTGAGCACGCCGAGACGCTGCGCGGGTTAGGTGCCGAGGTTGTGCTGGTCAAAAAGGCGGAGCAGTTGCAGGGGCTGGATGCGCTCGTCCTACCCGGCGGGGAGTCGTCCACGATTGATCGGTTGACGCGCATCCTTGGTGTTCGTGATGCTCTGAAGAGCGCAATTTCCGGTGGCTTGCCAACGCTCGGCACGTGTGCCGGGCTGATTATGTTGGCACGGGAGATTGATGATCCGGCGCCGGGGCAGCAGTCGCTGGGTGTGCTTGATATTTCGGTGGGACGCAATGCGTTCGGTTCGCAGGTTGATTCGGCGGAAGCTCTGCTGGAATGGCGTACTCCTGCCGGAGAGGTTTTGCCCGTGAAGACGGCGTTTATTCGTGCGCCGCGGGTGTCTTCGGTAGGCGAAGGTGTTGAAGTGACCGCGCGCTACCGCGGTGAGATTGTGGGCGTGCGAGCCGGAAATGTTATTGGTATTTCCTTCCACCCGGAACTCACCGGTGACACCACCGTGCACGAGGAGTTACTGGGATTGGCGTAGGACTCGGCGTCCTTAGTGAGACAATTTCACGGAATTTTCTCAATAGGCGGCTGATTGAGAAAATCGTTGCGCAAAGTCTCACTAAGAGCACCCGGGTAACGCACTCACCCACCCCCACTTTCCGTGGATTTACGCTGTAATTTCGCGGTTTTTCCACCGCAAATCCACGGAAAGTTGTGGGGCGGGGCGGTTATTGCACTGAGGTCGCCCTCTCAGGTGCAGTTTGTTCTAGCGAACTCGCAGTGAAGTAGTCGTACAGTCCAGTTTGCAGTGGGTGAACCAAGTCCAGTCGCATACTCACAATTGGTTTTGAGTCGATAGTTGTTTGCTGGGCATCGCGCGGGGTTTTAGCCTGGCCCAGGTACACGAAATCAGTGCCTTCGGCATCGTCTTTTTTCACGAAAATATCGAGCTGATAGTTACCGTTGATAATGCCGCTTTCTACACGGCTTTTCAGGTTGCGTCCGTGCTTGGTGTACCAAAAGAGAGTTGATTCATCTTCTAGGTGGTCCTCGTATTTGATGGCATCATCAATGTCATCCGACTTATGGTAAGTGATGAAAATAGGGCACGTAGAGGTACTCTGATCAGCCTTGTAACCGTACATAGTTGACTCATGATTAGCCTGCCAGTTCAGCAAGCGGCAGACGTCTTTTCGGCTGTATCGCTCTCCCACGAGAAGTTTGCCCGCTGGTGAGTAGTGGTGTTGGTTGAGGTAGAGCCCTGCCTCCAGAACGTCATCTATATGCTGCGCAAAGTAAATGTTCCCCTCGTATTCAGCTTTAAATTCTTGGGAAATCTCAAATCTCTGCCCAGCGAACGATGCGATGGGCCGGTTACCATAACGCTCGCGTCCAGCATCGGTAAAGAATTCCAGGTTCAGAAAGCGTGCAACAGATTCTATGGTTTGCGGCTCGGCCACAGCGCCATATTCCGCGTAGATCTCTTTTAGCTCAGGTGCTGCGATGTTCCCGTGTGCTAGTAGTTCTTTGAGCAAAAGCAATTCGTGAGGACGTTTTCCGTTTAGAAACTCCCTATCTAAAAGAGCCAGGTACCCCTGTTGTACAGGTGAAAGCTCCGGTGTTGCGTTGTCTATTTTCTTCAGAAAATGCCAGTAGGTAGGACGCGTGTTGTTAGTTGTGAGAAAAACAGTGGGGTTTGCGGTGTCGTAGTGCGCAAAATCGTAACGCATGGGTGTGCGCCCCAATCGCTCTTCTAATTCGCGGTACGTCTTTTTCAGCATCACCATGCTGTCAAGCTTGGCTGCTGAAAGTGCGTCCAGAACACGCTCACGAGAAACCTCATCAAAACTGATGTTTGAAATCCCGGCAATTGCTCCGGATTGGCGGGCCTGAATAAGTTTCTCGCGAATGGAGTCTTTATTGAGTGACCTATCACCAAATAAAGCGATGGGAATGAGGAAGTTATTTTTGTAATTACCAATAAAGTCGATGACGCGAAGATGGTCTTTACCGGTGAACTTACGAAGCCCGCGTCCAAGTTGCTGAGTGAAAATAATGGATGATTGCGTGTTACGTAGCATCACAACCTGGTTAACATCTGGAATATCGATACCCTCGTTGAAGATATCGACGGTCAGGATATAGTCGAGTTCTCCTCGTTGAAGTCGCTGAACGGTGTCTTCTCGAGCAATTTGAGAGTCCTCACCAGAGAGGATCGCTGTACGTAGAGCTCGTCCGTTCAAGGAACGTTTGTTGAACTCCCTCGAAAGTTCTTTTGCCTCATCTTTACGGCCACAAAACATCAGGCCTTTGACGTTACGAGCATGGCCATAGGTCTCAAGCATCTGGACAATATAATCTACACGTTCATCTACTACGAGTTTCCGCAGGTCAGAGGTTTCTTCGATAGTAGTACCCTGGGCATCTGTATAGTCGCTGACTCCGTAATAGCTGAAGGGAACCAGCATCTTCGATTCAAGTGCTTTTTGCAGTCGAATCTCGTATGGGACGTTGTAATGAAACAGCTCGTAGATATTGGTGCCGTCAGTACGCTCGGGGGTTGCGGTGAGTCCCAGTAAGAAATCAGGCTTCAGATAATCAATAATGCGTGTGTAAGAAGTCGCTCCAGCGCGATGCACCTCATCGATAATGACGTAATCAAAATGTTGCGCAGAGATACTTTGTAGGTTCTCTTCACGGGACATCGTCTGCACCGTAGCAAACACGTACTTACGGTCTATTTCGCGCTGACTTCCCACAAACTTACCGAACTCGTCTGCAGGCTCCTCGAGAACTTTCTGAAACTCCTCAATCGTTTTATTAAGGATCTGCTCACGGTGCACTAAAAACAAAACCCGCCGCGGTTTAGCCTGACGCACAGCGAGCGCCGCCAGAATTGTTTTACCTGTACCCGTTGCAGAAATAATGAGTGCTCGTTCAGCTCCCGTATTCCTAAGTGCTGCTAACTCGTTGAGAGCCTCTTGTTGCATTAAGTTTGGTTCGATGCGGCCCACAGGTACCACCGGCTCTGTGGGTGCCTCAAAAGCAGCTCTGACGATCTGCGGTTTTCTGCGTGACTCGTAAGCCCTAATCCAGTCAGTGGTCAGAGGCGAGGATGCGGCATGCAGTCGGTCAATCGCGTCCTCAAGCTGTTCGGTAATATGACCGTCTGGCATCGCCGAGAAACGAAGGTTCCATTCCTCGTTCATAAGCAGCGCACCTCGCGTTAGGTTCGAGCTACCCACGATTGCGGTAGTTGTGCGCGCCTGATGAAAGATGTAACCCTTGCTATGGAACGCGTCCACAGAATCATTGAGGACTCTGACGTTAATGTTTGGGAATTTGAGGAGTTCCTCAAAAACACTGGGCTCGTTGAAGTCTAGGTAAGTTGAAGTATAAATTGTGCCTTCGCCCTTGAAATCAAGAAGAGCCTGCTTGAGTAGCCCCAGTGCGGACGAGGTTATGAAAGCTACTGAGAACTTGAAAGATTGGGCACGCCGTAGCTCATCGAGCATAGCGCGCAGCATAGTGTGCTCACTCTTGTTAGCGTAAAGATAAGGGTTGAAGATGCGTTGAGATACCGCTGTTTTGTCGATAAATCCGTAGGCATTGTCGTCCGCAAGAATTTGACGGGGATCAGCGTTATGGACAGTCATGATTAGCTCAGGTCTTTCATGATCTTTTCGACTGCGGGGATGTCCGCGGGGGCCCAATCCAGCTCCAGGAGTTTCTGTGGTTCTACCCAGCGAATTTCGGAGTGTTCAGTGAGTATGGGTTCTGCATCTGCAAGTGCGCAGTAGAAAGTTGTGAGCGTAACGATGCCGAAATCGTATTCGTGAGTTGTTGACTCAACTTCTTCGCCGACGCGGGCGTCCAGCTTAAGTTCTTCTTGAAGCTCGCGGGCTAGAGCCTGTTGCGGGGTTTCACTGGTTTCAATTTTGCCACCGGGGAACTCCCACATACCGGGTAATGACATGTTCTGACTACGCTGCGCTGCCAGAACCTTATTGTCTTTCACTAAAACCGCGCCGACAACACTAATACACTTCTTCATATCTACTCCTTGCACGGACTTGCTCATACAAGCAGCTTAGATTTTCCGCGGGCGCGGTGCCAGGCGGCAGCCCGATGTGCACACAAAATGACCCGGCGTTTTTACGTTGAACCGGCGGTTGGTTATCGCCGGCTCAAGCGAAAAACGCCGGTTCAAGGTCAGATAAGGACGCGACGCGGCAGGACGGCGGGGTCGAGGCGGCCAGGCGGGGGAGGCAGCCAGGTGCGCGCGTCGCCAGCTGGCTCGGGGCTGGCGTGAATCGCTTCCGAGCGCCCCGCGCGAGGATGCGAGAGGGACTGCTGGCGACGGCGTGCCTGACTGCCGAGCATCCTCCCCTAACTACCAGCGTCCGCACACAACAAACCCCTGGCGTTTCGCTCACGGCAAGTAGTTAAACACTCAGCGGATGAGCGGAACACCAGGGGTTAGCAGGTCAGCATCGGCCCAGCAGGCTACCTGCCTTGTACCTCGTCGGCGCGGATGATGCTGCGCGTAATGTCCTCGGACGTCATGGGCTGGCCCGAGTTCGGACCTAGGTTGTTGTCCATCATGATGACCTTGGCGTTATTACTGGAGGCCAGCGCCGTGTACACCGCGATGCCGTCGTTGAACTTCAACCACTCCACGGCAGCATCAGCGGTCAGACCCGCATCCTTGAGCTTGTCGATGCGTTCCTTCATACCCTTAGCGATCTCATCACCCTCCTGCGCGATACCCTCACCGCGCAGACGGCGCGCGTCACGCTCTGCCTCCGCCTCAAGAATCGCGGCAGCCTTGTTACCCTCAGCAGTGAGAATCTGCGCCTGACGCTTACGTTCGGACGCGTTCACCTGGTTCATCGCGTCCTTCACCTCGGGCGCGGGCTCAACGTCAATGACGTTGGTGTCTTTAATAACGTAACCGTACTCGCCGATTTTCTCGGTCAGCTCGCCCTGCAACGCCAAGCCAACCTGGTGCAAGGAGCCGTACGCCTCGTCCAAATCTAGCTTGGACAGCGAACCCACAATGTTCTGCTGAATGTAAGAACGCATCTGGTTCTCGGGGTTCGACAGGCGGTAGACGGAGTTGCGAATGTCCTGCTCGTTCTCGTTCACAAAGTACTGCACGTTCACGGGCACCTGCACAAAGACGTTGTCTTTGGTCTTGGTGGCGACCATCAGGTCAAGTTCTTTGATGCGTAGCGTCTGCTTGTAGGCGACGCGTTCCACCACCGGCAGGCGAAAATGCAGGCCGGAGAACAGGGTGCGATGGTACTTACCGAGCTTCTCAATCACGTAGACGTCGGATTGCGGCACCACCAGCACGCTCATCAGCAGAAGGACAGCGAGAATGCCAAGAATGATTAAAACAAAGGTAAAACCGGCGATTGCGAACATGCCTTTCCTTACGTGAGTAGGGTCATATTACGCTCTTAACTCTACCTACCGGCTAAGACTGCCTCAACCGTCAGCTCTCTTTTAAACAGCGAGATCCTGATTTATCGACGAGATCCTGCTTTAAAACAGGATTTCATCGATAAATCAGGATCTCGGGGGATGCGGGTGGGTTAGTCGCGCTGCCAACCAGCCAGCGGCGTCGCCCCTACCTTAGCGCTTCTGGTACAGGCTCTTGCGCTGGAACTTCGGGTCTGACGTTACCAGCACGCCGAGGCTGCGGAAGATACCTTCGTCCACTGAACCCAGGATGGTGGTGGTGTGAACGTCGCATCCGCGCAGGTTCTTGAGCTGCTCGAGTGCTGCGCGTGCGTTCTCGTCGGTTGATGCCGAAACGGAGAGCGCAATCAGCACCTCGTCGGTGTGCAGACGCGGGTTTGCGCTACCCAGGTGGTCGGTCTTGAGCGCCTGAATAGGTGCAATCGACTCGGGTGAGAGCAGGTGTGCGTCCTTATCGATGCCAGCCAGCTGCTTGAGAGCGTTCAGCAGCATCACGGATGAGCAACCGAGCAGGTCGGTGGTGCGACCGGTGACGACGCTACCGTCCGGCAGTTCGATAGCCGCTGCGGGCAGTGAGGTTTCTTCTTCGCGCTTGCGAGCGGGCTCAACAACCACGCGGTCGGCAGCCTTTACGCCTGCCTTCGCCATGACTACAGCTGCACGGTCTGACTGGGTTGAGTCCAAACCACCGCGCGCCTCGTCAACGAGTGCCTTGAAGTAGCGGCGAATGATTTCCTGTTCGGACGCGTGACGGCATGCTTCGTCGTCGGTGATGCAGTTGCCGGCCATGTTAACGCCCATGTCAGTCGGTGACTGGTAGGGGGTTTCGCCGGTGAGCTTCTCGAGCATGGTCTTGAGTAGCGGGAATGCTTCTACATCGCGGTTGTAGTTGACGGTTGATTCGCCGTGCGCGGTGAGGTGGAAGTGGTCGATGACGTTGGCGTCGTTGAGGTCAACGGTTGCAGCTTCGTATGCGAGGTTGACGGGGTGTTCCAGCGGCAGGTTCCAGATCGGGAAGGTCTCGAACTTTGCGTAGCCGGCTTCAACGCCGCGCTTACGTTCGTGGTAAACCTGTGACAACGCGGTTGCAAGCTTGCCTGAACCGGGGCCGGGTGCGGTAACAACCACGAGGTCGCGGGTGGTTTCAGCGAATTCGTTACGACCCAGACCTTCTTCTGACACGATTAGGTCGGTGTTGGTGGGGTAACCGGGGATGACGCGGTGGCGTGAAACCTTCAGACCCAGACGCTCCAGACGCTCCTTGAAAGCAACAGCCTTACGGTCGTCGTCTTCCATCTGGGTAAGGAAGATGTGTTCTACCAAGAAGCCGCGGTCACGGAAAACATCTACCAGACGCAGAACATCGTCTTCGTAGGAAATCCCCAAGTCAGCGCGCATTTTCTGGCGCTCAAGGTCCTTGGCGTTAATGCAGATAAGAATTTCAACTTCGTCGCGAATGTTGTCGAGCATTGCGATCTTGTTGTCGGGAGTGAAGCCCGGAAGCACACGGGATGCGTGCATATCATCAAAGAGTTTGCCGCCCATTTCGAGGTACAGCTTGCCACCTAGTTGCTCGCGACGCTCCTGAATGTGCGCCGACTGCATTTCGATGTATTTCTCACGGTCAAAACCAATTTTATTCACCATGGAATTCAAGCATAGCACGCGATTTTCGCCCGCCGGATGCTTGTGGGCGCTATCTCGTACACGCGAGGGTGCGCGTCGCATCCCTATTAAGGCAACCCCTTAAATCGGGGTTTAGAAAGTGCGCACCGCAACATTTTTGCCGGCGGCACGCACTGGTGTCGAGGGCTTTCTGGACGCGGTTGTTAGAGCGTCATGCCCGCAATGTAGGCAGCCTGCGCGACGTGCTGAGCGGCGTCGTCAACGATGCTGACTAGACGCGCGCCGCGAGTCACGGCAGGCTCCCACGAGGTATCGATTACCTCGGAAAGATCATCTTCAGAGAGGGTCTTGATGTAGGCGATCAGCGCGCTCAAAGCCGCGTTGACGTACTTGATGAGCAGCTGAGCATCGCTCACGATGATGGCGCGAGCGTCCTCGGGTGAATGCTTGTAGCCCACGCCGTCACCGAGTTCACCCAGGTCAAACTGGGTTTTGAAGTCTTGAGCAGTCCAGACTTCGTCCTCACCCGAGAGCATGGAGAGTTGCACGTCAATTTCACGACCGGTGTGCCACAGTAGCCACGCGATTGAGTTGTCGTGATCGCCGGGGTGCGCGTTGAGTAGTTCGGGGGTCAGGCTGGATGCGAGCGCCCTCAACGCCTGTCCGGGGCGTGATGCGAGGTCGAGCAGGATGTCTGTTGAATTCATGGCGTTTTCTTTCTGTCTGTGGTGGTAGCCCGTAGCAACCCCTGGTGTTTCGCTCATGGCAAGTGGTTAAAGACCCAGCGAATGAGCGAAACGCTAGGGGTTGGCAACCTCTTTCAACTTTACAACTTGCACATTTTTCTTACAGGTGTAAATTAGTGATGTTGACTTAACCAGCAGAACCATGATTGACAACCAGAAAGAGTGACGCGATGACAGCCCAAGACCCCCGCACCGCACGCAGCCGCCAAGCGCTGATCGATGCGATGACGCGCATCCTTGACTCTTCAACCTCTCCGGAACTGAACGTCAGCGACATGGTGAAAGAAGCGGGCATCAGCCGCCCCACCTTCTATCAGCACTTTGGCGACATGAAGGCACTCGTGCAGGCGGCAACGCAAGACCGCCTGAACGCCACATTCGACGCGACACAACCTATTACCATCAACACATCATGGGCACAGTTTGCGCGCACTAACTTTCGCCTGATGCTCGCTGAGATGAACAAGAACAGGACATTCTACATCAACGTGCTGCGCGGGGTAGGTGGCTACACCGCAACCAACGATGTGCTGGAAATGATTGCCAACAAAATTCTCAACCGCTCCCCCATGGGCCCGGTGCTACGCACACGCAAAAGCCCGGTATCAGCCCTCGAACAGGCGCACTTTATGAGCGCAGGGGTGGTCTGGTTGCTGGCGCGACGCATCCTCGATGAATCCACCGAGACCAACCCCGAAGAACTGGCTGATCACATGGGTATTTTGCTGTTGCATTCGGCGGGCGTGAGTCAAGAAGACTTCAACACCGCCTACCCCGAGTACGCCAACTAGTTTTTAGTTTTAACAGAGATAAAATTTACAGAAGTAAGAAAAGAGACGAGATGAGACAGAAAATTTCATCGATTAAATCTCGCGGCTTAGCGCAAAAACTTATTGTTCTTTTCGCTATTGCACTGGTGCCGATGATTTATTCAGCCATGCTGATTTCATCGGTTTTTGATCCAACAAACAATCTAGATACCGTGCCCGCTGCTGTAGTCAACAGTGACCGTGCGGTGACTCCACCTAACGGAGGCGACCAGGTAAACCTCGGCCAGACTGTCACCGATGAACTCGTGAACTCCACTTCGGACAACAACCTCGACTGGCAGCAGATGAGCGAGGACGATGCTGAGAAGGCACTCGAAAACGGTGACGTGTACGCGGTTCTGCGTATTCCCGAAAACTTCTCGCAGAACACGACGTCGATCGGCAACGATGACCCGTCGACGGCAACCCCCGCGCAAATTACGGTGACTTCCAACGACGGCTCAAACGTGGTGATGGGTAACATTAGCGCATCCATTGCTAAGTCCCTTGAAAACAACTTGGATTCCAAGGTCTCTAAGGAGTACCTGGGCAACATTTACACCGGTTTCAACGACGTTCACAGTAGCCTATCTGACGCCTCTGACGGCGCGACCAAACTTGCTGATGGCACTCAAAGCGCAGAAGACGGCGCGGTACAACTGAACTCTGGCTTGGGTGAACTTTCATCCGGCGCTACCCAGGTCAACGGCGGCGCACACGACCTTGCTGACGGCGCCGCATCCGCTAACGACGGTGCGCAGCAGTTGGCAACCGGCGCGAATGACGCCGCAACCGGCTCAGCAACACTCGCGGACGGCGCAACGCAAACCAGCCAGGGTGCATCGGATCTCGCAAGCGGCTTGGGCGAACTCAACACCAAGCTTTCTGAAGTTCCGGCGCAGGCGCAGCAGCTGAACGACGGCGCTCAGGCGCTGGCAGACGGTGCGCACACCGTTGACGACGGCACAAAGCAGCTGGCAACCGGCATCAAGAGTGCCGACGATGGCGCTAAGTCATTGGCAACGGGAGCGCATTCAGCAGACGACGGCGCTAAGGCGCTGGCAACCGGTGCGAATGACGTCAATGACGGCGCGCAGGCACTCGATAAGGGTCTGCAGGATATGGACGCCAAGGTCAACGGCACCGAGGGCGAGACCCTTGCCGCTGGCGCACAGGCACTCAGCGACGGCGGAAACGCTCTGAAAGAAGGCGCACAGGGCGTTGACGATGGTGCGCAGAAACTCGCCGCCGGAACCCAAACCGCCTATGACGGCTCGCAAAAGTTGGCAGCCGGCGCAGGCACTTTGGCAACAGGAACAGACACTCTCTCTAAGGGTGCAACCGGTGTCAACGACGGTGCGCAGGCACTACTTACCAACTGGGACGCGATGACCGAGGAGCAGCGCAAAGCCGCAGTTGCAGCCCTTGCCACCGGAACCCAGACCCTCGCAGACGGCGCGAAAGACGTTAACGACGGTGCGCAAGCACTTAACACTGGCGCAACCGACCTCGCCGGATCCGCAGAGCAGGGCACCGGCCTGGCAACACTCAACGGTGGCGCGCAGCAGCTCGCCGGCGGAACAGGTCAGCTCGTAGAAGGCGCCGACAAACTCGCAACCGGCGCGCAGTCGCTCAACGAAGGCATCGGCACCTTGGGCGACGGCGTAGCCTCTGCCCGCGCGGGTGCCGACCAGCTCGCCGGCGGAACCGGCGACCTCGCCTCCGGCGCAGACCAACTCTCCACCGGCACGGGCGACCTCGCCACCGGCGCTGACAAGCTTTCAGCAGGAACCGGTGATCTTCTTACTGGCGCCAACCAGCTCTCCACCGGCACGGGCGACCTCGCCACCGGCGCTGACAACCTCGCCGACGGAGTCAGCCAGCTCTCCGGCGGAATGGGGCAGGTCAGCGACGCTGTGTCCAGTGCCTCTGACGGTGCAAATAAGCTCAAGGACGCCACCTCACAAGTAGCAGGCGGCGCAATCGAACTGAACTCCGGTCTAGGAACTCTCGCCGGAGGCGCTAACAGCCTGGCAACAGGAACCGGCGACCTCGCATCCGGCGCAAACACCCTTGCCGACGGCACACAAAGCCTGAACGACGGCGCATCAGATGCAGAGCAAGGCTCAGCAGATTTGAGTTCCGGCTTGGGCGATCTCAACGGCGGCTCGCACGAACTCGCGGACGGTCTCGCCGAAGGCAAAGACCAGGTACCCACCTACAGCGCCAGCGAATCCGACCATCTGTCGGGCGTCGCATCCGCCCCGGTCAAGGTTGAGTCCACCCGCCTGCACGAGGTACCCACCTACGGTCACGGCTTGGCGCCCTACTTCATGTCAATGTCACTGTGGGTTGGCGCAATCGCCTTCTTCCTCATGTTCCCGGCGCTCAAATCAAGCCATGTACGCCACGACAAACTCGCGCTGTTTGGCGCGCTGCGCTCCTACATGCGCTCGGTGCTCATGGGTTTGGTGCAGGGCCTCGTGATGGTCGGCATCTTGGTCTCGGTTGTTGACCTGAAGGTGCATGATCTCGGTGGTCTCATGCTGTTCGTGCTTCTCACGTCGATCACCTACTATGCCATCAACCAGGCACTCGTTGCCTTGTTAGGCCCTCCCGGTCGCTTCTTGGCGCTGATTCTCACGGCTTTACAGCTCGCATCCGCCGGTGGTACGTACCCTATTGAAACCGCGCCCGGTTTCTTCCAGGCAATGCACCCGTGGCTACCTCTCACCTACGCGCTTGAGGCCTTCCGCTCCTTCATTGCAGGCGGCGATATTGGCGTGGCTCACGGGGTCACCGTTATGGTGGTGTGGTCGCTCATCGGCCTTGCTCTGCTGTGGCTGGCGGCATTTATTCGCCAGCGTAAAGAACGACGCGCGTGGGCAGGTAACGCCAACGCCACTCGCAAGCTGGTGAAGGCTTAGGGCTCCCGCGGGAGCGCCGCACTTTCCGTGGATTTGCGCTGTAACTTCGGCGTTTTTACAGCGCAAATCCACGGAAAGTTATATCTACACAAAAGTGCCCCTCACGCTCATAACGTGAGGGGCACTTTTATATCGTGAAGTTATTTACTTCTTGTTCGTGAAGATAACGCTCTCACGATCGTAATCAGGACTTACTTCCAAAGTAATGTTCTCGGGATCTGCAACCCCAAATACAGCGTCGTAAGAGACCTTGTCGCCGGGCAAAATCTTGCCTTCAGGGCCGCTTGAAATGTTCTGTTCAGAGTCGAACACCTTAGACATTTCTTTGCCACCGGAGTTACCCGAAAGATAAACCGAGGTGGGGTCGTAAGCTTCTTTGGTGCCGTTTTCAATGGTGATCGTGAACTTGCGGTGGTTTTGCACCGAGTCATCGCCGATGCTTGCTGAGGTGTCGCTAGGCGTAAAATCGGCGGGCTCTGAAATAGTAACTTTCAGGCCGTCGTTGTATTCAGCGGTCTTACCAAAAGCAAGGACGCCCTCGGGAACAGTGGGTTCTTCGGTCGCAGCTACGCTGGGTGAAGAGTACGAGGATTCGGATGCGTAAGGCGTTGACTCAACTTCTTCGTAAGAGGATGAGGTCGCGTCCGCTACTGCTCCTGCAACGACAAAGAAGAAAACGATACCCGCGATAATCGAACCGAGAACTGAGAGCGCAATGCCGATAATCGGGGTGACTTTTTCTTTGAATTTCTGGAAGAGACCCACGATGCCGGTGACAAAACCTGCGAACAGCAGAATCCAGCCGAGGAACATGATAGCCGGAACGCATCCGAGAATCAGGCCGAGAGCTGACAGTGCGATAGAGACAATGCCGAGCACGTTCTTCTGCTTCTTTGCAGGAGCCTGAGTGCCGTTGTACTGGTTGTAGGGATCGTTGTTGTACTGGCCGCCGGTGTTCTGCGCGCCATAGGCGGATGCGCCGTACTGGCCGGCGGTTGACTGACCGTTCGGCTGGCTGTTGTAAGAGCTGTAGGGGCTGGTGGATGCCTGGCTGCTGTAGGGGCTCTGGCCGGAGTAAGCGTCCTGCTGCTGGCCGTAAGCACCCTGAGATGATGAAAAACCCTGCTCGCTAGGTGCCGGGTTCTCGGTGGATGATGAGCCGAAGCCCTCTGCTGAATTCTGCGCTGAGTTCGCTGAGTAGCTTCCGCCGGTGGTGTGTTGCGTGTCGGAGTTTAGATCTGACGCGCTGTTATCGGGGGTGTCTGAAGAAAATGGGTTGTTCTGATTCTCGCTCATAGCTCACATTGTAGGGTGAAGCTGAAAGAAAACTGAAAGCTTTTTATAAAGTTTTCGTTCTTTACGGATTAATAAACCTCGCACATTTCACTTTCCGTGGATTTGCGTTGTAATTTCGGCGTTTTTACAGCGCAAATCCACGGAAAGTTACGACGGAGGGACGCGGCGGCGCCCTCATTTAATCCACACGCCCGCACGCGCGCGATACCCCAGGGTGAGCGCACGCATCCCCATGTAGCCAATGGCGTAGCTAATCCACAGCCACACAAAACCCGCCGCCGTCGCATCGCCCGAGAACACCAGGTACACCGCAGCCAGCATGGGCAGGTAAACCACCGCGTTCACTAAGGATGCGAGCGCCAAGTACCGTACGTCCTGTGCGCCGATGAGTACGCCGTCGAGAATGAAGACGTAGGACGCGAGTGGCTGCCCTACGGTGACCACCAGTAGGGCGAGCGCGAAGAGGTATTGCACGGCGGGGTCGGCAGTAAAGAGTGGGGCTGCGAAGAATCCAATGAGTGGGCATAGGAGCGCGGTCACCACGCCGAAGCCGAGTGCCCAGCGCACCAGTCGGTTTTTGAGATGGACTACGGCGTCGCGTTCTTCAAGGAGGGTGAGGTCGCGAGCGCCGAGTTCCTTGCCGAGTAGTGCTTGGGCGGCGATGGCCAGGGAGTCTAGGGCGAAGGCGAGGAAGTTGAAGAAGGTGAGCACGAGCTGGTAGGCGGCGAGGTTTTCTGCGCCCTGTGTGGTGGCGACGAAGACGGTGGCGAGCAGGGCAATGCGCATGGAGAGTGTGCGCAACATGAGCCAGGATCCTACTTTCAGCACGCCGAGCACACCGCTGCCGTGGAGCGCGAAGGGAACGCCGTGCGCGCGCATACCGCGAACCACCATTGCTCCGAGAACCAGAGCCATGAGCCATTGCACCACCGAGGTGCCCAGCGCTGAGCCTGCCACGCCCATGCCTACCGGGTACACGAGTACCCAGTTGAGTGCCGCATTCAGCACAGCACCGGCGGTTGCCACATAAAGCGGGGTTTTGGTGTCTTGCATTCCGCGCAGGACGCCTACAGCAGCGAGCACCGCGAGCATGGCGGGTAAACCGGGCATTGACCAGCGTAAATAGTCCACGCCAAAGCCGTGAACATCGCCTTGCCCGCCCAAAATTGTCACGATTGCAGGAGCGAATATCCACAAAATACCGCCCACGAGAACGCCCAGCAGCAAGGCGGTGAGTAGGCCGTCGCGTCCTGCCGTGTATGCCTGCTTGAGATTGCCCGCGCCGAAGGCACGAGCCACCGCAGGAGTGGTGGAGTAGCTCAAGAAAACGCTGAGGCCGATGACGGTTTGCACCACGGTTGAGCCCAGTGTCAACCCAGCAAGTTGCGGCGTGCCCAGGTGCCCGATAATTGCAGAGTCAGCCATGACAAACAGCGGCTCGGCGATAAGTGCGCCGAAAGCAGGGATTGCTAGGGCGAGAATCTGCCGGTTGAGGGACGCGGGTGTGCGGCTGGACGCGGTGCTACCTTCTTGCGCGGTGGGCTGGCTTTGCGGGGTCTTGGGTTTGATGCTCACGTCTCCACTCTAGTTTCAAGAGAGGCGGGTGTGCATTGTTGCGGTAGCGTTCGTAAGGAGCGTTACTTCTTCGCCCAGACAATCCCACCGAGCGCAAGATGCAAAAGACCCCGCGTCCTGATCTGATAAAGGACGCGGGGTCTTCACTATGTTCCGATGCGGTGTGGCTTTAGAGCTCTACTGTTCCGCTGGTGCCCGAAGGACGCTCGCCGGTGATCTTAGATTTGGCGATGGATGAGAGCATCGCCAGTTTGCCGCCGCGGCTGCCCCAGAACTGTGCGGATTCGCCGTTGAAACGAATCAGTCCGAGGTTGGGGTCACTCTTGCCACCGTCGAACCAGGCTTCAACGCTGTCGCTCCACAGCTCATCGATCTTTGAGCGGTCGTCTACAAACTCAACGGTGCCTGCAACGGACAGCCATGAGCCGGCCTCTGCGAAAGCGAGGTTAGCTGAGGGGTTCTGGCGAAGCTGCTGAGCCTGCTCGCCCTGCAAACCGATAAAGAACCAGACATCGGCGTCGTCGGTTACCTGTTGCGGAACCATGGGGTGCGATTCAAGCTTGCCGCTGGGGGATACCGAGGTCATCATGACAAAGCGCTCACCGCGCATGGTTTCTACAACGTCGTTCTGAGTCAGGTCTGACATGTTCTCTCCTTAGATAAAACGTATGCTTACTGTCCTACTGTACCGCGCGTCACTACATCGCGGCGCAAGACTCACCTTGTCAGAACGCAAAAGATTTAAAGGACGCGGGCGCGCACGTAATCGGTGCAGTCAATACCGGGAGCAAAAGGAAAGATGCGCTCCCCCACAATCTCAAACCCGTTTTTGGCGTAGAAAGCGTTAGCGCGCTCATTGTAAATGTTGGTACCCAAGAAAACGGACGCGAAACCCGCTTGCTGTGCATCGTCAACCACGCGGTCCATGAGCTCGTGGGCGACCCCGGTGCCACGCGCATCCGGGTGCACATAGAACTTGCTGAGGTAGGCAGAGTTCTTATCAACAGTATCAAGCAGCTCGGCAGGATCAGGCTGGGTATCAAGCAGGGTGTAGCCCAGCAGTTTTCCGTCTTCACCCTGCGCAAGGTTAATAATCATGCGCTCGGACTGATCTAAAAATTCCGCAAACACGGTCTCATTCAGCTTGTCATCGTTGAACTTCTCAATGGCATCCGCCGGAATAAAGTGCGGGCAGGCATCCGGAAAAAGTTCGCGCGCCAGCTCGCTCACAGCAAGAGCGTCATCGGGTGTTGCGGAACGGTAGGTAATGTTCATTCAATCATCCTTCGATTCGCCGGGTAACGGGCAAGGCGCACAACACTAACAAAGAATGTGAGGGTATATCTAGTGGCTACCTCACACCGGCTGTCAGCATAATTTATGACTTTTCGTAGCCGCGAAGCTTATCGAGCTCGCGTCGTTCGCTCTTGGTAGGACGTCCGGTGCCGCGGTCGCGTCGCGGAACACCCGCGCTGAAGTACGAAGGACGCGGCTCCGACAGGTCCTCGTAGCAGGTCACCGCAACCGGTGCGCCCACGCGCTTAGAAATCATCTTTTCAACGCGCAGAACCTTCTCCCAGCCCGGGTAGCGCACGCGCACAATATCGCCGATTTTGAGTTTCTGCGAGGGTTTCACGTGCTCATCGTTCACACGCACGTGCCCGGCGTTGCACTCATCTGTTGCCAACCCGCGCGTCTTAAAAACGCGCACGGACCACAGCCACGCATCCACGCGCGCCGGCTTTTGGGGTTCAGTGCTTTGCTTGGTTGTTTCAGCCATACCTCAAGCCTAGTGGATGCGGCACAGTGCGGGCAGGCACATTATTGACCCGGCGCTTTCGGGCGAACCGGCTATAACCAACCGCCGGTTCAAGCGAAAAACGCCGGGTCAACGCTCGCATCAGCACCGCCCGCTGAGGATCAACTTTTCGCCGGTTACTTCGTGGAACTAGACTGAAAACATGACTGACCTACCCGCGCGCAGCATCCGTACACCCCTTCGACCGGCAGATTCTTGCTCTCTGCTCAACGCAGAACCCCTTGCTGGCACGGCGTCCACCGAGAAACTTTGGGTTGCGCTCGAGCACCCCGGCGGCTGGGGCAAAGACGTGCTCGATGGCAGTGTTTTTGGTGATGAACTTTCCGCCGCCCTGTCAGAAAAGATGAAGGATGCAGGCGCACGGTTTCTGCTCATCCGCAAGCCCGGACGCGAGGGGCAAATCGCCACGGATACGCCGCGGAAAGTCTTCATCGCGCAGGCTGAACTGAACCTCCTCTACGAAATGACGGTTGAAAAACCAGAGGACCTCTTGGAGCTTTCATTGAATCAGCCCGATTTCATCCCCGGAATTATCGTCAAAAACAACCCCTTAGCTTTGGTTTGCGCACATTCTAAGCGTGATCGCTGCTGCGCCATTGTCGGACGCCCGATTGCCGGCGAGCTTGCCGCGGAGCATCCTGGCGATGCTTGGGAGTGTTCGCACACCGGCGGTCACCGCTTTGCGCCGGTCTCTATCATGCTCCCCTCGGGGTACACCTACGGCCGCCTAACGGCCGACAACGCGCGGGCCGCATTCGGCGCGATGCGTGAAGGTGAGGCTCCCGCCCTTGACGGGCTGCGCGGGCGCTCTATGTACGCGGCACCCGAGCAGGCTGCCGAGATTGCCGTTCGCGAGTTATTGGCAGAGGGCGGTGAGTTCCCACTGGTTTCACACCTCAATGTTTCACGTGAAACGCAAACCGCAACAGGTAGTTTTTCTGCAAACTTAGGCTCGCAGATCGATCAAAGTACACAGGATGCGACGCTCACCTATTCCCGCGTCACCCACCTCGACGGTCGTCGCTGGCTGGTGAGCACCCGCGTCCAGAAGTTGCCAGAGGTCTACGCATCGTGCGGCAAAGCACCCAAGGCAGGCAAGAGCGTGGAAGTCCTCGAAGTGCGTCCCATATAATCCCGCACCCGCAAGGCCCAGGCACAACGCCCCCGAACACCCGCGTCCACGCCCCGGCCCTAGCGCCCGCCGCATCCCGGCGTCCAAAGTGACCACGAAACCATCATAATCAGCGCATTTAAGGGAGTATTTTGACGTTTACGTGGTCACAGTGATGTTTTTGTGGTCACCTTAAACAAAAAACTCGACCACCCCGGGCGGGATGGTCGAGCATGAGAAATCCTAAAAGCTAAATGCTTTAGCGCAGAACAGTGATATTTGCTGCCTGCATGCCACGATCGCCCTTTTCAGCGTCGTAAGCTACGGAGTCGCCCTCTTCGAGTGAGCGGAAACCGCCTGAGTTAATCGCGGAGAAATGCGCGAACAAATCTTCTGAGCCGTCATCGGGCTGGATAAATCCGTAGCCTTTTTCGGAGTTAAACCATTTTACGGTGCCAGTAGCCATATGTATTTCTTCCTTTTGGAAAAGTGCGCTCAAACCTCAAACGCGAAAGGTGTGCCCTATCTTTTTCCAAGAAGATGAAACGCAAAACAAAAAACAAAAAGCTTCAAAGACTTACTACACCAACCAGTGGGCACACTCTCAGCCTACGCTATTTTTGAGGATTCTTTGCATTAAGAGGGATATGTCTCCTCCACCGTACCCGCGAGGGGTCACTTATCGTTCGAAAACCCGCTGATTTTGAACGATAAGTGACCCCTCTCGCGGAAGTTTTTAGCTCTCTGCCCAGGCAAAATCCGCCTACCAGGTGCGAGCCTGGTTGCGCGCCAGCAACCAGCTTCCGCCCTGTTGCACAAAATCAATGGTGAAAGCAAGATGCCAGTTGTTGCGGGAGCCATAGACGGTAGCATCGGTGATGATGCGACTGCTCAGCTGAGCTGAATTCCCCGATACGGTAAGGGTAGGTTCAGTCTGCTCACGTGCGCCGTGATAAATGAATTGCCCCTGCCCCATCTCTCGAAGCCACTCTTCACCGGGCTGTTCGTACCCGGTAATATGCACCAGCACAAAATCGTCGGTAATAAACTCAGCGATTTTTTCAGTGTCCCCGGTAACCATCGCATCAAGGTATCGCTGGTGACGAAGTCGAGTTCTAACAGTTGTTCTGCGGGGGTAGTTGCTAAAAGAGCGTCTTGTTCCACGCTCAAGGCTGGCATGCGATACCCGGACTGCGATGAAATAACGATGCCGTTACCACCTTCAGCGATAATGCCGCCAAAGATTTCTAGGACGACAGCGGTGCCGTAGAGATCAACACGCAAGATGGTGTTAACCGGCGCCTGAGAAGGGGAGACTCCCGCTGCCTAAATGACGTTTGTGACGGCTCCGAGTGAGCTGGCGAGGTCAACGAGTTCTTGAATGGATGCACCGCAAGGTCTACGGTGGTAGCTTGCGCAACGAAGCCAGCGTTGAGCAGGGTTTCTACCACGCGTTGCGCGTTATCGCGGTTGAGGTCTGCGACGATGACGGTGTGCCCTGTAGCTATGCGGCGGATAATTGCCTCGCCAATAGAACCTGCACCGATAAGAACTGAAACGTTTTTCATGGCAGCTCCTTGAAATATGCTTTTTTCTTATTCAACTCTTATTTTTACGGCAGAGGTGGATGTTACGAATATTTTTGTTGATGGGGTGACTCTGGAAAGACGCTCTAGTCGCGCAGATAAGCTGTGGAGACCCCCTCGCGGAAACAAGAATCTACCGCCCTCACCAGGCATAATAAAAGGGCACACATCTTTCACTTTTGAGGAATCTGAAGGAACCTTTCATGAAGCGCTCTTTTGCTTTCATTCTGGGCCTGAGCCTTGCCACCGGCTCGCTCGCACCCGGTTACGCCGCTGACGGTGACACTCGCATCGGCAATCTCACCGTTCTCGCCACCACGGATGTCCACAGCCACGCCGTTGACTACGACTACTTCACCGGCCAAACTTTCGGCGCGAAAGATTCGGCTAAGGCGCTGGGCATGGACCACCTTTCAACCGCTATCAAACAGTTGCGTACCGAACGCGGCGCCGAGTCAACCCTGCTTCTTGATAACGGCGACGCCAACCAGGGCACTCCCCTGGCGAGCTACTACCAGCAGCACCGCATCGCTGAGACCACCGACCCCATGGCGTCCGTCTTCAACATGCTAGGTTACGACGCGGGTGTGGTCGGCAACCACGAATTCAACTACGGACTCGAGGCATCGGCGCAGTACGTTGACGATCTCAATATGCCATTGCTCGGCGCAAACGTTATCGACGTCAAGAGCGGTCAACCCGCCTACAAGCCCTACGAAATGTTCACCAAAACCGTGAACGGTGAAGAGGTCAAGGTCGGCGTTATTGGCGTTGTCACCCCGGGCGTGAGTACCTGGGACAAGGCAACCGTCAGCGGCAACCTCGAGTTTAAGGACGCCGCAGCCACCGCCGCGCAGTGGGCACCGAAGGTGAAGGCTGAGGGCGCGGACGTCGTCATCGTACTGGCGCACACCGGCTTAGACGCCGACGGTTACGTTTACAACCAGGCGGATCTCACCGAAAACGTTGCAAAATCTGTTGCTGAGCAGTCCACCGACGTTGACGTTGTGGTGGGTGGGCACTCGCACCGTACCGACAAGGTACAGGAGTACTTCACCAATATGAACGGCGAGCGCGTGCTGTTTACGCAACCCGGTTACTGGGCGCGTTTTCTCTCTGATATTCAGATTCCGCTGGTGAAAGAGGCTGACGGCGATATTGAGGTGCTGTGGTCTGATGACGCACAACCCACCGCTACCGCTGTGAACGCCCCTGATTTTGCGCAGGATCCCGCGGTTCTTGCGGCAATTGAACCCTATCACTCACAGACTCAGCAGTGGGTGCAGACTGTGGTGGCACAGTCCACCGAACAGATGTCAGCGGCCACCAGCGCGTGGGAAGACACCGCGATTGTCGACTTTATTAACCGCGTCCAAACCGATGAACTTACCCGCGCGTTGAAGGGCACCCAGTACGAGGGCCTGCCGGTGCTGGCTGAAGCATCTCCGTTCTCACGCACCGCCGTGTTCAATCAGGGCGACGTGACTATTGCCGACATGGCTGGTCTCTACATCTATGACAACACCCTCTACGGTGTTGAGATGACCGGCGCGCAGATTAAGGACTACCTGGAGTACTCCGCCCGCTACTACAAGCAGCAGGAGCCCGGCGCTGAGATTGCGGACTGGTCAACCGTGACCAACGAGATTTATCCCGGCGACACCCGCGGTATTCCCGATTATTCCTACGATATTCTCTCGGGCGTCAACTATCACATCAACATTTCAAAGCCCGTTGGGCAGCGCATTGAAAACCTCACTCTTGCCGACGGTACCGAACTGGCAGACGATGCGCGCGTGGTTCTCGCCGTGAACAACTACCGCTGGTCGGGCGGCTCGGGTTACCCGCACGTGACGAACGCACCCATTGTTTATGAGGAGCAGAAGGCTGTTCGTGACCTCATGATTGACTGGGCGATCGAGCACAAGACCATTGATCCGGCTGACTTCTTTGAGCAGAGCTGGACTGTTGGCACCAGCGCGGCTGTACAGGAACCCGTTCCGAGCGAGCCGGCACCGAGCGAACCTATGCCCGCTCCTAGCGAGGTTGACCCCAGCCAGCCTGCACCCGCTCCGTCTGAGGTAGCACCCGGTGAGGATTCTTCGGTTGTAACGCCTGTTCCAGCATCGGCAGAAAGCGAAGACCCTTCGGTTTCTGTGGGTGACGCGGATTCCGCTGCAGGTCAGCCCCAGCCTGTCACTGTGAACCAGGATGACTCCGCCACTGTGGCACGTGAGGACGCGAGTTCCTCCGCTATCTCGCGTGGCGCGTTGGCGCATACCGGCGCGCACGTGGCTGGCGTCCTTATCGCGTCCGCCCTGTTGCTCCTGACCGGTGGCGCAGCATTGATGGTGAGCCGCCGCAAGAAGGCCTAGCTTTTTCTTCTACACCGCCGAGGGGTCACTTACCCTTCAAAAACCCGCTGTTTTTAAAGGGTGAGTGACCTCTTGCGTGTATTCTAGGCGGCGAACGGGTCGTTCTCTGAATCCCGCGAGACATTGAGCTCGATGCGTCGCGTGATGGCGTCCGCAACGTCCTGCCCTTGTTCATGGGCGATAAAAGCCGCCGTTATATCCATACCCGCGGCAACACCGGAGGACGTCCACCGATTTCTGTCGTGCACCCAGCGAGCGCGAGATTTCCATTCGACGTTTTCCCCAAATGACGATGCCCACGCGAAAGCCCGTTTGTTGCTGGTGGCAGCGTAACCTTCAAGAGCACCGGCAGCTGCTAACAAAGCGGAACCTGTACAGACAGAGAGAACGAGTTGGGCCCTGTCAGCAACACCTTTGAGCCAGGCCAAGAACTCCTGATTTTCCGCGAGAGAACGCGTACCTGCGCCGCCGGGGATGAGGATGATGTCGCAATCCTTGGCAAGGTCTGCGTAGCTTTTCTCGGCAATCACCTGCACGCCTTGAGAACTGGCAACAGCACCGCCTTTGGGGGATGCGAACTCTACGGTGTACGCGGCCACCAGGTTGAGGAGTTCAACTGGGCCGAAGACGTCCAGCAGTTCAAAGCCGTCAAAGAGAATCACTGAGATCCGGCGGGTGCCCGCAGGGCTGGTGGGAGTTGTCATTCTTCTAGTCTATGCCCGACGCCGAGCCTGTACTTTAACCCGGATTTTCGCCCAAAAACAGGGTTAAAGTGCAGTCTCGGCGAGATTTTTAACTTTTTTAAAAAAGTTTTTTGTTTTTGCGTCATGAAATCGGTGAAACCTGCTCTTTAAGGGTGACGGCGTAAAAACCGCCACCGTTGAAACTGAAGTTTTCTTTAGGGAAACGCTGGTAGATAGTTGTCGAGAGTCCTCTTCCTGGGAGCTCTGGGCTAGATAGACCAACGGGGTGTTCTCTTTCGTGCTGAAAAGGGAACATCAGAAATTTTAGTGAGACGGTGTGCTTGCACGGTGCTGGGGAGTTCCGGGCAAGTGATGCGGTGTGGCTGCGCGAAGTTGGGGAACTTCAGCTCAGCCTGGCGTCGTCCGAAACCCGTAGATCCTGGGGAGGGTTTGCTGGTTTCGTTCTCACAACACACTGTGTGAGCCTAAAACTTAATATGGGTGCCGATGCGCTTGGGGAAGTTCATCTGCACCGCACATGTGCCCGCGCCTTGGAGAAGGTGCGGGCACATTTTTGTCGCATCTGCCCCTTGCCACCTACCTTTCAGGACAGGCGATAAACAACCTCTGATGTGGGAAAATACTCTCTCAACATTGAAAAATGCCCGTGACCTGCCTGCCGCGTCTGCCTTAGTATGGTGAACTTCAGAAATGAGCTTTCCCCGTCATTTCTGATGACATCAGTTAATCTCCTTCTATAAGGAGCTCCCCATGACTACTCCCCTCACCGCTACGCCGGTGGATCGTCGTAAATTTTTTGCTGTTGCAACTGCAGCGGGCGCTGTTGATCAGCGACGCGGCAACCGCAATGATGAAGGCGGTTTTGTCGAGGCTCTCAAGCGATGGTTCAACTAAATCTTTACAGTCACCGCAGCAATCGGGAAGTTTTGACAGCCTCTTAGCGTTGTGCGTACTGAACACATGTGAAAGGTAGATGATGGCACGTAAAGATACCGTGGGCACCACCCCGCTCGAAGTTTTCATTTGGGGCGAAGGCGAGAATGAGCAGGACCCTCAAGACGAGTTGCGCACCGAGTTTTTGGAACAAGCGCAGGCATTGTTAGATGAGGGTGCCGATATTGCCGTGTATTCAACGGATTCTTACCCGAGTGCTTTTGAGCAGTGCGTACCGGTTGCCGAGATGATTGAGGTGTCAGGACGCGACTGCCTGCCCCTGATGCTGGTGGATGGTGTGGTGAAGGTTTCGTTCATGTACCCCACCGCTGAGCAGATGCGTCGCTTCTCTCACGCTAACGAAGTTAAGCCGAAGAAGGTTTCTGCCGCGGCGGCTGCGTGCGGTACCGGTGGTGCGGACGAGGTCAGCACCGCACCTGCCCTAGAACCGGCTGGTTTCGCGGCAACCCTGGCAGGTGTTACCGAAAAACCCGCTGGCGGCCCAGAAATTGGCAACCGCATCAATCTGATGGGCGGCGATTTTGGCGACGGCATTCCGACCGAAGGGTCGGTCGCTATCAAGTCAGCAACTTCAATTACTCAGGCAATGATGCAGCCGGTGTCCTCAAACGGCGGAGGTTGCGGATGCGGCAACTGCGGCTGTTCCTAACCCGCTGCAGACCGGTATTTCGTGCAAATGGGCGGCAGATACATTAACAAAACATTAAAAAGGTATCTGCCATTCATCACTTTTGCGTTGAGGCCAGGGAGACTTAACAGTAAACTATAAAAATTCTTAGTGGAAGGTTAGGTAACATCCGTGGTCAATGTGCCCCCACCACCGGGAGAGTCCGATACCTCTGCCCAACCAGGGTATTGGTACGAATCTCTCTCCGACCATCATGTTGAGGTTCTCAATCTCTTGCGAGATTATCGAGAGGCCGAACGCAAGATGAGATCTCATACTCGAGACGATATGCGAATGAATGAGACAGAATTGCTGGCTCTGCGTTATCTTCTCAAACAAACAAATCTGAATACGCCGGTTCTACAGCGTGATATCGCTCGGGAATTAGGGATTACGGGAGCTTCTGCTAGTGCTCTTGCCCAGCGATTAGAGCGAGACGGTTATATCGAGAGAAATCCTCACCCTAAAGATGGTCGAGCAACGGTCTTGGTTCCAACGGTGAAGACTAATGAGGAAGTCCGAAGCACGTTGAACGAGATGCACCAGCAGATGTTCGATGTGGTAAGACAGCTTGATGACCGTGAGGTCTTAGCGGTCAAGAAATTTTTGATTGCGATGATCGAAACGGTGAAAAACCACTAGTCAAGTTCACATAGTTCGAAAAATGAATACTTGCCTTGAAAAATAAATTTTTTCTCTTTTTTATTCTCAAATTGTTAGTTAGGATAACTATCAGTATGAAATGAGGGGAAAGAATGCAGGGCAACCAAAACCATCAGGCAATGAGCGTCAGAGCAGACAGCTCAGAAACGCTCCGCCCTTCAGTACACCCCAAACTAGCTGGAGCGTTGGGAATCGTGCTCATTGTTGCCGCCCTACTGGCAACAGCCGGCAGTTTCAGAGGCGAAGACATCGCGGGTCTTCCTCTCTTTGCAAGCGCCGTGGCACTGACCTTTGGCATTCAATGGATCGCTTACATCCCCGCCTACCTCGCACAAACCGAGAAGTTCTACGACCTTCTCGGCGGCATGGGATTTATCATCGGCACCCTTTTCATCTTCTTCGCAACCGAGCACAAGGACGCGCGCACCTGGGTACTCGCATCCTTAATAACCCTGTGGGCACTACGCCTAGCGGGCTTTCTCTTTTGGCGCGTTCACCGCTTTGGCGGCGATGACCGATTTGACGACATCAAGCCCAACAAGCTGCGCTTTTTGCTCACGTGAACCTTGCAGGCCCTATGGATTTCAGCAACTTCTTCGGCGGCTTGGATTGCCATGTCATCGACGCATCGCCATGAATTTGGTGTTCTCAGTTGGGTAGGGCTAGTTCTTAGGGCACTCGGTATGACCTGTGAAGTCACCGCAGATATCCAAAAGGCTATCTTTAAATCCAACCCCGCCAACCGCGGAAAGTTCATCTCAACGGGGTTGTGGGCGCACTCGCGTCACCCCAACTATTTTGGTGAAATAGCCCTCTGACTAGGTATTTTCTTAATATCAGCGCCGGCGCTTACCGGATGGCAGTGGGCAGGAATCATCTCGCCACTCATGGTGATTCTCCTCCTCACACGCGTCAGCGGCATACCTCTGCTCGAGAAAAAAGCCAACCAAAAATGGGGCAACCCCCCCCCCGACTACCGCGATTACAAAAACAACACACCCGTACTCATCCCCCGACTGCGCGCAAGGTAAAACTGTGCAAGAAATTTCAAGCCCCCTGCTGGTAGACCCCAGCACCACGCACCAGAACACAACAGACATCCTCGAACACAGGCTCCAGCAATCCCCCCCCCCCGCCACATCGCCTTTGAGACCCCTGTGCGCGACGCATCCGGCACCATCACCCGCTGGAAACCCATCACCACCGAAGCCTTTGCCCACGACGTCAAAGCCCTCGCCAAAGGACTCATCGGCAAAAACGTACAACCCGGCGACCGCGTGGCAATCTTTGCCCCCACCCGCTACGAATGGGCAGTAGCAGACCTTGCCATCATGTACGCTGGCGGCGTCGTCGTACCCGTCTACGAAACAAGCTCACCCGCACAAATCACCCCAATCTTGCGGGAGGCCAAAGTGCGCGTAGTCTTCACCGAAACCAATCAACAGCGCCAACACTTTGAAAAAGCCTACGCCCAGCACAACATCAGCAACAAGGTATTCTGCCTCGAAGACGAATGGTGCATCAACACACTGGTGGACGCCGGCGCCCACATCAGCGACGAAACCCTTGAAGAACGACGAACCCGCGCCACCCTCGACGACGTAGCAACAATTGTCTACACCTCCGGCACCACATCGGACCCCAAAGGCGCCAAAATTACCCATCGCAACCTTATAGGACAGGTACTCAACATAGCAGCCGCCTACAGCGAAGTAGTGCACGAACAGGGCTCCACCGTCATCTTCCTACCCCTCGCTCACGTGCTCGCACGCGGCCTGCAATTCGCCTGCCTCGCCGGCGGCATGCGCGTCTCACACCTCTCAGACCCCAAAGAACTCATCGGCCAGCTACCCACCATCCAGCCAAGCTTCCTGGTGCTGGTACCCCGCGTCCTCGAAAAAATTCAAGAAAACATCGCGGCACAAGCCGAAAATAAGAGGCTCGCATCCGCATGGCAAAAAGCGCGTGCCGTCGCCATCCAACGAGGCACATATCTCGAAGACAAAGTTGCACCCGCGCACATTCCCACGCGTCACCGGGCACAACACGCCTTCTTCGACAAGCTGTTCTACTCGCGCGTGCGCAAGCTGCTCGGCGGCAACATGGAATAGACGCTAGCCGGCGGCGCACCACTCAACCGCGACCTCTCACTACTCTTTAGAGGCATGGGCATACCCGTCATTGAAGGTTACGGACTCACCGAAACCACAGCCCCCATCGCGGGCAACCTGCCGCACAGCATCCGCTCAGGAACCGTAGGCGCCCCACTGCCCGGGGCAACCATCCGCGTGGCCGACTCCGGCGAAATCCTAGTACAAGGAATCGGCGTCTTCAGTGGCTACACCAGCGCACCCGCCACCGCAGATGCCTTCGACGGCGACTTCTTCAAAACCGGCGACACCGGATCTATCAACGACGGCTTTCTAACACTCAACGGCAGAGTCAAAGACGACATCCTCACCTCTGGCGGCAAGTCAATCTCGCCCTACACCTGGGAAAACGAAGTCACCCGCAACCCACTAGTAGCACACGCCGTAGTGGTCGGCGAAGGACGCAACTACCTCACCGCGCTCATCGTGCCTAATGAGGAGGAACTCGCATCCTCAACACTCAGTAACAACGAGGTCTACGCAAGCATCGAAAAAAGTGTGCGCGACGCCAACGCCCTCGTGGCACGCAATGAACAGGTCAAAAAATTCGCGGTGGCGCGCTGATCTGTCCGACCCCACGCTGGTAACCCCCACGCAAAAACTCAAGCGCGCGATTTTTACGCAGCGTTGGGCGCGGGAAATAGAGCAACTTTACGTGTAAGAGGTTCTTCCTCTTGCGCCGAGATCCTGATTCATCGATGAATCAGGATCTCGGCGGTCATGGTACGGGAAAACTACGCAGCCTTAACCGGCACCCACACCTGCATCTGATAGTCGTCGGAGGTCGGATCGCCCGGCGCGTACGCCTCAAACACAGGGCCGTTGGGAACAAAACCAGAAGTCGGCAGGTACTGCCCCATCAGCTGGTCAACACCGGCCATGATGCTCATCGGAATCGCACCCTGAACATTAGTCACCGCAAACTCACCGGCAGGAATAACAATCGCGTTCAGCCCGAGTTGCGCGGCGACGTCCTTGTTCTCCACCAGAATGCCCGCCATGTAATCGAACTGGTTATTCTGGTTCATGCCCAAAATTAGACCAAACATGTGCACATTCTCTAGCGGGACGCCGCGCTGCGCCGCGTGCTTGGTCAGCTTGTCCCACAGTGCGCCCATACCAGCGTTCGGGCCCTGCGTAACGAGCTCGCGAAAGCCAGCCAGCACAAACTCATCCTTGTGTTCAACGTGTGCGCCAATCATAGGCGTCCTTTCGGTAGAAAACTTTTTACTGGCTTTAAGTCTAGTGGACGCGGACGCGCCCCTCCCCCTTGCGCCGAGATCCTGATTCATCGACGAGATCCTGTTTTAAATCAGGATCTCGTCGATGAATCAGGATCTCGGCGGGTAAAAACTATGCGGACGCGGCCTTCAGGTATTCCAGCGCGATGGGTGCGCCGGTGATTGAACCGAAGTCACCGTCCTCAACGACGAGCGCCATCGCAATATCCTGGTGCACAGCGATTACCCATGAGTGGGTCTTCGGCGGATTGTCGTTACCGTATTCTGCAGTGCCGGTTTTGCCGTAGGCGACATCCGGGGTCAGCTCCTGCAGTGGCTTCAAACCGCCGTCCTCAACGACGCCGCGCATGAGCTTTTGCAGTTGCTTAGCCTCATCGGCGGTGACGGAATCACCGGCGGGCTTTGCCTCCTCAAGGCCCGCATCCTTGACCAGCACCGGCTTAACGATCTCGCCCTTTGCCGCGGATGCAGCCACCACCGCCATTGCCAGCGGAGATACTAAAACATCGCCCTGCCCAATCAGGGACGCGGCGTGCGTAACCTCAGAATCGGTGGCAGGTACAGTACCCATGAAAGCATCGATGCCCAGGTCAACGCTCATTTCAACACCGAGGGACTTGGCAGCATTTTGCAGATCCTCCTGCGAAACAGTGTCACGCTCATTGATGAAGGCGGTGTTGCAGGACTGCGCCACGGCAACAGATAGGGGCTGCTCGCCGAGGGCGTCCGCCGGGTAGGTGGATGCGTTTTTGAAGGTCTGCCCATCCACCGTCACGGATTCGCTGCAGTTCACGGTTGATTCGGGGGTGAAGTTTTTGCGGAGCAACGCCAGCGAGGTGGGCACCTTGAAGGTGGAACCGGGGGCGTACTGCGCAAGAAGCGCGGTGGAGAACCCCTCGGATGCTTCACCGTTAGCGGCGGTGATGATTTCGCCGGTCGAAACGCGCAGGGCAACGATGGCGCTGGGTGAGGTCTGACCGGCAAGAAGGTCAACCGCTTTTTGCTGAAGGTCAGCGTCCAGGGTGATTGTCATGGGCTTACCGTCGACAGCCTTAACCTCCTGCGGGGTTGAAAGTTTATACCCGGGACTGCCATCGGTTTCAAGGTTCACAATGTTCACCGCGTAACCGTACGTGCCACCCAGCTGATCTTGAAAGCGCCCCTGCAGGCCGCCGCGTCCTACCTGCTGACCGGCAGAAATTGTGCCGTCGGAGTTTTTGACGTCTTCTTCGCTGGCATCGCCCACGCTACCGAGAATGTCGGGAGCGAAACCTGCGGACGGGGCAAGCGGCAGGGAATCTTCAGCGGTATGCACACCGTCAATAGCATCAAGTTTCGCCCGATCAAGTTCTTTAAAGGCTTCTTCGCGCAGCACGATTGCCTCAACGAACTGCTGGTCGCCTGCATTTTTCACGGTATTTTCGTAGGCGTCAGCATCGACGTCTACAAGTTCTGCGAGCGCTCGAGCCGATTTACTCTGTTGCTCTTCATCGCTCAGCTGAGTCTTGTCGAGACCCACGCGTACTACGGGGCGCAGGGCGACGATTTTCGAGTCGTGAGCACCGAGAATTTCGCCGCGCGTCGGCGCATCGGTGACGAGCTGAAGACCGCTGGTATGCGTGAGGTCGCTGTGCACGAGGGTTTGCTCCCAGACAGTTTGCCAGGCGTCCTCGATCTTGTTCAGCGTGGCTGTGGTGTCGTACTCCCACTTTTGTTGCGAGCTGTCGACCGTCCACGCCCAGTGCAGGGGTACGGTGCGCGCGTCCTTGTTATCGCCCTTGGTAACATCACCGGCTGTCACTTCTACGGACGCGCCCGCCATATTCCGCACGATGTTCTGCAAAGATGCTTGCGCGTCGGAAGCCAGGGTATCGACGAATCTCTGTCCGTTCACGTCCAGGTTGGTGAGGGCGGATGCGAGGCCCTGCGCCGCGTCCTTGGCACCGGAGTTGGAGCCGCAGGCTGACAGCGGCAAAAGAGCGGAGATGCCGGCACCCAGCATAAGGGTGCGGCGGGTAAAGACAGGGTTCATGGGGGCTACTTTCGCGATTCAGAACTGTGGAGCAGGGCATGCTCCCGATTACATTTAGGTTACCTTGCCTCAGGGCCAATACGCGTTAAAGCAAACCGCCGAGATCCTGATTAATCGACGAGTTCCTGATTTAAAACAGGATTTCGTCGATTAATCAGGATCTCGGCGGGGAAAGAATTAGGACGCATCAGAGGGAACCCGTTCTAGGGAAAGAAAAGCCACCCCATCCTTGCTCAATGTCAACCGTAAAGGACGCGAAGATGCGCGTTGCAACAACCCAGCGCTCTCAAGCTCATCGATGTACTTTCGCGCTGTATTCTTTGACTTCGCGAGCACTCCTGCCAGAGTATCCCAATCAAGCCCCACAGAACCACCAAACAAAAATGCTTGCCCAAAAACAAAGAGAGAATCTATTGCACCTTTAGACAGATCCTCTGCCTCATCCATAAGAGTATTCACCCGCTGACTGAGAACCTCCATGAGCTCTTTTTTAGCGTTGAAGTCCTGAATCAAATGCAACTGTGCGTCTCTCAACAACTCCAGCATCACCTGAGCAAAAAGCGTCGCATCCCCACGGTTAAGATCATTCTCAACCTCCACGAAAGCCTTATAATATTTATCTTTTTGAGTATTAATGATGTGAGATAGTGTCAACACCGTATAGGAAGAAAAAACTGCTTGTAGCTGCACGCTGAGCAGGAACCTTCCAAAGCGACCGTTACCGTCGTAGAAGGGGTGCGTTGCCTCAAACATAAAATGAGAAACTAACCTTGACACAATGAACGGCACGTCATCAGCCGATAAATGATCAAACATCGCCTTAAGCTGGCCATCGATTTTCTCTTCATCTTTAGCACCAGCGTGAATGTTTTTGCCCGCCCCATCCCGAACCCCCACTGGTCCAGCCCTAAACAGCTTTCCGTCAGGAACATCATCAGGCTCTATCTCATCACCTAGAAGCTGATCATAAATATAACGTACCTGTTGGGCACTCTCAGGAGCCTCTATAGCCCCCTTCGATAGCTCAAGATAAAGCCGGGCAATTTCTCTGAATCGCTTATTTTCGGACGGTTCTGCCTGTAGAGCCTCCACAATTTCTCGGCGAGTGGAGCGAACCCCTTCGATTTCGTTGGTAGCACTAATTTCTTGAGTAATGAGGTCAAAAAGATAGCTACGCTGTGCAGCCACAGGAATATCGAAAGCCAGTAATTCTAGAGCACGCTCGTTTAAAAGCACCTGCTCTTGGATGTTTAACAGTTGCGGCGTCGCTACATAAAACAAGCGGTAGTCCCCCACCGTAAAGCTAGTTTCAAACCCGACCTCTCGACGTCGTCGTTCCTCAGCCTCGGCGACCTGAGCATCAAATTGATGAAAAACTGCTTTAAGGGTCTTATATTTCCTCATATTGCTACCCCTATCTCCCAAAAACCGACTGTTTTGTGGGTTAAGAGCTCATTCTACGCACTCTTTCTCACAAAAATGCCCATTTTTGTGTTTTAACTACACTGCCCACCGAATGGCGATGCACCTTAAAGCAAACCGCCGAGATCCTGATTAATCGACGAGTTCCTGTTTTAAATCAGGATTTCGTCGATTAATCAGGATCTCGGCGGGTAAAAAGCTAAAGCTTTAGCTCGTTACAGCCTCACGCAGTGTACGCACGGTCACCGACAGTACTGCCAGGCGCGGGGGTTGCCCATCGCCGAGGGCCTCCATCTTCTGCACCTGCTCGTACATGGCATCCACGCGGCCGGTGCGTACGGGGTTCTTGGCCACCCAAGCATCCAACAGGTCGCGAGCCTCTTCGGGGGTGTCCATGGACGCGTCCAGCCCCTGCTCGCGAACCACCTTGAGCGCGAGCGCAGCCGCAATCTCGTAGAGGTCGTCGCGCAGCGCCGAACGCGCCAGGGTTTCCCAGCGGTCGGTGCGTGGCAGACGCGAGGTGATGGTGAGTAGCGCGTCGATGCGGAAGCGGTCGTAGACCGCGAAGTAGAGGTGCGCCACCTGGTCGGCGTTGAGTCCGTGCACCTCTGAGATGCGCAGGACGTCCATGAGCGCGAAGGATTCGAAAGAGCGAATCCAGATAACCAGCAGCTCCTCGGGCAGGCCCCACTCTTCTGCACGGTCGCGCAGGGCGCGCACGCGGGTGCGGGTGTCTTCTGAGAGGTACTGCGGCAGGTTGGCACGCAAAGACTTGATGGGCGCAAAGCGCTCAATCATGCCTTCGATGGGTTTACCCACCACGACGGAACGCTCAGAAATAAACCAGCGCACCAGGCGGTCGAGCACACGCTGCCAGTCACGAATAACTGCCTGCCATGCATCCAGCGGGGTAGACGCGGGAAGGTCGCGGTGCAGCTGCGCTTCGAGCGAGATATCGAATGTTTCACGTGAAACAATGAACGCGCGGGCGATGGCATCCACCGACGCCCCGGTTTCTTCAATGACGCGGAAGACATGGGTGATACCGCCCAGGTTCACGATTTCGTTTGCGACCTGAGTGCAGATGATTTCACGGCGCAACGGGTGGGTTTCAAGGGCGTCACCAAAACGCTCAACCAGTGCCGGCGGGAAGTACTCGCGGAGCACTCCGCCGAGCCAGGGGTCATCGGCAAAGGTGGTCTTCTCAAGCTCGTGCGTGAGGTGGATCTTCACGTACGCCGCCAGAACGGACAGCTCGGGGCTGGTGAGCGTGACGCCGGTGGACGCGTAGCGGTCGCGGATTGCCTCGTCGCCGGGAATGAACTCAACGTCGCGGTTGAGGCCAGCGTTTTCTTCGAGGTCGTGGATGAGGCGAATGTAGGCCTCAACACCGGGCACTACACCCAGGCGCTCAGCCTGCAACAGCACGTTCTGCTCAACGTTGGTGCGTAGCACCTGAACACCGACGTCCTCGCGATGCGATTCGATGAAGGACGCGCGTTCGTCGGCAGACAGGCGTCCGGCAGCTACCAGGCGGTCTACGAGGATCTTGATGTTAACTTCACGGTCAGAAGTTTCCACACCTGCGGAATTATCGATAGCGTCGGTGTTAATCAGCACGCCAGCTTCAGCGGCTTCAATGCGGCCCAGCTGAGTGCAGCCGAGGTTGCCACCCTCGCCCACAATCTTGGCGCGGATTTCGCCGCCATTGATGCGCAGGCCATCGTTTGCCTTATCGCCTACCTCAGCGTTGGTTTCTACCGCAGCCTTCACATAGGTACCCACGCCGCCGTTGTAGACAAGGTCAACAGGTGCGCGCAGAATCGCCGAAATCAGCTCGGCTGGAGCCAGACGGGCAACACCCTCATCAATACCGAGTGCCTCACGAGCCTCGCGTGTGATGTCAATGAACTTAGCACCGCGGGAGTAGACGCCACCGCCAGCTGAAATCAGCTCACGGTTGTAGTCCTGCCACGATGAACGCGGGGTCTCATACAGGCGCACGCGCTCGTCGAAGGAGGTAGACGCATCCGGGTTGGGGTCGATGAAAATATCGCGGTGATCAAAGGCGGCAACCAGTCGGGTGGTGCGCGAGCGCATCATGCCGTTACCAAAGACGTCGCCGCTCATATCGCCAATTCCTACTGTGGTGAATTCTTCGCTCTGGCAGTCAATTCCCAACTCGGAGAAATGGCGCTTGACGGACTCCCAGGCGCCACGGGCGGTAATACCCATTGCCTTATGGTCATAGCCCACCGAGCCGCCAGATGCGAAAGCATCGCCCAGCCAGAAGCCATATTCCTCACTAATGGAATTAGCGGTATCAGAGAAGGACGCGGTGCCCTTATCAGCCGCAACCACCAGGTAGTAGTCATCGCCATCGCGGGCAACCACACGCGGGTTATGTACCACGGTTTCAGCACCGTCAGCCTCAATAGAGAGATTGTCGGTGACATCCAGAAGTGATGAGATGAAAATCTTGTAGGACTCGCGGCCTTCAGTCATCCACGCGTCGCGGTCAAGCGCCGGGTTAGGCAGGTGCTTGGGGTAGAAACCACCCTTGGCGCCGGTGGGAATAATGACCGAGTTCTTGACCATCTGAGCCTTGACCAGACCCAGAACTTCGGTGCGGAAGTCCTCGCGGCGGTCAGACCAGCGCAAGCCACCGCGCGCAACAGAACCGAAGCGCAAGTGCACGCCTTCCACACGTGGGGAATAAACGAAAATCTCGAATTTAGGACGCGGCAACGGCGCGAAATCAATAGATTCAGGATCAACTTTGAGCGCCAGTGAGTACTTGCCGAGGTACGCGTTCGTGCGCAGGGTTGCCCAAATAACGGTGCCCATTGAACGCAAGAAACGGTCAGCGTCCAGGGTGGGAACCTCGCTCAGGGTTGCCTCAAAATCAGCCCAGAGGGTCTCGCGCCCTTCTTCTCGTTCAGCATCGCTCAACGATAATTCCGGATTAAAGGAAATTTCGAAGAGTCGAGTCAGAATACCGGTGACCTGCGGGAATGCTAGCAGGGTGTCAGACATAAACTCCGGCGTGAAACCGCGGCCAAGCTGCACCAGGTAGTGGGTGTAAGCGCGCAAAATTGCCACCGACTGCCATGACAGCTGAGCGCTGAGAATCAGACGATCCAGCGAGTCAGACTCGCGAGCTCCCATCAAAAATGCGTTCAGGGAATCCTCATAGATACGCTCAACAGCTTCGGCGTCTACACCCTCGGGTAGCTGCGCACCGAAGTCATAGAGCAAGAAGCTGCGGCCGTCTGCAGGGGTAATCTCGTAGGGCTTCTGGTCGATGACCGTCAGGCCCATGTTCTGCATGACAGGCAGAAGCTCAGTCAGTGTGCGCTGCTGCGAGAGGTAAGTCTTCAGGCGGGTGACGCCGTCTTTTTCAACGATGCGAATCGCGGCGGGCTTGCCGGATTCCTCGCTGAGCGACTCAAAAATTGCAACGTCTTCAACAGCATCTGTTACCTCGTAGTCAGCGCGGTAGGTCATCGGCGCCGCCTCAGCCCAGTTCGATGACAGCGGGCGTCCACCATCGGTGTTCTCCAGCGCGACGCCGGTTGCCTCACCCCACGAGCGCACCGCCTGCTGCAGACGCTTTTCAATCTTGACAGCGTCCATAGGCGGAATAACGTTGGGGTTCGTCAGACGAATACGGAAGAAGAGACGAGCCAGCGACGAGGTCGACAGGCGCACCTCAAAATCAATGTTCTGCAGGTCAATTTCTTCGCGGAACACCCGCTCAAGACGCTGACGCACCTGAGTGTTGTAGCGATCGCGCGGCAAGAAGACGACGGCTGAGACAAAGCGGCCAAAATCGTCCGGACGCAAGAAAAGGCGGGTAGTGCGACGCTCTTCAAGGCCCATGATGCCGCGGAAAATCTCGGTCAGGCTATCAACATCGGAGTGCAACAGTTCAAGGCGCGGGTAGTCCTCAATGATGCCCGCCAGCGTCTTGTCGGAGTGTGAACCGGGGTGGAAGCCCAAGCGGCGGCGCACAATAGCCACGCGCTCACGCACCAGCGGGGTTTCGGACGCAGGTAGCGCGTAAGCCTGCAAGGAGAAAAGGCCGAGGATAACGTACTCACCGACGATATTGCCCTGCTCATCAAAATCACGAATACCGATGTAATCCAGGTAGTCGTGACGGTGAACAGTTGAGCGGGAATTCGCCTTGGTCATGTACATGGGCTTGGGGTCGCGCGCATTATCGCGTGCCAAACCGGTCAGCTCCACACCGTTACTCTCGGCAGAGTCCTCACCCGCACGCAAAATACCCAGGCCAGAACCGGGACGATCCACCAGAAGCATCGAGTCGGTGTTGCGCGTCAAATCGCGAGCCTTCACGCCCATAAAGAGGAAGTTACCGCGCGTCAACCAGCGCAAAAACTCCTGAACGGACGCCACACGCGCCGCGGGATCAACCTCAGAGTTATACACCCCCGAGTAATGCTCAGCGCCACCGAGAGTAATCTCCTGCAAAGAATTCATGTGCTCAGCAAGCTCACTCACGCGCTCAGCCATCTCAACCCGATCCTCGGACGCCACACGCACGTCTTCAAGAATCTCAGTGATCTCGCGCTTGAGCTGTTGCTGCGCATCAGCATCCAAAACAGAGCTCAAACGCACAGCAATCCATGACTCGATGCGCGCAGTACCGTCACCGACGGCATCCACAATCTTCAAACTCGGCAAAGCCACGGTATCGCCCGACGCTACAGGCTGCGCCAAACCGGTCCCCTTCAAACCCGTCAACGCACCGGACGCATCGCGCTGCACAATAAACGTCGGGTGAATCAGCGTTGCAATACCACTGTAATTAGCGGCAATCTGAGCGGTCACAGAACTGACCAAAAAGCTCATATCATCGGTAGCAATTAAAAGAGTAGTGGCACCCGCACTCTCCACAACATCAACAAGAGCCTGCCCCTGTCCGCGAACCTGAGCTAACTCGCGGTGCGCAGTTGCAAGAGCAGTGATGTCCTCCCTCGAAAGATCAGAAATTTCATCTGCCGAGCAGTGCAAAACATACTGGTTAATCCAGTCCTGTTCGCCTGACCACTCAGTGATTACGCCATTGTTATCGTGCAACGTCATGCCTTTCAACTGGTTCTCACGCCTTTGTGAGCTGTAAGTGCGCCGTGCGGGCGCGTTCTGTATAAGTCTAACGCGACTGCCTCGTAAACTACCAACTAAAAAGGCGGCTGATTTTACAGCTCACCAGCAGTCTATAAACAATGCCAGAAAGCGCAAAAAGTCCGCGCTACGAGGTTTGTTCATCAGGGTATAAGCCCTGCACAAGCACCACCGCAGTGGCACTCGTACAATAGATAAAATCATGAGCTTAAAACACGAGTCATTTCTGGTCGGCCTCATTGGCGAAGGCATCACCGCATCCCTCACCCCTCCCATGCACGAGAAAGAAGCTACCCACCACGGTCTGCGCTACCTCTACCGCCCCATCGACCTCACTGCGCTAGAGCTGGACCCCGCGTCCCTGCCCGCTCTTTTAGACTCCGCCGAGCTACTTGGTTTTAACGCTTTCAACATCACTCACCCCTGCAAACAGACCGTCATGGAACACCTCGACAAGGTCTCACCCGAAGCCGCCGCCCTCGGTGCGGTCAATTCCGTAGTGCTGCGGGAAGACGGCACGCGCTTTGGAGATAACACCGACTACTCCGGGTTCTTGACGGGCATGGCGTGGGGACTGCCGCATATCACCGCAAACTCAGGACGCCTCGACACCGTAATTCAGTTGGGAACCGGCGGAGCAGGCTCAGCAACCGCCTACGCACTGCTTAAAGCAGGTACCCGCGTCCTGCACCTAGTTGACCCCGATGTTCACCGGGCACGCGACAAAGCTGCAGACCTTCAAGCTCTCTTTCCCAACGCATCCGTACAAGCCGCCGGCGTTATGGACGTCGCCGGGCTGTTGCCGCAAGCCACCGGGCTGGTCAACGCATCCCCCGTTGGAATGCACATCCACCCCGGTGCACCGCTAGATTTATCTCTCGTGCACGCGGGGCTGTGGGTTGCCGATGTCATCTACCTACCACAAGAAACCCCGCTCATTGCGCACGCCCGAAAAGTCGGATGCGACGTCCTCCCCGGCGGCTACATGGCAGTGGGGCAAGCAGTGGATGCGCTACGACTTTTCGCCGGAATAGAGCCGGACGCGGCGCGCATGCGAGCGCACTTTGAATCCCTGATCGCCAACCGCGACGAAACTGCACTTTAACCCGGTTTTTACCCACAGCAGGTGGGTTAAAGTGCAGTCTCGGCGCGGGTAGTAAACTAAAACAATTCACCTCGCACCCTACGAATTCCCGCACGAAAGGCACCCGCACATGGCTCAAGATACCGGCATCAAAGAAAACGCCTACCTGTTGGCACGCACCTACGGCTGGGAACTGGAGTATAACGGCGGGTTAGAGCTCGACGGCGAGTTTGTGGATGACGCTGACCTCTCACGCACCTACACCGTGCAAGGCGTCCAACGCCGCTACGTGCTGAACCTCAGCTTCGCAGACACCACCGCCTACGGCTTCATGCTCATGGAAGAACCCGATCAGCCTGCCACCAGCACCCCGTCAGCTTTTGGCACGCAGGTGTTCGTGCCCGCATCCAGCGAGGGCGAGATGATTGCAGAACGTCACGGCTTCACATCGCCCGGAAAGATGGTCAGCGCAGCCGAGGATGCGCTGACGGCACTGATGAAGAAGGTTGGCTAACCCCTGGCGATTCGCTCACCGCAAGTACTTAAAGTCCCAGCGGATGAGCGCAACTCTAGGGGTTAGGTGTTACCGGTCAATCTCAGCCAGCGGCAGATGCGCGGTCTCACGCACGCGCGAAGCCACTAAGGCAACTAGCAGACCAACCACTGCCACGAAGGACGCCGGTCCCACCCATCCGGTCAGGTTTTCGCCGGACAGCGCGGTAGCAGCAGCCGGAGCCACGCCACCTGAGACCGCAAAACCAATCTGGGTGCCCAGCGCCAAACCCGTGACGCGCACGCGAGTGGGGAACATTTCGGCGTAGAAAGAGGGCCAAATGCCGTTCGCCATCGAGTAGAAACCACCGTGCATGAGTACGCCGCACAGGAAGATTCCCAGCACGCTACCGGAGTGAATGGACCATAGGTAGGGCACCATCATGAAGGACGCCAGCAGCGCACCGCCGATGAAGACCGGCTTGCGTCCTACCCTGTCTGACAGACGCGCAAACAGCGGAATGGCGAGCAGCCCTAAACCGTTGGATGCGACGGGCACCCACAGCATCATGCCGCGATCAAGCCCGATGCCGTTGGTCGCGTAGGAAAGCGCGAAGGTTGTGAACACCATGTTGACGGTGTTGACCATGGCGCACAGCGCAACGGTGAGAACAGCGGTCTTGTGCGCTGAAAAAACGTCGCGCAGCGGGGTGGTCTTTTTAACCTGAACCTGCTGCATTGCCTGGGTGAAAGCGGGCGGCTCTTCAAGACGTCGACGAATCAACCATGCCGCAACCACCACAACCGCCGAAAGCCAAAAAGGCACACGCCAGCCCCAGCTGAAAAGCTGATCCTCAGGCAGTGCCGCGAAAGGAATAAACACAGCGGTCGCAAGCAAGGAGCCAAACTGCGTGCCCTGCAGCGTCCAGCTGGTGGTGAAAGCGCGGGATTTATCGTTGGCGTGTTCTAGCGACATTGAAATCGCGGACGCCTGCTCCCCCGAGGCTGACAGGCCCTGAAGGACGCGGCACGCCACCAGCAAGATAGGCGCCCAGATTCCGGCGGTGTCGTAGGTGGGCAGGCATCCGATAGCGAAGGTCGCAAAACCCATCATGAACAGCGTCAGCATGAGCACGAACTTACGTCCGAATCTATCGCCGAGAGGCCCCATAATCATTGCACCCAGCGGACGCACCACGTATGCAACGCCCACCGCCACCATGGACTTGAGGGTCGCTGCCGCGGGTGAATCGCCCGGGAAGAAAATGTGGTTGAGAACCACAGCCGCCGCCGTGCCGTACACGGCAAAGTCATAATATTCGAGGGCAGACCCAATCCAGCTCGCCCACGCAGCACGGCGTGGATGTTTAGCGGGGGCTGAAAGCGTCTGAGACATACCCTGTTCCTCTTCTGTTGCACCGCTGTGAAGGGGATGCGGCGGCAAAAGTTATTGAGTCAGTCTAAAAACCCGCGCGGGGCTAGTCAAAATATGAACAAGAAATAGTCATTATGTGACCGATTCGCTGACATAAACGGGTTTTCTTGCCTGAAAAACCGGGTGCAGGGTGAGAACTAGATCCCGTACATCTTTTTGATGTAGGCGCCGTAGAGCTTTTTATAGAGTGCCGGCGAGACTTTGAGGAGGACCGCCGCGGCACCAAAAACAACGGAAGGTGCACGGAAGACGTTGAGGATTTGAGCCCACGATATTTCACGGCGGCACTGCTTAATGACGCGGTTGCCTTCCTCAGTGCCAGCAACCAGTGCCTGCTGCGCCGTGTTCAAGAAAGTGAGCACCCACGAAACGTCGTAGGCTCGTTTACCTTCAGCGGTTTGCACGACCGCCCCGGCAGCGTCCTTCATGTGAGCCATGAGCGCGCGACTTTCAGCAACCGGGGTGATCTTGCCCCAGGTCAGACCGCCAGCATCCACGGTGTAGTTGTACAGGGCGTCCTTGATGAGCTTTACACTGCGCGCCTGCGCGTAGGCACCGGCGACAACTACCTGGTCTTCAGCGCGGTGAATATCCTCGGGAAAACGCAGGTTTTTAAAGAGGGACGCGCGGAAGATCTTGTCCCACACATACGGGGTGAACTTGTCTTTGAGCAGGGTAGTCAGCGCTTCATCGCCGCTATAGACGCCGGGCTCACCGCGGCGACGCTCACGGTTTTTACCACCGGCATCAATCAGGGTGTGCGCGCACGCCACCACGTCAATATTTTCTGCACCGCTGTCAGCACCTGCTGCCGCGTGCATGGTTGCCAGAAAATCCGGGGCAAACGCATCGTCCGAGTCGAGGAAGGCAACCCACTGCCCGCGCATATTATCGAGCCCCTGATTACGCACCGCAGACACCCCCTTATTCACGGGGTTATCAAACACGCGCACACGCTCATCGGGGTGCGCCGCCAGAAAATCAGCGATGCGCGCGGACGAATCATCGGGCGAAGCGTCAATCATCACTAACAGCTCAAAATCGGTGTCAGTCTGCGCCAGCACCGACTCAATCGACGCCACAACGCGGGTGCCTGTGTTGTAAACCGGCATAATAATTGATGTACGCGGGGTGCTCATATAACCTCACTTAGCAGGTAGTATCAAGGCAATCATAACCGTCAGAAGGAATACCGAAACTGTGACTTCGCCACGAACTTCGATCATCATGCCCGTCTATAACACGGCAAACTCTGTAGTTACCGCTATTGAAAGCGTTTTAAAACAAACTGATTTAGACTTTGAACTACTTATTATTAATGATCACTCTCCTGACAATGCAGATGAAGTCATTAAAAAATATCTCGAAATTACCCCTGACAATCGTATTCGCTACATCACGAACCACAAAAACTTAGGATTAGCTGCTACGCGTAATCGCGGTATGAAAATCGCACGGGGTCAATGGCTCGCTTTTATTGACTCTGACGATGCCTACAAACCTAGTTTTTTAGAAACCCTGCATGCATCTGCCACCGATGACATAGATATTGTTGCATGCGGTCTTGAAACCGTCTACGAAGATGGGACGCGCAAGCCTCGCCCGGGAAAACTCAAAGGTTCTTTCACAGGTAGAGAAGCGATGATTGCTCTGATGCGCGATGAACTAACACCCTATGCTTGTAACAAAATTTTCCGGAAAAGTGCAGTAGGCAGCCAAGAATTTCCGCTCATCAATCGTGTAGAAGACGCAGGCTTTTCGATCGCTGTCTATAAAACTGCGCGGTACGTGAAAGAAATCGAGGATCGCCTCTACCTCTACACCGTTAACCCCCTGTCGATTACATGGGGTTCAACTCCACCGATAACTGAGATGAACCGTTTTATGGATTATCTTAAAGACACCACCGGTGCTCACGAAGGTGACGAAGAGGAGCAGAATGCTTTGGCTGTTTCTTGGGTACTCACCTATTTAAATGGAGCACAGAGCGCCTTGCGGCTAAATCCGGAGACTTCAGGCAGTTATCTAGGTGAATGCCGAAAGGCTCTGCGCTTTCCGATTATCCAACGGGCTATTAAATCGGGCTCAATGTACGGCGTAGCCGCGGTACTTTTGAAAGTATCACCATGGATTTACCGCAAGGTCTACGGGCTCTACATCAAGAGAACGTACGGGCTGTAAATAACCCGCACTCAAAGGAGGCTCTTTTCTTCACCGAAGGAGCCTCCTTTTATATGCCTTCTCAGCAATAAGGTTTATTTACAAGCGCCTAGAAGTTCTACCCAAACGCAGCGGGCGGCAAACAATCCTTCTCGCCGGTTAGCTTCGCTCACTAGGTGATTTATGCGTCAGTTCTGAGCCCAAAGATTTACTTCCTCGCATGCTCGGAATCTTTGCACTCAGCCGAGCCAGTTTGCCACCCGCTATATTTGTCTCGAGGCGCTCCTATGGATAAACCTCAACAAGCGCACTATGGCGCGAACGCACAACGGATTTGATGCCTGCAAGGTGCACCATAAAGCCGATGAGAGGCCCGGTATACAAAGAAATCAATGCCCGCGTAATGACGTCAAAGGGCAGGATAAACAAGAGAGCAATAGAAATTACTGCAGCCACTGCCCAGCCCAGAACATATACTCGGTGAGCATTTAGCGCGAGAGAAGCAGTGCCCGTCAAAACAATAAGCGCCAAGATAGCAGACGCAAAAGTCAGCAGCCCCAGCAACCACCCATGCACAATATCCTCATAAACAACCTGTTTGAGTTCAGAGTTAGGCGCATAAATTAGCGTAAACAGCCAAGGACCCACGAGAGCTGCCAATAAACCACCCACAGCACCTACCGCTAAGAACAAAATGGAAGGCTTAACGAGTGCTGCAATCGGACGATGCTGCTGTTTTAAGAAAGCCGCAATCGCAACGCCTTGAAATGCCTGAAGAGGCATCATGATAGGCGAACGACAGATAGAAATCATCAGCACTAGAACCGCGACCAAAATTTTAGAGTACTCTGAGCTCTCGCCACGAGTACTAGATTCCAGAAACAGAGGAAAGCCCACCACCAGAACGGAGTATGCGATGGAAGACCCCATCGCCAAGAGAATATTGCGGCTAAGCTTCTTCGCTCCTACATCCGCACGAGCGCCCAACGCTCGACGCGCGTCCTTGAAAAGTAGTGAGCAAACAACCCACACAAAAATAGGGCTAACAACAGCAACTTCAAGACCGATGAGACTTCCTGAAATCAGGGCAACAGCTGCCATAGCGACCAGACGCCACACAGCCTCACCACCAGAAATACCGGCGAAGAGATACCAAGATTTTTGCGCTGCAGCACTGCCTGTCATTGATGGTTGAACAGCATAAAAAATAACGCTCACAGCAATGAGAAAAACACCGATTACTGGAGCTGTTTTCATCTTGTCAGGTGCCCACACCGGAGAAGAAAGGGCTGTAAGAGCAGCTAACACAATGCCAAAGCTGACCGCCACACTAACTACTCGAGCTCCATTGGAAACCTTCCGCAGCCGCGCGTTACCTACCGCGCGTGTTACCTCTTGCTGAAGGCTACCGATAATGCCGTAGACCAGGAACAGAGCAGACCAGAACATTAGGAACTCATTGAGTTCCTCGCCCCCCAGTACCCTATTCGCAATAAAGGTAGTAATGAAAACAGATGCTGCCGCGATGATTGAGCTCAGCAAGATTGTCATCGACTGCGCTTTTGTGATGGTGGGGGAATCATCAACCACCAGGTTTTTCTGAGTATCAGCCACAGGTTCCTACCATTTCTGCGCCCTTATCGAGCTTTTATATACTGCAGGTGCAATATTCGTCCTACATAAAAGCGGCTGACCGTCTTACCCACGTTGGGCAAGTCGCTCAGCCGCTTCGCTGCATCAAAACTTACTTGACGATGTGGTTTGCGAGGTTCTTCACGCCGTTCCACTTCTTTGCCATTGCTGCCTTGGGAAGGAGGGTTGCTGCGTGCATGCGTGATGAGAAGTGCAGGCGAGCGACCTTAGCTGCCTTGTTCCAGCCGCGTGCTTCCATCTCGCGCGCGATGGTTTCAAAGTAGGTGCGTTCCTCGTCAAAGCGGGTTCCTTCAAGAGCGCGCCATGATGAGTCGGATGCCTTGTGACGGCGGTACATGAAAGCGACGGCTTCGTCGTAGTACAGTGACCCGCCGTGCGCTGCAACGTCCAGCACCAGAGCCATATCCTGAACAACGTTCAGACCCTCGCGGAAGCCCAGACCAACGATGGTCTCTGCTCGCCAGCCCAGTGAGGGGAAGTAGAGCCAGTCACCGCGCAGAATTGAAACAGCAAGGTCTTCGCCGGAAAGCTCGGTGGTGCCGTTGGGGCGGTAGTACGCCTTGGTCTTCTCTACCAGGGTGTTGGAGAGGGCGTTGTTCTCGTCAATGACAACACAGCCGGGCTGGAAAATCTTAGCCTGCGGGTGTGCTTCTGCTGCCTGCACAAACCACTCAACGTAGTTAGGGAGCATGACGTCATCGGCACCCATCACGGTCACAAGCTCGTTCTCAACGAAGGTCAGAGCCTTGGTGTAGTTACCGTTTGCGCCCAAGTTCTTCTCATTGCGCATGTAGGTGATGCGCTCATCGTTCAGGGACTCAAACCAGCCGGGAATGGAGTCATCGGGGTAGCCGTCGTCCACAACAATCAGACGCCAGTCCGGGTTGGTCTGACCCAGCACAGAGTGAACTGCCTGCTTCATGAAGTCAACGTCGCCGTAGTACGGGAAAAGAATATCGACGGTCAAGAGATCTCCTGATATTAGATAAGAACGTTTGTTTTAAAGTTTAGGTGACTGAGGGGTATCAGAGTCAGCTTTGATATTGGCTGATTTCTTCATTTCAGCCGGGGAACCCTGCTCCTGGGACGCGCGTAGAATCGCGATTTCCTCAGCGAGCGTGCGGGTTTCGTCCGAAATTTTTGAGACCTCTAAGGTCAAGTGCATACACACACCGATGAGCATGACGATTGCCAGCAAGAACAGCAGATTCACGGGCATAACAACGCCGGTAAAATCAGCCAGCCCCCACAGAAGCACGGGGAAGACGGCCAAAACAATAATGACGGCAGAGACAATCAGCCACAGCGCGGCGTACTTTTCTTTCATTTTCTGGTTGCGAACCTGCACCAGCACCATCACAAAAATGACGAGTGAAAGAATCAGAAAGAATATATTTGACGGCATTACTGCACCTCATCCGATGTCTTTTTACGGGTCATTGAAATGGCGAAGGCAAAGAAAGAACGCACCAGGTAAATAGCGGATTTAAGCGGACCAGACGACGGCGTACCCGCCTGACGTTCGCGCATCTCAACGGGCACCTGAATGACCTTGCATCCGGAGCGGATAGCCATCACGGTCGAGTCAATGGTGTCACCCAAATACTCCGCCGGAAAGAAGTCGCAATACTGCTGAATACCCTTGCGGTTCACAGCCCTAAAACCACTGGTGACATCCGTAAATTTCTCACCAGAAATCCTAGTGAACAAGAAAGAAAGTAGACCCATCGCCCACTTACGCGGACCTTTCACCTTGTAATTAGTGGACTCCGCAAAACGCGAGCCAATCACAATATCGGCATGATCCAAACCAGCAATCAGAACATCAATATATTCCGGCGGATGCTGACCGTCCGCGTCCATCTGCATCGCAACGTCGTAGCCCATACGACGCGCGTACTTATAACCGGTGCGCATCGCCGCGCCAACACCCATGTTGTACGGCAGGTCAATAACAAACGCCCCGCACTCTCTCGCAACAGCGGAGGTGTTATCTGTAGAACCGTCATTGATAACTACAAGGTCTACCCACGGCGTCTTTGCGCGCAGGTCAGCGATACTGCTAGGCAATGATTCTTCTTCATTCCACGCAGGCATGATGACCAGGACGCGCGGGCGACCCTGGCGAGCAGGCTGTAGCATCGGTGAAGCTCCCAAAATATCTAACACATCTCACGGTGCACCGTGGCACAACGAATCGTTGCTAGTTTAGCAGTTCATACCGAGTAATCGCTGAGTAAAACCTCAGAGAGCCTCTCCAGTAGCGACGAAAGATAAGTTACACTGACGGTTTATTCACAGGCAGTAATTTTGTATAGGGTAGCGCCACCGGAATGATAGACCGGCTCCACAAGATCACTGTCGACAAACTTGTCGAAGCTGGTGTACCACCCCTGGTGATTCATGCCATTAACTTCTTTCCAACCAAACCAGAGGAAGTAATCGATATTGTCCCGCTCAAGAATTTTACAAACCTTGGGGTCAGTTTTTGCCTTATCAAGATTGTGGTACATATACCAATCATCGCTAGTCATAGATGAGAGTGTGTGATAAACAGTAACTTTTCGGTCAGCCATCGCATATGCAAGGGCACCGCCATTGAACGCTGATACTACAATCTCGCTATCTTCAGGCACATATTTGTCTATATTCTCCAAGACGTTGTACTCGTCGGGGGTCAGTAGTGGCGACTCGAGGGTGGGTTCATATAAAGCGCGTGATGCGTGCAAGTAGTTATTGAGCGGTGCAGCAGTTTGCATCACGGTACCGAGAATAATCACTGCCAAGGCACCAAGAACCGTCGCCACCAGGCCGTGCTCACGCAGGCGTCCTTTAAAGCGGGACAAATCTGCGCCTACCAGTTTGTCAGCGAGCAAAGTACTCAGCTGATGCACACCGTAAGCCACAAACGCAAGCGTCACAATGGGCACAAGAGCAGCTAGGCGGAAGGAGTCGTGGTACCACACGCCCACCACCTCGTAGCGTCCGTCTTCCCACGCCAGTGAGCGAACAGCCACATAGTAGTACGCGAGTACGCCCCACATACCCAGCACCCAGTACAGGCGGTTGCGGCATTTAATCAGGAAGAAAATACCAATCAACGACAGGATAGTAACAGCCCACAGCGGCTTAGAGGTGAGGGCTTCGTTAGTGAGCATCCCACCCAGAGCTTCACCCTGAGAAGACTGCGGATGCCACATCTCACCAGCTTCTTTAGCGGGACGAACGATCTCCCACAGGTAGCTAATGAGGTAGAAGATACCGGCAATAACCACGGTCTGTAACGCCACAACCCACCACGGGGTTTCCTTCTTTACAGCGGCAATAATCTGCAGAACGACGCGCGCAATAAAGATGGGCATAATCAGCACGAGCATAGACATCACCGCGTTGGGGTGCGCCAGCGCAATGCCAAGAGCCACAAACAGACCAAGGAACAGCGACTGGGTAGTCGCCAGGTAACGAACCAGACCCACGCGGAAGAGCTGCGCCATCATGCCAATACCTACCGGCAACAGCGCGTACCCCAGCAAGTTGGGGTAGAGAACGCCGAAGTAAATTAGCGAGAACGGGAAGGACGACATGCTCGCCGCAGCGATACCGGTGAGCATAAGCGCAACCGGGTTGGCACGAAAAATACTGCGCACCATGTACATGACAGACAGCGGCCAAACTACACCGGCAACCGCCATAGCGAACGCGTTAGTCGCCACCGGAATAGATGCACCAGAATGCATAAATACTAGTGAAACAAAGTCATGCCACGCCAAGGGATAGAAAGTTGCAGGCCCACCACCCGAGGTCATGTTCGCAACAAACAGCGCTGACCCATTATTATGATCCACGATGTAACGCACCGCGTTCAGGTGAAAATTGTTATCCCAAGTCTGCGAAATCCAGTCAGGCGCCCCGATACCGCGCGCAGTATTTCGCAGCGTCAGCAAGGAGCCAATAGCCACCGAGGCATACAACCACGCCTGCTGCTTGATATTCCACGTCATGGGGGTGCGCACAATGGTGCTACCCAGCTGACGCTTATACGGCGCATCCAGCAACCCCAGCTTATTCAGACCGAAAGTCACCACAAAACCGAGCGCCGCCACAATGACAGCAAACACCAGCGGAACCCACAGCGACCAGCCAACACCCACCATCGGGGCAATAATCGCGCTGACAGCAAGCACAGCAACAGAAACCGGAGGAGCAATAGCAACCGCATCAAAACCGCGCAGGCGCACAGCGGTGGTGACTAAAAGACCGGGCACGAACAGCAACAACAGTCCCATGAGAAAGGGGACGAGAATAGCCAGCCAGCTCATAGCGCTCCTTCGGATGGGTGTAAGCCCATCAGCTTTCCTTGCATAACCTAAAAATTCTATAGCCTAAGCCGGGGTTTTCGCGGTGGAGTTCCTGAGAATCTAGTCATAATTCAACCCCTCTTTTAAACGCCGAGATCCTGGTTTATCGGCGGGGAGATGAGGTGGTTACCCCCTACATCAAGGATGCGACGCCGAACACCGCAGCGGCGAGCGCGAAGCCGCAGATGCCGATGAGGGTTTCGAGGACCGTCCAGGTTTTGAGGGTGGTTTTCTCGTCCAGGTTGAAGAAGCGGCTGATGAGCCAGAAGCCGGAGTCGTTGAAGTGTGAGAGGATGACTGATCCTGCTGCCACTGCTACGACGAGGGCTGCCAGTTGCACGCTGTTGTAACCGGCAGCTTCTACGCCGGGTGCGATAAGGCCTGCGGTGGTGGTGAGTGCGACGGTTGCTGAGCCCTGTGCCACGCGCAGGATTCCTGAGATGAGGAAGCCTGCGAGAATCAGCGGTACACCGATATCGCCGAGCACGTCGGTGAGTGCTGCGCCGATGCCTGAGGTGCGCAGGACGCCGCCGAACATGCCGCCGGCGCCGGTGATCAGGATGACGGAGCAGACGGCGGGTAGTGCACTTTCCATGGTGTGTTGCATGTGGATTTTGTGCAGTCCGCGTTTGGTGCCGAGCACGTACATGGCGACGAGGGTGGTAATCAGTAGTGCGACGGGGGTTTCACCGAGCATACGCAGGGCTTGGAACCAGGTTTGGTCGCGCACGGAGCCGTCGAGCAAGGTTGAGGTTGCCAGGGTATTCAGGCCGGTGTTCATGAAGATGAGGATCATGGGTAGCAGAAGAACCATGAGGACGGTGCCGAATGCGGGCGGGTTCTGGGGGTCGTCTTGCGGTTCTTCTTGGCCGAGGATGGCGGGTACGGGCACGTTGTAGCGCTTGCCGGCAACTTTACTGAAGAGGTAGACGGCAACATACCAGGTGGGGATTGCGATAATCAGGGCAACGAGCAGTAGGACGCCGACGTTGGCGTTGAAGAATGCTGCGGCTGAGACCGGACCGGGGTGCGGCGGTACGAAGACGTGCATGACAGAGAACGCGCCAGCGACGGGCAGTCCGTAGAGCAACATGGAGCCGCCTACCCAGCGTGCCACGGAGAACATGATCGGTAGCATCACCACAAGGCCGGCGTCGAAGAATATGGGAAAGCCGAAGAGCATGGATGCGACGCCGAGGGCGATGGGCGCGCGTTTTTCACCGAAGACGTCGATGAGTTTCATAGCGAGCACATGTGCACCACCGGAGGTTTGAATAAGGATGCCGAGCATCGAGCCTAGGCCCACGAGCAGGGCGACGGATGCGAGTGTGCCGCCAAAACCGTCCAGTAGTACGGGCACTACCTGTAGTACGGGAATGCCGGTGGCGATCGCGGTGATCAGGCTGACGAGAATCAGCGAGGGGAATGCGTGGAGTTTGAGCTTGATAATTAGCAAAAGTAGAAGCGCAATGGCGCCTGCGGCGATGGCGAGCAGGGGGCCTGCGGTCAGTGTTTGTGACCAGCCTTCAATTTCCATAGGGGTGTCTTTCTAGAGTGAATGTGGAATGTCTATTGGTGCATCCAGCAGTTGCTTACTGACCCGCCAGGAACAACTTTCAGCGAGCAGTCCCTCTCGACCGATTCGCTTCGCTCATATGGCGATTCACGCCAGTCCCGATACCAGCTCGCTTTTTGCTGTTCCTGTCGGTGGATACCCGTGAACAAACCTTTTACGGTGTGTAATTACAAAAATTTTAGGACGCGACGCCGGATTCAGCGGTCAGGTAGGTGCGCGCACCGGTCACCGCGTCGGCAATTACTTCGTTTTTAGTGCCGGCAATATCAACCACGAAACCGAGCTCATCATCGGTGAGAGCCTCAAGGGTTTCGTACTGTGAGTCCAGCAAAGAGACGGGCATAAAGTGCCCCTGTCGGTGCTTCATGCGCTCAGCGATAATTTCTTTCTCACCGGCGAGGTGAACAAAAACCACGCGTCCGGCAGCTGACCGCAAAATATCGCGGTACTGCTTTTTCAGTGCGGAACACGAGACCACGGTGTTCTGCCCCTGTTGCGCCTCGGATGTCATCCACTGCGCAATGGTGTGCAACCAGGGTTCGCGGTCGTGATCGTTCAGCGGGATGCCCGCGCTCATCTTGTCGACATTTGCTTGCGGATGCAGATCGTCACCCTCCGCGAATTCCAGATTGAACTCGCGGGCAAGTGCCTGGGCAACCGTGGTTTTTCCGGTGCCGCTGACCCCCATGACAACTAGGTGAGTGTTCTTCGTTGAAGCATTCATAGTTCAACCTTAACCCGGCTCTCACCTCTATCCCGCCAAAAATGCGGGTTCTCTAGGGCAAACAGCGGTGAAAAATTAGCCAGATTTTGAAACACGACAGGAGCGTCATGAAAGCTTAGGCACGTTTTTAGTCCGGGCACTCAAAATAGTTACCGCAAAATCAGCATCTTGTCAGAGAAAAACCGCTCATTTGTTACACCGCTTAGCCAAAAACCGTGCAATGTGTCGCCACCCCAGGCCATAACCACACGTCCGCACGTTTTTATGGCGCGAAATCACCATAATAAGACGAGCAAGACACCCGCGCGCGTCACAAAGTTACACCGTTGACTCATTACTTCATCTCATAGATTTTTTATCTACCGGAGTTTTAGTCTTTTTGAATATAAGCCCGTTGCAGCCGCAGAGAAAGAGTGCTCACCATGACACTGGCTCCCCACGTTTCAGGAATCGAATTGTCCACCAACACCGAGCTTTTCAAGGAAGCCTTTGGCGCTCACCCCGCGGGCGTCGCGATTATTACCGCGGTTGATGCGCAGGGCAACCCCGCCGGTCTTACCGCGTCCTCGGTCAGCTCAATTTCGGCAGATCCTGCAATCATTGGTTTCTCACTCAAGGGCAACACCGGTTCTGCAGCGACTATTCTCGGCGCGCAGACCCTGCTCGTGCACCTGCTGGATGCTGAAAACGTGCAGCTTGCTAAGAACTTTGCGACCAGCGGATGCCCCCGCTTTGAAGACCCCACCACCTGGGAGACCCTCACCACCGGCGAACCCCTGCTTCACGGTGTGCGTCGCGTCCTGCGTGTCACCCCGATTTCTAAGGCAGAAGCTGGCCCGGCAATCGTTATCACCGCGCAGGTTGAGAACTTTGTGCGTCACGACTTGAGCGGCACCCCGCTGGTTTATCACTCACGTAAGTTCCACGCACTGGGTGAGCACAGCGAAGTTCGCTAACCCCGCTTAACGTCATAGAAATTGTGCAATTTTTTGCCTCTCCTCACCCACAGGAGGCGCGAAAAACTGCACAATTTGTTTAAAGCCTATTTTTCTAAGGAGTACTCATGAGCACCCTACCTAAGTCATACCCGTGGATTGAGAAGCTAGTCGGTTTTCAGACCGTCAGCGAGACCCCCAACGCCGACCTTCTGAAGGTATTGGCAGACGAGTTTGAGAAGTACGACCTCACCCCGCACTACACCTACAGCGATGATGAAACCCGCGCCAACATGTTTGTCACCATTCCGGCAGCGGACGGAACAACAACCGGTGGCATCGTCATTTCTGGTCACACAGACGTTGTGCCGGTTGAAGGTCAGGACTGGGACACCGACCCGTTCACCCCCGTTGTTAAGGGCGATAAGTTGTACGGACGCGGCGTGGCAGACATGAAGTCCTACATCGCTACCGCCATGCAGCTACTCCCCGAGATGGTGAAAGCTAATCTCACTAAACCTATTCACTTTGCGTTTTCATACGACGAGGAAATCGGTTGCGTGGGCGCACCGCGCATGATCGATGACCTTGTAGCCCGCGGGGTCAAGCCTGAGTATTGCATCGTGGGTGAGCCGTCCATGATGCAGGTAATTTCAGCGCACAAGGGTGCCCACCGCGGACGCGTCACTATTCGCGGTGTTGCCAAGCACGCGTCCTTAGCCCCTCACTGTGTGAACGCCGTGGCAGTGGGCGGCAAGTTCATTACCTTTATTGATGATCTCGCCAGCGATTGGATTGCCGATGGACCGTTCGATTCGGATTTTGTTGCACCGTTCTCTACTGCTGCTGCGAACGTGGCGCGCGGCGGCGTTCAGTACAACATTGTGGCGCAGGACTGCGTGGTTGAGTATGACTTCCGTTCTCTGCCTTCGATTGATGCGGATGCGGTGCTGCAGCGCATTGAACGCAAGGTGGAGGAACTGGGCAAGGAACTCGTTGAACGTGCACGCGTTGCAGAAGAGCTTGCCGAAGCAGAAGAGGGAAGCCTGCAGTCGCAGGTCAGCATTGAGCACGAGTTGCTGGCACGTGTACCGGCTTTGGGCACCCCCGATGGTCACGATGTCATTGAACTGGGCAAGAGCTTTGGCGGTGTGGGTGACGGCGCGAAGGTTACCTACGGCACTGAAGGTGGCCAGTTTCAGGAGGCTGGAGTGGCAACTATTGTGTGCGGCCCCGGCGATATTGCTCAGGCGCATACGCCCAATGAGTGGATCGAGCTTAACCAAATTGAACAATGCGAACAGTTCATGGAAAACCTGTTATGCTGGGCGCGAAGCTGAGCGAAAGAACCACTTTCTGAACCTCTGTGAGTGAATTTTCTTGTCCCCCTACGAGATTTTTTATGGGTTCTTGGGGGGACAGAAAATTTACCCACTACCAGCATTTTGCATGGTAAATTTTTGAGTGACGAATCAAGAACCACATTCCTCACGCTTAAAAATAATAATTTAATTAAGGTCATTTAAATTATTTAGTAGCCTACCGAAACACCTTTAAACGCTGCAATGACGCGGATTTAGGAACCACAACAACCTGTCAGTAACTAAATTTTTATAGGCTGCTAAGCATAATTATTATATTTAGAACCACGAACAGGTCACACAACTATGCCTTAAATAAAAATGTATGCCAAATCACTAAAATTTTGTCCCCAAAAGTGTTTGCCCTAGATAACCTATTGTTTCCTCGAAAACTATCAGCCCAATTATCTTTTTTTCGCACCGATCCCAATCCTGCACACTTGGCGGTCTGATTTTTTGTTGGTAGGTTTTTACTCATCGCTTTTTCGGCGGACAAAATCCCCTAGCTGAATAACCCCCAATCATTCAGCCATTGTCGTCGAAAAGACGAATCCCCCCCATCCCCCAAGTCCCCCACCATGGAGAATCACATCATCATGCGCTCATTTTCACGACGCACCGTACTGACCTCATCAATCGCCGGCCTTGCAACCTTCGCGCTCACCCCCGTAGCGCAGGCAGCACCCGTTGCCCTCAACAACGAAACCCTGCCCGGTGGCAACCTGCGATTCACTCCCCTGAACGAAGTAAAGTACGTTAACCCCTACGCGCAGGCATTCACTGCAACCCCCGCAACCGGTGCCCGCTTTATCCCCGCCCCCGAAAAGTCCCCCTCAGACGCGCTGGTATCTGCGCAGTTCACCACCGTTGCCCCCGCACGCGGCAGCGTAGTACCCCGCGTCATTCTTCGCCGCACCGCCGACGGCAAGAACTTCTACGCAGCATCACTCACCGTGCGCGCCTACCAGAAGTACACTCTTGCTATCGAACGCATTATGAACGGCAAGACCGAGGTCATCAAGAAACAGGACCTCACCATCCCCCGCCCCCTTGTTAACGAGAACATCACTTTCGACCTGGCAATCAGTGCGCGTCTTCGCCACATCGAAGCTCAGTTTGTTCTCACCGGACGTGAAGCAATGCGCATTAGTATCGACGACACCACTGTTCCTCTATCTGCAACCCCCGCAGGCACCGGTACCGGCTTCAGCGGATACGTCAGCAAGGACGCCCCCGCGGCAACCCCGCTGGATGCGAACAACGCAACCGCAGGTGCATGGGGTCAGTTCCGCGGCGCCTTGACCCAGCCTGCTAACTCCCAGTGGGGCAAGATGATCTTCGAAGACGACTTCGATGCACCCGCCATCAACGGCGCAAAGTGGCGCGTCCGCAATAACACCTATGTTGGTTTCGACCAGGGAGTTATTCTTTCAGATGCTGTGACTGTTCAAGATTCAGTTGCAAAAATCTGGCTCAAGAAGCTACCCAAGGGCCAAGAGCGCACTTTCAATGATGGCAAGGTGCGCGATTGGGCAACCGGTTATATCGACACTATCGGCAAGTTCTCAGCAGAAAACTTCCGCGTAGAGTACCGAGCTAAGCAACCGGCTTCTACTCCCGAGCACATCGGTGCATGGGGCGGTCTCTGGATGCGCCCTGACGACTCAAAGCTTAAGGGCGAAATCGATATCGCGGAATCATACGGTTACACCTCAGGAAAAACCAAGACTGACCCCAGCAACCGCTCAGAGGGAACTGTCCATTATGAACAGAAGCCCGGAAACCGTATCAAAACCAACAAATTTATTCCGGTTCTGGGCCAGGTTCTAGCAGATGAGTTCCATACCTGGACTGTAGAGAAGACCCCCGAAGGTGTTCGATTCTTCTTTGACGATTTGGAATACCTCTTTGTTCCTGCAGACACCCCCGAATACATAGAGGCTCTTCCTGCTGGCGCTAAGTTCCACCTACGTATCTGCATGCAGGCAGGTAACCAGTGGTGGGGTGGCTTCGCTGATTCCAGCCGTGACTGCGCGGTTGAGGTCGACTACGTGCGCGTTTGGGAATACAAGGGTTAAAAACTTATAGACCCCGTATATAAAGAGGTTTATTTATAAGGGCTTAAGTACCCTACGCAAGTACAGCGGCGGCAAACAATCCTTCTCGCGCGGGTTCACTTCGCTCACACGGCGATTTATGCATTGGTTCTGAGCCCAAAGATTTACTTCCTCGCTCACTCGGAATCTTTAGACTCAGCCCAGCTAGTTTGCCGCCGGTACACTTGCCTCCGGGTGAACCCAAAAACCAAAAGGGCCGCATTTCTACTATTTACAGTAGAAACGCGGCCCTTGTTTTAAGGATGCTTACGGCAGAGTAATGGAGGAGTGCGTGCCCTCTTCTTCTCGCTGTTCAGCAAGTTCGTGCACGCGATGACGCACGAAGAACCAGCCAACCACCAGCAGAGGAATGACCACGCCCATGGACGCCATCGTGTAGGTGCCCACCGGGTAATCAAAGAGGATCAGCACCATCACACCCGCCAAGAAGATCATGGTGATCCAGTTGGTAAAGGGCGCTAACGGTGAGCGGTAATCCGGGCGGGTGTACTTGCCCTTGCGAGCCAGCGCCACAAACTTCATGTGCGGCATAGTAATCGCAGCCCAGCCGATAACAATCGCAATCGCTGAAATGTTCAGAACGATCTCGAACGCATCCTCGGGTACCCACCAGTTCAGCGCGACGCCGAGCATCGCCACAAAACCGGTCATCAAAATACCACCGTAAGGCACACCCTTAGCGGAGAGCTTGCCAGCAAACTCGGGGGCTGAGCCGTTACGTGACATGGAGTTCATGATGCGACCGGTCGAGTACAAACCAGCGTTGAGTGATGATGCCGCCGCGGTAATAACCACCAACTGCATAATCGGTGCAGCATACCAAACACCAATAGATTCAAAGAAGGTCACAAACGGTGACTCATCGGCGGAGTACGCGGTGTAGGGCAGCAGCATGGTCAGCAGCAAAATCGAGCCAACGTAGAAAATCGCAATACGCCACACCACAGTGTTGACCGCACGCGGAATGGTTTTACGCGCGTCCTTGGTTTCGCCGGATGCGGTGCCCACCAGCTCAATACCTGAATAAGCGAAGATAACGCCCTGAGAGACAACGAGCGCAGGCATCAGACCGTTCGGCAGAAGACCACCGTGGTCTGTAATGAGCGAGATACCGGTTTCACTACCGTTGGGGGTTCCAAAGATGATGAAGAAAATACCCACCAGCATGAAAATCACCAGCGAACCGACTTTAACGAGCGCGAACCAGAATTCGAGTTCTCCAAAGAGTTTGACCGACACCAGGTTCATGCCAACCACGACGACCACAACAACGAGGGCAACAACCCACTGCGGAATGTCGTTAATGAACTGCACGTACTGACCAAACCAGCGGAAGTAAATAGCAATAGCCGTAGCATCCACGATCGCGGTGGTAGCCCATGACAGCCAGTACATCCACCCCACAAAGTAGGCGGACTTTTCACCGTAGAACTCGCGAGTGTATGAGACAAAGGAGCCAGACGAAGGACGGTAAGCAACCAGCTCACCCAGCTGACGCAAGATGAGGTAGCCAAAGAAACCGGCGACCGCGTACAGGATAAAGAGTGAAGGACCAGCATCTGCCAGTCGCCCACCGGCACCCAAAAACAGGCCGGTACCAATGGAACCGCCCATGGCAATCATCTGAATTTGGCGGGGTTTAAGACCCTGCTCAAAGCCTTCTTGCTCGTGCGCGTACGCGTCAGCAGGGTTATTGCTCTGCTGAGTCGACGACTTTACAGCGGACATAGGCGTTCCTTCTTAACCAACACATGCTCGAGGCACCTCAAAATGAATAAGATTCACCCTACCTTATATTTATGCATTCGGTCTAACCGGCGCCGCAAAAATTTGAACCCTAAAGAATCTCAGAATGCACAGGGAAACTTGAACCGAACTGTGCAACTAAAGGACGCCGGGCACTCAAAGTCTAACCACAACCCGCGGTGCATAAACAACCGTAATATTCAACACATAAAGCCACACAAACCCACGCAAAACCGCTTAAGTACTTAAAGCACCTTTACACCTAACCGTTGCACCACCCCACAAAAGAGCGTTTGATAAAACCAAGAAAACCAAAACCACGCATCCTCTACAGGAGCTCCTATGCACACCATCAGCCCCTACCTGGCGGAATTTCTAGGCACCATGATCATGGTGACCCTCGGCTGCGGCGTCATCGCAACCGTCGAACTTCGCCGCTCTAAAGGCCACGGCGACAACTTCTTCACCATCGCCTTCGGCTGGGGCTTTGCGGTGGCATTCGGCGTCTACGCATCGCACCACTACTCCGGCGCCCACCTCAACCCGGCGGTATCCATCGGTCTTGCAGCATACGGCGAATTTCCGTGGTCAAAGGTTCCCGGCTACATCATCGCGCAAGTTCTCGGTGCTATGGCAGGTGCTGGAATGGTCTACCTCAACTACCTCCCCCACTGGAAAGCAACCGGCGACAAGAAAATTAAACTCGGTGTTTTCGCTACCGTACCCGCTATTCACAACTACTTCACCAACGCGCTCTCAGAAATGATCGGCACCTTCCTGCTGGTGTTCTCCGCACTCTACGTGGGCGTCAACTTCACCCCGGCACTGACCGGCTCTGAACTGACCCTGAACCTCAATGACGTACTCAAGCCCATCGCTTTCGGCTTCATGGTCACCGTGCTCGTCATTGGCCTGGGCGGCCAAACAGGCTTTGCCCTCAACCCAGCCCGCGACTTCGGCCCGCGCCTCATGCACGCTATCCTGCCGATTCACGGCAAAGGACGCTCGCGCTGGTTCTACGCCTGGGTTCCCGTCTGCGCACCGATTGCCGGTGGCTTTATGGGCGGCTCATTCTTCACGCTCTACTACGAAGGACGCGCGTCCATCTACCTCTTTATTTCTATTGCGGTTGCGCTGGCAGTGCTCGCATTTGGTCTATGGGCAAATAAGCATATGTATCGTTCCAAGTCAGCAGAGATTATTCCAACTTACGAAGATACGCAGGCCACCGCAGCAAGCGCCGCAGCTACCTACGCTCCCACCGGCGAGATCCCGGTGATTAAGCGGAGCTTCTTCGAGTAGGCGCTCGTAGCGCGCTGTACCGCACTGCCGCATCCTTGTCTCCTCGCCCGCGTCCGCCGCGTCGTAAAGTGACCACAAAAACTTCACAGTGACCACGAAAGCGTCAAAATACACTGTTTTTCCCGGGTATTTTGACGCTTTTATGGACACTTAGTGGTGAGTTAGAAACAAAAGCCAGCCCACCTCATCAGTCGTGTTATAGTAATCACATAGCCCACAGTGCTCAGCTTACTGTCTTTCCCCTAGACCCTCCAGATAGAAGTATTCATGCCAGAACAATCCACCAACAGACGAACCCTTGTTAAAGGACTCGCTTGGGCTACCCCCGTCGTCCTCGCAACCTCTGCCGTGCCCGCGTACGCGGCTTCACGAGAAACCGCTAAAAGTTTGCAGGGTAAATTGCTGGCTGGAAAATCATGTACAACTGCGGGTGCTGGCACTTCTACGCTCTACATTGACGGCACCAAAGAAACCTACCCTACCGGCGGTCTATGGGTGGGTGGCGTCTCACGCACCGATAGGGTAACCAACGCAAGCATGACCATCTACTTTCCTACTTCTCTAGGTACTCTGACATGGGTAAACACTCGATTGGCAGCGGATCCTACCTATGTTCCGGTGTGGACAACACCAACGCTTGATTCCACAGCGCCGGTAAGAAGTGGATACAACGCCTACACCATTCGATACAGCGGCGGCTGGGCCTACAACGCCACCGATAGAACTTATATCGCTGATGTGCCACCGAAATTTGCCTCAAAAATCTCGTACGCGACCTGTTCTGCAGGCATCAATATTTATTCCACTCGACGAGTCAGCGTGAACGGCACCCCCTACACCTTTACTCGCGGACCGGTACTTTTGTAACCTCGATACTTTCCTGAGCATCAGAGGGCTTGTTACAGGTTAGGTAGACCCTTGATTCCGCGGACGCGGCGGCGCGTCCATTCCACGGCAATCCAGCCGAGCACAGCGCCACAGGTGTTGCCGAGCAAGTCTTCGGCGTCGAAGGTTCGATAGGCGCAGTCGTAGTAGCCCCAGAGCCCGGTGAGCTGCGTCAGTTCGATGCCCAAAGTGCAGGCAAAACCGATCAGGAGCGCGGCCCTGAAGTTGAGGCGAAACAGCCAGTTTAAAAATGCGCCAAGAGGAATAAACAGGGCGATGTTCAGTAGAACCTGAGCCGTGTATTTAGAGAGGAAAGCCCCCACCAACGACGTATTGTGTTGCAGGGCGAAGTGGACGCTCCACCCCACAAAAAATCTGGGGTAGAAGTACGGGCTACCGCAGGTAAACGTGGTTTTGTCGGGCAAGGGCAGTAAGGTCACGGCTATAACAAATACGGCATACACCGCAAGAATTGGTAGTGCGGTCAGCCGAAGAGCCGAGGGATGCCACCCCCACCGGAGGCGTGCAACCACCACAACGAGAGCGCAGATGATAAAAGCCCCGATGAGCAAGGTCAGCGCGTGGTGAAGAAGCAGAGAAAAATCCACGAACTACCTTTCAATCAATCAACGCATCCGGAGCTTTTGAACAAGCCTTACTATTTTACCTACCTGAAAGCACCAGCTCTTGATCTCGCGTTGCCTTGTCGCGCACATCATCGCAGCCTTCGGTCAGGCGGGCGAACACTTCATCAACCGAAGTGGTAGAGGGTACTTCGTCCCGCTGTGTAGATGCCCACGGCGGAATAAATGGGGCTTCAGGACGCTTGCGGGCGGCAATCCACACCACGGCGCATATCGCGCCAATGAGGCCGCCGAACGTATTGGTCATCAGGTCGTCGACATCAAAGATGCGGTAGGCGCAGTCGTACAAGCCCCATAGGCCGGTAAGTTGTGAGCACTCGATGAAGGCGGATGCCGCAAAGGCGCATCCTGTCGACGGCACTACCCCGCGCTTGAATACTGCGCGGGCTATAAAGCCTAGTGGAACCATTAATACCACGTTCAAAACAATTTGCCAGAAGTCTTGCGACCGCACCGTTCGCAACACCCCGTAGCGATCCGCCGCCTGTGCCACGGTGGCAAATGAATGGAAGGGAACCAGTCGCACAGGGTTGCTACTGCAGACCACCTGTGCATACTGCGGGAGCGGTAAGAGCGTCAGCGCGAACACGCCGCAGCTGTAGATAATCAGAGCACCCGTCACCATCAGCCAGTAGGCGCGCAACCGCGTCCTGAGCTTCCACTGAGCAACCGCCAACACGGGGAGCGCCACCCCACACAGCACCAGACCCCAGGTCAAACCCGAGTACCCCATATACACCCAGTTACTCACGCGCATCCTCTCATCTATCTGCCTTCGTTCAACGATGACAAACGTACGTATATGCCCACTCAGTACAAGCTGTGTACCAGCTGAGCGTTAGGTTAAACGAAGGGGCTACACGGTAATAACCGTGTAGCCCCGCTGGCGCGCTGTCTGGAGTTTTTAGGAAAGCGCGCTTTCGTCCAGGTGAGCGGCGAGATCTACGTTGTCGGTGTAGTCAACGGTCACGTCAATCACCGAGACGCCGTCCTCTTGCAGAGCCTGCGCGAAGGCTTTTCTGAAGCCCTCAAGCGTGTGGACGCGGTGTCCTTTAGCGCCGAAGGATTCAGCGAACTTCACGGAGTCGTAGTCGCCGAGCTCCACGCCTGAGTCGCGTCCGTATTTCATCTGCTGCTGGAAGGCGACCATATCGTAGGTATTATCGCGCATGATCACGTGCACGAGATTGAGGCCCAGTCGGGTTGCGGTTTCAAGCTCGACGCCCGAGAACAAGAAGCCGCCGTCACCTGACACCGAGACCGCTACCTGCTCTGGGTTTGCCAGTGCCGCTGCCATCGCCCAGGGAAGTGCCACGCCTAGGGTCTGCTGACCGTTGGAGAACAGCAAGTGTCGAGGTTGGTAGGAACGGAAGTAACGTGCGAGGTAGATGGAGTGCGACCCAATATCGGCTGCAACGACGGTCTGATCATCAATAAATTCGCGCATCTCTAAGGTCAATCGCGCGGGGTTTACACCCTTTGCGGTGTCCTGCTGCGCCAGAGCCTGCTCGTCCATTACGGCAAGTGCACGACGCTGTTCACCCACCATCTCGCGCGCCTTATCGGAGAGCGTGTAACCGCGAAGTTTCTCTTCGAGAATGTCCAGGCTGGTGGAGATTTTGCCGCGCAATTCGAGGGTAGGTTCGTAGTGGTTATCGAGCAGAGCGGGCAGGGTATCTAGGCTGATGATGTCGCGTTCGTGCTTGTCATTCCAGATAAAGGGGTCATATTCAACGGTGTCGTAACCCACGGTGAGTACCAGGTCAGCCTTGTTGAGCATGATGTCGCCGGGCTGGTTGCGGAAGAGCCCCACGCGTCCTAAGAAGCGGTCTTCAAGGTCGCGTGACACTGCACCGGCCGCCTGGAAAGTTTCAACTACGGGCAGCTCGGTGCTTTCCAGCAGACGACGCACGGCGGCGGTGCTTTCAACATTTGCGCCGCGCAGGCCCAGCAGAATAACCGGGCATTCAGCGTCCTTGATCATCTGCGCAGCCTGCTCGATGGCTTCCATGTCTGCGTGGCCAAGCTTGGGCACGAGTAGCTTTTTCATGGCGGGTCGCACGCTCTGCGTTGACTGTACGGATGCGGGTAGCATCACTGCGGCAGCACCCTTGGGTTCGGTCATTGAGGTGCGGAAGGCGTTAGCAACCGCCTCGGTGACATCGCTGGCAGCCGTTGATTCAACGGAGCTCTTAGTGACGGGCGCCAAGAAGTTAACGGCGTTCATGGACTGGTGAGTGCGCTTGAGGCGGTCGGGCAGACCAACCGTGCCGGCGATAGCGACCACGGGATCCTGCTCGGTGTTTGCGGTGAGCAGGCCGGTTGCGATGTTGGTGGTGCCGGGGCCTGAGGTGACAAGGACGACGCCGGGCTCGCCGGTGACGCGTGCCCAGCCCTGCGCGAGGAAGACAGCGTTCTGTTCGTGGCGGCAGACCACCAGCTCAATGTCATCAGCATCAACCAGGGCATCGTAGACGCCGTCAATTTTCGCGCCGGGAATACCGAAAACATATTTCACGCCCTGGTTGCGAAGGGTATCGACAACGCGCTGGGCACTACGGATGGGTTCTACTGATTTAGACATTGGGGTTCTTCCGTTTGAGGGCTTGTCTTTTCAGCCTATACCCGAGTGGGCGTGGGAGTGCGGGAGATTTTCTTGAGATACCCCGCACCCGGTGGGGTGAGCTAGAAGACAGCCGTGCCGAGAGTGAGCCCGGCGAACGCAAGAATTAGCGCACCGATTATTTGCCCAAGAGCCAGCCAGAAGGATGCGAGTGCCTGCCCACTGCGCGCGGCATTGACTGCCTCGACCATGGCGGTTGAGAAGGTGGTGAAACCGCCCAAGAAGCCAACGCCGATAACGGTGGTGAGAATCTGGTGTTCGGGGTGGGTAAGGGCGTAGCCGGTGAGTAATCCGAGGGCGAAAGATCCCAGAAAGTTGATGGTCACCGTGCCAATAGGGACGGGATGCGTCCAGCGTTTTTTGAGGGCTGAATCTAGAGAGAAACGGCACCATGCCCCGGCGCCACCGGCAAGAAAAATCAGACACCAGAGCATTAGCGCACCCCTCTAATTTTTATGCCGTTTTGACTATTTTTACTGGTGAAACCTAATTTTTCGCCGATGATCTGCCCTAAAAAGCAGGCAAGAAAACCCAAGATAATGCTTGCGGAGACATACATGAACGCGGCGGCAACAGATCCCGATGTTGCGATCGAAACAGCGCCAACAGCAAATGAAGAGTAGGTGGTAAAGCCGCCCATGACGCCGGTGCCCACGCCGAGGCGGGTCGCTTTGCGCCAGCCCGCATCCTGCCCACTCACAGCTAAGAAGCGCAGCAAGCAACCGAGCAGAAACGCACCAAGCACGTTGATGCACAGCACTGCCACCGGCAGGTGAAGAAAGGTCTGCGGAAAGATTTCAGTCAGTACAGCACGCATGAAAGCGCCAGCGCCACCGCCAGCAAAGACCCATAGCCCATCCGGAATTTTTTGTAATTTCACGTTTTTACTCTACGCAATAATTCCTAATCCCGCGGTAGCATCACCGTGAACTTCGTGGCACCGGGATGCGAGTCCACCGAAATCTGCCCGCGGTGCGCCTCCACAATCGCCTTCACAATGGGCAGGCCCAAGCCGGATGTTCCATCAGACCCGGAACGCGCTTTGTCGGCACGCGAGAAACGGTCAAAAATCTTGGGCTGGAACTCGGGGTCAATACCCTGGCCGTTGTCCTCAATGCTGATGAGGGCATATTTTCCGTCGTCACTCAGGCTCAAGGACGCGGTCACCACAGTCCCAGCGTCCGTGTGCTTACGTGCGTTGGAGAGCAGGTTAAGAACCACCTGCTGTAACTGGTTTTGGTCGCCGCGCACCTCAATGGGTTCGTCGGGAACGTTAATATGCCACTCATGGTCGGGTGCAGCAACCTGCAGATCGAGCACGTTCTCTACCAAAAGTTCGGTGAGGTCAGCGTCAGAAAGTTTGAGTTCGCGTCCTTCATCAAGGCGGGCAAGTAGCAGCAGATCTTCGACCAAGTGAGACATGCGGGAGGTCTGCGAGTCAATGCGACTTAGGGATTTTTCGCCCTCGCTACTGAGGTTTTCCGTCCAGCGCATCAAATCGGAATAGCCTTTGATAGCCGCTAGCGGGGTGCGCAGTTCGTGGGATGCGTCCGCCACGAAGACGCGCATCTGGTCTTCGGTGCGTTGGCGGGCGACGAGAGCCGAGTCTACGTTATTGATCAACTGGTTCAGCGCGTGCCCCACCGAGCCGATCTCTGTTGCAGGGTTGGTGTCGCGTCGTTCAACGCGCAGGTTCTCGGGGACGCGGGTGGTCGCCAAATCGAGTTCAGCGATGTCGATTGCCACCGATGAGACGCGTTCTAGCGGTTGCATGGTGCGGCGAATAATGGATGAGCCAAACCAGCCGGCAAAGACCATGGCAGCCAGCGATCCGGCGCCAATAACGCTCACCAAAACGGCAAGAGTTTTACGGGTGTCATCCAGCGGAACGCCGGTGACGATAATGCTGTTTGCCCCCGTTGAGTGCGAGTTCACCAGGTAGTGGCCGGCATCCAACTCAACTTTTACGGAGTTGCCGTCATCGGGTAGGCTTAGCAGTTTCTGCTTGTCAGCCTCTGATAATTGATCTTGACCACCCGAGGTGTTGAGAACACCGTCTGCAGTGACCTTGCCATCTGCCGCGCACAAGCTGAGGGTTCCGGATGCTTGACCGGGCGCATCCAGCAGGCCTTTGCCATTGAGCTGGCTACATTCAGCGGGCTCTCGATTTCCGCTCTGCAACGGAAAGTCGTTCTCAAACGGCGGATTGATAGCTCGGTGAGAAGCCTCATCGAGCCTGCCCTGCACCTGGTTATAGAGAGACTGTTTGAGGGTGACGTAGCTTGAGACACCAATAATGAGACAAACGATGCCCAGCATGACCACCAAAATCGCGGTTAATCTGGTGCGCAGGCGCAATACGGGCGCGTAAGACGTAGGCTGCAACGGTTTCACGAAACGCTACTGAACCGGCTTAATGACGTAGCCTGCACCGCGCACGGTGTGAATCATGGGCTCGCGTCCTGCATCAATTTTCTTGCGCAGGTATGAGATGTAGAGCTCCACAATGTTTGCCTGGCCGCCGAAGTCGTAGTTCCAGACGTTATCGAGAATCTGGGATTTTGAGACTACGCGCTTTGCGTTTTCCATGAGGTAGCGCAGCAAATCAAACTGGGTGGCGGTGAGCTGAATGTCTTCGCCGCCGCGGCTGACCTCGCGGGTGTCGGTGTTGAGAATGAGGTCACCCACCACAAGCTCGGCGTCGGTCGCCGCGGTAACACCGGAGCGTTGCACCAGGCGGTGCAAGCGAATCATGACTTCTTCCATAGAGAAGGGCTTGGTCACGTAATCGTCAGCGCCCGCAGCAAGGCCAACGATGCGGTCATCCACTGAATCCTTAGCAGTCAGGAAAAGGCAGGGAACGTCGGGGTATAGTTTGCGCACGCGAGAAAGCAGCTCAACGCCGTCAAAACCGGGCATCATGATATCCAGCACCAGTACGTCTGGACGCCAGTCACGGGCGATCGCCAAACCGGCAGGGCCACTGCCTGCAGACTTTACGTCCCATCCCGTCATGCGAAGACCAACGCTAATGAGCTCTTCGAGCATTGCTTCATCATCCACCACGAGGGCGCGAATGGGACTGCCGTCGAGGTGTTCGAGTTTGGGAAGGTTTTTGGCGATGTCTGTTGCTTTACTGCTCATAGGTATAAGCGTAACTGTGGAGCGTCATGTTAGCGGTGATTGCGCGGACATTTTGAAGAATGCATAGCTGAGGCTACAGCAGCACACAGCGGATTCATAGGTTGAGGTGTAAGAGTAAGATTGGCGCTCTTTAGGGTCCCCCCACAGGACGCCCTTCCCCGTCCGGTTGGGGAGCTGATTTTCACGGCCTTAAAATTGCTCAGCACACTGCGTGTTGAATAAATTACCAGGCGGTGAATATTCACGCGGAACGATAAGAATACGAATAATGGCAACATTTCAGTGTTTACCCTTTAATGTGATTAGTTTATCTTTTTAACCGCGTTGAGGCACTGTTTTTACCTCAGTCACACCGCCAGAACCCTTATTTCATACGGGTTTTACTCTAATACCGCATCTCACTAGGCGTTTTGCATACCAGCCGGTAACATTAACCGAATTGCATCATACGCCTACTTAGCGTTATATTAAGCCGTCGTTAACCACCCACCCCGAAACGGGTTAAAAATTTTTCAAAAAATGCAGCTTTTGAGGCTTATTCAAAAGTAGGAACACACCCACACCCCACCAACTAGACAACGGCCCCACCAGCGGCAAAAATAAGAGGATTAAATCACTACAAATAACCTCAAGCCATACCGGAAGAACCGTTGCTC